>CBDHHR010000659.1:15000-23756 GCA_965263245.1 Metamycoplasmataceae bacterium | reverse complement strand
CATCCGCATGTCTTCTGTTAGAGCAATGAAGTCGGGGGATGTTCACAACATCCGCGTGTCTTCTGTTAGAGCAATGATGTCGGCTGATGTTCACAACATCCGCGTGTCTTCTGTTAGAGCAATGATGTCGGGTGATGTTCACAACATCCGCGTGTCTTCTGTTAGAGCAATGATGTCGGGGGATGTTCACAACATCCGTGTGTCTTCTGTTAGAGCAATGATGTCGGGTGATGTTCACAACATCCGCGTGTCTTCTGTTAGAGCAATGATGTCGGGAGATGTTCACAACATCCGCGTGTCTTCTGTTAGAGCAATGATGTCGGGTGATGTTCACAACATCCGCGTGTCTTCTGTTAGAGCAATGATGTCGGGTGATGTTCACAACATCCGCGTGTCTTCTGCTAGAGCAATGATGTCGGGGGATGTTCACAACATCCGCGTGTCTTCTGTTAGAGCAATGATGTCGGCTGATGTTCACAACATCCGCGTGTCTTCTGTTAGAGCAATGATGTCGGGGGATGTTCACAACATCCGCGTGTCTTCTGTTAGAGCAATGATGTCGGGGAAGTTCACAACATCCGCGTGTCTTCTGTTAGAGCAATGATGTCGGGGATGTTCACAACATCCGCGTGTCTTCTGTTAGGGCAAAGATGTCGGGGATGTTCACAACATCCGCGTGTCTTCTGTTAGAGCCATGATGTCGGGGGATGTTCACAACATCCGCGTGTCTTCTGTTAGGGCAAAGATGTTCATAACAACTGTACCCGATTTCTAGGCTGGAGAGTTATTCTAGACGGGTGTGCACAATATTGCAAAAAGCTACGTTTAATAATAATAACACAAGTTTTATTAGCAACTCAACCGAGTTGGATTGACAGTTGTATAAAGCCCACTGTATAAAGAATTTACGGAATCTATTCGTTCTAGTAACTGGTAACGGGTACACATTTTGTTGTCTAATATTATATTCGGTATGTCTTTTGTCAAGCAGCAGATAATTTAATCTGTGTGTGCCGACTTTAATTTTATCAAAATATGTTTGACAAATGCTGTCCCGTCTTACATTCAACGTATCCAGGTTAACACGTCTAAGTATCTCCGCGTAACCCACTCCAGGAAAAATACATTTTAATGCCCTTTTTGTATAACTTCAATATTGTCAGACAAATATTGCGGCAAGTTTGTGTGCCATACAGGACATGCATATTCTAGAACTGGTCTCACCACACTAACATATACACTGACCAGATCTTTCTGTGTAATCCCTGCACGCTTTAACTGATATAACATGTACAACATGTCCTCTATTAGAGCAATGATACTGATGGATGTTCACATGCAGCGTCTAGATTTAATAAGATTTAACAAGATCTTGTTAAATACACGGTTTCCCGGCGAGAGAGGTTGTCGTTGGATGCTTACAACATGTCTTAACTGAAACGATGTTGTTAAAAGATATTCCTATCACTTGTGACGATGACGCTGAGCTATGGATGACAAAGTTACGTAGGCTGGATAGATAGACCCAGTCGAGGGATGTTTCACGTGACACGTCTGAAATAATCTTGTTGAAATAATATTGTCGTGAAATATTCGTGAACCAGGTGCCTACGCTAATTTCACGTAACCGTTTGTTTCGTAATACATATACACAATACAGCATCGTTTTACAGCTAACTGGAGCGTTAACATTGTTAAGTTATTACACTTATACAAACCACGACAATATTGCACGCCTACAAAATGTTAGACAAATGTGATTAAACCAGCAGTTTATTATATATACTATAAATACCATATGGAAGAATGTATTTTATGGGTTTTTTAATTTATGTTTTTTGAAAAACTATTTTATATAAATTTACGTTGTTAAATTTAGAATATCCTGTTAAACGCAACGAGGTGGGGATGATTACAAATTATGATAACAACTTTACATAATCTAATGGTTTCAGTAAATTATTATTATTTATATTAAAAGCAATAAAACAAAGCAGATAATATACCTATATATTATAAGTACACATTTCGTTACACTCAGTTGTTTAAAAAAGGTATTACAAAACATTTTTTTATAGTTTCAGGCAATAACGAGTTGTGGCTGTGTTGACGGTAAAACTGTATAGGCCCAAATAAATGTTTCACGTACTTGTGAATGCACATATATTGTTATGATATGTGTAATTTACTAATCGTCAAGACAAACCACTTTTGGGAAAACTTTTGTGTCAAGCGCTCGGCAGTTGATGGTGAAATTATGTCGCAGTAAAATAACGGTTCCGAAATGCTGCAACCAAAATAAATGAATTAGCCTTCACAACAATGCTTCGCAGTCTTTGCAGCGGGATTTAATAAACATTCACTTCAATTTGAAACATAACAAAGACTAATTCGCAAACTACTTTACAAATGGATTGACTACGTATATATCGGCCTGCGTTCTTCACAAAAACGACGAACTTCGCCAACGAAATCGAATAATTTCTCCTCGTTTGTTTGAGTACGGGGATGAGCATGCTTCACACTTGCAGCACACTCAGAATGTTAACATTCCATGGTTACGTTTGTGAAGAATTACGCTTGGTGACCCGGTTCCCCGGAGTATACGCAAATGCACGTAGAAGAAAACAGTTTCCCGTTGTGTTCGGGCAGACTTCGTGACGTAAGTATTAGCGAGGATCACAGCTCGCGCACGACGAATGTCTCACTACATAATTACCGTTTACACCTTTGATAGTAAAATATCGGGTAATTCGAACCAAGTTTCCCAAAAAAGTTGGGATCGTAGATGAATCCTTGAGTTTGACACCCGGTATGTAAACCATTGAGGAAGAGAAAGATAGAGATAAGAGTTTATTTATGCATACGCAAACTCGATTATAGTTATATATATATATATATATATATATATATATATATATATATATATATATATATATATATATATATATATATATGTGTGTGTGTAGTATATGATACGCGTTAATATCTCAACGTCTTAACAACATAATTTTTACAATGTAGACTATATATATATATATATATATATATATATATATATATATATATATATATATATATATATATATATATATATATGATGTCTCTACTGTTAAAATTATGGTGTTAATACGTTGAGATATTAACGCCCATCATACATTTAAACAACTAGGTGTATATAGTTATACATACCGGTGTTGAATTTCCGGTTAACTAAACGCTTGCATGGTATTACAGGTGTTTATTGTCTTTAGCATTATATTGATTAAAATATAAATCCACACGACCAACGTAATCCAACCTGAATATCATTAAAATAGTACAGTTTGTCAGTACACTTTTTTTACCTAAGACTTCCCGTTGAATAGGTCTTGCTGGAATGGTGTAATTGACCAAACTATCGTCACTAGAGAGGCACAATGTGACGAAACATTGCCAATTTTGAGGAACACATAATTCCCGTGATGATAGCGGAAAGTGATTTTTCTATTATGCAATGGAAAGGTGCTAGTTAGTAGTAGCATAGTAGTATACTTTGCCTTCAGTTCTGCTACTGGTTCCACAAACCAATTGCTACGAAACAAGTAAACACGACCTAACGGCTCATGCAGCGAAGACGCGCCTGTGAAAACGGACGACACTCGCGGAACGGAAGCTAATGGCTTTCGGAAAGTGCCGCTCGGGAAACGCCGGCCTATAATTAGTCGTAATTTGTCGTCGTTCCTGAGCGCGCCTTAGAAACCAGCCGTATCGGCCGATTGATCAACGCTGGACACAGCTGAATAACATGTTGTGGCTGAAGTACATACGCTTTATAATCACCCTAATCATGCCGATCCCGTGTGGGTCAACACTCGGTAAGGAGATACCGCTCCGAATGTCGAGATGGCCGATTGAACGGCGCAAGGGCGACCGAGCCCTCCCGCGCAGTCGACGGAACAGACAACACTGGCACCGGACAACGGAACAGCGGCGACAAGAACGTAATTAGACTGAGAATCTGACTATTCCTGGCGCTGCACGGCGAGAGGTCTTCTTCCAGGAACTGTGGTGATACTATAGTTAGTAGGCGGCGCACGGTAATGTGTCGCCCGTTGTCAAATGGCTAAACACAACTTTCAGTGTCCGGTGTCTAGGCCTATTTTGGTTTTCTGTTTAATTTTTTTTACAACGGAGATGTTTGAACAAATAAAACTCAAAGTTGGAATTCCACGCTACCATTCACTGTTGTGTACTGAATTGATTCGCTTCCATAACATATCAGCTGGTAACATTATTTATAGAGAGGGGGTTTTGTCTAGGTAGTTCACAGCATGAAAATTTCGGGAACACTCGATTTGACGTTGAATAGCAGTACGTTAGTTTTACGACCGTTTTACGAGAGTTTAAGAGACCACTTTGCTTCGGTTAAAGTCATCTCAATAAATCGTCATCTTTGATAGTGAAATATTATGTTTTTCAGTGGGTGATTTATATGACTGTCAAATTCACATTTTATTCAATTCGTGATGGTAAATTTACTACACTAATAAACATTAAAACAACATTGCTAATTCATTTCCTTTGAAATCAGAAAATTAAGAACATTTGATGAATTGTCATTATACAAAAAACCGCAACCATTACTACATTCAGTGCAAGTTGTAGTTTCTTTTGTCGGACGGGTTTAGAAGGTTTTGGTAAGGGCTTAGAAGTTAAACAAATCGTAATCATTTTTGTTTTTACTATTATTTCATCACACACTCACTGTTGATATATAGGAATACAGCGGTGGATTCGTTTGAACAAACTCGACGACGGAATGCCAGATCATTGAGAGACAAGTGAAACCATAGCGGAGAAACGCTGCGGTGCTCCAAGGCAGGTTAGGAGGATGAAACAGAATAGGATTGGAGTGGGTGTTTCTCAATTATGTTATACTCAGAAATAGAATAAAAGTATTACTTCGTTTGCATTAAAAATGAAAATTATGAGAAGACCGATAAATACAATAAAAGAGGAGTCACCTGATATTAAACAATATGGAATGTCAGTGATATAATAATACTGTACCTACAGAACCCTCATCGATGTATAGATCCACGGCACGGAATTAGATACTAGAACAGGGTAAACGATAAAATTAAACGGTAAAAAGCAAATATATAAATGCAGTGTATATTAAGACCCAAACCGATATTGCAAAATGTTTTGGATATTAGCTAACTCAACACGGATATCGTATCTAAATAGATTATGCAACAATCGTTTTAAGTCGATATGCTAAGCAGGATTTATTCGTTAAAATGTGTGTGTGTGTGTGTGTGTGTGTGTGTGTGTGTGTGTGTGTGTGTGTGTGTGTGTGTGTGTGTGTGTGTGTGTGTTTGGGTGTGTGTGTGTGTGTTTTGTGCGTGCGTGCGTGCGTGCGTGCGTGCTTCTGTGTCTGTGTGAGTATATATATATATATATATATATATATATATATATATATATATATATATATATATATATATATATGTATATATATATATATATATATGTGTGTGTGTGTGTGTGTGTGTGTGTGTGTGTGTGTGTGTGTGTGTGTGTGTGTGTGTGTGTGTGTGTGTGTGTGTGTGTGTGTGTGTGTGTGTGTGTGTGTGTGTGTGTGTGTGTGTGTGTGTGTGTGTGTGTGTGTGTGTGTGTGTGTGTGTGTGTGTGTGTGTGTGTGTGTGTGTGTGTGTGTGTGTGTGTGCGCGTGGTGTTGTATTTTGAACATATAAAGCAAAGTGTAAGTTTTAACAATTGTTATTTAGAAATACTAAATGTGTGGTAATCTAAACGGTATATATTTTATTAACCGATTTATACAAACCTATTATATTGTGATAGAGACTTAAATGAACTTGACCGGATGATAAACGGTGGGTTAGAGCAACAGCAGGCATATTTTAGGTGTACCGAATGATGACAAATTAAACTGTAAAAGACACATTTTAACAGTAAGATCTAAGCCATGATTCGAGCAAGGTTCCCCTCAATGGAGAGTCCAATGCATCAGCCATCTCGCCACAGCGGTCCGCGTATATATCTAAATAATAGTTTTGAACGTCAAGTGAATAACGCCACTGTATAAAACCTACACTAATTACGGTACAACCACACGATGATAAATTATTGATCCAAGGCCTACTCTGAACAATCCATTATTACGGTCATGATATCTACTGTTCTTAGGACGGAGCTAGACACTTATTGTAAATAAACATCAGCTGTGCCTAACTCAATATTCATATTCGACGCGGCATGGGCCGCACCTGTTGTACACGAGCTTTAATGTTGTGTTATCTAGTCGACGACACCACCGTACCTTCCATCACTACGGACGCGCCGCTGACACATCAAACCCCGTCGACCGCGCGCCTCATTATATCTTTATGTGTGCGCGCGCTGTTGTCCGTTTACACTGGTAGTAATTAGCCGCTTTAGCGGCCGTTAAAACTGGCGACAAAGCGATCAAAAGTGCAAGCGGTTTTAGCGCCCCGCAAACCCCGCCCCGCGAATAAGGGGAAACGTGGGGTCTGGGCTTCGCGCGGGGAGGGCGCAACATGTGGGGTCGTTTTCACCCTCGTGGGGGGTGCGAACTGTGTACATGGCTGGCAGACCAGGCCAGCTGTTACAACTGTTTAAATCCGCCTTTAAAATCGCGGGTTGCGAAAAATGTCAAAAACAGACGCATCTTCTTTAGTCTTTGTAACTGCCATGGGTTAATATTGTTAGAGCTACAATTCGCACAATACCCTGTTGACATCGTATCAATGTTGTCCACAGCGATGCTTTTTGAGTTGCGTAAAATATACCTTTCACGTCCACGATAAGGGCTATCGTCGCAATATAAAAACATGATTTTACGAGACCTGAATTAAAACGGCGACCCGTCCTTCGATGTTACTTTAAAAGTCTTAGCGATTCTGGAATGTGGGTATTGCAAACGTAAAAATAATTATGCATTTTCCTTTTCACCTACATCTAACATAGCATAATGTAACAGCAGTATTTCCTGGAAGAATAAATATCAATCTGTGACATGACGACTGAGAAATAAACAACATATATCAAGCATATACAATTAGTATCATTTGCAGCAAACCAATGTGTATTTTCCTGAACACTCGCCTATTTATATTAAGGATAATTAATAATAATAATATACTTTTTTTCGTATAGCACCACATCCATAATTGTTATGGCGCTTCATAACATATTGTTATTAAAATACATATACAGGTTTTTTTTATTGTGTGTGTGTGTGTGCGTGCTTGCGTGCGTGCGTGCGTGCGTGCGTGCGTGTGTGTGTGTGTGTGTGTGTGTGTGTGTGTGTGTGTGAATTGGACATACACCAATACTTAATCAAAAACACCTATTAAGTTCGTTTAAGAAAGTTACAACTTATATTTGGACTGCCTTAATTGACACAAAAAGACCACGTAATAGTTCGTATTTAGCGTAAACCCGGCATTGTAACGAACAAACAGAGACGTTTGCAACCGGCATTATAACGAACAAACACGGACGTATGTAACCGGCATTATAACGAACAAACACGGACGTATGTAACCGGCATTATAACGAACAAACAGAGACGTATGCAACCGGCATTATAACGAACAAACACGGACGTATGTAACCGGCATTATAACGAACAAACACGGACGTATGTAACCCGGATTATAACGAACAAACACGGACGTATGTAACCGGCATTATAACGAACAAACACGGACGTATGTAACCGGCATTATAACGAACAAACACGGACGTATGTAACCGGCATTATAACGAACAAACACGGACGTATGTAGCCGGCATTATAACCGACCACATTCGAATATATAAACTGTTGAATTGGAAAAGCATTTAAAAAGAAGACATATTCGCAAACTGGAGTATGTTAATGTATACTTCATATGGATTTAAGCTAGCAACTATGAAATAGAGAACAGTTAATTATTTTAAAAAGTAGTATACATCATTTAAAATAGGTGTGAAGATGTGAAGTAAAAATAAAATAAAACTGACGTGTAAATATTCAAGATTTATTGGCAAACACGTGATGAATAGTACAGTTCGTTTAAATGCTTTGCTAATTGCTGCAAATAAAACTTACAATATTAAACAATCCATTTAAAAATCTACCAAATAATGACATATTCGCAATGGCGCGAAAACCTCCTTGCACCAGTATTGTATTGTGCAAGAACAAAACATCGTCATCAAGACCATTGTTTCTCTTCGCCCGCACGCACGCACTGTTCACAAGGATCTGGCCGGTTTATTCCGCGCTGATCACTCGAGCTAACGTTGTTTCTAATTGATTCTGATAGGCCCTAATTACATGGCAGTCGGCGCTGTCGTTTTCTGCAGCGCGCAGCGGTGAGACTTGTCCTTTAAATCGTCGACGTTTCTCCTCGTCTTTGTATACAAGCCCCACGCGGTGAAGTCTTCCGGGGCGAGGGTCGCTGGCCTTTATCCCCCTCCACGGTCGGCCCCCAAGTGCCGCGCGAGAAGTGTTCGTCTTTCTTTCTGCTGTCACCGTCACATAACCTCACAGCCCCGTCATCTTACGCCGATCGACGTAATTACAAGGGAACACTGTCACCCTGTCGCACTGCGCCCGCTGTGTCGCTCAAATAATGTCCCATGCAAGAAGCTTCCGGCCTCTAGATAGATTCACCAACGCGTTTACGTTTTTGGGGTTATTTCCACGGGTCTGTTTTGGATTTAGCGCCTATAAAGAA
>CBDHHR010000659.1:0-10000 GCA_965263245.1 Metamycoplasmataceae bacterium | reverse complement strand
TTGTGGGATACGTTTAATGATAATTATATAGTAGCATATTTACGATAGACACATTATAACAACTAATATTATATTACAAAATGTTTTATTTCTATGGGCGATCCCGTTTATACTGTGTGATGGTTTCATTTTGTTTAGCAAAACCACATAATATACGAAATACAAATAATATTTTGTACTATTAACCACAACATATTTAATTTGTGTCGTGGTCATATATACATATATAAAACTGTCAAAATATAACTACAAATTGTATGTCAATATATATATATATATATATATATATATATATATATATATATATATATATGTATATATACATATATATAGGTATATATACATATATATATATATATATATATATATATATATATATATATATTGCTATACAATTCGTAGTTATATTTTGACAGTTTTATTTGATTTTAGAACATTACAACAACAAATGTAAGTACACTAAGCAATATACATCGTATATATATATATATATATATATATATATATATATATATATATATATATATATATATATATATATTCATTGCTAGCATATTCTGTGTCTACGTTAAAATATGTGTACATTTTAAATATTTATATGAACATTAATTAACATTTAAATATTTTGGTCCAATTTCTGTTACACTCTATCGGAATAGGAGAAAACGCTCCACGCGTGATTCACGTTTACGCGAGATCGGTCAACTGTTGCGTTCAGATTGCTGAAAGCATCACCGATATTAGCGTAGGCAGGCAAGTGTGTTAAATGTTAAATGATAAATGATTCTCTGACACGTTACATAAATATAGGCTACACATTAAACAACGCGAAAAACCTTCAGAAACTAATGCGCCGGTGAACACGGCCACAGCTAATGTAACCACAAGCCATCTAAAAATGTATATCGTAATGATATCGGGAACACCATTAATTTTATTGTCGCTCAGCTACACAATAGCTTGCTATATGCAATGTGAAAACTCTCGAGAAACTAGACATTTGACCATTTCGCATAAGATTCAAGTACTTCAGCGCTAGTCAGCGCCGTCCCAGTGCTGTGTGCGCCGGTTCCGTAGACAGCATAAAGGCCCAGCGGCTGCCACGCACTCGTGCGCCGCCGTTGCTACCACTTATTACCGACGACATTGTGGCGAGCGGCGAGTGTATTAAACGCGAATAGAAATGCTCAGACAAGTGTGGCGCGGTCGACTTAGCATTGTGAGACGCGCGTTAAATTGCGAGTAATTTGTTCCGACTCTGGCCGCCTGTCAACAGCCGTGTTGCTGCGACAACGTAGCGGATTTTAGCGCGGCGACCATCTCCCGCTGTGACAGCGCCCGTCAATCAGTGCGACCGCGTCGCCGCTGATTGGACGCCGCGCTCCATCCGACGGGATCGGATAGCCAATCAGGGCGCCTCGCTTGCGCGACCACATTGAGGTGTTTATTTTTGCTGGACCGTGTCAGTAAACGTTGTCAACTTGGACGACAGAACTGGGCTGACACCCTCCCAAGAGTTGTCCATATGCAGGCGATGTGCGTTTTGCGCTGGTAGCCGACTGGGAAGGTTGTGCCTTTTATTCCATCTTAGGAGACTTAGAAAACGGAAGCGAGAAGGCACGGCGACACCCAGACGTGGTTCATAACCAAGTTGTCAGTGAAGCGGAGCCGTTGATCACGACTCGATTAGAAACAGCTTGACATATTACACAAAACAGGTAAGAAATCTCTTATTATAACTTGAAAATATCAAGGGTGAAACCGCGAGAAATTAACACTAACTTATGTAAACTGACATATAGTTAATAAAATTGTCACGAACGTGTCTTCAGACATCAAGTACACACACACGGGAATTCGTGCGTGATTCGGATCCGGCATCTAGAATAACAGTTTTGATGTTAGTAATGCTGTTGCGTTTATTTAACCACACACGGTAACAATGCACCGCTGTTGAACTTGTTTACTTTACTGTCTCGACCAGCCTCGCGGAACACGTAGCAGATTGTAGACGCATGAAACCCCGGTTAATCACACTGGCATAATCGCTTTAAATTTAACATCATTATTCGACGACACTGCGGGTTTATGATTGAACGGCGCGGCGACAAAGTAGATTATTCAGACGTATCAAACGCGCATTCGTGCAAGATAAGAACCCTAGCGACATACAATAACTGATTGCATAAGGCTATTTTACCAGAAAATGTAAGTACGTGGAATTTAGCATGCTGTCGTCTAACGGCCAGGTAATTCACACACAAAAAGAACATTTTGTTTCCGTTACTGGTAATGAAATTATAAAGATGAATGAATACACACAGACAATTTGTCTGTCACGGCTAAGATTTCAACGCGTAACAGTGCAACACTTTGTTTACGTGTGTCAATGTTTTGGGACAACGTGTATATTGCAAAACATAGGAATTACTGCGTAGTCATTTCATCAAAACGATAATTGTCATTTTACCATGCGTGTAAGACACCACTATGTTTGGATGTTAATATATCGTTGTCGCAAAATAAAGTTATTTATAGAGTTCTCCGCAATGTGACTGGTGATATATAATTATTTTATACGATCTTATTTTCAAGCACGATGTTCTTCCAAAACACCTGTTTCATTGTAATTTACAGGTTTTAGTGTTGCACCAATAATAGCGTCTTCGCTGTAGCTTCTCGTTTTTAAGGAGGACGCTTGCAGGTAATAAAACTACCAATACACTGGACACAAATAGCATTGATCGAACACAGTTATAGCACACGCGTAAAATAAAAACTCAAATAACTCAAATAAATTAGATGAGAAGCCAACAAAAATCAACTGACAACAGACGCCGTGAGACATGACAGACAACTAGGACATAAGCAACACATACGATGTGTACCATTCAGTCCCCCCGTGACTAGTGTCTGTAACAACGATGAATCATAACAACATAACCTCTGTATAAGCATTATTTATTATTTGTTTGTAATCATATTATATTTGTGATTATTATTATCATCATCATTGTCGTCTACAGTATGGTCGTCATTATTATTAAAATATTCTCACTATCGTTTTGTTAATACTATTCACATCGTTGACTGCCTGCTCGTTAGGAGGAAGAGCATTGCCGGAAGTGTTATGACAGATTAAATTTTGCAAAAATATTAATTGTTGATTTTTTTAGAATTCATGCCGTAAACATCATAACACGTTAATTCATAATGAGTAATATGAATAAGTTGAAATAGACTAATAAAAAGTGAAATATATATATATATATATATATATATATATATATATATATATATATATATATATATATATATATATATATATATATATATATATATACCATAAAAATCAGAAAACGGTTAAATCGGAAAAATGTTAAATTATATTGTTTTAAATCGAATGATATCAAGTTGTTGCACTGTAAATTTTTTTTTAGAGAATTTATATATATATATATATATATATATATATATATATAGAGAGAGAGAGAGAGAGAGAGAGAGAGAGAGAGAGAGAGAGAGAGAGAGAGAGAGAGTTTGCTATCGTAACACCTGGAATATATACTAAATTATTCTATTAATATAAAGTAGTTCAATTTTGACAGAAAAACACAATGTTTTGAAACAAACCAGGTGTCCAAGTATAGTAACTTGACTACTGGGACTACAATCTATACTGTATAGATGATGCAGGGGATGAATCATTAATTTAGTTCAAATGATTCATCCCCTGCATCATCTTTGTATTGCATGACAATTAACGAAAGTTGATATTCGTGAACATATTTAATTTCTATAAACCAAGGTATGTTAATACACGACTGGCCGCTTACTATGTCATATTACCCTAAATCATTAATAAGTGTAGTCCACATGCAGATGAATATAAATGTTGCTCACGATGAAAGCATAAACAATACTGTTACAGCAGAAATACTGTTAGCACTTAAACCTAAATGTAGCCTGTTTGTTTTTATTTGGAGAAAACAAGAGAGCATTGGTCTGTAGGTCACACTGACCTCAATGACCTCACGCTGTACTCATTTGTATGAGTTTGCCTATTTACAATAAAAACATTGTCACTGGAACGTAAACCGCTGAAATGCAATATACGTTTTTTTGGTAACGATGTGCTTAGAACGTAAAACTAAGAGCACCTATTCAAAACAAACCTCCTAGGTCAAATAAATCAGCAATGATTCTATACTTGACACTGTACATTCAGAGTACAAATAGTGATGTGTTCAGTTAAGACCAGACAGTCTATTGGAAACTAACAGTGTCACTATTATAATTATTAACATTATTAATAGTATTTATATTATATGTATTAGTTTTTATTATAATTATATTATTTATATTATTTGTAATAATAATATGATATATATATGCATATATATATATATATATATATATATATATATATATATATATATAATATTATTACAAATAATATAAATAATACAATTATTATAATATATGTATGTGTATATTATTTATATTATTTATATTATTTATATTATTTATATTATTTATATTATTTATATTATTTATATTATTTATATTATTTATATTATTTATATTATTTATATTATTTATATTATTTATATTATTTATATTATTTATATTATTTATATTATTTATATTATTTATATTATTTATATTATTTATATTATTTATATTATATATATATATATATATATATATATATATATATATATATATATATATATATATATATATATATATATATATTAATTTTTTTTATTATTTACATTATTTATATTATTTACCTTAATGATTTTATTATTATTATCACTATTATTATTATCATCATTACCAACAACTAGAAAATCAACAACAAACTACGTTCACTGTTTGGAAAATCTGCTATATGACCGAATGCTCTTATGGTTTTCAGCGTTCCAGGTTGTTTTGCCGCCACCATGAACTGTACCGTGGAAGAGCGACCGGACGCGTCGGCCATGTTGCCTTCCCGCCTGTCTGCCGCGTCTCTCCGCCCCCAGACGTCGTCGAAGGACGCCGGGAAGACGTCGACGGGCGGCCGCACTGAGCTCGCCTTCTCTATCGCACGCATCATCGGCACGGACTCTGACAGCGGCAAGCGACGCACGCCTCCGAGCTCACCGGAAGTGTCGCCGCGACGACTTCCGGTGTTGCCCATAGCAACGCACGCGACGGTGGCCGCGGCCGCCGCCGCGCAGTGCTTTCACCTCGGGCTGCTGACGGAGCTGCAGCAGCAACAGAAGCAGCGCGCGGACCACTGCCGGAATTCCACCAGGCGCCTGCTGACCATGACGAAACAGGGTCCGTACGTGCACCCGGCGTTCTGCATGGGCACGACCTACCCCGGTCCGCTGTTTCCACCTTTCACGTACCAGTCGGAACTCGGCTGTCGGAACTACCTAAACATGTGCGCGGCGGCAGCAGCTGACAGCTACGGACGTAACTACGTCGACCCCCTGAAGATGGCGCAGTTCTACGGACACGGGAAGCGCCATGACGCGGGAACGCTCGTATCGCCCGCCAGGTGTCTCACGATCGCCGCCGGCCCCAACGATGACGTCGACTCGACGGAATCCGAGGGCGACGCGACGCTGGACTTGTCGGCGTCGACGCATAAGCGTCGGCGACTCGACGACAAATTCATCGATGTCGGCGTCGACGACGCTGTCGTTACCGTCTCCCCGCGAGATGCCGCACCGCGTCGCTCCAGCGCCGTCGACGCGACGCGGAAATCGCCCGCAGTGAAGCCGGCGAAGACGTTCACGTGTCCGGAGTGCGGGAAGATCTTCAACGCGCACTACAACCTAACCCGACACATGCCCGTGCACACGGGCGCGCGGCCGTTCGTGTGCAAGGTGTGCGGCAAGGGCTTCCGTCAGGCGAGCACGCTTTGTCGCCACAAGATCATCCACACGGCGGAGAAACCGCACAAGTGCGCCACCTGTCAGAAGGCGTTCAACCGCTCGTCGACGCTCAACACGCACATGCGCATCCACCAGGGCTACAAGCCGTTCGTGTGCGAGTACTGCGGCAAGGGCTTCCACCAGAAGGGCAACTACAAGAACCACAAGCTGACGCACTCCGCCGACAAGCAGTACAAGTGTCGCGTGTGCAACAAGGCCTTCCACCAGATCTACAACCTGACGTTCCACATGCACACGCACAACGACAAGAAACCGTTCACGTGCCAACTGTGCGGTAAGGGATTCTGTCGCAACTTCGACCTGAAGAAGCACATGCGCAAACTGCACGACAACTGCGCGCCGGCGTGCGCAGCGCAGGCGCATTCCGAACCCGCCTACCCCGGACCGGCGGCCATGTTCTCCCCGCAGCACCGCAGCGCCATCTCGGGGCAGGCGGCCGCGACGTTAATGCACCAGATGGCGCTGGCGAACTTGAACGGACACGAGGCTACGGCCTCAACGCTAACAACAAAGTCTCTACTTATCGACGGATCACCCGCATATTACTGAACGATGTCCTCTCTTCTACAGTATATGATTACGGCACAGATCAACTTCACGTTTCAGTAACATGTAAATAAATGCATCACACAAATTAATTATATTGTACAGAAAACCTCCATTAGCCACCTCTAGAAGGATATGAATTCGTGATTTTTTATGCACGGTAATATAATTAAAACTGGTGTTTGTTAAGTGCCTTTATTTTCTTCTAAAACAATAGCGAGGTGTTTGTTAGCGAGGTGTTTGTTATGCTGAAACGAGTTACCTATACGTGAATGCTATACTGCGATGTGGTAAATTATTGCTGTGTTCTGTGCTACTAATTTAATTTATTTATTAATATCTAGGTCGATTATTTATTTCTGTCGGTGGCATCGTGTGGCTACAATGTGTGTATGACGAATTCGGACAAAGTGCAGACGACCTGCATGAATAAAAAGCCCCAGGGTGTGCTTACGAATGTGCGGTATGCGGTTTTAGTTATATAGAACAAAATGACACACCTTATATAAAAGAAAATGCTGCACCTATGTAATATCGCCACTCCCTTTATCCTGTCCTGAATGCCATAACGCTCTTTTATTTAACATGCTTCCGTAAATGATTACACTTCCTTTCTCCACCCGCGAATGTCATAACGCTCTTTTATTTAACACGGTTCCGGAAACGATGAATGAAATGACTGTACAATTATATCATAAAATGTCGTTCATGTAAAAAAGTGCCGAAGTACACAAGTCATGGCAGCTAGGAAACATATCTGCACTGTCGACTTTTGTTATAAAATGAACAAGAAGGAAATTGCTCAGAGCTTTCATACATCCGGTGTTCTTTACATCCGTTACCAAAAATGCACCCTGAAGACGGATCTTATGTAGGGCAAACCAGCGTGACGTTTGTTACGTCAACACCGTCCCGTCCCTAAGTGACCGGTCGTCTTCACAATCCGAGATGGAAACGTTCAACAGATGCACATACGCACGCATACATGCACACACGCACACACGCACACATGCACACACGCACACAAACACGCATACACGCATACACGCACACACGCACACACGCACACACGCACACACGCACACACGCACACACGCACACACGCACACACGCACACACGTACACACGCACACACGCACACACGCACACACGCACACACACAAACACGCGTACACGCGTACACGCGGACACGCGGACACGCGGACACGCACGCATACACGCATACACGCATACACGCACACACGCACACACGCACACACGCACACACGCACACACGCACACACGCACACACGTACACACGCACACACGCACACACGCACACACGCACACACGCACACACACGCACACGCGCACACGCGCACACGCGCACACGCGCACACGCACGCACACACGCACACACGCACACACGCACACACGCACACGCGCACACGCGCACACGCGCACACGCGCACACGCGCACACGCGCGCACACGCGCACACGCGCACGCGCGCACACGCGCACACGCGCACACGCGCACACGCGCACACGCGCACACGCGCACACGCGCACACGCGCACACGCGCACACGCGCACACGCGCACACGCGCACACGCGCACACGCGCACACGCGCACACGCGCACACGCGCACACGCGCACACGCGCACACGCGCACACGCGCACGCGCGCACGCACGCACGCACACACGCACACACGCACACACGCACACACGCACACACGCACACACGCACACACGCACACACGCACACACGCACGCACGCACGCACGCACGCACGCACGCACGCACGCACGCACGCACGCACGCACGCACGCACGCACACACGCACACACGCACACACGCACACACGCACACACGCACACACGCACACACGCACACACGCACACACGCACACACGCACACACGCACACACGCACACACGCACACACGCACACACGCACACACGCACACACGCACACACGCACACACGCACACACGCACACACGCACACACGCACACACGCACACACGCACACACGCACACACGCACACACGCACACACGCACACACGCACACACGCACACACGCACACACGCACACACGCACACACGCACACACGCACACACGCACACACGCACACACGCACACACGCACACACGCACACACGCACACACGCACACACGCACACACGCACACCTGCACACACGCACACACGCACACACGCACACCCGCACACGTACACACGTACACACGTACACACGTACACACGTACACACCTACACACCTACACACCTACACACGTACACACGTACACACGTACACACGTACACACGTACACACCTACACACCTACACACCTACACACATACACACATACACACATACACACATACACACATACACACATACACACATACACACATACACACATACACACATACACACATACACACATACACACATACACACATACACACATACACACATACACACATACACACATACACACATACACACATACACACATACACACATACATACACATACATACATACATACATACATACACACATACACACACAGAGACACACACACATACACACACACATACATACATACATACATACATACATACATACATACATACATACACACACAGAGACACACACACAGACACACACACACACAAACACACACACACACAGACACACACAGACACACACATACACACATACACACATACACACATACACACACACACACACACATACACACACACATACATACATACATACATACATACATACATACATACATACATACATACATACATACATACATACATACATACATACATAATACATACATACATACATACATACATACATACATACATACATACATACATACATACATACATACATACATACATACATACATACATACATACATACATACATACATACATACATACATACATACATACATACATACATACATACATACATACATTGTTACAAGAGAAGCATCTGATTACAGCAAATGACGGAAACATATTGATCGGCAATATATATTTAAATGATTGAATACAAATATAGTATTCGATACGTTTACTTCTATTGTTTCTGTCCGAATATAATCATTACCTTTTATGTTGTATTACATGTGATAATGTACGTCTGTCACGTGATGCGATAAACCCTTGAACAGTTTATGCTTTGTCCAGCGATATTAGACAGTGTGGACGATCATGTAGGTCGACTGCATGTTCGTAAAGCAACAAAGACAAGATTATGTTCGAAAACAAATAATTATAGCCCAAAAATGCATTTGATATTTAGATACATTTAGATTTAGATATTTTACAGTATATAATTAAGTAGTTCTGCTAGATAGCACCACTTTGAACAATACAAGAGGACTTTGTTCGGTTTAAATTAATTACAAAAACTTAACCACAATTTAGGGTTTGCACAAAAAGAACGATCAAGAATTTCAACAAAGAACACCGATAGGCTTACTTGCG
>CBDHHR010000658.1:7500-9108 GCA_965263245.1 Metamycoplasmataceae bacterium | reverse complement strand
TTTCAACATTTGGAGCCATAAAATGAGTTAGTTCCACGTATCCAATGGGAAATAGCTGACAAATATTTGAATACGAAAATCATAAAAATGAGTGTCAAATGTCTCTGTATGTATGCGAGTTTTACAATAAATAATATTATCTGTAAATGATACCGTGTCATGATACCGTGCATTCTCTTGTAAACATTTCAGATATTAAAACGACCCATCATATGACTGTGATATGCAGCAAATTGCATCAACATTCGAGTGTACAGTAACAGTCTTCTTTAGATTTTTTGCAGCAGCCATAGAACTAATGATTGTGATAATTATTTTACCAACACTCCGCTCTCTGAAACTCCACTTCAGTTATTGCAACCAAGTGAAATATGAGAAACATTAAGAAATGCTTTATGGGTAGTAGATATTTAATCTGTAAACATATAGACAATTTATACAAGTGAACATTTTGCAATTTAAAAGGTTTATACATGTTATTATAATTATAATTAGGTATCTAGGCATATTGTTGTAATTATTATTACTGTGTAACATTTATCCATACGTTTGATCGTGTTTATTGATGTTTTGTACATAGTGTTAAAATAAAATGTTATTATTACTATTTTAATAATTTATGTTACATGTAGACAGTATATCAAAACTTCCGAAGGATTGCGTATATAGGTTGGTTGGTCGGATATAGTCAGTTGGTCGGTAGAGTTGTTCGTTCGCTCGCTCGCCCGCTCGCCCGCCCGTCCGTCCGTCCGCCCGCCCGCCCGCCCGCCCGCCCGCCCGCCCGCCCGCCCGCCCGCCCGCCCGCCCGCCCGCCCGCCCGCCCGCTCGCTCGCTCGCTCGCTCGCTCGCTCGCTCGCTCGTTCGTTCGTTCGTTCGTTCGTTCGTTCGTGTCGGCGTAATGAACGTATAAGTACAATCGAAGGTCACACAGTAGAGACTTGGTTTCGTACATATTTTGACACTCGGCGACTTTTGCTGCACTCAGGTGATGCAGACAGGAACAAACGCAGGGTTGTTTTCCCGTTGCCCGGTAACCTCTCACTACATGGAATTGCAAGATGAATGACAAATGCAAAGTCCAGCTTTAGAGAAATCTCTAGACCCTACTTATAATCCAGGGCAGTCACACGGTAGTTGGCCATTATAAAGTTGTCCCCTCTGTCGTCCATTCAGTCGTGATCTGACGAACACCTAACGGTAGGTGGCCCATAGCCAATATATGTTCTCTATATTTTGATTCTTGAAGAAGACTACATGTCACACTATCATCATCATCGTCGTTGACGTATTTTCGAGACGGTAATTTAATGACATTTTTGTTTAAAACGTTTAACTATTAACCTGTCGGTGGTGTAGGTCTACCCGAATTGTTCAGACACAGAACGGTCCGGCGTTTGTTTCGTTTATGATGCTATATTTGCAAGAGACTTTCCGGATTAACTGCAGACCTGTGTTTTCCACGTGAACCTTCCACACCAACTCGACACAACAGCCACGGGGAGCAGGTTTTACCTAACATCTACTTGATTGTCATCCCGCACTGAATCAGATTTCTTATGAAACCAGCATCTATAAAATAATTGTTTATTGATTGCTATAATATTATAA
>CBDHHR010000657.1:7500-13341 GCA_965263245.1 Metamycoplasmataceae bacterium | reverse complement strand
AGATAAAATCAGATACGATCAGCTTTGTTGCCTTGTGTATTCATTGCAGTTACAATAAAAGTTTGGAATACATTATAATGGTGGGTCGACGTACAAGTATGTTCGCGTGACAATACACTCAAACGCACCAAACGATTATGGTAAAATATACTACTATTTTAAACTAATTAAATAAATAAATATACCAATAAATACATACACAAATACATAATTTAGAGCACTCACATACAGTATGTGCGAATAAAATGATTGCTTGATTGCAGCTCTGTAACAGGTGAATATGTTATGTGTGCTCACACCAAATGGTCTCAACCTTCTCAGAAAGTAGAGCCGCTGCTGCTTCTTTTTGAAAATAGAATCAATATGTAGCTCCCATTTAATGTTACTAGAGATTGTAGAACCAAGAAACTTGAAATGTTGGACGATTTCAACTGTCCTGCCATTATTCAAAAGAGGTGAGAGGGGGGAAACTGTATTTCTCCTAAAATACACATTCATTTATCCCGTTGATATCAGCGTGACAGGATGCTTCCGAGACAGGTGGATATGTTGTTTATTCGAACATTTCTTCCACAGAACAAAACATAAAACGTCTTGAGCAGTCCAGTGTACTGGACACTGTGGTATATAAAAGTACGTTTTTAATTAGTTTAGTTGTGTAGTAGTATACATATCAACGCCGAATTCGATATGGTGTCTGACGCATTTAATACGCTTCGTAATGACCACTGTGCCTCTTCGTGCGACACTCCACTGTGGACTTGTGTCGATAAATCCCTCGTAACAAATTAGCGCTCACTGCTAGATGGACTTATTACAACCAAATGGTGTGACAACGTTGTCAAACCACGCAGTTAGCTACACTCATGACAATTTGCCGCATCGTTACGACATAACATTAACTGTTAATGTATTCTTCTTGACGTATCACTCAGCGTTGTATAATTCAAACAGTTTGACCTCATGTGTATCGCCGTCTTTATTAAGAGTCAAACATATGGATCATACATTATATGAACAATATATTTTAATGAGCCCACGACTGTTAAAAGTTGTTGACAGTTATGTGGAATACTTTTTAATACAATGAAAATAACGTTATTACTTACACGAAAACCACGCATATTAAAACATAGCAGTATTTCTAAAATTCTCAGACAAAACAAAACGAAATTATACGTTTGCATTAATTACAAAAAAAGACATGCATACAGTATGAACCAGCGAGGACACACCTCGGATAAGTGCATCACATGTTAATACAGTCAATGATTAAAACTGCGTCATCAACTATAACAGCTCGTCGTTAATCAGGTGCGTCCACACTGACATATATTCCATGTGAATAGTTTATCTAATATCCGCGGTGAGTTCTGAAAGAAAAAAGACGCTTTAAGATCATCGCCGCTCTTACATACAAAGATATGCACTGTGGAAATGATAAATATATCGCAGTAGATACCCTAAGTTTGTGTGTCCGCAAAATGTATTTATATTAAAACGGGTTGAAGGAGGATTTTATATGACATTTTGTTTTGATTACAAGCAAGTACACATAATAATATGGATAATATTCCATAAGCTGACATATATACTTACCGATAATGCGGATGAATGCAAACAGCGAATGCGTTGTAGTCCCGCCCCGTATGCCAACACAGACATGTGCGTGGGCAGAAGCTGCTATTCACATTGGTTCCTGGAATGTAAATCACACTTCGAAGATACAACACCAATTCTACGTGTACCGAAATCAGAAACGCCGACGTAGTCATCGTTTTATGAGTTATCTGTTATATAAGACCGAGCGGAAGTGAACACTGCCACACCGACCCACCAAAAGACGAGACGAGACGTCCATCTCAAGAACTTCGTCGTTTACCAGCGACATCTGAATCAGGTTAGACAACCGTGAATTTGCTGAATGAGTGAACTGGTTTTGCTCAGAAACATGTGACTAATATGCGGCTTTATGATGTACTACATGTATGACAATTTTAATAGAAACTAATAAAATATTACTGTAGTCGTATACTACTTATTAAGTAACTAATACATAGCTATGTAGTTGTTTATAACTTCGTATATTTCAGTTGTACTATAATACATTGATTTATAATTTGCATCAGTATTACTTTTTATTAACGTTTAGTTCTCTAGTTCAGCTTTCTACAAAACGCACACCTAATACGTATTTATGTTGTATTTATATATTATACTTGTACTGTTATTTTAATATCTAAGTTGCGTGTCATGTTTTTATCGAATACGGTATTGTACACACTTCTTGACAGAGTACTAATTTGGGTTTTAATGTATAAATAATATCATTATTATTATATGCCTGCATTGTTTAAACGTAATGCTATATGACAATATTATATGCGCCACTGATGTATGCTCCCAATAGAAGACTATGCGGTATATGAGTTAACCAATTTGTCAGGCAGTCTTATGCAGTGGACCCCATTCTGTATAGACAATTACCTTTATTTTACCAGCTATGCATAGCACGTGCACAACTGTAGCAATGCAATGCATTTTATTTAATTTTCGTTATAACACGGACCGATTTCTTTGCGCATTATATCTATTCAACTGAAACGTCAATTAGTAATTGTTACAAGACAGCGGAAATGTTCGTTTGATGTCTGCTCGATGGCGTGCATGGCACAAGCACCAAGGGTGGTCTTTATGGTATTCATGCTTACCTTTGTTGCTTCGATAGAGAGACGATGGCTTCGGTTCACTGTGCCATAGGCCTTCTTGTTTTGGCCGTTACTGTTGCTGCGGGTAAGATTTGTTTTACAATATGTTTACTTGATCACCACTGCATATTACAACAAGTAATAAGGTAATGTACTGGCTAATTAACCATAAACAAATATTACTATTATTGTATAGTTTCATTCAAATATTCACATATATAAATGCACATGAACACACACACACACACACACACACACACACACACACACACACACACACACACACACACACACACACACACACACACACACACACACCACACCACACACACACACACACACACACACACATACACACACACCACACACCACACACACACACACACACACACACACACACACACCACACCACACACCACACACACACCACACACACACACACACACACACACACACACACACCACACACACACACACACACACACACACACCACACACCACACACCACACACACACACACACACACCACACACACACACACACACACACCACACACCACACACACACACACACACACACACACACACACACACACACACACACACACACACACACCACACACACACACACACACACACACCACACGCACACACACACACACACACACCACACACACACACACACACACCACACACACACACACACACACCACACCACACACCACACACCACACACCACACACACACACACCACACACACACACACACACACACACACACACCACACACACACACACACACACACACACACACACACACACACCACACACCACACACCACACACACACACACACACACACACACACACACACACACACACCACACACCACACACCACACACCACACACCACACACCACACACCACACACCACACACCACACACCACACACCACACACCACACACATACACACACACACACACACACACACACACACACACACACACACACACACACACACACGTATGTAAACAGTGATCATGATCTAATCGTTAAGATGAATTGTGTGGAATTTCACTTTGTGTATGTAGCTCCCATGGAATGCGTTTATGGTGAAACCGCCGTCGACTGGATCCCTCCTCCCGGAATTGAAGTTGACATAGCACCGTTTAATCTCATGGATGCCCCACACTGCTGTAGCTTGGGAGGTAGCGGCGGATCTTTCAACCTTCAAGGTACACTGTAAAACCTGACATCTTATAACCAAGCAATACACGGTAATTGCTATAAGTTAATATATTCGTGTTAGGCAAATCATGTGCTGACGTTACACAGAATAACGTCTAAGCGACAATGTCTTGCGAACATTTTAAATACTAAATACTGTCGATGCCTAATTGCTCTTTGATTTGGAATGCGTCTACTGATTAAAGCTAGATCTATACATGATAATGGTTAGCCTGATTTCTCTATTCGTATACCAATGATGTTAACCGACATGAACTTATATTGATTTATATCTCTCTACAATGGATATATACGCCGCGGGTTAAATTGTTGTAAAACAGTGTGTTGTATTCGTGACAACTTACATGCTGATATTATAAATTTACCAATAACAACATTACCATAAATAAGTATAGTATCACGAGCATAGTGATATTGCTACGCAGTTTTCTGTGTATTTACATTCTCACAATCCTAATCTAGAGGCGTGTCATCTGTGCTATGACGAGACAAAAGGCACGCCCGGATTCACGGGTGACCCAGACAACTGCGCCAAATTCTACATGTGTGAGCCGGTCGACGGGCTATATTTCAACACCTTCCCTATGGAATGTCCGAAATGCAGCTTCTGGGATCAGAACCTGCTGACGTGTGTCCAAGTCTGGTTTGACGACGCGGAGTGCACTCAGACACACGTCACCGATTATCTGAACTTCACGACACCGGGTAGGTGTCCTGTTACTGTAATATCAATGCTAAAACATTTTCTCACGAATATTACCACATTCGTCGTATACATTATCATCTTTAATTTTTGTAGCCATTGCCAACGTTTCTTCTTAGACAATTACTGGCATGGTACTTGCAAACGTGTCCAACTACCAAATACGAAAACAGGTTGTGTTCTGTTTTGATATGATCAGGGACCCGGGTAAGTTGTTCTAAACATCCCTGATATACACTTCCTAGATTGATCCAGGAGTATCTCTAAGGGGAGTATACATTTGCCATAAATGTATTTGACATATGTTCAACAGTTGAGGAGCCCCTGATGTTCTGCATCAACTTCGAGGACGACGACTTAGTAACGAACGATGTTTATCAGCCGTGGGTGCTCAACAGGGGCGTCACCGTCGTCAGCGACCCAGCCATTGGGTGTCCTGAAGGCAACAGATGCGGCTTCTTCAACGAGAGTAACCTCGAGCTGCCGTTCTTCTCCAACAACTACGACCACTGGCACAACCTGAGGATCACTCTCCACTACAAGCAGATTCTAACAACCACACCGGACCAGGGCATCATCAGCAACGATTGCTTCAACGGCATTGACAACGCACCGGGAAACTCCCTCTACCTCTCGTCCGCTGGTGATGGTAGCGAATTCAAGTGTGGCCTGAAGTCAAACAATGCCTCCGAAGATGCAAATCCGACAGCTGTGAGTGACGATGAGACACCTGTTTTATGATTACCATAATTTGTAATACTGATTAACACGCTCAAAATTAGCGATTTACAATTATACGTGTAAGTTTTTGAGCGTGTTAGTCAGTACTACAAATTATGGTAATCATATTACACGGACACGGACACGGACACGGACACGGACACGGACACGGACACGGACACGGACACGGACACGGACACGGACACGGACACGGACACGGACACGGACACGGACACGGACACGGACACGGACACGGACACGGACACGGACACGGACACGGACACGGACACGGACACGGACACGGACACGGACACGGACACGGACACGGACACGGACACGGACACGGACACGGACACGGACACGGACACGGACACGGACACGGACACGGACACGGACACGGACACGGACACGGACACGGACACGGACACGGACACGGACACGGACACGGACACGGACACATACAC
>CBDHHR010000657.1:0-2500 GCA_965263245.1 Metamycoplasmataceae bacterium | reverse complement strand
GCAATTATTATTCTGAATCCTTAATAACCATTAGCCACCATGCACATCGGCAATAATGACATTTTCATTGCTCTGTCAACTGCTATGCTGCAGCCCGCGACAGAATTGGTGAATTCCTAATTTAATCTTATTTGAAAGTTGAAATTTTTGGTGAAAGGGTAGCTCTTGGAAAGAAAATGTTACACAGGCATCCAGAAACTCACTGTACGTTGTGACTCTATGAATCAGGCAGTCAGTTATTGATCCTCCTTTCCCCACCATCCTAATTGTTTTCCGGGATTGGGGGAGGCCATGGCCCCTTTGCCGCCCCTGGCTACGCCACTGACGTGAAGTCAGATAATTCCAGTTACATGCATGCGGCATATACATAAATTAGTCGTACTTGCGTTTCACACATTTTTTAGTTTCAGTTGAAAC
The DNA here is from genome assembly GCA_965263245.1 of Metamycoplasmataceae bacterium. Lineage (GTDB taxonomy): Bacteria > Bacillota_I > Bacilli_A > Mycoplasmatales > Metamycoplasmataceae > DT-68. Next base: position 2,083 of record CBDHHR010000657.1, on the reverse strand, counting down.
AATTCAGAGATTGCTCAAAGTTGTAATGACAACACAGGCGAACAGACAGAGACAAATCTGAATGCTATTAGTACTAAAGCTACTATCAGTTACAATACAATTAAATGTTATACGGCGATTAAATTTATTGACATAAATAAATAGTAAGCACATATACATACTTTCATACATGTACACATACTCCAAAATGCAGCTTATGCAGAAACATTAAGTATATAACACGCCTATTGTAGAATGTTTGCCTGTATAATCAATTGTTTTAATAGCTGATGTGACATTATCATGCTGTCAGTCGCGATGCGACAAAGACTGCTTCCATCACTTGACTATTGCTCTCCATTTATGGCTCAGCTGCGAGAGCGATGTCCATGAGTCGGTCGCTATGTCTCTCAGCTTCAGGTTGCTCTTGATGGTATCCTTGAACAGGAGACGAGGGCGCCCTGTCTTTCTGTGACCAGAAGTTGAGAGTAGAGAACCTGCTTTGGTAGGCTGTCTGGTGACATCCTCATGAGGTGTCCATTACACCGGTGATTCCATAGATACAGTCATGTCCGTTCGAATATTTCCTTATTTGCCACTGTGTCCATCCAGGTTATCCTCATGATCGAACGCAGATGTTGCATCATGAATGCATGCAGCTTTTTCACCTGTCGTCTGTACACTGTCCAGGCCTCGGCTCCGTGTAGGAGGGTGGACAGCACGATTGCACGGCATATCTTACCTTTAACCCGCGTGTACACATGGTGGTTGTTCCAGAGTCACTGGCATAGAGGGCCGAAAGATGCACTAGCCTTGGCCATCCTCCTCTGTATTTCATCGTCAACGCATCCATTACTTGATATAGAGCTTACTATGTATCTGAATTCCAGAACAGGGTTCAGCTTGTATCCATCAACCATGGTATCCTCCTCTCGGTTTCTTCTAGAGTTGGGTTGGTACAGCACATCGGTCTTCTTGATGTTAATCTTCAGGCCGAACTTCTTTGACGCATCGGAGAAAGCATCCACTATTTTCTGCATCTCTTCAGCAGAGTGGGCAACCAGTGCACTGTCATCTGCGAATAGCAGCTCTCTCGTCATTATCCGAGTAGTCTTGGTCTTCGCTCTGAAGTGTCCGACAAGGAATAGATCAGCTCTTTGTCTGGACTGAATGTACACGTCATCCCTCATGTCTCGGAAAGCATCGTCGAGCGAAGCTGATAAGAAGACGGAGAAGAGCGTGGGGCCAGTACACAACCTTGCTTGACCCCATATGTAATATATTGAACGATTCCAACATTGACATTCGCCATCATTCCGGTATGTAGAGCCTCGACCATTGTTGTGAACTTCTCTGGGCAGCCATTCTTCTTCAGTAGCTGCCATAGCCCGGTCCTCCCAACTGTATCGAACGCCTTACTGAAATCGACAAATTCCATGTACATTGGTCGGTCCTGCTCAATGCACTTTTATTGTAGCTGTCGGTAGACAAAATATCATATCCACGGTGCTCCGGTTACCACTGAAGCCACATTGAGTCTCCGGAACTACCTCTGGTGTTATGTGGGTAGACAGTCTGTTGAGGAGGATCCTGGCGAAGATCTTGCCTGCTATGAAAAGAAGAAAAATTGCTCTATAGTTCCCACAGTCTGTTCGATCATTTTTCTTGCGGTACACACACACACACACACACACACACATATATATATATATATATATATATATATATATATATATATATATATATATACAACGAATACGAATAATTATTGTTTGTATCTAACTATTATTTTGATTTTGATTATTAGAGCATCTATATTGGAGAAGTGTGTAATTGATATAACACACACACACACACACATTTAAAATACAGGCTCACGCACCCGCGCACACATACGCGCGCACGCGCACCCACACGCACACATACATATACTTAAATACATACATACTCGCACACATACACACATATATATATATATTATATATATATATATATATATATATATATATATATATATATATATATATATATATATATATATATACATACATACATACATGGACACACACAACACACAAACCCGCGCGCTGGCGAACACACCCAC
>CBDHHR010000656.1:0-2500 GCA_965263245.1 Metamycoplasmataceae bacterium | reverse complement strand
TGAATGACTTTCTCGAGGATCTGCACAGTTACCTTCTAACGAGCAGCCGGAGTCCCTGTCTGGGAGATCGCCGAAGAAATTGCCGAAGAAGAACGTGACTGCGGAATTGCATAATGTTTTCAATAACCTGATCTAGCACTACGAGGAAAACAATTCCGTGAGTCGGTGTAACAACAGGAAAAGCCAATACTGTAAGGTCCTTTGAGTGTTATTGATTTATTGTTCTAATAAAGAAATGCCGGCTTAGACAATTTAAAATAAAAACTTACGGCATGTACACCGAACCTTAATAGGCTGATGTACCAATGGATTGAGTAGTTCTATCTAAATCCGGTGAAAAACACGGTGTCGTAAATACTCGAGTTTAATGTCGAATGTATTATTTACGTTGCCATTTCTGTTCATAGTTCACACCACATAGGACATTATTAGAATTCTGGTAACATTATAATTCAAGAGGTTCTCTTACCTGATGCCAGCTCTCCATAGAGGATGTCTTTTGGGATGCGGCCATCGTTCATGCAGTGGACATGACCCAGGCAGCGCATAGAGTAAAACTGCCTTGACATTTGAATTGAATATTCTCAGTTTGGTGTTAGTTTTGATTTGTTTTGCTCTCCAAATTTTTCTCAACATGATGAATGCAACTCTTGCTTTCTGTATCCTTGCTTTGACGTCTTCTGTTCTGTCTCCATGTTTGTTGATTGTACTGCCCAGGTATGTGAATGTGTCTGTCTCTTCCAGTGGCTCTCCGTTCATTGTAATGTGTTGTTGTTCTTTGTGTTGGCTTTCATAATCCTTGTCTTACTTCTGTTGATGTTGAGCCCTAGCTGTGTTGACATTGTGTTTAGTAGCTCTGTATTGTCATGCATTTGTTGATGGCTGTGTGAGAGGAGAGCGAGGTCATCCGCAAAGTCCAGGTCCTCCAACTGGCTCCAAGGTGTCCACTGGATCCCATTTCTTCTATATTTTGTAGTCGTTTTCATGATCCAGTCTATGGCGAGCAGGAATAAGAATGGTGACAGAAGACATCCTTGCCTCACCCCTGTCTTCACCATAAAGGAGTCTGTAAGTTGTCTTGCATGAATGACCCTGCATGCCATATCTTCGTAACTATTTCTTATCAGAGATATAAGTTTATTCGGTATCCCGTAGTGCTGTAGAAGCTTCCACAGTGTATCTCTGTCGAGGCTATCAAATGCCTTCTCGTAGTCTACAAAGTTTATGTACAGGGACGAGTCCCATTCCATGGATTGTTCAACAATGATTCGCAGTGGTGCTATTTGGTCGGTGCATAATCTGTCTTTGCGGAAGCCAGCTTGGTGGTCTCTGAGCTTGGCATCCACCCCTGTCTTCAGTCTGTCCAAGATGACTCTGTTGAGAACCTTTCCGGGTACTGATAGGAGTATTATCCCTCTGTAGTTATTACAATCTTACATATCTCCTTTCTTTGGGAGCTTCACGAGGTATCCTTCTTTCCATTCAGTTGGTATTTCTTCTTGCTCCCATATCTTCCCCAGTAGATCATGCAGTATCTCGGTGGAGGTCTCTATATCAGCCTTGATTGCCTCGGCAGGAATTTTGTCTGGGCCTGAAGCTTTCCCTCTCTTCATGTGATGGATGGCTTTCTCGATATCTGCCTTACTTGGTCTTTCGCAGTTTATCTGGAGTACTTCTTCAGCTGGTGTGATGTCTGGGGGGTTCTGGTGGTGGTGGCCGGTTTAGCAGTTCTTCAAAATTTTCCCTCCATCTCTTCAACTGGTCTTCATCACTGGTAAGTACATTGCCATTCTTATCTTCGATAGGTCTGTCTGTACGCTTGTACTTTCCTGCTAATTTTCTTGTTATTTCATACAGTTGTTTCATGTTTCCTTGGGCTGATGCATCCTCTGCTTCCTTGGCTAGGTTTTCAATGAAGTTTGCCTTGTCTGTTTTTACGCTGTTCTTGACTGCTCTGTTTGCCTCTGTGTACTCTTCCTGTGCTGTTGCTTTTGCTGCTCTCGTTCGGCTGTTGTTAATTGCACCTTTCTTTTCCTTCCTCACTTGCACTTTGTTGAGAGTGTCTAAGGAAATCCAGTCTTTTTGTTGGTATTTCTTCTTTCCCAGAACTTCGCTGCATGTGCTGGTCCACATCTCCTTGATCGGTTGCCATTGTGTGTCTATGTCCATGTTTTCTTCGTCAAGAAGATCTTGTAGGGCTTCATATTTGTTTCTGACTGTAAGTCGGAAGGTCTCTGTTGTCAGCATGTCCTTTAGGAAGTCCACATTGTACTGCGTTCTGGTGCTCCTCTTGACTTCTCTCTTCTTTAGCTTCATCTTCATTCTGGCCAGCACTAGATGGTGGTCTGAGTCTGCATCTGCCTCTCTTTGCACTCTCACATCCTGCATTGATTTTCTGAACTTCCGTCCTATGCAGATATGGTCTATTTGATTTTCTGTTCTGTGGTCTGGTGATACCCAGGTTGCCTTATGAATCCTGCGATGCGGGAACACGCTGCCT
>CBDHHR010000655.1:30000-42154 GCA_965263245.1 Metamycoplasmataceae bacterium | reverse complement strand
CATCGAATGATCTCTACACTTGTTTCAAATGTGACCCCGTGAGTTAAACAATTGCAATGAATTAGGCACTTGTGTAGGTTGCCTTCGCCTGTTGCTTCCTAAGCGCACTGTTTCCAGTCGAGATTAGTGCGTTGTGCTTGGTGTCATGACGTGCAAAGAGTCATCTACTCAACTGTATTGAGTGTGTGTGCGTGTGCGTGTGCGTGTGCGTGTGCGTGTGCGTGTGCGTGTGTGTGTGTGTGTGTGTGTGTGTGTGTGTGTGTGTGTGTGTGTGTGTGTGTGTGTGAGTGTGTGTGTGTGTGTGTGTGTGTGTGTGTGTGTGTGTGTGTGTGTGTGTGTGTGCGACAATGTGTGTGACATTCGCGCGAATGATGCTTATGCATATTAATGTGAAGATCTTTTCCGCGATGTGATATCGGCCTCTTACACGAGTTTCGTTTCGTGTGCCTTATTTGGCATCATATTTTGACATGACTTAATTTGATATACAGTAATTAATGTAGCCTAAGTTGTCTTGGTGCAACAGAAGCTCGCTCACAAGATGATGTGTATTGGTGCACAAGTTACTGGCATAGTTGGCTGCTTTGCTCCTTAACCATGCACCCAATTTACTTCTTAATACTACAAATAAAGCACATCCGGTGAAACACGTAAAACTGGCAGACATTGGTAGGCCCCAAAAAGCACCACCTGAAGAGGTTGCGAGGAAATTATTCGAAGAATAAACCATATTCATGATAGCAGTTCTGATCAGTTATATAGCATGAGAAATAGCTCGAACATCGTCTAAGTAAAACGTTTCGATTGTGTTCTCATTGTTGTGAGAACTGTAACATTCAAATTAATGTCCATTCGCACTTGTTATGATACATGTATTGATGTCAAGCTATCATTGATTATCCAGGTTATATTGCACGAAATGGCTACACTCGTTTAAAACAAGACTTCACCCACTGTCGAATGACTGTTCCGCGTCGCCAGTCTTCACATCATCGGGCTTGGTCGGTCAGTAATGGTACCAGAAATTGTCGGCCATGTGTCTCTGTATCTTCACCAGGCGTAGACACCTGAAGAAAAACAATAAAATAGCGTTACAATGTGCACGGTGATTAACAATATTGAAACCAGTAGACGCAATTCTTACACATGACTACATCCGATCACCTACTGGCGTCAAATGCGTAAATCCACAGCGATGCGGTCGAGATTACATTAAAAAAACTGGTATCTCTTGCCAGCATTCGGCTGCGCGGCACAGAAATGGCGGCAAACCGGAAGAGGCATTCCTACTGTGACGTGACGACAATACGGCAAACGCGCCATTTTCGTTTCTGGCGACGTCACATTTCAAGATGGCGACGCCGTTGATCTAGGCAAACTGGGGGGACCGCTTTCTCTCGTCTACTTCTTTCTTTCAATGTATGCACCCTGCGCGTGGGTATGTTGTCATCATGTACACGCGTAGGACTACCGTATTATTATGGTACAGCGGCCTGTGCGATATTCGCGTACTTTTTATGTACGATGCATGTCAATAATAGCACCGATTAGAATCAACAATGTCAGTCTCTGTCCATCGATTTTATATCAAATATATCAGGTCTGCTGCGACGTCAGCGCGTATTAAACCCAGCAACTCGTCTTGTCGGGCCAGGACTTCCGTACAGACAATGGGTAATACCCAATAGTAGAACAGACGTGTTCGTAACTGATGTACATTCCTGGCGAAGCAACTAATCAAAGACACCTGTGAGTAACGCGCCAGCCCGGTGAACGTGTGAAACGAGGAGCGGTGACTGCCTGGGCTGGCAACATGCTAGACACGTGATGACGTTGTTGACAGATCAACGTCAGGTGATGACGTACAAATCACGCCACCAGTATTAGTCAATGAACTCGTGACTAAGCCGTGGCACCATCATATCCTGACCTACCAGTAATCCTATTGTTAAAATATTACGATTACTTGATGGCAATGTGAGATGGCGAATTGCTAGTCAGATATATTGGGTGCATCCATTCAGGGTTGCTGCGGTTTATTGCGCCAGTACCAGATTTTCCCTGCCCCTGGTAGTCCAGCCGATATGTGAATGAATTGTGCGTTTTATGATACTAGTGTGAAATTTTGCACAAACGTAGAACACATAAATACAAAAATATTTGGATATAGGGCCATCTCAAATTTCGCCCGGAAAGGCAGTGGCGGCCATTTTCTAAGATGGCCGCCGTAAACCTATTTTCTCATATCCTAGTAACTACGTCAAGTAAATCAGTCCTTTTGGTATTGAAACCTAGATGTTCGGGGTTCCAAAACATCTAGTCTACGCTGCAAAAGTCTTTAGATAGAGGAAATTGGTTTTTGGCGGCCATCTTTAAAATGGCTGCCAACCCCTTTCAGGGCAAAATCTGAGATGGCCCTACATCCAAATATTTTTTGTAATTATGTACTCTATGTTTGTGCCAAATTTCATGCTTGTATCATAAAACGCACAATTCGACCATATTTTGTCACATATCGGCTGCACTATGGCGCATCCCTTTAGACATTCGTCTTTCAACATCAGCCAATGAAATCGTCCACGAACCGTGTGGTCGGCCTCCAGTCATGTGATATAATATTTCAGCCACACACTGCTCGTGTTACATGCAATGTTTGGAACGTGAGTGGGTAAATATATTGCTATTCCCAAGAGGCGTGTATCCGTATTCAAATTGAGGCGGATATTTGCGCTGTCCCCACGGCTGACGCAGTAGCGACTAGTATAGTTCGACTCCGCTCAATCCTAGCTTTACGTAGACGATCAGCCAGGGGTACAGGAGTGTAGCGCAACGACCCCCGGCTTACGAGAAGGCAGTACACCTACTCTGCAGTGGGCGCTGGAAACTGAAAGAGGCGCAACTACCACGCGTCTGTGGCATCGCATTTTATCGCCCATCTACTTGCACGCGGCTTTGTCGCGGTGATCAATTTGGCCTACAAACATGGCTTCCAGCGCGTTCATTTCACGGCGATTGGGCACAGAAGCACTTCCGATATTGTGTTTATGGCGTTTCGACACGCCCGCATTATGCGTTGTTTTGATCGTAGAAACACGTAGATCTTGTATCGTGATAACGCTAGGACCACATACATAGTATGAAGCCGACGCTCGACGTGACACCACTGGAAACGAACGTCCGTCACACATCTTACGATAATCCTGTTAATCGTATGCGATTTTGGCCCTTACGAGAGTATCGGTAGCGGGGAATTGTTTAGAACTCATATGTCTCGCATGCGATTCTTTTGTCGTTCTAAGACAGAATCCACTAGCGGTCGACTCGCATGCATTAGGTGTCTGACTGACATAACGCATAGCAGTGCTCTCTCTCTCTCTCTCTCTCTCTCTCTCTCTCTCTCTCTCTCTCTCTCTCTCTCTCTCTCTCTCTCTCTCTCTCTCTCTCTCTCTCTTTCTCTCTTCTCTCTCTCTCTCTTTCTCTCTTCTCTCTCTCTCTTCTCTCTCTCTCTTCTCTCTCTCTCTCTCTCTCTCTCTCTCTCTCTTTCTCTCTTCTCTCTCTCTCTCTCTTTCTCTCTTCTCTCTCTCTCTCTCTCTCTCTCTCTCTCTCTCTCTCTCTCACTTTCTCTCTTCTCTCTCTCTCTCTCTCCTCTCTCTCTCTCTCTCTCTCTCTCTCTCTCTCTCTCTCTCTCTCTCTCTTGTTACCAATATTATCCATTACATAAAACAATCATGTATATTCCTAACTTATTGACATTACAAGGCCCTAATGTAATATCGAATTAGTCACGTTATGATATCGGGACTTTAAACAACTCGTGCAAACTTACAGTTTATATATATATATATATATTTTTTTTAACTCAATGCATATATGTCTACAACAAGTCAACCAGGCTTGCATCAGCTCAAGATTTTCAAATGACTCCGTCGTCAATATAATTGACATGTGGCTGCTCTGTAATTGACGGACACCAGTAATTTAATGACATCAGATTGCTCGGCCCAGTCGATTGGTAATGAATTTCAGCTACGGTTACAAATGGAAAGGTCGTGTTTAAAATGCTTCATTTGATACTACAAAATACAAATAGTTTTCCTGCGTCACTGGTCGAGTTGTGTTACTGTGACTGAATACACGGTTATTAATAATGGATATTATTTATTATCATTATTACACGCAAGAAAATGGGTGAACATCGTAACGTATGTATGCATGCGGTATCAAACATCGCGAGACTTAATCATACTAGGAAAGTGGATTCATGTCAATAACATAATAAATCACAGAGACCATTGTGGCTGGCAACTTAAATGTTACTCAACAATTTTTGCGGAAAGAACTGAACGTATCTACCAGGACGACGAGCGATAAATGATTAGGCTACAACCCACAAGGCGCACGCTGAGTCCGCTGTGTACATATATAACCTCTCATGAAAAAGGATTTTTTTGATTTTACGAGAAAAAATTAAACTCACGTATCTATTACTAATGTCGAGATAACAGCGCCGCGTGATTTGTCTATAAATCACGCGGCGTGTGAGGATTTGTTTGTATGTAACACCATACATTCTGGTGGCTTTTACGAGGATTGCTGTCTTATACTGTATTAGGAATTATCGCATGAATTGCGATAAAGGATACATATTTGTGTGTATCAAGTATAAAACAAACGACACACTTTTTGATCCTAGATACTCTTTCACAGAAACATCGCGGATTTTTGTTTGATAAATATGTAGACGATATTTCTTAGCCTGATATTTGGTAACAGTCGATTCGTTTCCACGAACACGTAGCGGATGTTTTTACGTGGGTCTAGGCATTAAGTGGTCTGTCAGGTGGTGATATTCCACCATATTAGGAATTAACCAATGTATCACGCTGACGTCGGAAACAAAATCATAAAATATCTATACAGAAGATTTTTATTACAATTTTAATGCTTCCCTGCTGGGCCAGTCAAACTGATAATACTATTATAGGTGTGTATAATTAAATATGATTACAAGTACAAGTTAATGAACGTATATACAATGAATACAATTAACACAAGTATTGCACACGTGGAGATCCTATAGAAACAGATATCGAGGACCACCTAAACAACACTTACAAACAACTGTTTCAATTTCTTTATTCCATAACATTAAAGCTTAAAAGCACGATCTTCTATAACAAATAGATTGGATCGTTTTATAGATGCAGTTAATATATAAACTAATTTACAATACACAGATTGAACAGGCTGACTGCTAATTAACATTTACTGATTAGAACACAATTAATTAATTAAATGACAGAACGTAATTTGTCGAATTTATACACTCTATAACTTCAAGTACTACAACCAGCTTTAGGCAAATGAGAAACAAATTGCATCGTTTTGCAAATGCAATCTCCTGTTGCAATTACAGCTGCTCTCCATGTAGGCAATAAATGGTTTGGTTGCAGACAAATCGATCATGGCCGATCTAACAAGTAGGTCTAATACCAATTATTTTCTTAAATGACACGTTAATGTTCAACATAATTCCGAAATAAGAGAATAAAGTTGATGGACATAGGGTTATTTGATAATGAACATGCATTATTTCTGAGAATCGCGTTCACGATTAATGACCTAACTAAGGACATGCTTCGTGTCAAATGCCACATTCACCGCCTCTATATGTAGACAAATGTTCTGTATGCTCGTAACGTAATTGAACAAGACAGCAACTGGAACTTGTGTATAAAAGTATTCAGGCAAACTACAATTATTTTAAAATATTACAACTAAACATATTGTTTATAATATGCTATAACTATTTTAATTGATAACCAAGCCCATTAGCTTACCCAAGTAGCATACAATGATGGCTACTAATGTGTACATTTGTTGGGTTTGTAAGATTTTGCGTTGTATAATAAGAAGACATGTTGAGGGAACTATAGAAAAACAGTACATTCCCATTATATTTATTATTATTATTTATTATTTACTTTTTTTTGAACAAATATTAATGGACGTCTGATTTTGTAATAGTTAGAAACCATTCTGTTTGGGGTGTAAAAAGTTGTTGTTGGTTTGCTTATTGAGTAACGTAAATGCCTTCGTTTAACTAGGTGAATCTGGTGTGTTCGAATAAAAACGGAAATAGTATTATGTGAAAACTAAAACCGTGCCCAATAAACTGGCCTTATAGTAGCCTCGAGCGGTCACGGGTCGTGTAACACAGAACAGATTAAGTAAAGCAGTACATTACCTTTTAATGGATAATTACACGAATAGAGTCACCAACACTATCGCCTTACACTAAAACGACCATTCATATGTAGGTAATATATTCGTAACACGAGACCAGATATGTTGAAGACACATTGCACGCCGAATTGCACTTAAAGGGATACTCCAGTCAGTGAGAGGTTCACAACATTTACCTACACGCGTATACCATATTGGTTGTGCATACTAATTGTGCACAAAGAGTGTTACTAAATAATTAATTACAGTATAATTGTACCCAAATACATGCTTTGTTGGATTCAGGGCGCTGCCATATTGTAGCGCCGAACAATTTTGCGCAAGGCCTGCGCCAAGCTGTGCCTTTTCCCACAATGCGCCAGTGACGTAAACGATTTGGCTTACGTCACTGGTTCTGTGCCTCAAGATGGCAGCACCCTCAATGTCAGATAACATGGTACAATTGTACTATAATTAATTATTTATGAACGATCGTTGTGCACACTTACTCTGCACAACCAATATATTATAGTTACGTGATTAAATACCGTGAACCTCTCACTGACTGGAATACCGTGAACCTCTCACTGACTGGAATACCGTGAACCTCTCACTGACTGGAATACCGTGAACCTCTCACTGACTGGAGTATCCATTTAATTATCCCCAAGCAGTGTTTACAACGTGAACTTACGCCAACGAAACTGTCAAGTTGTATTCGAAACTTTGAAGTAGTTGAGCTGAAGCGGAAACATACAAGGGTTGCAGGCGAGCTCCTGGAATTGATGGTTTTGAAGCTCGTTCCGACTGGCCTGGTTTCCATACACAATGCTAATGGCAAGGGCAAAGGAACGGACATGGGTGTGTAACGGAACGGACATGGTCACTTTAATGACAAGTACAAAGGAACGGACATGGTCGCTTTAATGGCAAGTGCAACGGAACGGACATGGTCGCTTAAATGACAAGTGCAAAGGAACGGACATTGTCGTTGTAATGGCAAATGCAACGGAATTAACATGATCGCTTCAATGGCAAGTGCAACGGAACCAGAAGGACTCTTCAGTGACAAAGCAAGCGTAACGGAACGAACACAGTCTCTTCAGTGAGAAGAGTAACCGATCGGATGACATCACAATAATCACAAGAATAAACAATCAGTTTCCTGACGTCATGACAGGTGTAACGGAACAGACAACGTCGCTCCATTGACAGGTAATTTCGAGGAAGAACGCGGTAATTGGCCACGACCGAACACAACGGAACAAACATGGACTTCCCCGGGGGTTGCGCAGACGTAATAGAACGTAACAGCCGACCTGTGGAGAGCATTTGTTTCCTCTTGTAGACGCGCGTGTAGGCCAGCTGTCGGCTCTAACGTCATTACCGCGTCAGACCTCATTCCGTCGAGTAGCCATCAGCGCGTCTTGGAAGCTGGCCAACTAGTTACGATCACAGGATGCGTGATTAGTGGTGATAATTTTATATTGTATTATTCATTATCATACCTCGAGATCACGGCTCACCACGTCAATCCCTGCTTTTCCACTGACTAATTCATATGTTGCCGTCTTATGTCACTTTAAATGAAACTGTTGTGCTTGCCATCTAGCGTATTATGGTTATTCTTGCACTAGGCGACGTTTGGTTGACTGACTAGTCCGTGTATAATAATGTTACGGTTAGGGTTTGATGTATTAGGAACGATTTTGTAAGTTGGAAACCGCGAACAAAATCAAGCGTTTAGCATTAATTCAAACAATATTCACCTTCCAAATACACGCTGCGGATAAATATATAAAGGTAAATACAAATACAAATAATACTTCATTAATACCCGCATACAATTGCACATGTAAATATAAACATACCAGGGTAAATCCCAAATACAAAATACTGATCCAACATTATGTAAAAACTCGAGAGTAGAGATATAAACATTAAAAACCACCCATGTCCGCAAACAGTCGCTACACGTTACCATGCCGATCAACACTGACACTTTGACTCTATTTCACTTAGTAAAATAGCAGTTATCTTACGGAATAGTTTTGCATTATCCGAACAACTAAGAAATCGGACCATAACTGAACACATTGCTCCGACATGTGCACACGAGCGCAGACGTTGCTCGTAAGGGGGCCTATAACCTCGCTCACGGGCGTCTGGTCCAGGTGACTATGTCCGGGTTAGGCTCTAATACGTCTTTAGGATAGATAAATAATGCATCGGTGTCGGAAATTGGTAGAATAATCTGGGGAAAGCTACAAGGGATTCTTTGCCTCAATGTTTCGTTAGTATTGCACGTAACGTCTGTGGAAGGTGTAGGCCTATGCGTAAAACATTATTCTTAGTTTCGGACGGAGGCGGGTTTCGCTGTTGGACTGGAGTACAAAAGCAGTATTCTGTACGTGGTCAATTGGGGTAATGTTGCAGACTTTGCCTGCCGTTGATCCGGGGTAGTGGTGGTGATTTTGTCGGTCCGAGAGGGGTTTGTTTTTGGTGATCTGTTTGAACTGACCATGAGATCGTGCTGGTACCCTGTTGACATTGCAACATGGGAAACGGAAGGATCTGACGTTTCAGACATCCCCGTGGCTTCCAACTGTATCAGCATTGTCCCAAAGACCAGCCACATCTACACAATCGTCTCACCTGCCCAGCCTCCTGCGTTAAACGACGGGGGCTGGTCCAGCCTCTCCAGTTTCGTACGTACGCGTTTAATTTCAGTATCAATAGCAATGTGATGAGAAACTCAGATGTTGAGTTGCTGCTAATGTATGGTTCAGTTCAGATCCATGGCGTTATACGAAATCCATACTCCGGATCCAGAGTTTTGTAAACAAGTGTCTACGGAGGATTCTAAGAATATGGCGGCCAGACACAATTAATAGCAATGTACTATGACTTAGAACCAACCAAGAACCAATGGTACATCATATCACAAAGAGTATTCTTTATTCAACACACAATTGTGGCTCGATGCGATATTTCCGGATGGAGAATTACGTTAAGAGTAACATAATGTCTTGCTGTCGTAGTTCAACTCCGGCATCCGTAATGCCCGGATGTTCACATTAATAGAGATAGGGCAATTTGTTCCAATGAAATTATATTATGATGACATCTCGTTTACTGAGAATACATTTAGGCTACGGGTGCATTTCGGTCAGGCTGAGACAAGAACATGCAACTATGATAACACTAATGATATTAACCCTATTAAACCTAATTACGATCAAGATCGTGATCATCTTTGTCTTCATCTTCACCTTTACTTTCATCTTCAACTTCATCTTCATCTTCAACGTAAGTTTCATCTTTATCTTTATCTTCATCATCATCATCATCATCATCATCATCATCATCATCATCATCATCATCATCATCATCATCATCATCATCATCATCATCATCATCATCATCTTCTCTTCATCTTCATCTTCATCTTCATCTTCATCTTCATCTTCATCTTCATCTTCATCTTCATCTTCATCTTCATCTTCATCTTCATCTTCATCTTCATCTTCATCTTCATCTTTTCATTTTCATCTTCATCTTCATCTTCACATTCGTCATCATCATCATTTTCATCTTCATCTTCATCTTCACATTCGTCTTCATCTTCATCTTCATCTTCATCTTCATCTTCATCTTCATCTTCATCTTCATCTTCATCTTCATCTTCATCTTCATCTTCATCTTCATCTTCATCTTCATCTATATCTTTATCTTTATCTTTATCTTTATCTTCATATTCATATTCATATTCATATTCATATTCATCTTCATCTTCAACTTCAACTTCAACTTCAACTTCAACTTCATCATCATCTTCATCTTCATCTTCATCTTCATCTTCATCTTCGCTAGTCAGCTATTAATTCATTTAATTGAAAAGTTCCTGTTTCTTTTCTTTCATAATTCGAGCCACTGTACATAATCGCTTGGATGCAAACACGAGTGTGCGTGTGCGTGTTGTGCGTGTGCGTGTGCGTGTGCGTGTGCGTGTGCGTGTGCGTGTGCGTGTGCGTGTGCGTGTGCGTGTGCGTGTGCGTGTGCGTGTGCGTGTGCGTGTGCGTGTGCGTGTGCGTGTGCGTGTGCGTGTGCGTGTGCGTGTGCGTGTGCGTGTGCGTGTGCGTGTGCGTGTGCGTGTGCGTGTGCGTGTGCGTGTGCGTGTGCGTGTGCGTGTGCGTGTGCGTGTGCGTGTGCGTGTGCGTGTGCGTGTGCGTGTGCGTGTGCGTGTGCGTGTGCGTGTGCGTGTGCGTGTGCGTGTGCGTGTGCGTGTGCGTGTGCGTGTGCGTGTGCGTGTGCGTGTGCGTGTGCGTGTGCGTGTGCGTGTGCGTGTGCGTGTGCGTGTGCGTGTGCGTGTGCGTGTGCGTGTGCGTGTGCGTGTGCGTGTGCGTGTGCGTGTGCGTGTGCGTGTGCGTGTGCGTGTGCGTGTGCGTGTGCGTGTGCGTGTGCGTGTGCGTGTGCGTGTGCGTGTGCGTGTGCGTGTGCGTGTGCGTGTGCGTGTGCGTGTGCGTGTGCGTGTGCGTGCGCGTGCGCGTGCGCGTGCGCGTGCGCGTGCGCGTGCGCGTGCGCGTGCGCGTGCGCGTGCATTTGCGCAGTTGTACATGTGCGTGTATGAGAGAGGATGTGTATGCGCGTGTGAGTGCGTGCGTACGTGTAATAACCGAATGCGCGCAAGGGTGGTGGGTAGATAGATCGGTGGGTGGGTGGGTGGGTCGGTTACTGATTACATGGGCGGTATCGGATCACCGCAGGCCACTAATACTATGTGTTGCATGTGACAACTAAATACCATCATACCACATCGTGTGAATGTATGACGAAGACGGCCTTGTAGCCACGTCTGACGCGTAATCAACATCATTCATATGTTCTACCAAACAAGCACTGGTGGTCACCAAAATAGCACCAATCTCAACATCAGTCAGTTTCCTACGTCGTCTCTAGTTCACACCAGTGACATCTGTCTTGGTGTGGCGGTTACCTGGTAGATTATACAGTGTTGTGTAGAGGCTTTAATACGATAAGAAATAAGGTCAGCGTTGTTGCCATGTGTTTTCATTGTAGTTACAATAACACATTGGAATGCATTGTAATGTTGGATCGTCGTACAAGTAATATCACATGACAATACACTCACATGCACCAAACCATTATGAAAACAACTACTACTTTGAATTAATTAAAATAAGTAAATAAATAAGAGCAATCGAATACAATAGGTCCGTTCTTTAAAACATCGATAACTAATAGTTGTTGACATGATCTAGTATAAAATAACATCATAAAATATAAAATGTGGAACAAAATAATATATAATAAATTATGTTAATATATATACACTAGAAACACTTTTGAAAGTGGAATATATTTGCACCACAGATAGGAGAAAAATCACTTCTGTTTTGACAGGCAGGGCTTGTAAGTCTGGGGGAAAAGCTGCTACTAATCCTGTTGGTCCTGGATTTGATGGATCTGAACCGGCGACTAGATGGAAGGGGACTAAATAGGTCATGGGCAGGATGGGATGAATCATGAGAGATGAGAGTGGCTCTACCTAACAGGCGCTGCTGATACAATTATTCCAGAGAGTGTAGCTAAGTTGATTCTAATATGTGTAGTAGTGTTTGTGAGGTGTATATCATTTATTGGATCACTTTCCGTATGCCATCACATTGCCTTGTTGCTGGGCAGCTTTCCTGTCCAGCCACCGGTTGGCGGTGAGTTTATCCTGAGCTAGATACCCAGCGATACTAGGGGGGGGGGGCAGTCACCCGCGTAAAAACGTTTGTAATTTACGTTACACCGATACATTGCGTCCCAGAAATAGGTCGCGAGCTCACGCGCACGGCGCAACAAAATGCAAACGTGTGCATGGTTTACAGAGTTGTTGCTACGTTTCCGCTATTTTGAAATG
>CBDHHR010000655.1:25000-27500 GCA_965263245.1 Metamycoplasmataceae bacterium | reverse complement strand
GACGGAGCCGACTCTACTAGCGATGATGTGTTCTGAGTAGAACTGGAGAAGGTCTGACGTGTAGGTCGGACGTCTGTAGAACTGGAGCAGGTCTGACATGTAGGTCGGACGTCTGCAGAACTGGAGCTGGTCTGGCATGTAGGTCGGACGTCTGTAGAACTGGAGAAGGTCTGACGTGTAGGTCGGACGTCTGTAGAACTGGAGAAGGTCTGACGTGTAGGTCGGACGTCTGTAGAACTGGAGCAGGTCTGACATATAGGTCGGACGTCTGCAGAACTGGAGCAGGTCTGACGTGTATGTCGGACGTTTGTAGAACTGGAGCAGGTCTGACATGTAGGTCGGACGTCTGCAGAACTGGAGCAGGTCTGGCATGTAGGTCGGACGTCTGTAATACTGGAGCAGGTCTGACATATAGGTCGGACGTCTGTAGAACTGGAGCAGGTCTGACGTGTATGTCGGACGTCTGTAGAACTGGAGCAGGTCTGACATATATGTCGGACGTCTGTAGAAATGGAGCAGATCTGACGTGTATGTCGGACGTGTGTATAAATGGAATAGGTCTGACGTGTATGTCGGACTTCTGTAGAACTGGAGCAGGTCTGACGTGTATGTCGGACGTCTGTAGAACTGGAGCAGGTCTGACGTGTATGTCGGACGTCTGTAGATATGGAGCAGGTCTTACGTGCAGGTCGGACGTCTGCAGAACTGGAGCAGGTCTGACGTGTAGGTCGGATGTCTGTAGAAATGGAGCAGGTGTGACGTGTATGTCGGACGTCTGTAGAAATGGAGCAGGTCTTACATGCAGGTCGGACGTCTGCAGAACTGGAGCAGGTCTGACATGTAGGTCGGATGTCTGTAGAAATGGAGCAGATCTGACGTGTATGTCGGACGTCTGTAGAACTGGAGCAGGTCTGACGTGTATGTCGGACGTCTGTAGAACTGGAGCAGGTCTGACGTGTATGTCGGACGTCTGTAGAACTGGAGCAGGTCTGACGTGTATGTCGGACGTCTGTAGAAATGGAGCAGGTCTTACATGCAGGTCGGACGTCTGCAGAACTGGAGCAGGTCTGACATGTAGGTCGGATGTCTGTAGAAATGGAGCAGATCTGACGTATATGTCGGCAGTCTGTAGAACTGGAGCAGGCCTGACGTGTATGTCGGACGTCTGTAGAACTGGAGCAGGTCTGACATATATGTCGGACGTCTGTAGAACTGGAGCAGGTCTGACGTGTATGTCGGCAGTCTGTAGAACTGGAGCAGGTCTGACATATAGGTCGGACGTCTGTAGAACTGGAGCAGGTCTGACGTGTATGTCGGACGTCTGTAGAACTGGAGCAGGTCTGACATATATGTCGGACGTCTGTAGAACTGGAGCAGGTCTGACTTGTATGTCGGCAGTCTGTAGAACTGGAGCAGGTCTGACATATATATCGGACGTCTGTAGCAATGGAGCAGGTCTGACGTGTATGTCGGACGTCTGTAGATATGGAGCAGGTCTGACGTGTATGTCGGACGTGTGTAGAAATGGAGCAGGTCTGACGTGTATGTCGGACGTCTGTAGAAATGGAGCCGGTCTGACATGTAGGTCGGACGTTTGTAGAACTGGAGCAGGTCTGACGTGTATGTCGGACGTCTGTAGAACTGGAGCAGGTCTAACATATATATCGGACGTCTGTAGAAATGGAGCAGGTCTGACGTGTATGTCGGACGGCTGTAGATATGGAGCAGGTCTGACGTGTATGTCGGACGTGTGTAGAAATGGAGCAGGTCTGACGTGTATGTCGGACGTCTGTAGAAATGGAGCCGGTCTGACATGTAGGTCGGACGTCTGTAGAACTGGTGCAGGTCTGACGTGTATGTCGGACGTCTGTAGAACTGGAGCAGGTCTGACATATATATCGGACGTCTGTAGAAATGGAGCAGGTCTGACGTGTATGTCGGACGTCTGTAGATATGGAGCAGGTCTGACGTGTATGTCGGACGTGTGTAGAAATGGAGCAGGTCTGACGTGTATGTCGGACGTCTGTAGAAATGGAGCCGGTCTGACATGTAGGTCGGACGTCTGTAGAACTGGAGCAGGTCTGACGTGTATGTCGGACGTCTGTAGAACTGGAGCTGGTCTGACGTGTATGTCGGACGTTTGTAGAACTGGAGCAGGTCTGACATGTAGGTCGGACGTCTGTAGAACTGGAGCAGGTCTGACATGTATGTCGGACGTCTGTAGAACTGGAGCAGGTCTGACGTGTATGTCGGACGTGTGTAGAAATGGAGCAGGTGTGACGTGTATGTCGGACGTCTGTAGAACTGGAGCAGGTCTGACATGTAGGTCGGACGTCTGTAGAACTGGAGCAGGTCTGACGTGTATGTCGGACGTGTGTAGAACTGGAGCAGGTCTGACATGTAGGTCGGACGTCTGTAGAACTGGAACAGGTCTGACGTGTATGTCGGACGTCTGTAGAACTGGAGCAGGTCTGACATATATGTCGGACGTCTGTAGAAA
>CBDHHR010000655.1:15000-20000 GCA_965263245.1 Metamycoplasmataceae bacterium | reverse complement strand
CTCTCCTCTCACTCTCACTCTCACTCCCACTCTCACTCTCACTCTCACTCTCACTCTCACTCTCACTTTCACTCATTCTCACTCACTCACTTACCCACTCATTCAGTCTCTCACTAATCGTCGTAGTCGTCTTCACCGTCGTGGTCGCATAATGTGTCTCCTCCTTGTCATCGTCGTCGAGGTCACAGAAGATAACATGGCCTCAAGGCCGCTGTGGTGAAGACATATTGTGCTAACATTCCAAGAATACATCGTCCATTCGGCTTCCGTCTGAGAAAAAACACGCGGCGCGTTGTTTCTCCATTCCTGGCACAGGGCGTGTAATTTAGGCCTGCTTCATCAGAGACATGACTCTGTCGGGGAGACGTGTCTCAGCAGCCACACGCGCCCCACCACCCATCTGTCACACGGCGCCTCGTCACAAACTCATTACGTCGCCTGCCTAGGGGTTCACGAACGAACGAACGAACGACCGAACGATCGAACGACCGAACGATCGAGCGAATGAACGAACGAACGCACGCACGCACGCACGCACGCACGCACGCACGCACGCACGCACGCACGGACGGACGGACGGACGGACGGACGGACGGACGGACGGACGGGACGGGACGGGACGGGACGGGACGGGACGGGACGGGACGGGACGGGACGGGACGGGACGGGACGGGACGGACGGACGGACGGACGGACGGACGGACGGACGGACGGACGGACGGACGGACGGACGGACGGACGGACGGACGGACGGACGGACGGACGGACGGACGGACGGACGGACGGACGGACGGACGGACGGACGGACGGACGGACGGACGGACGGACGGACGGACGGACGGACGGACGGACGGACGGACGGACGGACGGACGGACGGACGGACGGACGGACGGACGGACGGACGACCGACCGACCGACCGACCGACCGACCGACCGACCGACCGACCGACGACCGACCGACCGACCGACCGACCGACCGACCGACCGACCGACCGACCGACCGACCGACCGACCGACCGACTATTTCTTATACAAGTGTTACTATTATCCAATCGTATGATAGCAACGTCTGCACTAGTGGGAATTAGTGGAGGCGACAGGATGCTTTCTATTAGTGCAAACAACACACTTACCCGATACAATGCAAACATAGATGTAACAAACTAAACACACTTTATGTGACGTTTATCTCTGCGCACGCGCAATAAATAGTTCCTGTGGGTTCGTCTACGCTTAATGCACCTAGAAATGCGTGAATGTTTGAGAACTCGTAATGTCAGTGTGTCCTGCCACTTTCATCCAATCAGCACACAATTTGCTCCGACGAAACTGATTCGACGATGCCGGTGTGATCTCAATCTAGAAACTCGCCGTATTTCGTTCTTGCTTTATTTAGTTGCATTATTTTACAACTAAACCTCACGGTATGTCGCAACAAAATGTTAACATGTGGCAGAGCCACGCACAGTCCTTTGAAACATTGAGCCCAAAATTATCCAGGGACAAGAAGTCTCATTGAACGAATCATCCGCGTGAGCCCCCTAAGTCACATGCAACATGATGTGTGACCGCAAACAAACAAACAAACAAACAAACAAACAAACAAACAAACAAACAAACAAACAAACAAACAAACAAACAAACAAACAAACAAACAAACAAACAAACAAACACACAAACAAACAAACAAACAAACACAACCAACCAACCAAACAAACAAACAAACAAACAAACACACAAACAAACAAACAAACAAACAAACAAACAAACAAACACACAAACAAACAAACAAACAAACACACAAACAAACAAACAAACACACAAACAAACAAACAAACAAAAACAACCAACCAACCAACCAAACAAACAAACAAACAAACAAACAAACAAACAAACACTACTAATTGTTTTAATAGGGCCTGTAAGTGGGTCACGATACATGGCGAGACTGCGCGCGACTGGAGCTGATTGGGGACTGGACACAAGAATAATATTCTAACGACGGATGACAGTTGTAGCTTCCGAGTGATGACTACTAGGAAAATCAGGTCATAAATATTTTGTGTTATACCTTTCTTAACTTAAATGTCCGGTTTAATATTGAGTTTACCACACTATCATAGACATATAGCGATTTACGTTGTGCAGATAATAGACACGATTGTAGGCCGTATGTGTCTTTTACGGGATTTGCATTTTACAATGCTGTACGTTGTGGTTTCGATAAGCACTTATATCTGACAAGTTGTCTAAATGCGTACAGACCGTCAAAAGATGTTTTCATATACCATTTAACGGGTTAAAAATAGCGCTTACTCTGTGTACACATCGACCATGAGGCGTTTTCGAAACCGTTGTAGGCGTCGCTAAATGCCCAGATAGAAATGTATGATCAGGTGATGCAGTGTCACGTGAAGACAAGTGGACGGGTTCCACGTCCTGTCGTGTCGTGTATTTGTTGTCATTCGTAATGGTATGAAGTCAGTTGTTATGTATGAATGCGATTTGTATGGATGGGTGTTTTTGTTTTCAGGGACGTTACATTTGTTATAAAAACATGGTGTATATTTGTTGTGTGCACAGCATAAGACCAGACAAGAGACATCCTATTATTAAAAAACTTTTAGAGCCAATAACAACTAATTAACTAACTCCTCACCCAGCCAGGTGCACGCCCCCCAGTTGGTAAAGGTCAAAGGGTGGGTGTCACTCGCGGCGATTTGAGTGACAGCGTCGGGATTCTTATAAACATAATTACCACATCAATATTAAACTTTTACCAAAAACACGAAACAATTATTCAAGGTGGTCAAAAACCTGGCTGCAACGTCGGCGGCGTGCTGTAAGGCCCTCTAAACAATATGGGTGCCGGTCACATGTTTAGTAGTTCCATGGATTGTGGGTAGATGTATCTACTGTTTTGCAATAAGGAGTAAAAGGGGTGTTTTATACGTCCCGGTGGCTCATAGGTCCCCAGTCTTCCCTATACGTTGCCCCAAATAGGTTGTACTGCACACAAAATGACACTCTTCATTATTAGTTAAGATCGCCAAACACAAGTACTTGCCGCTAATGCCATGGCAA
Source organism: Metamycoplasmataceae bacterium (assembly GCA_965263245.1). GTDB lineage: Bacteria > Bacillota_I > Bacilli_A > Mycoplasmatales > Metamycoplasmataceae > DT-68. Next base: position 16,915 of record CBDHHR010000655.1, on the reverse strand, counting down.
CCACCATAACAATCGATTAAAATTTATGATTTCCGTGTTCATTTGCTTCTGCTTGTAATAATCCTTCGGACAATATAACTGAAATACGCGATTTGGGAACAGTTCGATTATTACAACCAAAAACAAAACAAAGTCCTATATGTTAACATGGAGAATATGGATTTCCTGCCCCCAACTGCCCCCAGCCTCGTTTTGGCGCGCGAGTCTTATACGCCCTATACAGAAGCATGTTTTACCACTGGATCACGTTTTAAACACGTCAACAGGGCAGGCGCCGAATCGTTAGCATTCAACCGAGAGCACTTTATCGTCGTTGTTTTGGGCTGCATAAACCGCTGACCATTGACTGGTGTATCCCCGTTCGCAATCTCGCGTTAGGTGAGTTCTCGCTACAATTGAAAAATCGAAAACGGGCGAAGTTCAGCTTTCGCTTCATCGCAATTCTTCCGTTAGGTCGGATGCATCCAATCTTCCCGTGTGTACATTAAATGCATTGGCTGCAAGAGAATGCGTGCGTAAGGTTGATCGCCAGTGAAGACGAGGCAACCTACACAGTTATAACACGCAGCTTGTGAATCAGTGAAACAACTTGATATGAACGACAAGAAAACCAAATAAATTATAAACAATTGCAGGAGAAATCAGTCAAGATCAGTAAGAAACATTTGAAATTGTTCTGTCATTCAGATATTTGGGTGTGACCATGCCAGATGACGTGATTTTGTCCAGACTTGTGCCCAGGTGTGCTAAACGATGCAACCAGAGATTTTGCCAAATTTAGGATGCTTGGGCGTTTCGGAGATACCGTAAAATCGTAGTCAATATCTTAATAGCAGTGGACGATATGTGCGTTGAAATTGTCCTCGCAACACAAAATCAGTTATAAAAGACGAATAATCCCATTGTCTAAGTGTTTTACCTTCCGGCCGATGGGAAGTTGAGTGCGTGCCCGCAAGGCAAGGAGGAGCAAATGACTTGTTCCTTTGTGATCTCACCTCAACCCACCACACCCCACTAAAATGGCGCCACCTATCGAGTGGAATACACACTAATGCATTATTGACGCAATTGTGGATGTGGGAACCTGACAGCGTGGTCAGTCATTGATTAAGGTATAGGACAGAATTTTGGATAGCTGAGAACACGGTACAACTCTTACGCAGTATCGGCGGGTTGGGGAGTATTTTGATAGAGTACACAACATAATACGGTTTTGTGTGAGACGACCTGTTAGTGTAGGTAACCTTAGTCGGTGCTAATGGGTGACATGGACACGTGTTGTGACACTACCCAAGTGTCCATTAGAGGGCGTTAACGGGACTTTGATCACGCGAATATGTCGTCGTATTCCAGGTAACAGTAAAACGATATCACAGGTTTCCCGTCTGTATGTATGCCAACAGTGCACCTGTTTTTGATAGAAAATGTGTATAAATACATAATTTTATATAATTGAATTAACAGTGAGATCAAAAACGGATCTTGGATCTTTACCGCGCGCGAAATTGCGTTTAGTATTCCCGAGCACAAGGCGGTTGTGCCGGTGAGCGAGTGTGCTTGCGAGAATGCGTGGGTGCTGGTGTGCGAGTGTGCGCGTCTGGTCTTCACAATCAAAATAAGAAGTGGAACAAAGTACAATAAACATATACTATTAAGATCACCCTTATGAATGGGCAAAGCCGTTCTGATCATCGAGGTGACCGTTTTAGCAGGGTTCCTTTTTATACGCAGGTACACATTAACTGTACGTGCAACAACTTTGGGATTATCCTACGGTGTTCTTAAATGTGACTGCGTTTCCGAGGTGGCCGTTGTGCAAGGTTCAATGGTACGACCTTCCTGACCACTCGCCTGCTTGTAACGTCCATGTTGTCTTGCCGCCGGATCCATCGCGCTGATATTATAAACACACCCA
>CBDHHR010000655.1:0-5000 GCA_965263245.1 Metamycoplasmataceae bacterium | reverse complement strand
ATCATCATTCGTCTCACCGTATCCGGAATACGTTAGCAAAGTGTCCATTTATACTTCGAGCATATGCCCTCCTGCAAACGTCTGCCAAAGCTGTACATAAATAATCATGAACATGTTCACATTGACAAGCCTATCAATGTACTGTCTGTTGCTTTGTTCTCTGACTTCGTATGCAGGAAGTTCATAAAGCCGAAACTCCATCATAATCTACTTATCTGTTTTGCCGTCTGAGCAGAATAAAGTCCATGCATATCAATATCTTTGTTTACCAGCGTCTTCACGCGTCAAACAGAGAAGAAATGTCACGGCACCTACGCTTGACATTGTCGTAAACCCTAACGCAGAGCAAAAACGTCCAGAACTATGCAGACATCCGTGAACATTTTTGGGAGCTACTGTATACACGCACGCACGCACGCACGCACGCACGCACGCACGCACGCACGCACGCACGCACGCACGCACGCACGCACGCAAGCAAGCACGCACGCAAGCACGCACGCACGCACGCACACACGCACACACGCACACAAACACACAAACACACACACACACACACACACACACACACACACACACACACACACACACACACACACACACACACACACACACACATGGAAAGAGAGCTAGAGGGACAGTGAGAAAGATAGATAGGTTCTTCAAAAGGCTTAGTGCTGATTATTATTATTAATTATTCATCATTCACCGCTAAATATAATTGAGTACGTAACCCCAAAATTATTAAAAGGCATTGGCTAGCATATGCCAATGTAGTATTTTTAACCAAAATAGTTAATTCACACATACCCCGTAATGTAGTTGAGGTCACGCAAAATTTGCATTCCTTGCTAGTAACATAATACATAGGTAATGCATTTGCAATATACAACTCGTTAATTGCATTCTAGTTATTCAGTGTGGTTCAGTATTATTATTCAGTGTGGTTCAGTATTCACCTGCTCGTAAACGCATCAATATTGCATTTTGTTTATGGCGGCGCGACAAGTACAAATAGGTGACGTTCAGCCAGCTAATGTCGGTAGTCTGAGCACGTTCGGAGTAATAACAGTTGAAACACATAATTAAAACGGGGTTTTTATGCGTCTGTCACAATCCCCTAAATCGCGTGAATCCCTTTCGAAATCGACTTGTCATCAATCACGATCTTCCAGGCTGCAAACGCGCCGATCAAAATCGACTTGTTAAAGCATGAATCATCCAGCATCAGCCCACGCTGATAACTTGACTTCGTGACAGCTTCTCTCGCATGTTGTGATCTGTATCGCGCACAGCTGCTAAGTCCGTCAGATCCTCGCGACATGGGAAGTTCGACCAACGCCACAGACGCGCGGACATCGCGGCACTGTCTTAGTGTGATCTTCCGGCCGTCTTGACGTCATCAACGCCCGGTGCACGACGGTCATCTTAGGGGAAGAATCGCGGAAACTTTGCAATTACGTCACAATACCGCTGTTCTTGTTAGACGAATGTCCCCACAGAAGTCGATAACATTATATATGGTTCGAGTGTCTAGACACAGCGAGTGCGACCTATTTTCTTGCGCCGATCTCTAAGTCTCTGTCTCTGTCTCTGTCTCTGTCTCTGTCTCTGTCTCTGTCTCTGTCTCTGTCTCTGTCTCTGTCTCTGTCTCTGTCTCTGTCTGTCTGTCTGTCTGTCTCTGTCTGTCTGTCTGTCTGTCTGTCTGTCTGTCTGTCTGTCTGTCTGTCTGTCTGTCTGTCTGTCTCTCTCTCTCTCTCTCTCTTCCCCCTCTCTGTGTGTTGTGGCGCTCGTTGATTGGTCAATACTTACAAAGTGTACACGAATGTCGTTTCCATCGAATACAGTTTTCTTTGCTCCAAACTAGCTATTGCTAGACGTGGGCAAGTCAACGCCTGTAAACGACAATTAACAGAAAAACAGCGGGCTTAAAAGCACGCAAATTATACTCTGTAGGCTACTAATTGTGCGCAAACAACCAGGTGACTCCGGTTGGCAGAGGGCCTGTTGTTACTGCTATCTAACATCGCCGAATGTGACGCCCGAACATAGTAAATACACTGAATTATCACACTTATGACATGTAACCTCGTTAGGCTAATTCTCATTAAGCAAATTGACAAAGGTCGGAGATAAACGAGACCTTGCAACAGCGATGTCTACCATAATGACGTCAGCAAAGCCATTGTTTATGTCACGTGACCATCTACCATAGAGATGCGCCCTTTTTTAAGACAAAGTACCCTGCAGGGTTCGTCTAAAATGACACTTTTATTATCTCAATTAGGGGTGTTATGAAATTCCCTAAGCATTCATTAAAATATGTTTAATTCCGTAAATAACTTCGTAATTTTAATCATACGTTATCACAAAACGGTCGTGCATAGGAACCAAGGACAGCTAGTTCATAATCTGTTACCGAAAATGTTATTCCCAGAAATTCGCCGTTAGAAACCATTTCGAAAATATTAGGGGAGCAGGCTATGGTGATATCCAGCCGTCGACCCAAAATAAACTTAACCCTAACCCCCGAGCCCCCGAGTTTGGACGCCTAGTATAGACTTTCACTCGTTTTGTCTCTTCATAGTCCTGCTAATCCACTTAAGCAAGCATTTCTCAACGATTAGGCACAGCGCCTCATCAGTCAAATTACTTACAGTAAATCAATCTCAACGTCATTCAGCGAGTCAGTCATTCATGCATTTTTTTCTCCATTTTCCAGACCTGTTTTCGATGTCTAGTTAGCCGTAGGCATTACATTTTCACGTGGATATTCGGCTGTATATTGTGGCGGTGTTTTCTGTGTCGGTCTGGTCGCGTTGACGGCCGGTTTAATTAAGGCGGCAGCATCCGAGAGATCACATTCCAAGTCCTGCTAATTCCGGCTGGCCACTACCGGTGTTGCGCAGAAACAAGTAATCTCCGTGGGCAGAGACATAAAACGGTGGCGGCCAACAAAGGATAATGGACGACGTGACCAGTGTCCGTGTACAGTATCCGTGAAAGAGGACACTTCTTGATGAATGCAAATGAAAGTTGGAACTTCTACACGCGGCGGAGACTTCTCGGCCGAGAATTGGCGCAGCGATGGAGTGTACTGTACAAGATATTGAATTACCAGTTCGCGCTCCCCAGCAATTCAGCGGAGGACTTCGTGAATGAGTGCATAGCGTGACACTTATAGCACCGGTCACCACTATTAGACTGATGTGGCGTTAGATGGTTCCTATAGGTGTGTCAGAAGCTGGAAACTGGAGAATCGATATGTCGGTCGGATCAAAACGTATTGAAGTAGCCAACATACATCGGTTCCGAATGGGCTACGATATGAAACGGTTGCGGAACTTTAATGGGTTGTAGTTTTGCGCCGTAGCACGGCCGAAATACGACATTAACTGGCAGGACTTGGGAATAACTAGCTTTGTCGCTGTCATCATGAAAACCTGCAAGATTCGGTGACAATTTCACAATGTATCCAGCAGCTTATAATCGAAATATCTCATACACGCACGTAGGCACACACAAACACACTGTGACACACACGTACGCACACAACAACTATTAACCCACGCACTCGCGTACGCAAACACAGACACACGAACACACATACGCACTAACACACAAACACACACACTAACACACAAACACACACACACTCACACACACACGCACGCTCGCACGCACGCACACACACACACACACATACACACACACACACACACACACACACACACACACACACACACACACACACACACACACACACACACACACACACACACACACACACACACACACACACACACAATCACTCACCAAGCCTCCACAACTGCTACGCCAATGTCATAATATGCTATTGCATGTTTATCTACAGCAATAATTGTCATGCAAACCTTCTGGTGACAAAGCAGGCTACGCAGTGTCATTAAATAAACGAACTGCTCACAAATGTCGAAAAAAGAGCTGAGCAATTATCGTTCAGCTCTTTTTCCGAATTCTGTGATCAGTCGTCGTTACCTAATCGTGCGGATAACAGGTCGTAGAATTATAGTAATTCGCGGTATTTTGCATTCGTGTGTGTGCTGCGTAATTTGTTTAGTAGGGACCGTATAAAAACATTTATGAACCCCCGGGCGGGGGCGGGCGGGAGCGGGCGGGCGGGCGGACGGGCAGGCGGGCGGGCGGGCGGGCGGGCGGGCGGGCGGGCGGGGCGGGCGGGCGGGCGGGCGGGCGGACGGACGGACGGACGGGCGGGCGGGCGGGCGGGCGGGCGGGCGGGCGGGCGGGCGGGCGGGCGGGCGGGCGGGCGGACGGACGGACGGACGGACGGACGGACGGACGGACGGACGGACGGACGGACGGACGGACGGACGGACGGACGGACGGACGGACGGACGGACGGACGGACGGACGGACGGACGGACGGACGGACGACGGACGGACGGACGGACGGACGGACGGACGGACGGACGGACGGACGGACGGACGGACGGACGGACGGACGGACGGACGGACGGACGGACGGACGGACGGACGGACGGACGGACGGACGGACGGACGGACGGACGGACGGACGGACGGACGGACGGACGGACGGACGGACGGACGGCGAACGATTGCGTTGAGACGCATATATAATCTTACAGCACCAATGATAATGAGAAAAACCAATGGTGCGCATAATCCCTAATTTAAATAGATCTATTAATATATAATGCGTAGTGCTGTGGAGACCTAGGGAAGAGGAACGTCCCATTAGGGAAGAGGAGCATCCCATTAGGGAAGAGGAACGTCCCATTAGGGAAGAGGAACGTTCCATGGTAGCGCAACATGATCACAATTACGTTGTGGATTGCATGAATCAGCAGCAACGCTATTTTAAGAAGAATCTTCAACATTCTAGGAAAATATATTTCGGATTCGTCACAGATAACAGTCTAGTCGGCTGATCATTACGATTTGCCATATCAAAGCAAAAATATCATCAATAAAGCGGATTA
>CBDHHR010000654.1:0-21692 GCA_965263245.1 Metamycoplasmataceae bacterium | reverse complement strand
ATGGGGTCGAGATTACATTAAAGAAACTGGTAAAACTTGCCAGCATTCGGCTGCGCGGCATAGTAAACGCGCCAAACCGGAAGAGGCATTCCCACTGTGACGTCACGACAATAAGGCAAACGCGCCATTTTCGTTTCTGGCGACGTCAGATTTCAAGATGGCAACGCAGTTGATCTATGCAAACTGGGGGGGGGGGGGGCGCTTTCTTCCGTCTTCCTTATTCTTTCTTTCAATGTCTGCACTTGGGCTAGGGTATGTTGTCATCATGTACACGCATAGGACAACCGTTTTATTATGTTGCGGCGGCCTGTGAGACATTCGGGTACTTTTTATGTACGATAGATGTCAATGTGCGTGGGCGTATAGCACCGATTAGATTCAACAATGTCAGTCTCTGTCCATCGATTTTTATACCAAATATATCAGGCCTCCTGCGGCGTCCGCGCGTATTAAACCCGGGCCGTCGGTTTGCCAGTTGGGTGCGCTAACCACTACACTATCCGCACCACTCGTAATGTAGTGACAAGTGTAGGAACAATTGAGGTGGGTTTGCAGTCTACACAAGTGCCTAATTCTTGTCGGAAATGGCACATAACTCATATTTATGTTCTCATTCACAGTCCACTGTACATGGCGTATAGCACTCTTCGATGAGTTGTCAATGTCTCCTCAAGCCTTCCACCTATGCGTATGCAAATAGAAGTGTGGGGCAGTATCTAATTTAACATTCGTACTGCTGAGCTTCACAATACTAAACTTAACGACAGAAGTTCCGTTCAAGGTGTTGGCACTCTACTCTCTGCGATATGAAACTCTAAAACATGGTAACGGCGACGCCACGAGTGCTGTATGCAGGCTGCGCAAAGATGTATCTGAAGCATTATATGCCATTCCAAACTCTTTATATTACACGAAATCATTGTACGCAACACAGGTGAAGCAAAATCTCTAGATCTACCTGCTGTTCAATGAAATACACGTCGAAATATGTCAGGCGTGGCGATGCCATACAAGACGTTCGTTCGCATAAAGATTTACTCTGTAATGTAATACCTTTAGTAGGGCGTACACTTTGTGTAGCCAGTTTAATATCAATGATCATGTGATGCGACCATTGCCTGTTAGTTGCCTTGTAGTTTCGTTTTCATATTGAACTTGCGAAATGTCTGCTCTTTGGTTTCAGGTCTCCCTATTTGAATCCGAAGTGTGAGCAACACAACACCCCTCAGAACACAACGTGAGAGAAGTGGTGCACCCAACGCAAATCTAGGATATCATCTCGTAGTTGTCTGGGTAGTTTGAAGCAACCTTTGTTTTTTCGTATGGCACTTCGCCATGTCTGCTATATCTAGCTTTTGGCGTTACCTGTTTGTCGGCATACAGGTCATAGCATGGCCAAAGACCTGGCCTGTTCTGTTGGCATTGATCGTTGTAGCGTATGCTATTGTTTTCATGGCAATGTTTCGAATATGAAGCCGATCTACGCCACTAACCAGATACACATATGCGTGCCGAGAAATGTGTGATTGCAATAAATATTGGTCTCAAAACTATCGAATGATCTCTACACTTGTTTCAGAAGGAAGGCAAATCAATTGTGACCTCGTGAGTTATACTATTGCAAAGAAATAGACACTTCTATAGGTTGCCTTTGCATGCTGGTTGCTAAGCATACTGTTTCCAGTCGAGATTAGTGCGTTGTGCTTGGTGTCATGACGGGCAAACAGACATCTACTCAACTGTATTGAGTGGGTTAGTGTGTGTGTGTGTGTGTGTGTGTGTGTGTGTGTGTGTGTGTGTGTGTGTGTGTGTGTGTGTGTGTGTGTGTGTGTGTGTGTGTGTGTGTGTGTGTGTGTGTGTGTGTGTGTGTGTGTGTGAGTGTGTGTGTGTGTGTGTGTGTGTGTGTGTGTGTGTGTGCGTGATTGCGATAATGTGTGTGACATTTGCGCGAATGGTGTTTATGCATATCAATGTTAAAATATTTTCCGGTATCCGATATATGCCACTTACACAAGTTTCGTCTCGTGTGCCTGTTTTTAGCATCATATATTGACATAACTTAATTCCACAGTAACAGTAACTAATGTAGCCAAGTTGTCTTGGTGCAACAGAAGCTCGCTCACAAGGTGGTGTATAATGGTGAACATGTTAGTGGCATAGTTGGCTGCTTTGCTTTGATCTTTATCCACCCAATTTCCTTCTTAATACTTACTACAAGTAGAGCACATTCGGGTAAACATGTAAAACTGGCAGACATTGCTAGGCCCCAAAAAAGCAACAACTGATGTGCTTACGAGGAAATTATTCGAAGTGTAAACCATCTTCATTATATCAGTTCTGATCAGTCATATAGCGTGAAAAATAGCTCGAATAATCGTCTAAGTAAAACGTTTCGATTGTGTTCTCGACTTTGTGAGAACTGTAATATTAAAACTAATGTCCACTCGCACTTGTTATTATACATATATCGATGTCAAGCTATCGTTCATTCTCCCGGTCATCGGCCTACATTATCAACTACGAAAACACGTTAGATTGCACGAGGTGACTATAATCGATAAAAACAAGACTCCACCCACTGTCGAATGACTGTTGAGCGTCGCCAGTCTTCACATAATGGGGCCTGGTCGGTGAGTAATGCTGCCATAAGTTGTCGGCCAGGTGTCTCTGTATCTCCACCAGGCGCAGACACCTGAGAAAAAACAATTAAAGAGCGTTACAATATGCACGGTGACTAACAACGTTGAAACCAGTAGACTCAATTCTTACACATCCCACATCCTTTCACCCCACTGGTGTCAATGGCGTAATTCCCACAGCGATGCGGTCGAGATTACATTAAAGAAACTGGTAAAACTTGCCAGCATTCGGCTGCGCGGCATAGTAAACGCGCCAAACCGGAAGAGGCATTCCCACTGTGACGTCACGACAATACGGCAAACGCGCCATTTTCGTTTCTGGCGACGTCAGATTTCAAGATGGCGACGCAGTTGATCTATGCAAACTGGGGGGGGGGAGCGCTTTCTTCCGTCTTCCTTATTCTTTCTTTCAATGTCTGCACTTGGGCTAGGGTATGTTGTCATCATGTACACGCATAGGACTACCGTTTTATTATGTTGCGGCGGCCTGTGCGACATTCGGGTACTTTTTATGTACGATAGATGTCAATGTGCGTGGCGTATAGCACCGATTAGATTCAACAATGTCAGTCTCTGTCCATCGATTTTTATACCAAATATATCAGGCCTCCTGCGGCGTCCGCGCGTATTAAACCCGGGCCGTCGGTTTGCCAGTTGGGTGCGCTAACCACTACACTATCCGCACCACTCGTAATGTAGTGACAAGTGTAGGAACAATTGAGGTGGGTTTGCAGTCTACACAAGTGTCTAATTCTTGTCGGAAATGGCACATAACTCATATTTCTGTTCTCATTCACAGTCCACTGTACATGGCGTATAGCACTCTTCGATGAGTTGTCAATGTCTCCTCAAGCCTTCCACCTATGCGTATGCAAATAGAAGTTTGGGCAGTATCTAATTTAACATTCGTACTGCTGAGCTTCACAATACTAAACTTAACGACAGAAGTTCCGTTCAAGGTGTTGGCACTCTACTCTCTGCGATATGAAACTCTAAAACATGGTAACGGCGACGCCACGAGTGCTGTATGCAGGCTGCGCAAAGATGTATCTGAAGCATTATATGCCATTCCAAACTCTTTATATTACACGAAATCATTGTACGCAACGCAGTGAAGCAAAATCTCTAGATCTACCTGCTGTTCAATGAAATACACGTCGAAATATGTCAGGCGTGGCGATGCCATACAAGACGTTCGTTCGCATAAAGATTTACTCTGTAATGTAATACCTTTAGTAGGGCGTACACTTTGTGTAGCCAGCTCAATATCAATGATGATGTGATGCGACCATTGCCTGTTAGTTGCCTTGTAGTTTCGTTTTCATATTGAACTTGCGAAATGTCTGCTCTTTGGTTTCAGGTCTCCCTATTTGAATCCGAAGTGTGAGCAACACAACACCCCTCAGAACACAACGTGAGAGAAGTGGTGCACCCAACGCAAATCTAGGATATCATCTCGTAGTTGTCTGGGTAGTTTGAAGCAACCTTTGTGTTTTTCGTATGGCACTTCGCCATGTCTGCTATGTCTAGCTTTTGGCGTTACCTGTTTGTCGGCATACAGGTCATGGCATGGCCAAAGACCTGGCCTGTTCTGTTGGCATTGATCGTTGTAGCGTATGCTATTGTTTTAATGGCAATGTTTCGAATATGAAGCCGGTCTACGCCACTAACCAGATACACATCTGCGTGCCGAGAAATGTGTGATTGCAATAAATACTGGTCTCAAACTATCGAATGATCTCTACACTTGTTTCAGAAGGAAGGCAAATCAAATGTGACCTCGTGAGTTATACTATTGCAAAGAAATAGGCACTTGTATAGGTTGCCTTTGCATGCTGCTTGCTAAGCATACTGTTTCCAGTCGAGATTAGTGCGTTGTGCTTGGTGTCATGACGGGCAAACAGACATCTACTCAACTGTATTGAGTGGGTTAGTGTGTGTGTGTGTGTGTGTGTGTGTGTGTGTGTGTGTGTGTGTGTGTGTGTGTGTGTGTGTGTGTGTGTGTGTGTGTGTGTGTGTGTGTGTGTGTGTGTGTGTGTGTGTGTGTGTGTGTGTGTGTGTGTGTGTGTGTGTGTGTGTGTGTGTGTGTGTGTGTGTGTGTGTGTGTGTGTGTGTGTGTGTGTGTGTGTGTGTGTGTGTGTGTGTGTGTGTTTGCGTGTGTGTGTGTGTGTGTGTGTGTGTGTGTGTGTGTGTGTGTGTGTGTGTGTGTGTGTGTGTGTGTATGTGTGTGTGTGCGTGCGTGCGTGATTGCGATAATGTGTGTGACATTCGCGCGAATGGTGTTTATGCATATCAATGTTAAAATATTTTCCGGTATCCGGTATGTGCCACTTACACAAGTTTCGTCTCGTGTGCCTTATTTTAGCATCATATTTTGACATAACTTAATTCCACAGTAACAGTAACTAATGTAGCCAAGTTGTCTTGGTGCAACAGAAGCTCGCTCACAAGGTGGTGTATAATGGTGAACATGTTAGTGGCATAGTTGGCTGCTTTGCTTTGATCTTTATCCACCCAATTTCCTTCTTAATACTTACTACAAGTAGAGCACATTCGGGTAAACATGTAAAACTGGCAGACATTGCTAGGCCCCAAAAAAGCAACAACTGATGTGCTTACGAGGAAATTATTCGAAGTGTAAACCATCTTCATTATATCAGTTCTGATCAGTCATATAGCGTGAAAAATAGCTCGAATAATCGTCTAAGTAAAACGTTTCGATTGTGTTCTCGACTTTGTGAGAACTGTAATATTAAAACTAATGTCCACTCGCACTTGTTATGATACATATATCGATGTCAAGCTATCGTTCATTCTCCCGGTCATCGGCCTACATTATCAACTACGAAAACACGTTAGATTGCACGAGGTGACTATAATCGATAAAAACAAGACTCCACCCACTGTCGAATGACTGTTGAGCGTCGTCAGTCTTCACATAATGGGGCCTGGTCGGTGAGTACTGCTGCCATAAGTTGTCGGCCAGGTGTCTCTGTATCTCCACCAGGCGCAGACACCTGAGAAAAAACAATTAAAGAGCGTTACAATATGCACGGTGACTAACAACGTTGAAACCAGTAGACTCAATTCTTACACATCCCACATCCTTTCACCCCACTGGTGTCAATGGCGTAATTCCCACAGCGATGCGGTCGAGATTACATTAAAGAAACTGTTAAAACTTGCCAGCATTCGGCTGCGCGGCATAGTAAACGCGCCAAACCGGAAGAGGCATTCCCACTGTGACGTCACGACAATACGGCAAACGCGCCATTTTCGTTTCTGGCGACGTCAGATTTCAAGATGGCGACGCAGTTGATCTATGCAAACTGGGGGGGAGCGCTTTCTTCCGTCTTCCTTATTCTTTCTTTCAATGTCTGCACTTGGGCTAGGGTATGTTGTCATCATGTACACGCATAGGACTACCGTTTTATTATGTTGCGGCGGCCTGTGCGACATTCGGGTACTTTTTATGTACGATAGATGTCAATGTGCGTGGCGTATAGCACCGATTAGATTCAACAATGTCAGTCTCTGTACATCGATTTTTATACCAAATATATCAGGCCTCCTGCGGCGTCCGCGCGTATTAAACCGGGCCGTCGGTTTGCCAGTTGGGTGCGCTAACCACTACACTATCCGCACCACTCGTAATGTAGTGACAAGTGTAGGAACAATTGAGGTGGGTTTGCAGTCTACACAAGTGTCTAATTCTTGTCGGAAATGGCACATAACTCATATTTCTGTTCTCATTCACAGTCCACTGTACATGGCGTATAGCACTCTTCGATGAGTTGTCAATGTCTCCTCAAGCCTTCCACCTATGCGTATGCAAATAGAAGTTTGGGGCAGTATCTAATTTAACATTCGTACTGCTGAGCTTCACAATACTAAACTTAACGACAGAAGTTCCGTTCAAGGTGTTGGCACTCTACTCTCTGCGATATGAAACTCTAAAACATGGTAACGGCGACGCCACGAGTGCTGTATGCAGGCTGCGCAAAGATGTATCTGAAGCATTATATGCCATTCCAAACTCTTTATATTACACGAAATCATTGTACGCAACGCAGTGAAGCAAAATCTCTAGATCTACCTGCTGTTCAATGAAATACACGTCGAAATATGTCAGGCGTGGCGATGCCATACAAGACGTTCGTTCGCATAAAGATTTACTCTGTAATGTAATACCTTTAGTAGGGCGTACACTTTGTGTAGCCAGCTCAATATCAATGATGATGTGATGCGACCATTGCCTGTTAGTTGCCTTGTAGTTTCGTTTTCATATTGAACTTGCGAAATGTCTGCTCTTTGGTTTCAGGTCTCCCTATTTGAATCCGAAGTGTGAGCAACACAACACCCCTCAGAACACAACGTGAGAGAAGTGGTGCACCCAACGCAAATCTAGGATATCATCTCGTAGTTGTCTGGGTAGTTTGAAGCAACCTTTGTTTTTTCGTATGGCACTTCGCCATGTCTGCTATGTCTAGCTTTTGGCGTTACCTGTTTGTCGGCATACAGGTCATGGCATGGCCAAAGACCTGGCCTGTTCTGTTGGCAATGATCGTTGTAGCGTATGCTATTGTTTTAATGGCAATGTTTCGAATATGAAGCCGGTCTACGCCACTAACCAGATACACATCTGCGTGCCGAGAAATGTGTGATTGCAATAAATACTGGTCTCAAACTATCGAATGATCTCTACACTTGTTTCAGAAGGAAGGCAAATCAAATGTGACCTCGTGAGTTATACTATTGCAAAGAAATAGGCACTTGTATAGGTTGCCTTTGCATGCTGCTTGCTAAGCATACTGTTTCCAGTCGAGATTAGTGCGTTGTGCTTGGTGTCATGACGGGCAAACAGACATCTACTCAACTGTATTGAGTGGGTTAGTGTGTGTGTGTGTGTGTGTGTGTGTGTGTGTGTGTGTGTGTGTGTGTGTGTGTGTGTGTGTGTGTGTGTGTGTGTGTGTGTGTGTGTGTGTGTGTGTGTGTGTGTGTGTGTGTGTGTGTGTGTGTGTGTGTGTGTGTGTGTGTGTGTGTGTGTGTGTGTGTGTGTGTGTGTGTGTTGTGTGTGTGTGTGTGTGTGTGTGTGTGTGTGTGTGTGTGTGTGTGTATGTGTGTGTGGGTGCGTGTGTGTGTGTGTGTGTGTGTGTGTGTGTGTGTGTGTGTGTGTGTGTGTGTGTGTGTGTGTGTGTGTGTGTGTGTGTGTGTGTGTGCGTGATTGCGATAATGTGTGTGACATTCGCGCGAATGGTGTTTATGCATATCAATGTTAAAATATTTTCCGGTATGCGATATATGCCACTTACACAAGTTTCGTCTCGTGTGCCTTATATCATGCCACTTACACAAGTTTCGTCTCGTGTGCCTATCGCAAGAAGGATATTTTAGCATCATATATTGACATAACTTAATTCCACAGTAACAGTAGTTACTAATGTAGCCAAGTTGTCTTGGTGGTGCTAACAGAAGCTCGCTCACAAGGTGGTGTATAATGGTGAACATGTTAGTGGCATAGTTGGCTGCTTTGCTTTGATCTTTATCCACCCAATTTCCTTCTTAATACTTACTACAAGTAGAGCACATTCGGGGAAACATGTAAAACTGGCAGACATTGCTAGGCCCCAAAAAAGCAACAACTGATGTGCTTACGAGGAAATTATTCGAAGTGTAAACCATCTTCATTATATCAGTTCTGATCAGTCATATAGCGTGAAAAATAGCTCGAATAATCGTCTAAGTAAAACGTTTCGATTGTGTTCTCGTCTTTGTGAGAACTGTAATATTAAAACTAATGTCCACTCGCACTTGTTATGATACATATATCGATGTCAAGCTATCGTTCATTCTCCCGGTCATCGGCCTACATTATCAACTACGAAAACACGTTAGATTGCACGAGGTGACTATAATCGATAAAAACAAGACTCCACCCACTGTCGAATGACTGTTGAGCGTCGCCAGTCTTCACATAATGGGGCCTGGTCGGTGAGTAATGCTGCCATAAGTTGTCGGCCAGGTGTCTCTGTATCTCCACCAGGCGCAGACACCTGAGAAAAAACAATTAAAGAGCGTTACAATATGCACGGTGACTAACAACGTTGAAACCAGTAGACTCAATTCTTACACATCCCACATCCTTTCACCCCACTGGTGTCAATGGCGTAATTCCCACAGCGATGCGGTCGAGATTACATTAAAGAAACTGGTAAAACTTGCCAGCATTCGGCTGCGCGGCATAGTAAACGCGCCAAACCGGAAGAGGCATTCCCACTGTGACGTCACGACAATACGGCAAACGCGCCATTTTCGTTTCTGGCGACGTCAGATTTCAAGATGGCGACGCAGTTGATCTATGCAAACTGGGGGGGGGAGCGCTTTCTTCCGTCTTCCTTATTCTTTCTTTCAATGTCTGCACTTGGGCTAGGGTATGTTGTCATCATGTACACGCATAGGACTACCGTTTTATTATGTTGCGGCGGCCTGTGCGACATTCGGGTACTTTTTATGTACGATAGATGTCAATGTGCGTGGCGTATAGCACCGATTAGATTCAACAATGTCAGTCTCTGTACATCGATTTGTATACCAAATATATCAGACCTCCTGCGGCGTCCGCGCGTATTAAACCCGGGCCGTCGGTTTGCCAGTTGGGTGCGCTAACCACTACACTATCCGCACCACTCGTAATGTAGTGACAAGTGTAGGAACAATTGAGGTGGGTTTGCAGTCTACACAAGTGTCTAATTCTTGTCGGAAATGGCACATAACTCATATTTCTGTTCTCATTCACAGTCCACTGTACATGGCGTATAGCACTCTTCGATGAGTTGTCAATGTCTCCTCAAGCCTTCCACCTATGCGTATGCAAATAGAAGTTTGGGCAGTATCTAATTTAACATTCGTACTGCTGAGCTTCACAATACTAAACTTAACGACAGAAGTTCCGTTCAAGGTGTTGGCACTCTACTCTCTGCGATATGAAACTCTAAAACATGGTAACGGCGACGCCACGAGTGCTGTATGCAGGCTGCGCAAAGATGTATCTGAAGCATTATATGCCATTCCAAACTCTTTATATTACACGAAATCATTGTACGAAACGCAGTGAAGCAAAATCTCTAGATCTACCTGCTGTTCAATGAAATACACGTCGAAATATGTCAGGCGTGGCGATGCCATACAAGACGTTCGTTCGCATAATGATTTACTCTGTAATGTAATACCTTTAGTAGGGCGTACACTTTGTGTAGCCAGCTCAATATCAATGATGATGTGATGCGACCATTCCCTGTTAGTTGCCTTGTAGTTTCGTTTTCATATTGAACTTGCGAAATGTCTGCTCTTTGGTTTCAGGTCTCCCTATTTGAATCCGAAGTGTGAGCAACACAACACCCCTCAGAACACAACGTGAGAGAAGTGGTGCACCCAACGCAAATCTAGGATATCATCTCGTAGTTGTCTGGGTAGTTTGAAGCAACCTTTGTTTTTTCGTATGGCACTTCGCCATGTCTGCTATGTCTAGCTTTTGGCGTTACCTGTTTGTCGGCATACAGGTCATGGCATGGCCAAAGACCTGGCCTGTTCTGTTGGCAATGATCGTTGTAGCGTATGCTATTGTTTTAATGGCAATGTTTCGAATATGAAGCCGGTCTACGCCACTAACCAGATACACATCTGCGTGCCGAGAAATGTGTGATTGCAATAAATACTGGTCTCAAACTATCGAATGATCTCTACACTTGTTTCAGAAGGAAGGCAAATCAAATGTGACCTCGTGAGTTATACTATTGCAAAGAAATAGGCACTTGTATAGGTTGCCTTTGCATGCTGCTTGCTAAGCATACTGTTTCCAGTCGAGATTAGTGCGTTGTGCTTGGTGTCATGACGGGCAAACAGACATCTACTCAACTGTATTGAGTGGGTTAGTGTGTGTGTGTGTGTGTGTGTGTGTGTGTGTGTGTGTGTGTGTGTGTGTGTGTGTGTGTGTGTGTGTGTGTGTGTGTGTGTGTGTGTGTGTGTGTGTGTGTGTGTGTGTGTGTGTGTGTGTGTGTGTGTGTGTGTGTGTGTGTGTGTGTGTGTGTGTGTGTGTGTGTGTGTGTGTGTGTGTGTGTGTGTCTGTGTGTGTGTGTGTGTGTGTTTGCGTGTGTGTGTGTGTGTGTGTGTGTGTGTGTGTGTGTGTGTGTGTGTGTGTGTGTGTGTGTGTGTGTATGTGTGTGTGTGTGCGTGATTCCGATAATGTGTGTGACATTCGCGCGAATGGTGTTTATGCATATCAATGTTAAAATATTTTCCGGTATGCGATATATGCCACTTACACAAGTTTCGTCTCGTGTGCCTTATTTTAGCATCATATTTTGACATAACTTAATTCCAAAGTAACAGTAAGTAATGTAGCCAAGTTGTCTTGGTGCAACAGAAGCTCGCTCACAAGGTGGTGTATAAGAAAGTAAAAGAAAAAGAACTAATAATACCGCTGTACAAAACAATAGTTAGGCCTCACTTAGAATATTGTATACAAGCATGGAGGCCATATCGCAAGAAGGATATTGATATGCTAGAAAGAGTACAAAGGAGAGCAACCAAAATGATACCAAAACTCAGGAATTTTAGTTATGAAATGCGTCTAAAAGAATGTGGTTTAACAACACTAGAAACCAGAAGATTGAGAGGAGATCAGATTGAGGTGTTTAAAATATTGAATGGATCTGAAAATATTGACAGAAATATTTTTTTCACAGTCAAGGAAGAGAGAAGGACTAGAGGACATGGAGTTACATTAGCAAAGAAGCAGTGTAGACTAGATATTAGAAAATTTTCATTTTCACAAAGAACAGTAAACGAATGGAACAGATTATCAGCTGATTGTGTAGGTGCTAGTAGTGTTAATATATTTAAAAATAAAATCGACATATACCTAAGAAGGGCGGGGTATACTTAGATACCTGTAGATAGGTTGGACTCTCGATAAGCCAAATGGCTTCCTAGTCCACCTGCCATCTAGAATTGAATCTCTAGGTGGCAATCTTGTTAAATCTTGTTAAATAATGGTGAACATGTTAGTGGCATAGTTGGCTGCTTTGCTTTGATCTTTATCCACCCAATTTCCTTCTTAATACTTACTACAAGTAGAGCACACTCGGGTAAACATGTAAAACTGGCAGACATTGCTAGGCCCCAAAAAAGCAACAACTGTTGTGCTTACGAGGAAATTATTCGAAGTGTAAACCATCTTCATTATATCAGTTCTGATCAGTCATATAGCGTGAAAAATAGCTCGAATAATCGTCTAAGTAAAACGTTTCGATTGTGTTCTCGACTTTGTGAGAACTGTAATATTAAAACTAATGTCCACTCGCACTTGTTATGATACATATATCGATGTCAAGCTATCGTTCATTCTCCCGGTCATCGGCCTACATTATCAACTACGAAAACACGTTAGATTGCACGAGGTGACTATAATCGATAAAAACAAGACTCCACCCACTGTCGAATGACTGTTGAGCGTCGTCAGTCTTCACATAATGGGGCCTGGTCGGTGAGTACTGCTGCCATAAGTTGTCGGCTAGGTGTCTCTGTATCTCCACCAGGCGCAGACACCTGAGAAAAAACAATTAAAGAGCGTTACAATATGCACGGTGACTAACAACGTTGAAACCAGTAGACTCAATTCTTACACATCCCACATCCTTTCACCCCACTGGTGTCAATGGCGTAATTCCCACAGCGATGCGGTCGAGATTACATTAAAGAAACTGATAAAACTTGCCAGCATTCGGCTGCGCGGCATAGTAAACGCGCCAAACCGGAAGAGGCATTCCCACTGTGACGTCACGACAATACGGCAAACGCGCCATTTTCGTTTCTGGCGACGTCAGATTTCAAGATGGCGACGCAGTTGATCTATGCAAACTGGGGGGGGGAGCGCTTTCTTCCGTCTTCCTTATTCTTTCTTTCAATGTCTGCACTTGGGCTAGGGTATGTTGTCATCATGTACACGCATAGGACTACCGTTTTATTATGTTGCGGCGGCCTGTGCGACATTCGGGTACTTTTTATGTACGATAGATGTCAATGTGCGTGGCGTATAGCACCGATTAGATTCAACAATGTCAGTCTCTGTACATCGATTTTTATACCAAATATATCAGACCTCCTGCGGCGTCCGCGCGTATTAAACCCGGGCCGTCGGTTTGCCAGTTGGGTGCGCTAACCACTACACTATCCGCACCACTCGTAATGTAGTGACAAGTGTAGGAACAATTGAGGTGGGTTTGCAGTCTACACAAGTGTCTAATTCTTGTCGGAAATGGCACATAACTCATATTTCTGTTCTCATTCACAGTCCACTGTACATGGCGTATAGCACTCTTCGATGAGGTGTCAATGTCTCCTCAAGCCTTCCACCTATGCGTATGCAAATAGAAGTTTGGGCAGTATCTAATTTAACATTCGTACTGCTGAGCTTCACAATACTAAACTTAACGACAGAAGTTCCGTTCAAGGTGTTGGCACTCTACTCTCTGCGATATAAAACTCTAAAACATGGTAACGGCGACGCCACGAGTGCAGTATGCAGGCTGCGCAAAGATGTATCTGAAGCATTATATGCCATTCCAAACTCTTTATATTACACGAAATCATTGTACGCAACGCAGTGAAGCAAAATCTCTAGATCTACCTGCTGTTCAATGAAATACACGTCGAAATATGTCAGGCGTGGCGATGCCATACAAGACGTTCGTTCGCATAAAGATTTACTCTGTAATGTAATACCTTTAGTAGGGCGTACACTTTGTGTAGCCAGCTCAATATCAATGATTATGTGATGCGACCATTGCCTGTTAGTTGCCTTGTAGTTTCGTTTTCATATTGAACTTGCGAAATGTCTGCTCTTTGGTTTCAGGTCTCCCTATTTGAATCCGAAGTGTGAGCAACACAACACCCCTCAGAACACAACGTGAGAGAAGTGGTGCACCCAACGCAAATCTAGGATATCATCTCGTAGTTGTCTGGGTAGTTTGAAGCAACCTTTGTTTTTTCGTATGGCACTTCGCCATGTCTGCTATGTCTAGCTTTTGGCGTTACCTGTTTGTCGGCATACAGGTCATGGTATGGCCAAAGACCTGGCCTGTTCTGTTGGCAATGATCGTTGTAGCGTATGCTATTGTTTTAATGGCAATGTTTCGAATATGAAGCCGGTCTACGCCACTAACCAGATACACATCTGCGTGCCGAGAAATGTGTGATTGCAATAAATACTGGTCTCAAACTATCGAATGATCTCTACACTTGTTTCAGAAGGAAGGCAAACCAAATGTGACCTCGTGAGTTATATACTATTGCAAAGAAATTGGCACTTGTATAGGTTGCCTTTGCATGCTGCTTGCTAAGCATACTGTTTCCAGTCGAGATTAGTGCGTTGTGCTTGGTGTCATGACGGGCAAACAGACATCTACTCAACTGTATTGAGTGGGTTAGTGTGTGTGTGTGTGTGTGTGTGTGTGTGTGTGTGTGTGTGTGTGTGTGTGTGTGTGTGTGTGTGTGTGTGTGTGTGTGTGTGTGTGTGTGTGTGTGTGTGTGTGTGTGTGTGTGTGTGTGTGTGTGTGTGTGTGTGTGTGTGTGTGTGTGTGTGTGTGTGTGTGTGTGTGTGTGTGTGTGTGTGTGTGTGTGTGTGTGTGTGTGTGTGTGTGTGTGTGTGTGTGTGTGTGTGTGTGTGTGTGTGTGTGTGTGTGTGTGTGTGTGTGTGTGTGTGTGTGTGTGTGTGTGTGTGTGTGTGTGTGTGTGTGTGTGTGTGTGTGCGTGATTCCGATAATGTGTGTGACATTCGCGCGAATGGTGTTTATGCATATCAATGTTAAAATATTTTCCGGTATGCGATATATGCCACTTACACAAGTTTCGTCTCGTGTGCCTTATTTTAGCATCATATTTTGACATAACTTAATTCCAAAGTAACAGTAAGTAATGTAGCCAAGTTGTCTTGGTGCAACAGAAGCTCGCTCACAAGGTGGTGTATAAGAAAGTAAAAGAAAAAGAACTAATAATACCGCTGTACAAAACAATAGTTAGGCCTCACTTAGAATATTGTATACAAGCATGGAGGCCATATCGCAAGAAGGATATTGATATGCTAGAAGAGTACAAAGGAGAGCAACCAAAATGATACCAAAACTCAGGAATTTTAGTTATGAAATGCGTCTAAAAGAATGTGGTTTAACAACACTAGAAACCAGAAGATTGAGAGGAGATCAGATTGAGGTGTTTAAAATATTGAATGGATATGAAAATATTGACAGAAATATTTTTTTCACAGTCAAGGAAGAGAGAAGGACTAGAGGACATGGAGTTCATTAGCAAAGAAGCAGTGTAGACTAGATATTAGAAAATTTTCATTTTCACAAAGAACAGTAAACGAATGGAACAGATTATCAGCTGATTGTGTAGGTGCTAGTAGTGTTAATATATTTAAAAATAAAATCGACATATACCTAAGAAGGGCGGGGTATACTTAGATACCTGTAGATAGGTTGGACTCTCGATAAGCCAAATGGCTTCCTAGTCCACCTGCCATCTAGAATTGAATCTCTAGGTGGCAATCTTGTTAAATCTTGTTAAATAATGGTGAACATGTTAGTGGCATAGTTGGCTGCTTTGCTTTGATCTTTATCCACCCAATTTCCTTCTTAATACTTACTACAACTAGAGCACACTCGGGTAAACATGTAAAACTGGCAGACATTGCTAGGCCCCAAAAAAGCAACAAATGTTGTGCTTACGAGGAAATTATTCGAAGTGTAAACCATCTTCATTATATCAGTTCTGATCAGTCATATAGCGTGAAAAATAGCTCGAATAATCGTCTAAGTAAAACGTTTCGATTGTGTTCTCGACTTTGTGAGAACTGTAATATTAAAACTAATGTCCACTCGCACTTGTTATGATACATATATCGATGTCAAGCTATCGTTCATTCTCCCGGTCATCGGCCTACATTATCAACTACGAAAACACGTTAGATTGCACGAGGTGACTATAATCGATAAAAACAAGACTCCACCCACTGTCGAATGACTGTTGAGCGTCGTCAGTCTTCACATAATGGGGCCTGGTCGGTGAGTACTGCTGCCATAAGTTGTCGGCCAGGTGTCTCTGTATCTCCACCAGGCGCAGACACCTGAGAAAAAACAATTAAAGAGCGTTACAATATGCACGGTGACTAACAACGTTGAAACCAGTAGACTCAATTCTTACACATCCCACATCCTTTCACCCCACTGGTGTCAATGGCGTAATTCCCACAGCGATGCGGTCGAGATTACATTAAAGAAACTGTTAAAAAACTTGCCAGCATTCGGCTGCGCGGCATAGTAAACGCGCCAAACCGGAAGAGGCATTCCCACTGTGACGTCACGACAATACGGCAAACGCGCCATTTTCGTTTCTGGCGACGTCAGATTTCAATATGGCGACGCAGTTGATCTATGCAAACTGGGGGGAGGGAGCGCTTTCTTCCGTCTTCCTTATTCTTTCTTTCAATGTCTGCACTTGGGCTAGGGTATGTTGTCATCATGTACACGCATAGGACTACCGTTTTATTATGTTGCGGCGGCCTGTGCGACATTCGGGTACTTTTTATGTACGATAGATGTCAATTGTGCGTGGCGTATAGCACCGATTAGATTCAACAATGTCAGTCTCTGTACATCGATTTGTATACCAAATATATCAGACCTCCTGCGGCGTCCGCGCGTATTAAACCCGGGCCGTCGGTTTGCCAGTTGGGTGCGCTAACCACTACACTATCCGCACCACTCGTAATGTAGTGACAAGTGTAGGAACAATTGAGGTGGGTTTGCAGTCTACACAAGTGTCTAATTCTTGTCGGAAATGGCACATAACTCATATTTCTGTTCTCATTCACAGTCCACTGTACATGGCGTATAGCACTCTTCGATGAGTTGTCAATGTCTCCTCAAGCCTTCCACCTATGCGTATGCAAATAGAAGTTTGGGCAGTATCTAATTTAACATTCGTACTGCTGAGCTTCACAATACTAAACTTAACGACAGAAGTTCCGTTCAAGGTGTTGGCACTCTACTCTCTGCGATATGAAACTCTAAAACATGGTAACGGCGACGCCACGAGTGCTGTATGCAGGCTGCGCAAAGATGTATCTGAAGCATTATATGCCATTCCAAACTCTTTATATTACACGAAATCATTGTACGAAACGCAGTGAAGCAAAATCTCTAGATCTACCTGCTGTTCAATGAAATACACGTCGAAATATGTCAGGCGTGGCGATGCCATACAAGACGTTCGTTCGCATAAAGATTTACTCTGTAATGTAATACCTTTAGTAGGGCGTACACTTTGTGTAGCCAGCTCAATATCAATGATGATGTGATGCGACCATTCCCTGTTAGTTGCCTTGTAGTTTCGTGTTCATATTGAACTTGCGAAATGTCTGCTCTTTGGTTTCAGGTCTCCCTATTTAAATCCGAAGTGTGAGCAACACAACACCCCTCAGAACACAACGTGAGAGAAGTGGTGCACCCAACGCAAATCTAGGATATCATCTCGTAGTTGTCTGGGTAGTTTGAAGCAACCTTTGTTTTTTCGTATGGCACTTCGCCATGTCTGCTATGTCTAGCTTTTGGCGTTACCTGTTTGTCGGCATACAGGTCATGGCATGGCCAAAGACCTGGCCTGTTCTGTTGGCATTGATCGTTGTAGCGTATGCTATTGTTTTAATGGCAATGTTTCGAATATGAAGCCGGTCTACGCCACTAACCAGATACACATCTGCGTGCCGAGAAATGTGTGATTGCAATAAATACTGGTCTCAAACTATCGAATGATCTCTACACTTGTTTCAGAAGGAAGGCAAATCAAATGTGACCTCGTGAGTTATACTATTGCAAAGAAATAGGCACTTGTATAGGTTGCCTTTGCATGCTGCTTGCTAAGCATACTGTTTCCAGTCGAGATTAGTGCGTTGTGCTTGGTGTCATGACGGGCAAACAGACATCTACTCAACTGTATTGAGTGGGTTAGTGTGTGTGTGTGTGTGTGTGTGTGTGTGTGTGTGTGTGTGTGTGTGTGTGTGTGTGTGTGTGTGTGTGTGTGTGTGTGTGTGTGTGTGTGTGTGTGTGTGTGTGTGTGTGTGTGTGTGTGAGTGTGTGTGTGTGTGTGTGTGTGTGTGTGTGTGTGTGTGCGTGATTGCGATAATGTGTGTGACATTTGCGCGAATGGTGTTTATGCATATCAATGTTAAAATATTTTCCGGTATCCGATATATGCCACTTACACAAGTTTCGTCTCGTGTGCCTGTTTTTAGCATCATATATTGACATAACTTAATTCCACAGTAACAGTAGCTAATGTAGCCAAGTTGTCTTGGTGTAACAGAAGCTCGCTCACAAGGTGGTGTATAATGGTGAACATGTTAGTGGCATAGTTGGCTGCTTTGCTTTGATCTTTATCCACCCAATTTCCTTCTTAATACTTACTACAAGTAGAGCACATTCGGGGAAACATGTAAAACTGGCAGACATTGCTAGGCCCCAAAAAAGCAACAACTGATGTGCTTACGAGGAAATTATTCGAAGTGTAAACCATCTTCATTATATCAGTTCTGATCAGTCATATAGCGTGAAAAATAGCTCGAATAATCGTCTAAGTAAAACGTTTCGATTGTGTTCTCGTCTTTGTGAGAACTGTAATATTAAAACTAATGTCCACTCGCACTTGTTATGATACATATATCGATGTCAAGCTATCGTTCATTCTCCCGGTCATCGGCCTACATTATCAACTACGAAAACATGTTAGATTGCACGAGGTGACTATAATCGATAAAAACAAGACTCCACCTAATGTCGAATGACTGTTGAGCGTCGCCAGTCTTCACATAATGGGGCCTGGTCGGTGAGTAATGCTGCCATAAGTTGTCGGCCAGGTGTCTCTTTATCTCCACCAGTCGAAGACACCTGATACAAATCAATTAAAGAGCGTTACAATATGCACGGTGACTAACAACGTTGAAACCAGTAGACTCAATTCTTACACATCCCACATCCTTTCACCCCACTGGTGTCAATGGCGTAATTCCCACAGCGATGGGGTCGAGATTACATTAAAGAAACTGGTAAAACTTGCCAGCATTCGGCTGCGCGGCATAGTAAACGCGCCAAACCGGAAGAGGCATTCCCACTGTGACGTCACGACAATAAGGCAAACGCGCCATTTTCGTTTCTGGCGACGTCAGATTTCAAGATGGCAACGCAGTTGATCTATGCAAACTGGGGGGGGGGGGGGCGCTTTCTTCCGTCTTCCTTATTCTTTCTTTCAATGTCTGCACTTGGGCTAGGGTATGTTGTCATCATGTACACGCATAGGACAACCGTTTTATTATGTTGCGGCGGCCTGTGAGACATTCGGGTACTTTTTATGTACGATAGATGTCAATGTGCGTGGGCGTATAGCACCGATTAGATTCAACAATGTCAGTCTCTGTCCATCGATTTTTATACCAAATATATCAGGCCTCCTGCGGCGTCCGCGCGTATTAAACCCGGGCCGTCGGTTTGCCAGTTGGGTGCGCTAACCACTACACTATCCGCACCACTCGTAATGTAGTGACAAGTGTAGGAACAATTGAGGTGGGTTTGCAGTCTACACAAGTGCCTAATTCTTGTCGGAAATGGCACATAACTCATATTTATGTTCTCATTCACAGTCCACTGTACATGGCGTATAGCACTCTTCGATGAGTTGTCAATGTCTCCTCAAGCCTTCCACCTATGCGTATGCAAATAGAAGTGTGGGGCAGTATCTAATTTAACATTCGTACTGCTGAGCTTCACAATACTAAACTTAACGACAGAAGTTCCGTTCAAGGTGTTGGCACTCTACTCTCTGCGATATGAAACTCTAAAACATGGTAACGGCGACGCCACGAGTGCTGTATGCAGGCTGCGCAAAGATGTATCTGAAGCATTATATGCCATTCCAAACTCTTTATATTACACGAAATCATTGTACGCAACACAGGTGAAGCAAAATCTCTAGATCTACCTGCTGTTCAATGAAATACACGTCGAAATATGTCAGGCGTGGCGATGCCATACAAGACGTTCGTTCGCATAAAGATTTACTCTGTAATGTAATACCTTTAGTAGGGCGTACACTTTGTGTAGCCAGTTTAATATCAATGATCATGTGATGCGACCATTGCCTGTTAGTTGCCTTGTAGTTTCGTTTTCATATTGAACTTGCGAAATGTCTGCTCTTTGGTTTCAGGTCTCCCTATTTGAATCCGAAGTGTGAGCAACACAACACCCCTCAGAACACAACGTGAGAGAAGTGGTGCACCCAACGCAAATCTAGGATATCATCTCGTAGTTGTCTGGGTAGTTTGAAGCAACCTTTGTTTTTTCGTATGGCACTTCGCCATGTCTGCTATATCTAGCTTTTGGCGTTACCTGTTTGTCGGCATACAGGTCATAGCATGGCCAAAGACCTGGCCTGTTCTGTTGGCATTGATCGTTGTAGCGTATGCTATTGTTTTCATGGCAATGTTTCGAATATGAAGCCGATCTACGCCACTAACCAGATACACATATGCGTGCCGAGAAATGTGTGATTGCAATAAATATTGGTCTCAAAACTATCGAATGATCTCTACACTTGTTTCAGAAGGAAGGCAAATCAATTGTGACCTCGTGAGTTATACTATTGCAAAGAAATAGACACTTCTATAGGTTGCCTTTGCATGCTGGTTGCTAAGCATACTGTTTCCAGTCGAGATTAGTGCGTTGTGCTTGGTGTCATGACGGGCAAACAGACATCTACTCAACTGTATTGAGTGGGTTAGTGTGTGTGTGTGTGTGTGTGTGTGTGTGTGTGTGTGTGTGTGTGTGTGTGTGTGTGTGTGTGTGTGTGTGTGTGTGTGTGTGTGTGTGTGTGTGTGTGTGTGTGTGTGTGTGTGTGTGTGAGTGTGTGTGTGTGTGTGTGTGTGTGTGTGTGTGTGTGTGCGTGATTGCGATAATGTGTGTGACATTTGCGCGAATGGTGTTTATGCATATCAATGTTAAAATATTTTCCGGTATCCGATATATGCCACTTACACAAGTTTCGTCTCGTGTGCCTGTTTTTAGCATCATATATTGACATAACTTAATTCCACAGTAACAGTAGCTAATGTAGCCAAGTTGTCTTGGTGTAACAGAAGCTCGCTCACAAGGTGGTGTATAATGGTGAACATGTTAGTGGCATAGTTGGCTGCTTTGCTTTGATCTTTATCCACCCAATTTCCTTCTTAATACTTACTACAAGTAGAGCACATTCGGGGAAACATGTAAAACTGGCAGACATTGCTAGGCCCCAAAAAAGCAACAACTGATGTGCTTACGAGGAAATTATTCGAAGTGTAAACCATCTTCATTATATCAGTTCTGATCAGTCATATAGCGTGAAAAATAGCTCGAATAATCGTCTAAGTAAAACGTTTCGATTGTGTTCTCGTCTTTGTGAGAACTGTAATATTAAAACTAATGTCCACTCGCACTTGTTATGATACATATATCGATGTCAAGCTATCGTTCATTCTCCCGGTCATCGGCCTACATTATCAACTACGAAAACATGTTAGATTGCACGAGGTGACTATAATCGATAAAAACAAGACTCCACCTAATGTCGAATGACTGTTGAGCGTCGCCAGTCTTCACATAATGGGGCCTGGTCGGTGAGTAATGCTGCCATAAGTTGTCGGCCAGGTGTCTCTTTATCTCCACCAGTCGAAGACACCTGATAAAAATCAATTAAAGAGCGTTACAATATGCACGGTGACTAACAACGTTGAAATCAGTAGACTCAATTCTTACACATCCCACATCCTTTCACCCCACTGGTGTCAATGGCGTAATTCCCACAGCGATGGGGTCGAGATTACATTAAAGAAACTGGTAAAACTTGCCAGCATTCGGCTGCGCGGCATAGTAAACGCGCCAAACCGGAAGAGGCATTCCCACTGTGACG
>CBDHHR010000653.1:0-10000 GCA_965263245.1 Metamycoplasmataceae bacterium | reverse complement strand
TATCATTAATAGTTATGTTTTTATTTGTATAAATGTGCCATTCGGAGTTATAACTGTTATCATATATTATATTAAGCCATGCTACGTTTATGCAATTGCTATACCCCTTGGTTTTGTCGCGCCACTGAGCTTGATTTTCGAGGATATTGGCGCATAAGAAGTTATTATTATTATTATTATTATTATTATTTCCAAATCGTATTCTGCAGAGTTTTACAATCCGCACCAGTTCACGCGGGTGTTACACTTCATTATGTTATTTAATTATCTAACGTACCACGTTTTGCATTTTTAAGTTTACAATGTACGTTTTTAACTTTATAATTAGTACTTAAATAAAATGCATTTATAAATTGCCATTGTGAATAAATTATTATCAATATATCAAAGACGTTTGCATTTTGAATATCAAAATTAGCTGCATTGTGTGGATGGAAATATGTTCAACTCAGTGCTGATATCCTTCTATTTAGATACCAGGTAATTATTACCACGCAGGTAGATTACGCGACGTTGCTAATGTACGCCGTTCAGCAACATAACAAAACCTTTGTCGTAACAACGAACCAATCGCATCATGTGCAGTCATAGATGACCGTGACAAATAATTCGACCATAATGGCTATTTTTGAGGTCGTGTCAAATGAATATTCCAACATAAACCGCAGCCTTAGCCACCCAGAAGGCTCTGGCGTGCCGTTGCCCGTCGTGCTAACGAATGTGTGGCTTAGCCCAGAATATCGCTCTTCTCAGTGTAGCTTGATGCCGGGCTGAAATTATCATACCTAAGGCATTTAGAGGGCGCTTTCTTTTGTACGAAAGCGGCGCCATTGTATCTAGTTTTCGCAATTCAATATCAGAGGCGTGCATGCGCGCATTTAGTATAACTAAATTATGCTAGCATCGCGGCAGTGACAACAAGGTTTGTTATATAGTATGCGCGTATGCTAATTTGGTTTCTAAATTAAAAAAGCATGTGGTTTGCTCATTCATCTCGTCTGAAATTGGTTTGCGACGATGTTAGTTACATATTCTGTAAAACGGAGGATTGCTTCGTAGCCTGTAAGTCAGTAGACAGCATGACATTCCGCAAGACTTACGCATAAAACACACAAGTTGACACATCTGTCATAGAACATACAAGTTGACACCCTCTCATAGAACATACAAGTTGATGCCTCTGTCATAGAACACAGAAGTTGACACCTCTGTCATAGAACATACAAGTTGACACCTCTGTCATAGAACACACAAGTTGACACCTCTGTCATACAACAAACAAGTTGACACCTCTGTCATAGAACAAACAAGTTGACATCTCTGTCATAAAATATACAAGTTGACACCTTTGTTATAGAACACACAAGTTGACACCTATGTCATAGAACAAACACATTTACACCTCTGTCATAGAACATACAAGTTGACAACTCTGGGCGCAGGGACGCAGCGACGCAGGGGCGCAAGGGCGCAAGGGCGCGGGGGCGCGGGGGCACGGGGGCGCGGGACCGCGGGGGCGCGGGGGCGCGAGGGCGCGGGGGCGCGGGGGTGACTAAAACTGTGTGTAAGTTAAAAAAAATGCAGAGGTTCAATCTACCCTCCGTCGAATTGTTTGTGCTCTATTGACAACGGCGCATCAATTAGCGATGACCTCACCTTCGATGACTCCTATTTATATGGTTGTAACCGCCAAACCACGACCTGGGGTGGCTTAATGGGGTGGTCCTTGTTATGAGCGCCAGAACTTCATACAATTGCCGCTCGCGTCACGGTTCACTGAGCAAGGCGACGCACGTCACGCGTGATTGCGCACACATTACTGCAAGCGCTGTGTTAGTCAGTCCGCACATCGGTGAGGTTTGTTGATACCCAAAACCGACCGCGGACTGTCGAGGCGACATTCAGGACCATGGGTGTATGTGGAAGAGAGTGTAAGCTGAAGAATTTCGGTTTGGATCACCCTAACCCGCGGACATTCGTCGAACCCCAGGTAAGTGGACCGTGTACATGGTATAAACCAGTCCATAGGCGAGACGTTACCTGGTCAAACAGGCACGCCCCGCCCCTTCCGCTGAACCTGTCGCCCGTGTTATGACATGTACGAAGGTATAATGGGTGCTGCATATATGACAGGTCGACTTGGACGTGTACATGAGGGTATTTAGGTCGTGGATAGACTGGTCTGGTGGAGGCGTTGGACATGACGATACTCGCACACACGTCACAGTACACACATACACACATATAACATACACGCATATGCACATACATATATACATATATGCATACATACATACATACATACATACATACATACATATATACATACATACATACATACATACATACATACATACATATATACATACATACATACATACATACACACACACACATACATACATACATACATACATACATACATACATACATACATACACACACACACACATACACACATACATACATACATACATACATACATACATACATACATACATACATACATACATACATACATACATACATACATACATACATACATACATACATACATACATACATACATACATACATACATACATACATACATACATACATACATACATACATACATACATACATACATACATACATACATACATACATACATACATACATACATACATACACAAACACCAAGTTTCCCACCCACGCACGCACACTCACTCCACTCTCCGTTGTATTGTGTGTATTTGTGTCCGTCGCACTTATCGTATTTGTATTCATCGTAAATAAACCTGGCTTTTGTGGCTGGCGTACACCGTGGCGGGTATAATCAACCGGTCTATTGTACCATATTGCATTTAACTCGGATCGAGTTACACTCAAAGCCACACAGCTGGGTATATACCACAAATTGATACCCCATAGACGGCCATTGTAACGTGTATTTGATGTCCCACTAGGTTTTTAAATCCATGGTATTGAAAATTTCAGACATTAATTAGCCTCCATTCATATATGTCATGCATAAAGTTCGTGAAAATGACATATCTTGTTTCTCTTACAATTGAGTCTCTAACTTGACACCCCTTCATTTTTGCTTCAATCAGCCGCCAATTGCCAATGTTGACACCACTAGGCTGAATTACACCTCTGTACATACACACCCGGACACTGTCTGACAGATATCATTATTTCGCAGCTGCGATTTCACGCTACGCAGACACATTATTTCCATTCAACCAGTTCTACATTTAGTGCTTCCAGAAATTTAAAATAAATGCACAACGCAGTTGTTTTAAACTGGACTCCATTTGGTGGTATGTCCCCAGCTACAAGTAGGGTAAACTGGGCAAGGAGCCCCGAGGGGTATGACTGAGCACCATACATTGGTGGGCACACGTGTGCATGCGCATTAATTACGACGTGGCTGAATGCTACCCTGATAAGTTGAAGGAAGAAAGGTATTAAGAGCAGTCCTACGTAAGAATTGGAGACCATTTCACTAACGTTGTTGAAAGGTTTTAAGCCCGATTTTGCACTTTAAAATAAATTTTGATCATTAATTGTGATCTTGAATACCCGAAAACTGTCAACACCGTGACACAACAGTGGGACATTGTCACTATCAACACGGCTATGGACATTGCGTTTTGGATTGTTTTTTACAACAAATGTTGTTTAAGGATACATTTTCCTTAATAGCTCTTCACCTTACTGAGACGGTCCCTGACTTTTGTTTTCCCGTCGTTTCAGGGAGGCGGCGGATTGCTCGTCTACGTGATCTACCGCGTCGTCGTCGCCGTCTACTTCGGGATTGTGCTCGTGTACAGCGGCGTCGTCTTCAAGTACGGCGCTAAATGGTTCATCTTCCTCACGTACTGGGCCCTCGTAGTGCTCGCCGTCAACGTCTTCCTACAAGCCATTCTCCTCCTTGGGCGATATCCGCCGCGTTGCGAGCCAGGTAACTAACATAAAAGACGACGGTCGGTGTTGTACACACGGAATCACAGTTTGACCTATATGGGTATATAGGTCGGGTCGTGCAATCCCTCCAAAAGGTCAGGTCATATAAAATATAAAATAAACTACATACTTATTAAAATGCGCTATTTCCAGATCCAGTATTATCTCAGATAATTTCCACCAATCAAGGCGAACTACGTTGATTTTAGATGACTTAACACCGTGAACGTTGAAACTGATTGCGTGAATTGCAAATGGCGCCCGGCGGTAAACGAAACCGTGTACGTATGCACACTATTCATGTATTTGGTATTACGCAAATAACTATTTTCCTCGGTATAATTTCGGACGCATCTCGCGAGGTTCTTCGGTAGATTCCATTTATAATTGTGTCACATGATCTACATCATATGACACAAGCTGGAGCGTGACCTGGCCGACGTCCAGTCAATCGTGATCCAGTCACGTGATGTACGTCATGTGAGACGACCGTAAATTAGGCCTATATGTTCTCAACTGAATATGTCACTTTCAATTATGTATGTCGCTTTTATGTAGGCCCTATGTTGTGATTTGTTAACTACCCCTTAGTCTGTTATGCAGTTTACGAGAAGCCAGCAATTGAGCCGATATATTCATACACATGACATGCAAATCAGGAACAAGGCGCGTCATCATCGACGTCACAATCCACAGCTTATATTGCAAATTCATTGCCACGTGCGCAAGATGTCTGACCACATGGTTTTGTTCGAGACATAAACTTAAAATGAAACTGGGGCTTCGTATTATTCGTTTGGCAAATTTTATGTGTGCATTTGGGTCAGCTTCGAAAGAAAGCAGACAGAGTTAAATAGGCAGGTTTCCAGCCATGCTCAGAGCAGTTGGTATGATTAATTTCGAAATCTGATGAATATGAAGGTGTATTAATCAAGGAGAAATTGTTTTAAATATATAAAGTAACTAGCTGTGTACTCAATGGTTATCAAGCAATCACAAATAAATGCTATCGATCAACTATTAATGAATTGCACTTGTAAAGGTATTTATTTATCAATGATCCGTTATTGTAGCATAAAATAAAATAAAATCACTTTATTGTCGTTAAAAGATATGCATTTTACAACTCATGATCACATCTAAAATATATGGGATGGTCACAACAAAATGCAAATGAATTTCCAGATGTATCCACTACAAGAACAATTCAACCGGGTGACATCAATATAACTAATTTAGCATTCAACATTATAATGGCCACAGGCACAAAACTCCTGCTATAGCAAGATGTTTTACGTTTTATACAACGGTATCTCCTTTGAGACGGAAGTACATGGAAGAACGTAGAGAGCGGGTGATCAGACTCAGTAGCGACAGCACGAGCTTTCTTCAAAATTGCATGGTCGTAGGTAAAGCAATGATTTTGGCAGAAACATGTGAGATTTTCAGAAGCCTGCATAGTCTGTGGATTCGCAGTTTGTTGCATCCAGTTCACTTGTCTTGCTGGTTGTATTGTATTGTGTTGTGTTGTGTTGTGTTGTGTTGTGTTGTGTTGTGTTGTGTTGTGTTGTGTTGTGTTGTGTTGTGTTGTGTTGTGTTGTGTTGTGTTGTGTTGTGTTGTGTTGTGTTGTGTTGTGTTGTGTTGTGTTGTGTTGTGTTGTGTTGTGTTGTGTTGTGTTGTGTTGTGTTGTGTGTTGTGTTGTGTTGTATTGTATTGTATTGTAGTGTATTGTATTGTATTGTATTGTATTGTATTGTATTGTATTGTATTGTATTGTATTGTATTGTATTGTATTGTATTGTATTGTATTGTATTGTATTGTATTGTACTGTAGTGTAGGGTAGTGTAGTGTAGTGTAGTGTAGTGTAGTGTAGTGTAGTGTAGTGTATTGTAGTGTATTGTATTGTATTGTATTGTATTGTATTGTATTGTACTGTAGTGTAGTGTAGTGTAGTGTAGTGTATTGTAGTGTATTGTATTGTATTGTATTGTATTGTATTGTATTGTATTGTATTGTATTGTATTGTATTGTATTGTATTGTATTGTATTGCATTGTATTGTATTGTATTGCAGGCGGCGAACTGTGTACTAGGAAGATGCCGATCCTTCTGAAGATTGTCTGGATATTGCAAAACCTCACTCTGTCCTCGGCTGTTGTGATATCTATTGTTTACTGGACAGCCGTGTACGACGGTGAGTCGAATTAAAACATCGTGTTGTGTACGTGTGTTCACGCACGGACACACGTACTCGTGTAAGGTCGCACGTGCACGTACCGAACGAATAAAATAAACTATTACAAATAAATTATTAGAACAAAACAAGATGTATATTTTTACCCCAAAGAGTATAACTATGACATCTCCTACTTAAACTAAGACTAAACAAAACTCATTATAACTGGTTACAAAATCATAGAAAGATCAGTGATATGATAATATTGATAGTGTTATTTTGTTTTAGGCATTTCGTTCAAACTCATGTATTGTCCTAGATGTAGATGTCCTAAATGCATTTTTTTATAACATTGCGGGTATTATGACTGTGTGCAGTATATATATATATATATATATATATATATATATATATATATATATATATATATATATATATATATATATATATATATTAAATTGGGACAACTTTCCAGTCTAACAAATATATTTAGCAAACACATACCATGACATTACTAAATTAAAATTATTGTAACTTTAACGAAATACTTGTGAAATCGGGGAACTTTCCGGTACCCCAATTATAAAAAACAGATTTTGGAGACATCTAAAGATACAGATACAGTTTAACTTTAGACAAAGTACATTTTACTCAATTAAACAAACGCTACAGTGATTTTTTTATTATGTCCGATACACTGTGAATAATCACGTCTATATCTACGTGATCATTTGTAGGCTGGGATCTGAATTTCGTCAACGTATCTGCGCACGCAATCAACAGCGTCTACGTCATATGTGACGTGTGCGTGACCGGTATCCCAGTGCGCATGCTCCACTTCTATCAGCCATTCGTATTTGGGGTAATCTACGCCATATTCAGTGTGTCATATTGGGCTGCAGGCGGAACGAACCACCATGACGAGATCTACATTTACAGTGTGCTCGATTACAAGAATAACCCCACTAAAGCGTCAATATGGTTACTGGTGTTGTTTATTGGTATTGTGCTAACGCATTTGTTAATGTACGCCATCTACAGACTACGGGTATATCTGTATTCGCTGTGTGCGCCTGCGCGTGCGCGTGTAGGGATGACGTCACCGGAAGTTATCATCGATACCCAGCTATAACGAATATTTTGCTAACATTGGCTACACATCATCAGATATCAATATTCCATATGGTGTTTAATAAAAATACATACATAATTATATCGCTGCCGTCATGAAGGTCTATTGTCTCTTAGACCATTCGTTGCTTGGGATTGTGTAACACTAACTGCGTAACACGCAAATGAGTTGATATTTATGTAATTCATGCAAACTAGTTTTACAGTAACCAGGCGACACTGTCTTATGTACACAGCTACAATGCTTAAAACACAAATATTATGTACTATTTGTTGAATTGGTTCTTCTAGAGAATGGTGACGTCATGCAGACGATATATGTTGAATCTCAATAAAACAAGGATATTATACGACTAGGAATATTACTCTGAGTTAAATGTCGATTGTATAATTATTATGTGAATTTTACGCTTACTCGTTTATTGATTGTATACTGTAACTTTAATATATTTGCTAATAAAAATATGCTTTATCGTTTATGCAAAAATCGATTCGAGATTTCATTAAAACCAAAACTACGATTGAACAAAAGCACACATTGGTCACATTGCGGTAGCATTAATAATTAATACTGTCAGTGAAAGATCATAAAGAAATGAGTAGTGACCCACTCTTCGAGGGGCGCCACTGTCGGTGTGCGCTTTATTGAGAAATGAACATAATTTAAATGATTTTGTTGTCCATAAATAAGATTTCGTAGCATATCGGAAGGCAAATATCGGCTAACACAACGCCTTCTGCATTTGCTGAATCACAGAATTCGCAGCTCACACAGACGTAGGAAATGTTATTGTAGCGATCAGTGTGTCCAGGGCAGCGCAGCTACACAGAAAGCACGTTTACCAATATTGAGCTTAGTTTAGAAAAAAAATGTTTGAAAAATGGATGATCTAAGCGCCCTGGGGATATCAGCAAATGTAGCAGAGTAAGTAAATATGTCGGTTGTTGAGTAGAAAGAGCACGGTATGTAATGGTAGCTAATTTAAATTTAAAATGATATACAACTGGAAGCCAATGCAACTGCATAAGTAGTGGCAATGGTGGTGAAAAACGGGGGGGGGGCTTATCATCCACGACAACAGCTGCCAAATTTAAAAGAATGTGAGATCTTAGGTTCTTAGGTGATTACCTCCAAACAGCCCAAACTTGGGCTAACGCAGGAGTTGTTCTTCTGTAGAATTTGTGAGTCCACTACAGGTTACACATTTACCCCCTGTGTGGGATCTTTTACTTCCCCTGGCATAGACACCAGACAGAAGATGATTGGATAATGCCTACTTCCCGGTCATTATATGTAACATCGGCCGTGATTTGTCCATACCAAAATCGGCCAAGTTTAAAAGGCAGTGAGAGGATTGGACAATACGCTAATAACATTGTCACATCTCAAATTCTGCCTGTGTGTGCATCCATGCGTGTCGACCGATTACTTTAAATTACGTTGCTTCCTGGAGCAGCATAAGTTAACTTGCATACAAGCAATATATGTTTGACCATGAACAGTACTAGATGGCACCACAAAGGAATGCAATTTTGAATTGCATCAAGGGCTAACTAGCTGCAGTAAATAGCATATACCATACGCTATTATTTTCAGCATCCCGTTTCCAAGATCCAGCATTATACGATGATCTAATTTTCTAACAACACAAATAGTCAAAACGGTACCTGCTAAATACGGCACACTTCTAGTTGGCTTAGGCTTGTTCTGATAAGTCACAGGAAGTTGAGAAGTATATTGTAATACAGGGCTTATGTCGAGCGCCCATTATTCGGGAGCTGAGCCACGAAGCAGTCTCCGTATCTGTGACGTGGGGACCGGTCTCAAATCTTCGTCCCATCTGTTTTGAGGACCCACATCGTCTATTTTTTAGGGTCCCACCAGTGTCATTTCCCAAGAAAGTTTCAGAACAATTTCCCACCAGCCGCCACCCCAACTGTAAAAAATAAACATAATTAACCCATTAACCCAATGGCTTAGGGGTAGAGCTTCGGACTCTCGTCTATGAGAACCCGGGTTCGAATCCTGTGCTGCGGTGTTGAAACCTTGTGTATGTTTTTTCACTCTACATTGCTCCAGTTCACTCAGCTGTATAAATGAGTACCTGGCTATAGACAGTTGTGGATATGTGTACTAGCAACCTTCGCGCATTAATTGCAGCATATGGCTGGATGCTTGGTGTCTGAGTGAACAGGTCTGTCAAGGAAGTAAAGTGTAAAGCGCTTTGAACGGTCCTGAGGACTGGGTACTGTGCTGTATAAGAATTTGCCTTTTTATCTTTTTACATATTATTTAAATTCATATATTATTAACTAATAAAATACACTTGACCTGTGAAAACAGTTTCGTTTGGAAGGGAGTAGTTCTGCTTGATTGTAAAGTTTAGTGATATTTTAGTTGACAACAATGTCGAACACCGCCCTGGTCGCTTAATAATCCAACACTATCCCTTATCCGGCCGCAAACAATATTCAGTACTACACCCTATCGACTGCAAAAAGCACAAGCAATTCAACCTCGAGGCTGAAGATGAAATGTTAAAAAGTGACGGATGCTGGTTAGACGCATGCACTCCCGGGCCGAAAAAGCCGCCATCATCAGGTCAACCATGTTACAGATCTGTGTTACGAAACTTTAATGGCGCGATAGTTTGCCGGCGTTAAGGTCGCCCGTAACTCCGCTCAGTTCCGTCACGTGAGATCCCGGCAGACGTCAGACCATGTTGCGAGCGTATTGTATC
>CBDHHR010000652.1:2500-10361 GCA_965263245.1 Metamycoplasmataceae bacterium | reverse complement strand
TTAATAACTCTAAATAACTCTTATAAACGACTGTTATCACTGACTTAAGAAGATCATTGGAAATCAGCCAAGATCAACTGAAATAATCTAATACGTCGCATCATCGAAGATCTCTGTCAGTCGCCAACATTCGCCAAGCACAAGACACGCTCGCCCTCGCCGACAGAAAGTGCAGAGCGAGTAACAGGAAGAACAACAAGCAGACCGCATCTCCAGGGCAACGCTTTGATGTTGCCGACGTCATGTGGAGGATTATCCACAAAGCGTGTGGGATGAGTAAGCGCGACGACGAGAGGGTGATCACACTGAACCAACGTAACCCACCGACAAGTCAACACGTTGACTGAGGCACGCGATCGTTAAACGCCGCTGTGGTGTTATGAAGTCACACACGGGTAATCGGGTAATTAGTCGATACGTCGACACTGCCGTGAGTTGAGCTGTCTCGCGTAGCCAGTCTCTCTGCAGAGCGGTCCAGGGCTCCGTATACTCGCACTAGGACGGGGAGCGCAGTCAACGGTCTCCCGTCGGCACCAGTCGACGTCGTCGAGCTCGTGTGTGTTGTCAACGTGGTTTGTGTGTTACGGTTAAAGCGTATTAACCATTGCTAGAGAATACACACACGCACACGCACACACGCACACACGCACGCACACACACACACACACACACACACACACACACACACACACACACACACACACACACACACACACACACACACACACACACTCACACACACACACACACACACATGCTCACACACTCACGCGCACACTCACACACACTCATGAACACACACACGAATACGCATACGCACACACACACACGCGCACACGCGCACACGCGCACACGCGCACACGCACACACGCACACACGCACACACGAACACACGCACCCACGAACACACGCACACACGCACACACGCACACACGCACACGCGCACACGCGCACACACGCACACGCGCACAAGCGCACACGCGCACACGCGCACACGCGCACACGCGCACACGCGCACACGCGCACACGCGCACACGCGCACACGCGCACACGCGCACACGCGCACACGCGCACGCGCGCGCGCACGCGCACGCGCACGCGCACGCGCACGCGCACGCGCACGCGCACGCGCACGCGCACGCGCACGCGCACGCGCACGCGCACGCACACCAATCACCACAAACGTCAGTTAATGTTTGTTATCTATGATTTTATTCGTTCTTCCCGCGTATGTGGAAACGCATGTCGGTAAATAACTCCAGTTAGTCATCGCTGTGTGGGAGGGCAGAGGCCAATGGTACAAGAAACTACTGAACAGACACAGCGGTGGGTTGACCTCGGCAACTAGGGGGAAATACGCCCTGTCTACCCCCAACGTTACAATATCAATGTACATACTGCAAAGGAACAACCGCTTTGTGAGAGAACAACGACCGACGACCGGCGACCGGCGACCGGCGACCGACGACCGGCGACCGACGACCGACGACCGACGACCGACGACCGACGACCGACGACCGACGACCGACGACCGACGACCGACGACCGACGACCGACGACCGACGACCGACGACCGACGACCGACGACCGACGACCGACGACCGACGACCGACGACCGACGACCGACGACCGACGACCGACGACCGACGACCGACGACCGACGACCGACGACCGACGACCGACGACCGACGACCGACGACCGACGACCGACGACCGACGACCGACGACCGACGACCGACGACCGACGACCGACGACCGACGACCGACGACCGACGACCGACGACCGACGACCGACGACCGACGACCGACGACCGACGACCGACGACCGACGACCGACGACCGACGACCGACGACCGACGACCGACGACCGACGACCGACGACCGACGACCGACGACCGACGACCGACGACCGACGACCGACGACCGACGACCGACGACCGACGACCGACGACCGACGACCGACGACCGACGACCCTGACGACCGACGACCGACGACCCTGACGACTTCGACGACCGACGACCGACGACCCTGACGACTTCGACGACCGACGACCCTGACGACTTCGACGACCGCACGGCACCCTGACACTTCCGACGACACGGCGACCGACGACCGACGAGCGACACGGCGAGTGTAGACCAATCGCACGGCACCCTGACACTTCCCCGCACGGCACTCGTTCGTTACACTGTCGCCACATGCACAGTCGCGACATTACCCTGACACTTCCCCGCACGGCACCCTGACACTTCCCCGCACGGCACCCTGACACTTCCCCGCACGGCACCCTGACACTTCCCCGCACGGCACCCTGACACTTCCCCGCACGGCACCCTGACACTTCCCCGCACGGCACCCTGACACTTCCCCGCACGGCACCCTGACACTTCCCCGCACGGCACCCTGACACTTCCCCGCACGGCACCCTGACACTTCCCCGCACGGCACCCTGACACTTCCCCGCACGGCACCCTGACACTTCCCCGCACGGCCCAGAGGCTCCGGAATCAATTTTAATATATCTGGTTCGAATCGCATTGGGAAGGACCAAGCACTGCATGGGCGATAATTACCGAACTAATACACAGTCGATAATCGATAGACCCTCCAGTCGCGCCGGTGTTTAACGAGAGCCTGCTTGCACGCTGGCTTTCGAGTGCTACAGCGATCTATACCCGGACAATGACCACAGGGTCCGGTGGATCTGCGCGCAAGAAAGAGCGTTAATGTGTCGTTTTGTAGCGTCACTTTATGGGTCTAACGAACGAGCAGCACCACTATATTCACGCCGTCTAGCAGGGCAGGACCTTCCGGCGATTACGGGCGCTGGACAACTTAGTAGATTAGACAACGTCAGAAGGTTGCTGTTTGGTTTATGTCATGTAATTAGCACTGTACGTTCAAGTCATTACAGATGAATGCGTAAATAGATGTACACGTACGCTTACACATGTGTGTCTTGTACACGTACGCTTACACATATGTGTCTTGTACACGTACACTTACACCAACAATGGCTTGAACCCAACTATTATTGTTAGGTAGAA
Organism: Metamycoplasmataceae bacterium; assembly: GCA_965263245.1. Taxonomy (GTDB): domain Bacteria; phylum Bacillota_I; class Bacilli_A; order Mycoplasmatales; family Metamycoplasmataceae; genus DT-68. The sequence goes on along the minus strand of CBDHHR010000652.1, from coordinate 7,313 downwards.
ATCTCTAATTAACTGCTATGATAAAATATACCAATCTACTTACTTACTTTACATGTATTCGTCCTAACCTGAATACGCGAACTCTGCTTGAGACATTTGCACCAAACACGTTAACGAACTTGGGGAAAGACACTGACTACCAGCAATATTTGTAATTGGTAATAACAGTCGTGAAATAAGCGGAACATCGTTGACGAAAACTCTCAAGTCCCTAGAACACCGCAGAGAAGTGAGCCGCCTAGCCAGAAATTTTAAATCCCTACAAGGAGAAACATTCCTTCATTTGCCGAGTCACGTGGTTCATTCAACTAACAACACTCGTGGCCGTCTTCACGTGCAGCCAGGGCTCAAGTTTACGCTAACAGTTATTATTGAATAGGACAGTACAGGAATGGAGTAAAGAAAAGAAACAGTTGTACGTGCAGCCACGGCGGACACAGTGACGTCTAGGCCGGACAGGCGAGTTTAATTCTCTCGTTTGCATTGACACATTCCTCTACCCCATATATTGGCGTAATCACACTATGGTGTTTGCCAATTACCATATACACAGACATAGATCTTCTGGTATTAGACGTTTGACAAGCTCACGTGACGTCACGGTGTTAGACGTTTAAGTCACGTGACGTCACCGTGTTAGACGTTTAAGTTCCGTAACGAACAGTTATATATTTATTTAAGATCATTTGACGCGCAGCTGACACTTTGCGTTCTGGGAGCTACATCAATGTTTACTACAGAAAAGTAAACTGACACAGATAATCATAGCAATTACGTCCTGTTGTTGCGACCGTAAACTGACACAGATAATCATATCAATGACGTCTTGTTATTGCGACCGTAAACTGACACAGATAATCATAGCAATTACGTCCTGTTGTTGCGACCGTAAACTGACCCAGATAATCACATCAATGACGTCCTGTTGTTGCGACCGTAAACTGACACAGATAATCATATCAATGACGTACTGTTGTTGCGACCGTAAACTGACACAGATAATCATATCAATGGCGTCCTGTTGTTGCGACCGTAAACTGACACAGATAATCATATCAATGACGTACTGTTGTTGCGACCGTAAACTGACACAGATAATCATATCAATGGCGTCCTGTTGTTGCGACCGTAAACTGACACAGATAATCATAGCAATTACGTCCTGTTGTTTCGACCGTAAACTGACACAGATAATCATATCAATGACGTCCTGTTGTTGCGACCGTAAACTGACACAGATAATGATATCAATGGCGTCCTGTTGTTGCGACCGTAAACTGACACAGATAATCATAGCAATTACGTCCTGTTGTTTCGACCGTAAACTGACACAGATAATGATATCAATGACGTCCTGTTGTTGCGACCGTAAACTGACACAGATAATCATAGCAATTACGTCCTGTTGTTGCGACCGTAAACTGACACATATAATCATGCACCCAAGCGACAGTCGTGACACTTTCAAAATACGCGACCAGCTCTCCGCTAAAAGCCTATAATGGAAAACGCTGTCGTTCGTAATCACGTGTAGTCACACTGAACAATGCGGCTTGCGACATGCATCACTGAACACGTCAATGGCCACGCCGATAACTGCAGGCTTCTATTATGTGTGCTCATAAGTCCGTGCAGTTGCCTGCTCATCCGGGAATACGGTCGTTGCGATAATAGTGCAACAAGGACGCACGTGCAATGGCGCGTACACACGCTTTCTTCCGGTGTTAATTGAGGTTACATTAGTAGTTATTAATTGCCATGAAAATCATTTCGACGGAAGCATTGCTATTGTAGTAGCGTAATATTTAGGCCTAAGGTGATCTAGCACCGTACACCACAGGTAACTAATTAGCGAAACTATAAAGATGCCGACATTTCTACCTGCATGCCATCACTTGACATCATCACCTGACCACGACAATGCATTTACAACAACACGGCTACACTCGTTGTTATGATGATATATTGGATTTGTCCTGGGGTGAATACAACATAGTTCAGCTAACCCAGGAAACAATAAATATTCAGAATACGGCTCACGGCTGTCGCAAAGTTACACGCTTTTGGGAGAAACCATAGCGTTGATAGATGGACGTGCTCACAACCTCGCATGCACACACGCTCGCACGCACGCACGCACACACGCTCGCACACTCACACGTTCACCGAATTTAATTAGTAGATCTAAGTGTTCCGTTTCTGGAGAGTCCACTTGCCGCTGTTACGATTGTTGCTTGTTTGTTTTATAGTTATATACCGTACTGCGTCAGTGCGCAGTTTACGGTGGACACCTAAGCAGTAATTACACCTATCGTTGGTATAACTACACCTATTGCTGCGTCGTAGAAATGTTATTAAAAGTGTCATCAGGTTATAGTATTATCTACAAGTTATTATTGTTATTACTACGTTTTTTATACTAATGTGCAAAATATCTTATTTGAACAACCGAAATCACACCAACAAGGAAAGTTTAGTACGTATCCACGACACATATACGACGTATTTACGACACGTCCATGACGAATCTATGACGTATCTATGACGTATCTATGACGTATCTGTGACGTATCTGTGACGAATCTATCATGTATCTATCATGTGTCTATCATCTTGCTATAACTACATGATAGATACGTAATAGATACGTGACAGATACGTGGTAATAATACTAAAAATAATAATTAAATAAAATAAAATACGGTATTTATATAGCGCCATAATCACATAGTGCTGTGCGGCGCTTTACAATATAATACTACTAAATCTATAGGCAGATTAAAACATTACACTACATCCGTGTACACTACATCCATGTACACTGCACTACAACATCGGTTCCCTACAGGTCCCGCTACCCTAGGACCTAAATGGACGAGCTGAGAGCAGCACATCGAACATCCAACTCTTCTCTCGTTGATGTTTTAATTTTCACCCGGCGCCGGGTTCAATTCTTTGGTGTGTTCGCCGAGTGGCGCACGGCGCGAGTTCACGGAGATTGGCAGAGACTGCTGCTTGGAGAGACTGAGACTGAGACTGAATGGTGTTGGGAGGACAGACACGTGCACGCGGCACGCGAGGCACGGCCGACCCAATCCATCTTCTCCACGCAACGACTCGTAGTGGCGGAGTAGCACAAGCATTGAGCTACATAGTGGCGGAGTAGCACAAGCATTGAGCTACATAGTGGCGGAGTAGCACAAGCATTGAGCTACATAGTGGCGGAGTAGCACACGCATTGAGCTACATAGTGGCGGAGTAGCACAAGCATTGGGCTACATAGTGGCGGAGTAGCACACGCATTGGGCTACATGGTGGCGGAGTAGCACAAGCATTGAGCTACATAGTGGCGGAGTAGCACACGCATTGAGCTACATAGTGGCGGAGTAGCACACGCATTGGGCTACATGGTGGCGGAGTAGCACAAGCATTGAGCTACATAGTGGCGGAGTAGCACACGCATTGAGCTACATAGTGGCGGAGTAGCACACGCATTGGGCTACATAGTGGCGGAGTAGCACACGCATTGAGCTACATAGTGGCGGAGTAGCACACGCATATAGCTAAATAGTGGCGGAGTAGCACACGCAATGGGCTACATAGTGGCGGGGTAGCACACGCATCGGGCTATATAGTGGCGGAGTAGCACACGCATTGAGCTACATAGTGGCGGAGTAGCACACGCAATAGGCTACATTGTGGCGGAGTAGCACACGCATTGGGCTACATGGTGGCGGAGTAGCACACGCATTGAGCTACATAGTGGCGGAGCAGCACACGCATTGAGCTACATAGTGGCGGAGTAGCACACGCATTGAGCTACATAGTGGCGGAGTAGCACACGCATTGGGCTACATAGTGGCGGAGTAGCACACGCATTGAGCTACATAGTGGCGGAGCAGCACACGCATTGAGCTACATAGTGGCGGAGCAGCACACGCATTGAGCTACATAGTGGCGGAGTAGCACACGCATTGGGCTACATAGAGGCGGAGTAGCACACGCATTGGGCTAAATAGTGGCGGAGTAGCACACGCATTGGGCTACATAGTGGCGGTGTAGCACACGCATTGGGCTACATAGTGGCGGAGTAGCACACGCATTGGGCTACATAGAGGCGGAGTAGCACACGCATTGAGCTACATAGTGGCGGAGTAGCACACGCATTGGGCTACATAGTGGCGGAGTAGCACACGCAATGGGCTACATAGTGGCGGAGTAGCACACGCATTGGGCTACATAGTGGCGGAGTAGCACACGCATTGAGCTACATAGTGGCGGAGTAGCACACGCATTGAGCTACATAGTGGCGGAGCAGCACACGCATTGAGCTACATAGTGGCGGAGTAGCACACGCATTGGGCTACATAGTGGCGGAGTAGCACACGCATTGGGCTACATAGTGGCGGAGTAGCACACGCATTGAGCTACATAGTGGCGGAGCAGCACACGCATTGAGCTACATAGTGGCGGAGTAGCACACGCATTGGGCTACATAGTGGCGGAGTAGCACACGCAATGGGCTACATAGAGGCGGAGTAGCACACGCATTGAGCTACATAGTGGCGGAGTAGCACACGCATTGGGCTACATAGTGGCGGAGTAGCACACGCATTGGGCTACATAGTGGCGGTGTAGCACACGCATTGGGCTACATAGTGGCGGAGTAGCACAAGCATTGAGCTACATAGTGGCGGAGTAGCACACGCATTGGGCTACATAGTGGCGGAGTAGCACACGCAATGGGCTACATAGTGGCGGAGTAGCACACGCATTGAGCTACATAGTGGCGGAGCAGCACACGCATTGAGCT
>CBDHHR010000651.1:0-9704 GCA_965263245.1 Metamycoplasmataceae bacterium | reverse complement strand
TTCTGCCAGCGGTGTCACCGAGAGGTCACAACTGACACTAGTGACACTGCCCTCCAGTTTCTGCCGGCGGCGTCACCGAGGGTCACAACTGACACTAATGACACTGCCCTCCAGTTTCTGCCGGCGGCGTCACCGAGAGGTCACAACTGAAACTAGTGACACGACCCTCCAGTTTCTGCCGGCGGCGTCACCGAGAGGTCATAACTGACACTAGTGACACTGCTCTCCAGTTTCTGTTGGCGGCGTCACCGAGTTTTCACAACTGACACTAGTGACACTGCCCTCCAGTTTCTGCCGGCGCCGTCACCGAGAGTTCACAACTGACACTAGTGACACTGCCCTCCAGTTTCTGCCGGCGGCATCACCGAGAGGTCACAACTGACACTAGTGACACTGCCCTCCAGTTTCTGCCGGCGGCGTCACCGAGGGTCACAACTGACACTAGTGACACTGCCCTCCAGTTTCTGCCGGCGGCGTCACCGAGAGGTCACAACTGACACTAGTGACACTGACCCTCCAGTTTCTGCCGGCGGCGTCACCGAGAGGTCATAACTGACACTAGTGACACTGCTCTCCAGTTTCTGTTGGCGGCGTCACCGAGTTTTCACAACTGACACTAGTGACACTGCCCTCCAGTTTCTGCCGGCGCCGTCACCGAGAGTTCACAACTGACACTAGTGACACTGCCCTCCAGTTTCTGCCGGCGGCATCACCGAGAGGTCACAACTGACACTAGTGACACTGCCCTCCAGTTTCTGCCGGCGGCGTCACCGAGTTTTCACAACTGACACTAGTGACACTGCCCTCCAGTTTCTGCAGGCGGCGTCACCGAGAGGTCAAAACTGACACTAGTGACACTGCCCTCCAGTTTCTGCCGGCGACGTCACCGAGAGGTTACAACTGACAATAGTGACACCGCCCTCCAGTTTCTGCCTGCGGCGTCACCGAGAGGTCACAACTGACACTAGTGACACTGCCCTCCAGTTTCTGCCGGCGGCGTCACCGAGAGGTCAAAACTGACACTAGTGACACTGCCCTGCGGTTTCTGCCGGCGGCGTCACCGAGAGGTCACAACTGACACTAGTGACACAGCCCTCCTGTTTCTGCCGGCGGCGTCACCGAGAGGTCACAACTGACACTAGTGACACTGCCCTCCAATGTCTGCCGGCGTCGTCACCGAGAGGTCACAACTGACACTAGTGACACTGCCCTCCAGTTTCTGCCGGCGGGGTCACCGAGAGGTCACAACTGACACTAGTGACACTGCCCTCCAGTTTCTGCCGGCGGCGTCTCCGAGAGGTCACAACTGACACTAGTGACACAGCCCTCCACTTTCTGCCGGCGGCGTCACCGAGAGGTCACAACTGACACTAGTGACACTGCCCTCCAGTTTCTGCCGGCGGCGTCACCGGTAGGTCACAAGTGACACTAGTGACACTGCCCTGCAGTTTCTGCCGGCGGCGTCACCGAGAGGTCACAACTGACACTAGTGACACTGCCCTCCAGTTTCTGCCGGCGACGTCACCGAGAGGTCACAACTGACACCAATTACACTGCCCTCCAGTTTCTGCCGGCGGCGTCACCGAGAGGTCACAACTGACACTAGTGACACTGCCCTCCAGTTTCTGTCGGCGGCGTCACCGAGAGGTCACAACTGACACTAGTGACACTGCCCAACAGTTTCTGCCTGCGGCGTGTCCGAGAGGTCACAACTGACACTAGTGACACTGCCCTCCAGTTTCTGCCGGCGGCGTCACCGAGAGGTCACAACTGACACTAGTGACACTGCCCTCCAGTTTCTGCCGGCGGCGTCACCGAGAGGTCACAACTGACACTAGTGACACTGCCCTCCACTTTCTGCCGGCGGCGTCTCCGAGAGGTCACAACTGACACTAGTGACACAGCCCTCCACTTTCTGCCGGCGGCGTCACCGAGAGGTCACAACTGACACTAGTGACACAGCCCTCCAGTTTCTGCTTGCGGCGTCACCGAGAGGTCACAACTGACACTAGTGACACAGCCCTCCAGTTTCTGCCGGCGGCGTCACCGAGAGGTCACAACTGACACTAGTGACACTGCCTGCCTAGTTTCTGCCGGCGGCGTCACCGAGAGGTCACAACTGACACTAGTGACACTGCCCTCCAGTTCCTACCGGCGGCGTCACCGAGAGGTCACAACTGACAATAGTAACACTGCCCTCCAGTTTCTTCCGGCGGCGTCACCGAGAGGTCACAACTGACACTAGTAACACTGCCCTCCAGTTTCTGCCGGCGGCGTCACAGAGAGGTTACAACTGACACTAGTGACACTGCCCTCCAGTTTCAGCCGGCGGCGTCACCGAGAGGTCACAACTGACACTAGTGACACAGCCCTCCAGTTTCTGCTTGCGGCGTCACCGAGAGGTCACCACTGACACTAATGACACTGCCCTCCAGTTTCTGCCGGCGGCGTCTCCGAGAGGTCACAACTGACACTAGTGACACAGCCCTCAACTTTCTGCCGGCGGCGTCACCGAGAGGTCACAACTGACACTAGTGACACTCTGACACTAGTGACACTGCCCTCCAGTTTCTGCCGGCGGCGTCACCGATAGGTCACAATTGACATTAGTGACACTGCCCTGCAGTTTCTGCCGGTGGCGTCACCGAGAGGTCACAACTGACAATAGTGACACAGCCCTCCAGTTTTTACCCTGCGGCGTCACCGAGAGGTCACAACTGACACTAGTGACACTGCCCTCCAGCTTCTGCCGGCGGCGTCTCCGAGAGGTCACAACTGACACTAGTGACACTGCCCTCCAGTTTCTGCCGGCGGCGTCACCGAGAGGTCACAACTGACACTAGTGACACTGCCCTCCAGTTTCTGCCGGCGGCGTCACCGAGAGGTCACAACTGACACTAGTGACACTGCCCTCCAGTTTCTGCCGGCGGCGTCACCGAGAGGTCACAACTGACACTAGTGACACTGCCCTCCAGTTTCTGCCGGCGGCGTCACCGAGAGGTCACAACTGACACTAGTGACACTGCCCTCCAGTTTCTGCCGGCGTGGCGTCACGGAGAGGTCACATCTGACAATAGTGACACTGCCCTCCAGTTTCTGCCCGTGGCGTCACCGAGAGGTCACAACTGACACTAGTGACAGTGCCCTGCAGTTTCTGCCGGCGGCGTCACCGAGAGGTCACAACTGACACTAGTGACACTGCCCTCCAATTTCTGCCGGCGGCGTCACCGAGAGGTCACAACTGACAATAGTGACACTGCCCTCCAGTTTCTGCCGGCGGCGTCACCGAGTTGTCACAACTGACACTAGTGACACTGCCCTCCAGTTTCTGCCGGCTGCGTCACCGAGAGGTCACAACTGACACTAGTGACACTGTCCTCCAGTTTCTGCCGGCGGCGTCACCGAGAGGTCACAACTGACACTAGTGACACTGCTCTCCAGTTTCTGCCGGCGGCGTCACCGAGAGGTCACAAATGACACTAGTGACACTGCCCTCCAGTTTCTGCCGGCGGCCTCACCGAGTTTTCACAACTGACACTAGTGACACTGCCCTCCAGTTTCTGCCGGCGGCGTCACCGAGAGGTCACAACTGACACTAGTGACACTGCCCTCCAGTTTCTGCCGGCGGCGTCACCGAGAGGTCACAACTGACACTAGTGACACTGCCCTCCAGTTTCTGCCGGCGGCGTCACCGAGAGGTCACAACTGACAATAGTGACACTGCCCTCCAGTTTCTGCCGGCGGCGTCACCGAGAGGTCACAACTGACACTAGTGACACTGCCCTCCAGTTTCTGCCGGCGGCGTCACCGAGAGGTCACAACTGACACTAGTGACACTGCCCTCCAGTTTCTGCCGGCGGCGTCACCGAGAGGTCACAACTGACACTAGTGACACAGCCCTCCAGTTTCTGCCGGCGGCGTCACCGAGAGGTCACAACTGACACTAGTGACACTGCCCTCCAGTTTCTGCCGGCGTCGTCACCGAGAGGTCACAACTGACACTAGTGACACTGCCCTCCAGTTTCTGCCGGCGGCGTCACCGAGAGGTCACAACTGACACTAGTGACACAGCCCTCCACTTTCTGCCGGCGGCGTCACCGAGAGGTCACAACTGACACTAGTGACACTGCCCTCCAGTTTCTGCCAGCGGTGTCACCGAGAGGTCACAACTGACACTAGTGACACTGCCCTCCAGTTTCTGCCGGCGGCGTCACCGAGGGTCACAACTGACACTAATGACACTGCCCTCCAGTTTCTGCCGGCGGCGTCACCGAGAGGTCACAACTGAAACTAGTGACACGACCCTCCAGTTTCTGCCGGCGGCGTCACCGAGAGGTCATAACTGACACTAGTGACACTGCTCTCCAGTTTCTGTTGGCGGCGTCACCGAGTTTTCACAACTGACACTAGTGACACTGCCCTCCAGTTTCTGCCGGCGCCGTCACCGAGAGTTCACAACTGACACTAGTGACACTGCCCTCCAGTTTCTGCCGGCGGCATCACCGAGAGGTCACAACTGACACTAGTGACACTGCCCTCCAGTTTCTGCCGGCGGCGTCACCGAGTTTTCACAACTGACACTAGTGACACTGCCCTCCAGTTTCTGCCGGCGGCGTCACCGAGAGGTCACAACTGACACTAGTGACACTGCCCTCCAGTTTCTGCCGGCGGCGTCACCGAGAGGTCACAACTGACACTAGTGACACTGCCCTCCTGTTTCTGCCGGCGGCGTCACCGAGAGGTCACAACTGACACTAATGACACTGCCCTCCAGTTTCTGCCGGCGGCGTCACCGAGAGGTCACAACTGACACTAGTGACACTGCCCTCCAGTTTCTGCCGGCGACGTCACCGAGAGGTCACAACTGACACTAGTGACACTGCCCTCCAGTTTCTGCCTGCGGCGTCACCGAGAGGTCACAACTGACACTAGTGACACTGCCCTCCAGTTTCTGCCGGCGGCGTCACCGAGAGGTCACAACTGACACTAGTGACACTGCCCTCCAGTTTCTGCCGGCGGCGTCACCGAGAGGTCACAACTGACACTAGTGACACTGCCCTCCAGTTTCTGCCGGCGGCGTCACCGAGAGGTCACAACTGACACTAGTGACACTGCCCTCCAGTTTCTGCCGGCGGCGTCACCGAGAGGTCACAACTGACACTAGTGACACTGCCCTCCAGTTTCTGCCGGCGGCGTCACCGAGAGGTCACAACTGACACTAGTGACACTGCCCTCCAGTTTCTGCCGGCGGCGTCACCGAGTTTTCACAACTGACACTAGTGACACTGCCCTCCAGTTTCTGCCGGCGGCGTCACCGAGAGGTCACAACTGACACTAGTGACACTGCCCTCCAGTTTCTGCCGGCGGCGTCACCGAGAGGTCACAACTGACACTAGTGACACTGCCCTCCAGTTTCTGCCGGCGGCGTCACCGAGTTTTCGGCGGCGTCACAGAGGTCTGACACTAGTGACTGCCCTCCAGTTTGTCTGCCAGGCGGCGTCACCGAGGGCAGTGTCACTAGTGTCAGTTGTGACCTCTCGGTGATGCCGCCGGCAGAAACTGGAGGGCAGTGTCACTAGTGTCAGTTGTGAACTCTCGGTGACGGCGCCGGCAGAAACTGGAGGGCAGTGTCACTAGTGTCAGTTGTGAAAACTCGGTGACGCCGCCAACAGAAACTGGAGAGCAGTGTCACTAGTGTCAGTTATGACCTCTCGGTGACGCCGCCGGCAGAAACTGGAGGGTCGTGTCACTAGTTTCAGTTGTGACCTCTCGGTGACGCCGCCGGCAGAAACTGGAGGGCAGTGTCATTAGTGTCAGTTGTGACCCTCGGTGACGCCGCCGGCAGAAACTGGAGGGCAGTGTCACTAGTGTCAGTTGTGACCTCTCGGTGATGCCGCCGGCAGAAACTGGAGGGCAGTGTCACTAGTGTCAGTTGTGAACTCTCGGTGACGGCGCCGGCAGAAACTGGAGGGCAGTGTCACTAGTGTCAGTTGTGAAAACTCGGTGACGCCGCCAACAGAAACTGGAGAGCAGTGTCACTAGTGTCAGTTATGACCTCTCGGTGACGCCGCCGGCAGAAACTGGAGGGTCGTGTCACTAGTTTCAGTTGTGACCTCTCGGTGACGCCGCCGGCAGAAACTGGAGGGCAGTGTCATTAGTGTCAGTTGTGACCCTCGGTGACGCCGCCGGCAGAAACTGGAGGGCAGTGTCAGTTGTGACCTCTCGGTGACACCGCCGGCAGAAAGTGGAGGGCTGTGTCACTAGTATCAGTTGTGACCTCTCGGAGACGCCGCCGGCAGAAACTGGAGGGCAGTGTCACTAGTGTCAGTTGTGACCTCTCGGTGACGACGCCGGCAGAAATTGGAGGGCAGTGTCACTAGTGTCAGTTGTGACCTCTCGGTGACGCCGCCGGCAGAAACTGCAGGGCTGTGTCACTAGTGTCAGTTGTGACCTCTCGGTGACGCCGCCGGCAGAAACCGCAGGGCAGTGTCACTAGTGTCAGTTTTGACCTCTCGGTGACGCCGCCGGCAGAAACTGGAGGGCAGTGTCACTAGTGTCAGTTGTGACCTCTCGGTGACGCCGCAGGCAGAAACTGGAGGGCGGTGTCACTATTGTCAGTTGTAACCTCTCGGTGACGTCGCCGGCAGAAACTGGAGGGCAGTGTCACTAGTGTCAGTTGTGACCTCTCGGTGACGCCGCCGGTAGAAACTGGAGGGCAGTGTCATTAGTGTCAGTTGTGACCTCTCGGTGACGCCGCCGGCAGAAACTGGAGGGCAGTGTCACTAGTGTCAGTTGTGAAAACTCGGTGAGGCCGCCGGCAGAAACTGGAGGGCAGTGTCACTAGTGTCATTTGTGACCTCTCGAGACGCCGCCGGCAGAAACTGGAGAGCAGTGTCACTAGTGTCAGTTGTGACCTCTCGGTGACGCCGCCGGCAGAAACTGGAGGGCAGTGTCACTAGTGTCAGTTGTGACCTCTCGGTGACGCCGCCGGCAGAAACTGGAGGACAGTGTCACTAGTGTCAGTTGTGACCTCTCGGTGACGCAGCCGGCAGAAACTGGAGGGCAGTGTCACTAGTGTCAGTTGTGACAACTCGGTGACGCTGCCGGCAGAAACTGGAGGGCAGTGTCACTATTGTCAGTTGTGACCGCTCGGTGACGCCGCCGGCAGAAATTGGAGGGCAGTGTCACTAGTGTCAGTTGTGACCTCTCGGTGACGCCGCCGGCAGAAACTGCAGGGCACTGTCACTAGTGTCAGTTGTGACCTCTCGGTGACGCCACGGGCAGAAACTGGAGGGCAGTGTCACTATTGTCAGATGTGACCTCTCCGTGACGACGCCGGCAGAAACTGCAGGGCAGTGTCACTAGTGTCAGTTGTGACCTCTCGGTGACGCCGGCGGCGTCTGCGAGAGGTCACTAGTGTCACTTGTGACACTGACGCCGCCGGCAGAAACTGGAGGGCAGTGTCACTAGTGTCAGTTGTGACCTCTCGGTGACGCCGCCGGCAGAAAGTGGAGGGCTGTGTCACTAGTGTCAGTTGTGACCTCTCGGAGACGCCGCCGGCAGAAACTGGAGAGCAGTGTCACTAGTGTCAGTTGTGACCTCCAGTTTCTGCCGGCGGCGTCACCGAGAGGTCACAACTGACACTAGTGACACTTGCCCTCCAGTTTCTGCCGGCGGCGTCACCGAGGGCAGTGTCACTAGTGTCAGTGACGCCGCCGGCAGAAACTCACAACTGACACTAGTGACACTGACCTGCTCCAGTTTCTGCCGGCGGCGTCACCGAGAGGTCACAACTGACACTAGTGACACTGCCCTCCAGTTTCTGCCGGCGGCGTCACCGAGAGGTCACAACTGTCACTACAACTGACACTAGTGACACTGCCACTCCAGTTTCTGCCGGCGGCGTCACCGAGAGGTCACAACTGACACTAGTGACACTGCCCTCCACTTTCTGCCGGCGGCGTCACCGAGAGGTCACAACTGACACTAGTGACACTGCCCTCCAGTTTCTGCCGGCGGCGTCACCGAGAGGTCACAACTGACACTAGTGACACAGCCCTCCAGTTTCTGCCGGCGGCGTCACCGAGAGGTCACACTGACACTAGTGACACAACCCTACAGTTTCTGCCGGCGGCGTCACCGAGAGGTCACAACTGACACAGTGACACTGCCTTCCAGTTTCTGCCGGCGGCGTCACCGAGAGGTCACAACTGACACTAGTGACACTGCCCTCCAAATTCTGCCGGCGGCGTCACCGAGAGGTCACAACTGACACTAGTGACACTGCCCTCCACTTTCTGCCGGCGGCGTCACCGAGAGGTCACAACTGACACTAGTGACACTGCTCTCCAGTTTCTGCCGGCGGCGTCTCCGAGAGGTCACAACTGACACTAGTGACACAGCCCTCCACTTTCTGCCGGCGGCGTCACCGAGAGGTCACAACTGACACTAGTGACACTGCCCTCCAGTTTCTGCCGGCGGCGTCACCGATAGGTCACAACTGACACTAGTGACACTGCCCTGCAGTTTCTGCCGGCGGCGTCACCGAGAGGTCACAACTGACACTAGTGACACTGCCCTGCAGTTTCTGCCGGCGTCGTCACGGAGAGGTCACATCTGACAATAGTGACACTGCCCTCCAGTTTCTGCCCGTGGCGTCACCGAGAGGTCACAACTGACACTAGTGACAGTGCCCTGCAGTTTCTGCCGGCGGCGTCACCGAGAGGTCACAACTGACACTAGTGACACTGCCCTCCAATTTCTGCCGGCGGCGTCACCGAGCGGTCACAACTGACAATAGTGACACTGCCCTCCAGTTTCTGCCGGCAGCGTCACCGAGTTGTCACAACTGACACTAGTGACACTGCCCTCCAGTTTCTGCCGGCTGCGTCACCGAGAGGTCACAACTGACACTAGTGACACTGTCCTCCAGTTTCTGCCGGCGGCGTCACCGAGAGGTCACAACTGACACTAGTGACACTGCCCTCCAGTTTCTGCCGGCGGCGTCACCGAGAGGTCACAACTGACACTAGTGACACTGCTCTCCAGTTTCTGCCGGCGGCGTCACCGAGAGGTCACAAATGACACTAGTGACACTGCCCTCCAGTTTCTGCCGGCGGCCTCACCGAGTTTTCACAACTGACACTAGTGACACTGCCCTCCAGTTTCTGCCGGCGGCGTCACCGAGAGGTCACAACTGACACTAATGACACTGCCCTCCAGTTTCTACCGGCGGCGTCACCGAGAGGTCACAACTGACACTAGTGACACTGCCCTCCAGTTTCTGCCGGCGACGTCACCGAGAGGTTACAACTGACAATAGTGACACCGCCCTCCAGTTTCTGCCTGCGGCGTCACCGAGAGGTCACAACTGACACTAGTGACACTGCCCTCCAGTTTCTGCCGGCGGCGTCACCGAGAGGTCAAAACTGACACTAGTGACACTGCCCTGCGGTTTCTGCCGGCGGCGTCACCGAGAGGTCACAACTGACACTAGTGACACAGCCCTGCAGTTTCTGCCGGCGGCGTCACCGAGAGGTCACAACTGACACTAGTGACACTGCCCTCCAATTTCTGCCGGCGTCGTCACCGAGAGGTCACAACTGACACTAGTGACACTGCCCTCCAGTTTCTGCCGGCGGCGTCTCCGAGAGGTCACAACTGATACTAGTGACACAGCCCTCCACTTTCTGCCGGCGGCGTCA
>CBDHHR010000650.1:5000-8576 GCA_965263245.1 Metamycoplasmataceae bacterium | reverse complement strand
ATACCACACCTACATTTAATTATATTTTAAATAATTGTCAGTAGATAGATAGACGTCATCTTTATAGAATAAATACTTCTAACACGGTAAAGTCGACACTAGTATTGTGGACCCAAAATGTGCGTGGGCCTGCATTAAAACGCTACATTGACAAGTAGGTATTGTGAAAGTGGAAAAAGTACGGCATTCCGAAGTAATGTTCAACATGGATTTCTATCAAATCGCATTTCATCAGACGTGCCAGCGCCACCGACGTCCGTGAAGTCACGTGATGTCTTCCACGACTCGTGCGTGCTCAGCTGGCTGCCTCCCACGAGCGACGGAGGCGCTCCCATCACCGGCTACTTCATCGAGATGCGGCCGGGCAGAAGCTCCACGTGGACCCGTCTCAACCTACACCCCGTCTCGGACACCCAGTACCGTGCCCGCGACCTCATCGACGGAAACACCTACGAGTTCCGCATCCTCGCCGAGAACACAGCCGGCGTTAGCGAGGCGAGCGCACCCACCCCGTCCTTCATTGCCAAGGACCCGTGGGATAAACCCGGTCCGCCTGGCGTGCCCGAGTTGTCGGACATCACCAAGAGGTCGTGTAACCTCCGCTGGACGCCACCCGTGAGGGACGGAGGAGACGAGGTGAGCAACTACGTCGTCGAGTACCGGGAGACGGGGACGTTCAAGTGGGCGCGGGCCAACATCGGCGAGAAGACGCCAGACGCCCGGTACAAGGTGACGGGGCTGCACCGAGGACGCGAGTACGAATTCCGGGTGGCCGCAGCCAACAGGGCAGGCGTAGGAGCCTTCTCTGACGCCTCGCTGCCGATCACCACCGAAGATCCGACAGGTGCGCGTACGCTTCTCGGTCGATTACTAATGCGAGTGAATCGCAGGGCCTATGCACTATGTAAAACTTTGAGATAGAGTTGTGCAAGGTCCTTTTACTTAATTTAAACTAGTGGTAATATTAATATGATGAGCCTGCATGTTATAACATGGCATGACATTGTAACGCAACGGCCTACTATTGCATTGGTAGATGTCATAATTATATCAATTCAAATGTTTCATTAATTGTAAATGTGTCACCGTCTGAATGTGTACCTTCCTGCTGGTGAATAGAGCAGCAGTGCTTTCGTTAATTATCTTGGGCCAACTCGTTTTACCGAGCACATGTATTGCCGTCTGACGGTAATCGTCTCACGTGATCTGTGAAAAGGTTTCTTGTCTCTCGTTACAGCTGGAGATGCCCCGGTCATCTTTTCTCCACTGCACGACAGCACGGCGACAGCCGGAAAACCGACGAAACTGGAGTGTGACATCAGCGTAGGCAAACCTGCAGCCGCTCTCAAGTGGTGAGTCACATTGCCATCACATAGCTGCAGAACGTGGAGTCATTACTGAAGAAGATACCATACTGTTTACTTCAATAGTCTGTTTATTTGTGTCAGTCTATGTGAGCTCATATTCTGTGATATATATATATATATATATATATATATATATATATATATATATATATATATATATATACATACACACACACACACACACACACACACACACACACACACACACACACACACACACACACACACACACACACACACACACACACACACACACACACACACACACACACACACACACACACATATACATACATACACACAAACACACACACACCCTGGCCTGGTTTCTAATTGACACGTACGATACATAGCGTGTTGTTACCGCTACGTAACCTACAGCGTCGTGCTAACGTGTACGACGAGAGTTGACTCCCCATTATCTCCCGTCGACAGGTTCAAGGATGCGAAGGAGTTGCGCAACACGGACAAGTACAAGTTGGAGTATGACCAGAACGTCGCCACTCTCACCATCAGGAGGACGGAGAACATGGACGCTGGTCGCTACAGACTAGAAGCCCACAACGTTAACGGAGACGCGCAGACTGCGTGCAGACTCAACGTTTCCGGTAGGTACACCACTGTCTGTAGCCAGGTACTCATTCATACAGCTGAGTGAACTGGGCGAATGTTGAGTAAAACAAACTATGGCAGTACAGGATTCGAAGCCTGGTTCTCACAGCGACAGTCCGAACCTCTAGCCTCTGTGCCACAGCGCTCCGATATCCAGACAAAATTTACATATACGAGTATTTGGACCATGAATTATAAATAATAAATAATACTGAAGTATATTCTCTGTGGCAGCCACAGCGGTTGAAAAGTACAATAAAAGCATTACGAGTGATAACAGAATTAATTAAAGTATATTAGTAAAACTATAGTATATGAAATTATAACTATATAGGAAATTGTTACTAACTGGAATATCTGGTAAAATAGGAAAAAAATAAAATAATATAGGTTAATAAAACTATAATTGGCCTATAATTTGAACATATAAAATTATGACTAAATCTGAGTCAGAGAAAGAAAATATAAAACAGTAATAAGGTATATATTGATGTATACTAACCGCAGTGTCGACTGTGTCTTCATGACATTTAGGAGTATTGGGACTACGAATATAATTGACGTAACCTTACTGTCCATGATGTACACTAACCACAGTGTCCACGGTGTACACTAACCAGTGTCCATGATGTACACTAACCACAGTGTCCACGGTGTACACTAACCAGTGTCCACGGTGTACACTAACCAGTGTCCATGATGTACACTAACCACAGTGTCCATGATTCACACTAACCACAGTGTCCACGGTGTACACTAACCAGTGTCCATGATGTACACTAACCACAGTGTCCACGGTGTACACTAACCAGTGTCCACGGTGTACACTAACCAGTGTCCATGATGTACACTAACCACAGTGTCCATGATTCACACTAACCACAGTGTCCACGGTGTACACTAACCAGTGTCCATGATGTACACTAACCACAGTGTCCATGATGTACACTAACCACATTGTCCATGATGTACACTAACCACAGTGTCCATGATGTACACTAACCACAGTGTCCATGATGTACACTAACCAGTGTCCATGATGTACACTAACCACAGTGTCCATGATGTACACTAACCACAGTGTCCATGATGTACACTAACCAGTGTCCATGATGTACACTAACCACAGTGTCCACGGTGTACACTAACCAGTGTCCACGGTGTACACTAACCACAGTGTCCATGATGTACACTAACCACAGTGTCCATGATGTACACTAACCAGTGTCCATGATGTACACTAACCAGTGTCCATGGTGTACACTAACCACAGTGTCCATGATGTACACTAACCACAGTGTCCATGATGTACACTAACCAGTGTCCATGATGTACACTAACCAGTGTCCATGGTGTACACTAACCACAGTGTCCATGATGTACACTAACCACAGTGTCCATGATGTACACTAACCAGTGTCCATGATGTACACTAACCAGTGTCCATGATGTACACTAACCACAGTGTCCATGATGTACACTAACCAGTGTCCCTGTTGTACACTAACCAGTGTCCATGATGTACACTAACCAGTGTCCCTGTTGTACACTAACCAGTGTCCATGATGTACACTAACCAGTGTCCATGATGTACACT
>CBDHHR010000649.1:0-3766 GCA_965263245.1 Metamycoplasmataceae bacterium | reverse complement strand
CATGTATATATGTCTGTATGTATGTCTGTATGTATGTATGGCTATATGTATGCATGCATGTATGTATGTATGTATGTATGTATGTATGTATGTATGTATGTATGTATGTATGTATGTATGTATGTATGTATGTATGTATGTATGTATGTAAGTAAGTATGTATGTATGTATGTATGTATGTATGTATGTATGTATGTATGTATGTATGTATGTGTGTATATATGTATGTATGTATGTAAGTATGTGTGTATGTATGTATGTATGTATGTATGTATGTATGTATGTATGTATGTATGTATGTATGTATGTATGTATGTATGTGTGTGTGTATGTATGTATGTATGTATGTATGTATGTATGTATGTATGTATGTATGTATGTATGTATGTATGTATGTATGTATGTATGTATGCATGCATGTAGGTATGTATGTATGTATGTATGTATGTATGTATGTATTTATGTATGTATGTATGTATGTATGTATGTATGTATGTATGTATGTATGTATGTATGATGTATGTATATATGTATGTATGTATGTATGTATGTATGTATGTATGTATGTATGTATGTATGTATGTATGTATGATGTATGTATGTATGTATGTATGTATGTATGTATGTATGTATGTATGTATGTATGTATGTATGTATGTATGTATGTATGTATGTATGTATGTATGTATGTATGTATGCATGCATGCATGTATTTTGTATGTATGTATGTATGATGTATGTATACTTGTTGCCGTAATGTGACTACGTGAGCTTACTTGTATTGGGCTATAATTGTGTACATCTATGTATTATCTTTTCCATCGCTTTATATATATTTCGTAGTTTTTTGTATTTGGAATTTCGACTGCAGATGTTGGAAAGTGTCGCCTTGTTGCAGTGTGTATGTGAGTGTCACACACTGATTGTGCTGTCCCGTGTAACAGTTAAATACTGATGAGAGGAATAAATCCAGTACGTGCTACAATATATATGAATCAGAACACAGTACATTGTCCATGTCCCCTACTGCCATGGTCTCTACTGCACTTTCGTAAACTAAGCCTATTCAGCTAGATTTTACCTTGACATCTATTCTGTTTACCTAGATGTCTCTTGGGTTATGTTAGCTTCTAGCCGGTTCCAATCTACCTCTGGTAGTGACCATATATTAAATTGATATATATTTGCCCACGGTATCTACTGCTCTCAACCAGCGTAGCAAATGTAATATCGTTACTTATGTGAACCCTAAACATTTACGGAGTAGAACACATTTTTTGCACATATGGTACATGTATCTTGCTGGCTCTCAAGTTGTGTTTAATCAATGGTGGTCATATGTAACTCGATTTGCATTCATGTTACCTACTATCTTGTTGTCATACCAGCTTCGATTGCCGTTATACCAGTTAGCTCCTGCTTCCAAATGTACATATATTGAATCTAATTTAATGCATTTGAATTTAGAAGTCAGAAGTCCCAGCCCTGTTGAATGCTGGAAATAACTATAACTAAATAGCTCTCATTTTCAATCCGTTTGGAGCGATATTTAGCCAGATCATACACAACTGGACCCTACCTAGTTGTTCGTAAGCCTTTCTAACGTCAAACTATTTTAAAATAATAATGTTTATGCGTAATAATTATCGCCTTCTAGATGAGTTTATGTTGGGTGAAAACCTACATCACTTACAACGGAAGTTGCTGCCTTTGCGAAATGACACATGGCTCGTTCGAGTAGTTGACGACCGGATCATTAATGAAAATGGCAAAATAACCTTAAAACGATCTGGCTGCAGACGAGACTCACGTGACCTACATTTGGCAATGGGTTTTAGGAGTCAGAAGTATGCCAACGTGACTCGTGTGTACATGTCCCAGTTTGATAGAAATCAGTTTGGAGAGTGGGGCCATGTATTGGTGAACCTACCCCGTAATTATCACGACGGAAAGGTCAGAACAACGATAAGCTTTTCTTCAAAATCAGTCGAGCGGAACAATCGCGGCGCAGTCATGACGACGAAACAGATGAGTTGTGACAGATAATCGTCGATCGTCGTGCTGTATTACACTGAACCGGCCAATTTGTAAACGTGCTTGCACTATGGTCCACCAAATCATACAGTCGTGAACTGTATAATAATATGAACAATAAAAATCTGCGCGTCAAGGTTTTACTCATTTCTGTATGTTGTCTGTGTTCCCGTTTGTGGTATAGTTTGTGACGACCATGGGCTGTGTCACGTGCTAATGTTTAGTGGCATTATATCGTAATTAAAATCATATTGAACAATTAGAAAAAAATATTTTAATGAACAATTATTTACAATTTTTGTAAGTATAAAATAAATTACCCAATAGATCTATATTTACTAGAATTGTGATTAAAATTTTTTTAATAAAAAGATGAACTTACCAAGAACACTAACACAATTTATGATATAATTCATCTACATAACCAGCTATTCGCAATGTGATATATCAGGCGGAGTGGAGGGGCCTAACGGAGCCGCCTCCTTACAAAAGTAGCATGCAAGAAAGGTACCACTAGCAACATATTCTCTCTGATTGGCGTGAAACGTGAACCATCGGGAGCACTAGACTCCTAAACACAATTAATCTCGAATTGTAGCTAGATAATGACACAACACACATTACACAGTCGATGGTCACGTGATACACACAGCCCACGGTTGTCACGCTACACCACAAAAGGGGACACAGACGAAATACAGAAAATAGTAAAATCGTAACGCCCAGTTGGCGACTGTATGGTTGGGTGGAATATAGTGCAAGCACGTTTACAGATGGTCCGGTTCAGTGTGAGACCGTATTATTGGACAGTATACTATAAATACGTCCTACAATACAATATGGGATTGCGCGAACATCGCCACCGAGAAGCCACCACCGGGTCAACTAGGCCGACTTCGATTGAGCTACACATGTAACCCAAGTAACACGAGTGTCAATTGAACACCCATGATCACTTGTTCACGTAACCCTTCTTGGCATAGATAAACAAGGTGAATCTTCAAGGCCGCTACCCGAGGCAATCGCGGTTTGGAGAGGATTCATTCGAGTAACTAGCGTCATTAGCAGTGACAGTCAATTGGGAACTTAATTAAATATTACTACACGACATAATTATTTAAATGTGCAATAATTATTTATTCTATGTATTATTGTTTAAGACCAAGAAGATGAACATCACCATTTACACACTGAACAACTTATTACTTTATTTAATTTATTTATAGAAGGGTTGATCTCCGTGATCACAATCATCGCTGTTCAGTTGGATTACTCTCGTAGTGCTACGTGCGCAGTGTAAATTGCCATAAACCGGATACCAAGTTAGAGTTACGCGAGTAACCCGAGTAGGCCAATCGAAGTCGGACCTACGTGCAGCGTACAAGTGTACCACGTGTGTCGACCCATTTCTTGACCGTGGCGAGGCTCACAAATTCTATCACCCAGGGCCCAGTTTCATAAAGCCGTGTAACTTTACGCGCAATTACGCGGTCTAGTACTGGTCGCAGCCAACAACGAATAGTCAATGCAGCTTACGGCCGGTTTCATGAGACCAATAGGGCGCGAAAACGAGGCTGGGGGCAGTTGGGGACAGGAGGTCCATATACTCCATGTTAATATATAGGACTTTGTTTTGTTTTGGTCGTAATAATCGAACTGTCCCGAAATAGCGTATTTCAGTTATATTGTCCGAAGGATTATTACAAGCAGAAGTAGTGGAACATTTTGCCGG
>CBDHHR010000647.1:2500-9556 GCA_965263245.1 Metamycoplasmataceae bacterium | reverse complement strand
AGTGTTTTGTACTTTTGTAGAAAATTATCTTTTGCATAACTAATAAATCCTCATAAACAGTGCATTGTATTTTTTTAATGTTAAATGTAGTATTATTTATTAGTAAAGGGATATCGTGGCTAATGCATCGTTTGGCAAAGTCATGCTTAGCCCTATTTGTATGAATATTGTCATGTATCCATGTGTTAAAGGTGTGGACTGTTTTATTTAATATAAATGGTAAGTTTTGCAAATATACTGATAATGTCGTGTGCACATACTTATAGTACAGTTTCAATTTATTCAATTTTAGCATATCTGTAGAGGCAATGTACACAACATAGCACATCAAGTCTTCTTACAGCAATGAGCTGGTTGCACTGTCATTGAGTAGACTTAGGTTATGATCTAATGTCAAACACTCAACAAATGGCTGACTGTGGTGGAACCTGGAAGTGACCATTACTATTGCTAAAGGAGTGACTCGTACAATACCTAGCTTCAAGCCATTATGGCCAAATATTGTGTGGTCAACACACTTGCGTGTTAACTCACTTACATACAAACAAGTCGAGATGTGTATTATGTCCTGCAATAAACAAGAAACGCATGCTGGATACCCATTTTCAAAGCATAATTGACAATATGTATAATTGCTGAAGACCAATTTTTGCTCCTAATTTATTTACCCAGTCCAGTGAAATTCATATCCTTCCAAATGATGGATGGATGTTGCTCTAGATAAAATATGACAATATGTTTCCCCCTGTTACTACTCACTACCCATTTGTTGTTTAGCCTGGCTACAAATTGGCACCTGTGTCGGTTGTGAAACTGTGTGGCTTGAGTTTATTGGAGGATGGAAATAAGCCCTCCATGAAATAAGTAACTAACTCAAGGATAGTTCAAAATTTATGTCACTTACTGGTGAATCCTACACATTTCTAACACTAGGAAAGTGATCAATGTTTTGGGAGGAACCTTTCTGATGATTCCTCATTTTTACTTCACAAGAAGATTGTCGCTGTTCTTGTAGTTGGAGTCCCCTTCTTGGGGTAAAAATGGCATGTTAGTACCAATTTCATTTAAATTCACACGATGTGTTCTTCAACTCTACATTATAACTGACGTGTGACTGGGACACTGACAGTGACCAATTATCTGCAACTGTAATTGAATACATACCACAGTTGACAATTTTATTTTATAAGTGTAAAACGACAGGCAAGAGGTGATTTAATTTAATCGATTTTACGTTATTGCACCTAGCCTTGTGTTGAGATACATTCTAAAGTATTGAACAATTGCAATATCAATGTGCAGATGTAGGATAAGTACACTACAGTGAAGCCTCAGGATTAAGGTAACCTGTGGGACAGGGGAAATGTGACCCTAATGGAGAGATAACCCAAATTGTGGACACAATAACTTGAAGCATCATCGGAATACACATTTAGCAAACAGTTTTATATCAAAATGCAAACTATGCTAACTATTGTACACATAGTGTTGGGACTTACTACAAAAATTGTATACCTGGGTATAGAAAACTATAGATATATATATACACATATTTTAATAACTCATATTACACCACGTTCTCTCTACACTTTATACATGTGTACCATAGTTAGCATTTATGAAAAACAAGTACACAAGTTATGATATACCATCCAGAAATAGGTACTAAACTGAACATGATATAAACAACAAATGATATACATAAATGTATGCATAAATAAATTTATTTATGCAAAGAAAAAAAGAAATGTATCTCATCGAAGCACTGGAATATTTATTGCACTGCTATGATATTTCTTCCTAGTGTTTTGTTCTCCCCTCCCAGGAGAGTTTCTTAGCACTTAGCCTATAGTAGTAGTGGATGTGGATTCTTGGGTTAATCGCGGCAGCATGCTGGTAGACTACATCCAGACCCCTGACTTCGTACTACTGAAATAAGTCTTTTGGTTGTTTTGTCACAAAGTGTTTCCCTAACTTTACCTATCGCTCCAACTGAGATCAACAAGGAGCTTGGCTAAATAAGCACTCCTAATTAATGGAACCCATATTGTTACGATGATTGAAAATTGACCAAGTAGTCAAGTTTATCTGGGAAGTCATCCAGTCTTGATTTGAATTCATGAATTCGAATTAGCTCAAATGTCAGAGCAGCGTAAGTGTTGCCTCCATTGCTTTAGTTTACTGGCTGTTCTGCAAACTGGCCAGTAGCATGGCTTCTATATAATCACTGTTGGCACTGTTATCAGTGCATCTGAGATTGACAAAAGGACAGCAGGGTTATGTAATCTGATGGGTAGCTGCTTGGTTGTGACCGACCCTAATTGGTCAGTTCATCTGTGGGTATTTTGAGCTCACGTACTGACCCTATTAGTGAATAGCGAGGTGACTTTTGCTGGAACAAAATGTTAAATTCTTTACTGTGGGCATTATTTGGGATTGACCCAGTGTGACCCTAGTTGTGAGGTGACCCAACCACTGAGGTGTCCCAATACCTAAGTTCCACTGTACAAGACGGCCCCCAATGGCAAGTGACAATCCATGCAAATGGGAAGTTGAGCTAACTTGGACCGTATGACGTGTCATGGAAGTGCTGCTAGGCCTTCCGGTCCAACCGCCTGTGTGAAGTACACAGGACCTTGCCAATTCTGAATACCACCGACAGACACAGGCTTAAATTGTTTATTGTATGCGCTTCGAAAACGGCAATATATTGTCTGATTCACCTGCAAAGTTGTGTACATTTTGGTAGTTGTGTCTGCTGCTGTGTGGCGTATGGCTAATGGCTACACGTGCAGCGTTACTTCTGGTCCCACCCATATTCCAGCAGGTGGCGACACCTGATAATATCTATCCTGCGTTCTACTCAGCTCCCAGATTACGTCAGTGAATCTGAATCTGAACCGGATATGTCGCAAGAAGCCAATATTGGCTATTTTGTACGATGGCGTTTGTGTTATATTTGTATAATTTCTGAAGGTTATACTTATAAATAGTTAGAGTTGGAGCTAGTGTTGTAGATACTAATAGCTATCCGTTGACCGCTACGTTGGTTTTCCTCTTATCACGAACTGTCTGAGTTCGGGTTAGTCCATCAGGAAGTAAACAAAACAGTCGTGGGTGACATCATTAAACCGTGTTCTATTGTTCTACGTCATGTTTTTTTTTATAAATGGCAAATCAATGTACTTACATTAAACAGTTTCAATATGCATTAATGTATTACAAATACACTAATATTAAATACAATAATTTCGGTCAATCGCAGTACCTCGTCATTTGGTAAATTGATTGGATAATAATAAAACAGTTGTTACTTTAACACTTTTGAATTATCAAATGTACGTGGGTTTTTTCCGGGATACCGTTCTAACCTGCGTGTGTATGTTATAAACCATGTACTTATGAAATAATTCTCGCCGGTAGGTGCAACATCTGCGCGGTCCGCTTCACACAGAGCACGAGTCTGAAGCGACACCTACGTCTACTGCATGGCGTCACTCTCGGCAAGTACGTCATTTCCCGTGTCGATGTTACCGGAAACCAATCATAGAGGCTGACACAGTCGCAGTCAGATGTCAGAATTCAGGAATGTATAACGTGAACAGGAAGTCACGTGACAGTAATGCAACGGGAACGGATTTTCTCAAATGTTTGGACACGTCTTCAGTGACCAGTTAACTTATATCTTCTGTACATAATTGTCAATAAAACTTGCTTGTAGTATAAGTAATTAAGATGTTTGATCTTGGTTAAAATGTGTCATTTGTGTTGCTGTTGTTGCACGTTTATTTGAGTATTTCAGACAATATGGTGTGTTGTTTTGAATGTACGTACATAACTCGTACACAGCTTCAAAATAGTATTGTCTTAATGTGTGTTTTTGAAGACTAATAGGAATGTAAATAAATTACGTCACTGGCTTTATTATCATTACGATCATTGGTAATGTTGGGTCATTATTACATGAGACAATTTATATACAGCTATACACTCATTAATCAATTGGATCTACTGCCATTTATCAGCCCGATAAGTGCCGTTTAATTCATCTGAACTTTCTGCACTTGACATGATTGTTATCTACACTGAACGGTCGTATAATTGCGTCACTCGTAATGACTGATTTCGCTTATTTGTTCGGGACGATTGTATACAAGAGGTCAATTGCTTTCTCGGCCACTGCAGCAGCGGGCTGTTAGATCAGAAACTATGGAAGTGTTTTTGTCACCCTCTTGTTTGGTCTTATACGATATAGAAGCAAACTTGTTATACACGGGAATGTCTTATAGCGATCGTGTTTCGCGCCCCTTTAGGCCTTAAAACAACAAAAAGAACACGTGTCTTCGCACTGCTGTCTAAATTGTAAAATGTTTGCGTGAACGTGTTGCCCTTGTGATATTATAACATTAACATTCCCAATACCTACGCACAGTTATCGTCGGGGAATGGCATACAGTTATCTAAAGGACTGCATTGTCAAGTTGCTCATATTTTGTAGTGTGCTCCAAGTGTATGCAACTGTAACATTAAAACGTACTTCCAGATATACTTTCATGTGAAATTGCATTCAGTGCGTGTGTGTTTTAATGACGAATAACAATAATGGGTCTCTTAAATGCAACTATTGTGATTTCGACACGTGTATCTGGGCATTTTATTTTGTGTGGTACAGCGTTCTAAAATTGTGCATATGTCGACGTATTAGACGTACGACCAGTTTCCCGTAGGCAGCAATTATAACTTTTTTATATACATATTTTCAAATATTTATTAGCCTTTATATTTCCGAGTGCTGTATAAAATTCGTGACATTCTAATAATACAACTTTCAACATTCAAATCTCTAACCTAACATCTCTTCATTTCTGCTAGAAACAGACACCAATTTGCCTGGATGACACCAATCAAAATGACACCTGTTTGTATACTCAGAAAAACACTGACTGACAGCTGTCACGTTTGACAGCTCTGATACCATGCTGCATAAATACTCACTCAACACTACACAAGTCGTCACAGAAATTCAAACAACATGCATTATGCCATTTCTGTTGGGGACACCCCTCGGGGAATGACATCTACGCGCGCGATGCTAGCTCCTGCCGAATGCTAGCATGGCAAACCATTTTTTGTTGACTTACGTCAGTAAGCTGTAATGTTTATGCATTTACGTGTTCCTCGCTGGCGGCTGAGCCCTTGCATGATTACGTAAGCACATATTATTACCCTTTACGGGTCATGTTAGGGCCTGGTAAATTTGTTCCATATGTTAGACGTACCGTGTATCCACGGTGGAAGGTGACAAGGAAAACGTGTTGTTTTCACTGCGGCGCTAACAGACGTCAACACGTACAGCAGTCTCGACGGCGTAGTTTCATGTGCCATTTTGGGGATGAACATATTATGTTCGGATGCCAATAAACAAGTAAATCCATAAGTAGTTGTATGTACATGTACGCTGATGATATTGTATAGCGAACTTTGAAACGAGCCGCCCCGGGATTCAAGGCTGTTGGAAATTAGCCGCTCAGAGTGTGGAACCTACGTCTTGGAAAATTCGATTGAAATAATTACTAAATTTGATGTCCGTTACTGTTGTAATAACAATAAACATACCCGGTAACTGATTAGACCACTGAATGGATCGCGTGCACTACCGGAGTGGTGACACTACACAGGAACGCTAATGCAAACAAGGGTGTTGGCGAAAGTGACTTGGGAAAGTGTTTACGTCGGATCTGATTAACATTCAAGCGATATAAAGTGTTGATCGCACACAATGGTTTGTTTGATCCTTCCCCGAGAGACCGCACGTGGGCGTGGCTAAATTAATGACACTAGCTCTAGGCATTCCACATTCAGAGGCAATCGCGTCATCGAATGACCCAACAGAAATAACGTCTTGTCCACAAATCTTTCAAATGTGCTCAATTTGCGAAGTTCACCATGCGTTGAGCAAACTACTTGTCGTATTTCTAAATTAGCTGGCGCACCACATTATAGCAAGGCCTTAGTGTTGTTGTCTAGGTTACGGTATTGACGTCACGATCTATGTAAGAGTATATATAACTACTTCTATGGCGCCCAGTCCAGCAGCTTTGCAGCGGTCTTTTTATCAGGTTGACGTGGCCTGCCAACTGGTCGTGTTGGTTAAAACTATAGCTGCACCGAGGCGAACTCGACGTTGAGTCAGCAGGAATAGGCGTAATTACACGGCAGCGAAGAATACGATCATCATTTTAGTCGGTCGAAATGGGTACGAGAGGACGACTATTGACGCTGCTGGTGCTGCTGACTGCGGCATGGGGCGCCGCGGAGGTGCACCGGGAGCGGCACTCGCAGCGACAACCGTCGCTTCTCCTCGGAGCGTTCAACGTGCAGATCTTCGGGGCACGGAAGATCGCAAAGCCGGCCGTATTGCGGAGTCTCGGACAGGTGTGTGTGTGTGTGTGTGTGTGTGTGTGTGTGTGTGTGTGTGTGTGTGTGTGTGCGTGTGTGCGTGCGTGCGTGCGTGCGTGCGTGCGTGCGTGCGTGCGTGCGTGCGGGCGGGCGGGCGGGCGGGCGGGAGTGCGGGCGGGCGGGCGGGCGGGCGGGCGGGCGGGCGGGCGGGCGGGCGGGCGGGCAGGTAGGCACAACAGTGTATCAATATGCGGTAGGTGGGTGGTGTTTCGTGTGTGTGTGTGTGTGTGTGTGTGTGTGTGTGTGTGTGTGTGTGTGTGTGTGTGTACGTGTGTGTACGTGTGTGTGTACGTGTGTGTGTACGTGTGTGTGTACGTGTGTGTGTACGTGTGTGTGTACGTGTGTGTGCGTGTGCATGAGCGCGCGCGTACGTGTATGTGTGTCCGTGTGTGTGTGTGTGTGTGTTTGAGTGCGTGCGTGCGTGTGTGTATGTGTATATGTACAACAGTGTATGTATGTTTCTTATATTCGCTTGCGTGCATGTGTTTATATGCGAGCATGCATGTGTGTAATTATTTATTAACGTTTGGTGTTCAACTAACAGGATTCTGAACATAGCCAAATAACGAGATAATGATATAATAGCGGTTGATGTAG
>CBDHHR010000646.1:7500-13079 GCA_965263245.1 Metamycoplasmataceae bacterium | reverse complement strand
AAGAATAAGAATGACCACCACTGCCACTTGAGTGCAAAACCAAACATTTGTATTCATTAGATAGTGTTTGAATAACGTTATTTTGTGACTTTATTTTCTGTGATATTTTGCTAGGCAAAACAGTGACATTATTTCTCTCACGTTGGTCCTGTGACTCTATTTCCGTCCACCGTCTGAATCTATACATATATTTGATTTTGTATGCATTTTGCTATGGTGTATGAGGTGACGTTAGCTGCACCCCTCGGATGCCCTATAGTATTTATAAAAGGTAGTAGTGTAAAAACAAGAACAATAACAAGAACATGAGACCCTAGAACGTAATATTAATATATTTAATACAATAAATATAATTAATATGTTCACAAATAATGTAAAAATACGCGTACTGTAATTATAATAAAACAATTATAATTCGTCAAAAACGTATATACTATTTTAAACCACTAACTACTGTAATCAAACTATAAATGATATAACACATAGGGGCATGTGGCTCGCATTAAGACTTAGTGTCACTGTCACAGAAGTCATCACAATCATAGCCACTAAATTCCATGCATATATTGTTGGCCTATTGCAAAGCGCATGTCTATGTTAATTGTATAGGTTATAAATTTATTTGGTAGTAAGTGCTCTTCGCAGTTATAAATATAATATAACAATTGTAAGCAACTGCACAAATAGTGTGTCTGTCCATTTATTAATAAAATTTGTATTCATGATTTTGACGACATACAAACTATTTTGTAATACGTCCCTTACAAAAAAGAGCCAATGGTATACCACTGATTACCATTGAATACCATTCAGTATCAATGATAGTTCAGCAGGACTCAGTGGTACTCTCAACGGTAAGTTAAAATACCATTCAATACCACTGAACGGTTCAAAGAATGCAAAATACCATTCAAAATATCAGTCAGAAAACCATTCAGATACCATTCAAGTACCCTTGGCCATAATACCCTTAGGATCATTCAAGTACCATTCAAACAGTTCTGATGCACTTTCAGGACTATACTAGTAATTTACGCCGTATCTCGACTGATCGGAAAACGGTGGAAAGACTGAATTCATGACCAGTGATAAACTTACTTTTCACCGCCGAGTATGGAGAATGTGAAATTGATGTCGCCATCACGGTCTGTCACCTGCATTCAAGACCAAGGCGACGTTGGATAACGGAACAAGAAAAGGCCTTGTGTCATCATCATCATTACCATCAACAGCATAACCACCACAACTACACATCATCACCACGAAAGTCAACACAACAAACATCTTCATCATCGTCGTAGTCATCCTCGCCGTCGCTGTCATCACCAACGTCATCGTCTGCACCGCTATCGCCATCAACATTTCAAGTGTGGCAATTATCGTCTTTACAATCGTGAAATAATGTTCATCATTTATCACCATGATGTAGTTGTTGCTGGCACTGTAGTCAAGCTAGTGATGACAAGGTCACTACGTCAAATAACAACGCACCGAGACTTGGTCGATTTGAGTGTTGGCTGGAACCGAAGAGAAGGTGTAGTAGGACTGCGAGAAGATTGGGTTGTTGTCGTTCACATTGACAACGGCAATTTTCAAGTTGATCGGGCTTTTCTAGAGGTAGATGAGAGCACAATGAAACTGTAAATACTGTGTGTCAGGCACACGTGTGCTTATTCTAATACGTAGGCCGTCACGTTTACCCTCACACCACTACACGTATACACCCACGCTACTACACGTCTACACCCACACCACTACACGTCTACACCCACGCTACTATTCGCCTACACCCACACCACTACACGCCTACACCCACACCACTACATGTCTACACCCAATCCACTACACGCCTACACCCACACCACTACACGTCTACACCCACGCCACTACACGCCTACACCCAAACCACTACACGCCTACACCCATACCACTACACGCCTACACCCACACCACTACACGCCTACACCCACACCACTACACGCCTACACCCACACCACTACACCCACACCACTACACGCCTACACCCACACCAATACACGCCTACACCCACACCACTACACGCCTACACCCACACCACTACACGCCTACACCCACGCCACTACACGCCTACACCCACACCACTACACGCCTACACCCACGCCACTACACGCCTACACCCACACCACTACACGTGTACACCCACACCAATACACGGCTACACCCACACCACTACACGCCTACACCCACGCCACTACACGCCTACACCCACACCACTACACGCCTACACTTACACCACTACACATCTACACTTACACTACTACACGTTTACACTCACTCCAATATATGTATTACGCACACCACTACCCGTTTACACTAACACCATTACTCGTCTACAATAACGCTACTACACGTCTGCGCTTACTCTAGCGTACGTCTGCACTAGTACAATGTGACGTGTCAACGTACGCCACTGTACGTCTGTCATCACACCACAACATGTCTACATTCACTCAATTACACGTTTACACATACACTCCCCTACACCTTTGCACACACATCACGTCTACACTGACACTGACACCACTACATGTTTGTAATCACTTCACTACATTGTTGTACTTACACCATTACACGTCTACACTCACACCATTACACGTCTACACTCACACCATTACACGTCTATACACTCACACCATTACACATCTACACCCACACCATTGCATGTCTACACTCACACCATTACACGTCTATACACTCACACCGTTTACACTAACACCATTACTCGTCTACAATAACGCTACTACACGTCTGCGCTTACTCTAGCGTACGTCTGCACTAGTACAATGTGACGTGTCAACGTACGCCACTGTACGTCTGTCATCACACCACAACATGTCTACATTCACTCAATTACACGTTTACACATACACTCCCCTACACCTTTGCACACACATCACTACACGTCTACACTGACACCACTACATGTTTGTAATCACTTCACTACATTGTTGTACTTACACCATTACACGTCTACACTCACACCATTACACGTCTACACTCACACAATTACACTTCTACACTCACACCATTACACGTCTACACTCACACCATTACACGTCTACATTCACGCAATTACATTTCGACACTCACACCATTACACGTCTACACTCACATCATTACACATCTACACCCACACCATTGCACGTCTACACTCACACCATTACACGCCTACACTCACACCATTACACGTCTATACACTCACACCATTACACGTCTACACTCCCACCATTACACGTCTACACCCACACCATTACATGTCTACACTCACACCATTACACGTCTACACTCACACCATTACACGTCTACACTCACACCATTACACGTCTACACTCACACAATTACACGTCTACACTCACACCATTACACGTCTACACTCACACCATTACACGTCTACACTCACACCATTACACTTCTACACTCACACAATTGCACGTCTACACTCACACAATTACACGTCTAACTCACACCACTATATGTTTGTACTCAATTCACAACATTTGTGTATTTACACCACTACACGACTACATACACATACTTACACGTCTACACCCACTCCACTGGACGGCCACATTCACACCACTACACGTCTATACATACCATTACATGGTTATGTACTCATGAAATAATTGTTTTAAGGTTGTTTACAAAGGTTTATAAGTTTATCTTGGTGTATAATCAAATTGATTCGCACTCATACTGTAAAATGCAATTTTTATATGAAATAAAGACGCACTTGCGAAGAATATTAAATAAATGTTGCAATGTTTTGCAACCCTTCTGGAAGGACATGTTCAGTCGTTTTTATTGATTAATTAAGTTATTCTTGTTGGACATTTCTATATTTAAAATGTCTGTATTGTATAAGCTTATCCTACGTATAAATAATATTGTTAAACGTTATGTATTAATTGATTTTGTTTCTGGCCGAGTGTAGCCTATTTATGACAAAGTGTTGATTAAAACAGGTAAGTGTAACATATAGTGATTGTGGTGGTCAGTTTGTCATGATAGTTAAAAACGATTTAGCAATTATATGAAAAAACGTTTCAAAACATCAACAGATCGTGTTGTGGCAATTTTTAAACGTCAAAAACGGTACGCAATACATCGTTATTGGCACTCACGTAACTTCCGGTTTTCGCCACAACAATGAAGTCATATGACGATGTCCTTTCGTAGTCGAGAAGGAACGACGTTCTGATAACGCCACTGTAGGCAATGAACGTACAGTACATACAGGTATATATAACGTTTTAATATATTATAATGTTAATTGGTGATACATAACGATATACACGGTAAGTATATATAACTTTTTTAATATAATGTGTTAATTAGTGTTATATAACAAACCTTTATTGAATAATGTATCACACACTGTACATATGTATGTACGTATGTATGTATGTATGTATTTATGTAGTATATGTATGTGTGTATTATTTATGTATGTATCGATAATCAACGCCAACGTCCCCTCCACGCAAAGGTTTAGTTCTTCTAATTTCGTATAATAAAACTCAACTATTGGTTCCTCTTTTTAACGTATCAAGCGTGTCGTGAGACAATCTTTTTGCAGTTTTGCCATATATATATATATATATATATATATATATATATATATATATATATATATATATATATATATATATATATATATATATATACACACAGTGGAACCCCTCATTTAAGACCGCCCCCCAAATCAGAGTGGGGCGGTCTTAAAAGAGGGGTGGTCTCTCGTGAGGGGTTTGCAACATTCAACACTAGGGGGTGTTTATAACGACTAACATCAACACTAGGGGGCGCTTACAACCACTAAGTACTAAAATACACAAAATAAAAAGTAGAAAAAAATGAGATAACATTAACAACAAAATTATTTATTCTGTTTATTTTATGTGTGACACGTTTCAGTATAAGTTTAATTTTGAATCGTGTTTTTTTTTCTAAATAATATCTGATAAAAAGTATCCTCATTTTGAATCGTTTTGTAATTATATCTGATAAAAAGTATTTTCATTTAATTTATTTAAAATTCGATCTGACGGGCTAAAAAGTGCCGCCACCTCACGGCGTTTGGGTAATCGCACCGCGGTCGCCATTTTGTTGTTCTTTCCAGCGCCGCAAAACGATGTTTTACTTTCTGATCTAATCATGAAAACGACCTCTTACAGAAACTTCCTCTCTAATAACTCATATTACATATACATACCCTAGGTATAAAATTAAATCATTTAAATAGCTGTGAAGAATACAATTCACAAATCTAAATCGTGCTAAACTAAAGTCGACATCGCCTGCGGTGTTACGCGCAGGCCGTAGATTATCGTGGCGTTACGTCGATATTTTATCGCGGAGTCGCTAAATCTGGATTCCGGTTTTATCCTAAACTAACCTTAGTCATACACAATGTGGATATTTAATCGCAGAGTTACGCGTAGCCACCGACGGTGACCATGTCCGCCATGATGTCTTGCCGGCGAGTTTGTTTCGTGAATTTTATTTGTTTCAATAATGTAAGTGATTTAATTTTATAA
>CBDHHR010000645.1:0-7582 GCA_965263245.1 Metamycoplasmataceae bacterium | reverse complement strand
TTAATCATGAGTTCTCTTAATTAACTAGGCATAGGGGTAGGTGCACAGCGACACATATCCAAGTTAAAAAATTCATCTTGGCAGACTTTTTGACATTTATTACGTTGCTCAACAGTTCTATTCTATATATCCTGCCAGTGAATAACAGCACTTTCTGCCGTGCAAGTAAATGGCAGCCAGTGGTCCATAGCGGCTTCACTACACTGACTACAGCAGGCCAGCTTGTCACTCTAGTCTATAGGGGAAAGATTAATGATCTAACTCTGTGAGCCTGACTCACCACTCCTCTCTCTCTCTCTTCTCTCTCTCTCTCTCTCTCTCTCTCTCTCTCTCTCTCTCTCTCTCTCTCTCTCTCTCTCTCTCTCTCTCTCTCTCTCTCTCTCTCTCTCTCTTAAAAGCCTAGCTAGACTAGAAACTCGCGATATGAAATTCCGACAACCCATTAGAAAATCCACTAGATAAAGTGCTTGGCTGGCTACACCGTGCAACTTGATCTTACTTTAGTAAATAACCATCATGCCGGGCTGCGCCATTGCCGGGCTCTATCAGTTTGTAACCTTGTGTTGATATTATTTATAGGCTCTAGCCATCAAGCATATTGTAAATGATGAAATTTGTGTTGCACTTTCACCCCTCGCCTAGCTGCTTGATGCTTATCACCTACGGCAGAAGCAGCGGATTCCTGCACTTTGTGTAACTTATTCCCCATTTGAGTGATGACAAATTTCTTTGCCAAAATGTTGGATTGGGAAGTTCTACACAGCATGGGCGTCGATCGGTGGGGGACGAGGGAGATGCGTCCCCCCACTTTTCCGCCTGAGGAGGTCAGCATAGGAAATGTCCTCACACTTTTTGAGTTCATACAACTAATTTAAAGGCATATATAGCGAGACTGATCACTCCCTTTTCTTCTAAACTCTACATTGGACTAGTAGTAAAATTAATAGAAATTATAAATATGAGTTCAGATATAAACTTCCGACTACTTAGTGGAAAATCACTGAATAAATTGCTTGGTTGGCCGCAGCCCGCAAGATTTTTAACAGAAACTTTCAACATGACATCTCAAATTCATGAGTCTGTATTTAACTTACCTATTTACTTAGGCTCATTTGCATATTGTGATCTGTGTGACCAGAATTTTCCTTTAAGGTAGTATTTAGTACAGTACCACCCATTGTACATTGTGCATCTTCATTCCCATGTCCTGTGTGAAGGCACTTACACTTTCCAAAATTAAACAGCATTTGCCACTTCTCAGACCATTCTATCAACTTACTAAGATCATCTTGTAAATGCTGTCTATCTGCATCACTTTTAATTTTCCTAGACACTTTTGTGTCGTCCGCAAACTTCAACACCTTGCTTGTTATGTCATCATCCAAATCATTGATATATATATTAAGAATAAAATAGGTCCCAGTACTGATCCCTGCGGTACTCCACTCAAAACCGATTTCCAGTTTGAAACCTCCCCATCAACTACTACTCTTTGTCTTCTATCAATAAGCCATTTTTCTATCCAGTTGATCATTCCATTTCCTATGCCATGGGCCTTTAGTTTAAGTAGTAGTCTTTGGTGTGGCACTTTGTCAAAGGCTTTTTTTTAAATCTAAGTAGATTATATCTACTGGTGATCCCTCATCTACCCACTTTGTGACATCTTCCAAAAAACATAACATATTTGTTAAGCATGACCTCGCTTTTAAAAACCCATGTTGAGGTGGGTTTATCAATTTATTTTAAACAAGAAAATCAACCAGGTGATCTTTAATTAGTCTTTCTAATAGTTTGCAAATCACCGATGTTAAACTCACTAGTCTATAGTTCTCTGACTTGTTTCTCGAACCTTTTTTAAATAATGGTATAATGTTTGCTTCTTTCCATTCTAACGGAACTATTCCCTCCTCTAATAACAAATTGAACACTGTTGCAAGCGGTATGCTGATTTGTTCTACAATTTCCAATAGTAATTTGGGAGGAATCCCATCCACTCCAGGTGATTTATTATCCTTCATGTCTCTTATTTTAATAGCTACCATTGTTGGGGTTACAATTAGTTGTCCTAAATAGTCAAACTCTCTCCCTTCGAACTTAGTCTCAAGTACTGGTAATATACTAATATCTTCCCTGGTAAACACCGAACTAAAGTACTCATTTAGGTTTTCTGCCATTAAGAATCCCTCTGTTATTATGTTTCCATCACTACCTTCTAGAGGACCGACCTTATCCTGAACTTTCTGTTTACTTCGAACATACGCATAAAAACTCTTGCTGTCATGTTTTATATTAAAAGCAATTTTTTGTTCGTAGCTTCTCTTTGAATTTCTAATTTCAGCTGTAGCTTGATTAAGTGCTTCTTTATAAATGCTATAGTCTTCTTCACTTCCGGTATGTCTATATGTCTTCCACATCATTTGCTTGTACTTGATTTTTCTAATGGCTTCCTTCAATAAGTGTTTCTTCTTTGACCGTTTCCCCTGTTTTTTCAAGGGGACAAATTTGTCAACGACGCAGTCAATTTCACTCTTTAAAATATTCCAGCATTCTGTTGCTGTCTTATTCTTCAGTGTGTTATTCCAGTCTATCTTTGCTAAATATTCCCTCATGTCCTTATATCTTCCTTTGTGAAAATTGTTCCTGTACCTTATTTTTCTATTCCGTTCTCCCTTTACTTTGATGATAAAATGTATCTGGTTGTGATCACTACAGCCCAGTGGCTCACATATCTTGACATTATCAACAAATTCCTTCTGTGAGCTCAATACTATGTCTAACACGTTCTCGCCCCTGGTTGCTTCTAACACATGTTGAGAAAGGAAACTATCTTGTACTAAATTTAAAAACTCTTGATCCTATCTCCCGGTACTCTGTAGAGATGTCCACTGTATATGCCCATGGTTAAAATCCCCCATAATAATACAGTCCCGTTTACTCACTTCTTTGATAGCGTTATGTATTTTTTCATTCTCTTCCATGCTTATGTTTGGACTCCGATACACTAACCCAACAGTTAATGTTGAGTTTCCTGTAACTATGTTACACCAGACAGCTTCTTCACATTCTGCTTCTTTTTCTAATTTTATTTCATAAGCTTGGATGGATTCTTTAATATATAAAATAACTCCGCCTCCCCTTCTTCCTAATCTATCTTTCCTAAACATTACATACCCTGTCATTCCTAATTCGGCATCTGATATATCGGGTGTGGCCCAAGATTCAGTTATACCTATTATGTGAGGGTCAATATCTTCTACCATAATGTTTAGTTCATTTCTTTTGTTTACTATGCTCCTTGCATTTAAACAAACACATGTATAACCAAATTCCGTAGGGCTTTCCAGGCTGTTCTTTGCTGATGTCTTTTTGCTATCTTTATCTATGCCTCTAGTATTTGGCTTCTCTGTGTACCCCCCCCCCCTACGAAACTAGTTTAAAAAGTTGCAACCTGTTCCATTATTCATCGATCGAAGAAGGTTCTCGGAGAACACTGCTGCGCCCTTTCCGCTTAGATGGAGGCCATCTCTCATAAACATGTCTTCTTTACCAACAAAATATCCCCACAAATCCAACTCCTTCTTCTTCACACATCTGCTCTAATAGTCCGTTAATTGCCATCCTCTTGCAATTTCTAAATGTTATTCCCCTTCCCCTCATCACTGGCAAGATTCCTGAGAGTATGATATATAGTGTCTTCTCTTGTACAGTATCAGGTATAGTGTCCTCTCTTATACTCATTACCAGGTAAAGTGCCTTTTGTTGAGCTCATTGCCAGATAAACTATTCTCTTGTGCTCAGTGCAAGATAAAGTGTTCTCTCTTATGCACATTGCCAGATAAAGAGTCCTCACTTGTGTTCAGTGCCGTATATGGTGTCTTGTCTTGTGCTCATTCCCAGGTGTAGTGTCTTCTCTTGTGGTCAGTATCAGGTATGTCAGCGTATGTGAGATTCTGTTTGGCAGCCATTCCTATATCTGGTTGTTTTCTTAATTCACCTCTTCACTTTGGTGTCAACATGCTGCATGTGAGCTGGCATGTGGTGTGGAATACTTATGCTAGTTCTGTGTGCGTCAACCTAGTGCAGTGACTTGGACATGATTATTTACAAATGCATGTGTCATGAGTAATGTTTTCGTTCTCATGCC
This sequence comes from Metamycoplasmataceae bacterium, assembly GCA_965263245.1. Lineage (GTDB taxonomy): Bacteria > Bacillota_I > Bacilli_A > Mycoplasmatales > Metamycoplasmataceae > DT-68. The sequence goes on along the minus strand of CBDHHR010000645.1, from coordinate 3,438 downwards.
AGACTGTAGCTTAGTACACGTAACAGTAAACATTCATCAGAAATGTGTCATTTTAGTTTTCTTCAGACATGTTTAGTAATTCACTGTGATAAATACTGTGCGTACACCCACACGCATACACGCACGCACGCACACACACACACGCGCTCGCACACACACCCAAATCCGTGCACACCCATGCACGCGCGCACGTGCACGCACACACACGTATACACCCATGCGCACGCGCGCACGGGCACGCACACACGCACACTCACACACACACACACACACACACACACACACACACACACACACACACACACACACACACACACACACACACACACACACACACACACACACACACACACACACACACACACACACACACACACACACACACACACACACACACACACACACACACACACACACACACACACACACACACACACACACACACACACACACACACACACACACACACACACACACACACACACACACACACACACACACACACACACACACACACACACACACACACACACACACACACACACACACACACACACACACACACACACACACACACACACACACACACACACACACACACACACACACACACACACACACACACACACACACACACACACACACACACACACACACACACACACACACACACACACACACACACACACACACACACACACACACACACACACACACACACACACACACACACACACACACACACACACACACACACACACACACACACACACACACACACACACACACACACACACACACACACACACACACACACACACACACACACACACACACACACACACACACACACACACACACACACACACACACACACACACACACACACACACACACACACACACACACACACACACACACACACACACACACACACACACACACACACACAGGAGTGGTGGGGGAGGTAATGTAAACTTTATGAAACTTGTCACAGCCCGGGCCATTCTTACGGTTTATCGTGTAGGCCTATTTGGAAAGATAAACAGGCATTGAAGTGGGAGTAGAGATGCTGGCAGTGGCGGTGGCGGTGGCGGTGACAGAGCGAGTTGGAAGATGATCGACAAAAAAATTACTGAACACCTGCAAGAGAGACGGGAAGTTCACGGAGGAATAAAGAATGGGGCTAAGTGTCCAAATATATAAAAGAAAGGGAGATGTGCATGATCCGGGAAAACATTGAGGAACTACGTGGCTAAGCCATATGTTGAAGTTGCTGGAAAGAATCTGGATGACAGAATAAGAGCAATAGTGTGAGGGGAAATCTGGAGTTTAGACAAGGAAGAGGAACGACACATGGGATGTTTGCCCAGAGGTAGGTAGTAGAGAAGAAACTGGAAAGACAGGAGGATATGGCAATTAGAATAAAACTATATAACAGTTTTTTTAAAGTGTCATAACATAAGTGTTGGATGTATTCTGTAGGATATTCTCAGTTATTAACAAACAGATGCAAGTACATACACATATGCAGGCATGCAGGCACACATATGTAAACAAAAAAACACACACACACACACACACATACGTACATACACACACACACACACACACACACACACACACACACACACACACACACACACACACATACGTACATACACATGCAAGCACATACACGCAACTAAATGCACACACATGTACGTCAACACACATACAAACACACACATAGATGTAGACATAATCAGTTGTTTGCATTATGGTTTTTTTTTCTGGAATAATTTGATTGTAGTGATGTACAGATTCAGCTACCTGGTTAATTTCTAACTGTGGCTCCCCACTGTTTTAGAGGAGTCTATGTGTTACAGGCTATAAAGGTGTCAGTGTGTTGCAGGACCAGTTAGTGTCAGTGTCATGTAGGCTCTATGTGTCAGTGTTGCAGGCTCAAACAATATCACATGTTGCAGGTTATAAAAGTGTCAGTGTTTTTCAAGCTCTCACAATGTCAGTGTGTTGCACGCATTAACATTTGTAAGTGTGTTGCATGCTGTCACAATGTCAGTGTGTTGCAAGCTCTAACAGTGTCAGTGTGTTGCACGCATTAACACTTGTAAGTGTGTTGCACGCTGTCACAATGTCAGTGTGTTGCAAGCTCTAACAGTGTCAGTGTGTTGCACGCATTAACATTTGTGTGTTGCAGGCTGTCACAATGTCAGTGTGTTGCAAACTCTAACAGTGTCAGTGTGTTGCATGCATTAACATTTATAAGTGTGTTGCAGGCTGTCATAATGTCAGTGTGTTGCAAACTCTAACAGTGTCAGTGTGTTGCACGTATTAACATTTGTCAGTGTGTTGCAAGCTCTCACAATGTCAGTGTGTTGCACGCATTAACATTTGTGTGTTGCAGGCTGTCACAATGTCAGTGTGTTGCAAGCTCTAACAGTGTCAGTATGTTGCACACATTAACATTTGGCAGTGTGTTGCAGGCTTAAACAGTGTCAAAGTGATGCAGGTTCTAACAAGATGATAACTCTGACCTGTTGCCATGGTGATGTGGTCATGATGCTGGACCCTCTTCTATCAAGGCTTTCTATGCACGGTTTGCTATGCTGACATATTGTCATGGTGATTAACTATGTTTGCACAAATTCCCATGGGTTTTTCATTTACTATTTTATTCTTATGACTATAACATGCAAGTTGAAGGTTTACTGCCTGATTATTTGTGTTTAGTTACTTTATTAAGTTCAGAACAAAATGAGCAATTTGAAAGATTCTGCCTGCAACTCATTCAAATTATAAACAGAACATCCAGTTTCAAAATAAAAATGGATTGGCAGTAATGCCAAGGCAAGCAGAGTTAACCACAATAGCCTTTGATGTTTAACTTTTCCACGCAGTAGGTTCCCATTACAAATTACTGCTTGACCAATTCTGGGCAGTGGAGCTGGCATCCTCCCTTTAAGTCAGAAATATTTAAGTTACAAATGCATCTTTCTGGGCAGAGGAGCACAAGTTACAAATGCATCTCTCACTAATGGTTCTGTTGTCAGAGAAATGTGTATGAGGTGTATACTTTTAAATGACTCATGTCACAGACCAGATATGTACATAAAATATGAAAACACTTGCTGTAAATAGTTGTATTTTTTGCACTGTGTTCAACAGGCCATGGTTTGAATAATACAACCAAAGTTATATTGCTAACAGCAGTTGTGAGGGACATTGGTTTTGAAAATGTCACAGATATGAGTCTTTCTGAAAGTTAATGGTTGTGGAGTACTGCTGATACTAGCAAGCAGAGATATGTTGTTCTCACCATGCTGCTGCTTGACTCAAATGTCATATAGGATGTGCACAGTTAAACTTAAAGATACATTTAACATACAACTGTATGAACATTCATGTGAAATATTCGATTGTCTTGCAGTTTCTTAA
>CBDHHR010000643.1:5000-8495 GCA_965263245.1 Metamycoplasmataceae bacterium | reverse complement strand
TTCCCAAAGTTTCGACCGGTGCAATATATTTATTAAGAGCTGCTGCAAGATGTTTCGAACTGCAGCAAACGAGGCTTCAAATTGCACCAGTATGGATTGAACTGCATCAACAGTTTTCAAACTACAGCTTGATATTATGAAACCATACCATGGCACCACCATAGTACACATTAGTCCCGTATTGCCACACATCGCGTCAATCAATCGGCACGTCGTATCCATATTTGGCACGTTGTTGGTGACCTAATACAAGTTACGTAAATTAAGCGGCGTCTCCCGTACGCTATATGTATCCGGTAGTCAACCACTCGCCGCTTGCCTGTGGCACTATCGCGTCCTTAGATACTAAACGCGCACATAAAGAAGCGGTGAAACGCGATAGTTTTAACAGCGTGCGAGCCAGTTACTCACTGAGGCAACACAAAGCCTCGGCCAGCGACACACGTCAACAGTCAACGACCGACTAGCGGCGTGACTGTCTACTTAGTCATGTGACGACTTGTCTATACTCTAAAGACCTGTGTGCACACATCCAAGACAGCTTTGTTGACCGCATGTCGACTGTGATATACGTTTATATTTACGACTTCAGGCGTAAACATGCCCGTTGTCTGAATGGTTGCTCCAATATTCCTGCCGCCACGACAGCGATGCAGTTGGTGACTAAATGTTTGAAGAAACGTCAGGTTAAGTTGAATGTTGTTGAATACATTGTAATATATTTGGGGGAAACTGGAAACTTATCGTAACGTAATGTATACAACCAATGCCGGGTTGAATCTAAATATAAGGAATGGAAACCGAGCCCAGTGGCCAATTAAATTTCCTCGTTACAAAGTCGCGGTGGAACAAGTTGTTTTGAAGAAAAAACAACTTGCTAGAAGGCTCATTGTCCAAAGCTTCTCTAAATACGCCATCAAGAACAACGGTGTGACGTCAGCGAAGGAAAGTGTGTAACGGAACGTTGTCAGTTCGACAACGACAGTGTGGTAAGACGATTAACTATGTAACCCGACACAACACCAGCTCATGTTCGTGCGAGAGGTTAATGTGTTCAGGTCTGAGTGCAACGCGGAAATGTACGTCAGAGTATCACAAACTGACGATTATGTGATAAGTAATGTTAAGTACGTGAATCCGATCTTAGCACTTTTGAGAAGATTTTTCATAATGAAGAAAATTGAGTGTGAACACAGTCTGTGTGTTGTGTGTAGATAGTGAAGGCAGTCTGTGTGTTGTATATAGAGAGTGAAGACGGTCTGTGTGTTGTGTATAGAGAGTGAAAAGAGTCTGTGTGTTGTGAGTGGAGAGTGAAGACAGTCTATGTGTCGTGTGTGGAGAGTGAAGACAGTCTATGTGTCGTGTGTGGAGAGTGAAGACAGTCTATGTGTCGTGTGTGGAGAGTGAAGACAGTCTATGTGTCGTGTGTGGAGAGTGAAGACAATCTGTATGTTGTGTATAGAAGAGTGAAGACAGTCTGTGTATTGGGTGTGGAGAGTAAAGACAGTTTGTGTGTTGTGTGTGGAGAGTGAAGACAGTCTATGTGTTGTGTATAGAGAGTAAAGACAGTTTGTCAATTGTGTGTGGAGAGTGAAGACAGTCTGTGTGTCGTGAATGGAGAGTGAAGACAGTATGTGTGTCGTGTGTGGAGAATGAAGACAGTCTGTATGTTGTGTATAGAAAAGTGAAGACAGTCTGTGTGTCGTAGGTGGAGAGCGAAGACAGTCTGTATGTTGTGTATAGAAGAGTGAAGACAGTCTGTGTGTCGTGTGTGGAGAGTGAAAACAGTCTGTATGTTGTGTAAAGAAGAGTAAAGACAGTATGTATGTCGTGTGTGGAGAGTGAAGACAGTCCGTGTGTCGTGAGAGGAGAGTGAATACAGTCCGTGTGTATTTGGTGGAGAGTGAAGTCAGTCTATGGGTTGTGTTTGGAGAATGAAGACAGTCTGTATGTCGTAGGTGAACAGCGAAGACAGTCTGTGTGTCGTAGGTGGAGAGTGAAAACAGTCTGTGTGTCGTGAGTGGAGAGTGAAGACAATCTGTGTGTCGTGTGTTGAGAATGAAAATAGTCTGTGTGTCGTGAGTGGAGAGTGAAGACAGTCTGTGTGTCATGTGTTGAGAATGAAAACAGTCTGTGTGTCGTGAGTGGAGAGCGAGGACAGTCTGTGTGTGTGTGTGTGTGTGTGTGTGTGTGTGTGTGTGTGTGTGTGTGTGTGTGTGTGTGTGTGTGTGTGTGTGTGTGTGTGTGTGTGTGTGTGTGTGTGTGTGTGTGTGTGTGTGTGTGTGTGTGTGTGTGTGTGTGTGTGTGTGTGTGTGTGTGTGTGTGTGTGTGTGTGTGTGTGTGTGTGTGTGTGTGTGTGTGTGTGTGTGTGTGTGTGTGTGTGTGTGTGTGTGTGTGTGTGTGTGTGTGTGTGTGTGTGTGTGTGTGTGTGTGTGTGTGTGTGTGTGTGTGTGTGTGTGTGTGTGTGTGTGTGTGTGTGTGTGTGTGTGTGTGTGTGTGTGTGTGTGTGTGTGTGTGTGTGTGTGTGTGTGTGTGTGTGTGTGTGTGTGTGTGTGTGCCTGATATTCTGACTGGTGACGACAGTCGGCGTGATAGTGTCATTCATACATGTGAAGTCACGATGAATTATGACAATCCGTACAGACACAGTGTTGACACAACTGCCATACATTATGGCATACCACGTATCCAGACATATTCCCAGGGTGGATTCCTTCATCATTAAATTCATTATAACTTAAACGCTGCATGGCACTCGACCGTCCAATTACCCGAGGACCGTGTGAGATTGCCTTGTCCCAATAATCACATCAGAGCGTCAAGTGCTTCTCGTGGGGGAACGACCGGCACGCCGTGCAGCCACGCGTGACGAGTCACTGACAACACCCGGAAAGTTATCCCAGCGGACAACGCCCACCACCAATGAATGAAGGATGCACCTACCGATGTTAACCAGTCGTACTCCTGCTTCCTTGATGGCATTCAGGGCCAACGCGATGTTTCCGCTCGCCTCGTAGAAGTTGAGGTTCTTCTTCGTGATCACCTTACCGATCGGCCGACCGACCAGATTCTCGACAAGCTTGCACAGGTAGACGCCGTCCCGGAAGTCCCGTTTCAGGTGCGTCACCTCGACGTTGAATTTGCGCAGTTTGTCGTTCACCCAGTTCGTGAAGGTGTTTTCCTGTATCCGCACCCATGCCTCCTGCTCCTCCTCGTTGTTATTCTCCTCCTCGTCCGACGACATATTCCGCGGGTGTGTCAACGCTACGTCGACGCCGTGACGCGCTCGAATGCGCAATACTCGTTCGCTGGATATATATAACCGGTACTTGGCGACAAACCCGGTCATACGAGACGACCTTTGACCGCTGAATCGTCTGCGCTGTACAATGACCGCGGAGTGTTTGTGACGCGCTTGGCCGCGTGTCGACGGCTTCGGCTTCGGCTACGGCTACGGCATGTCTGGTGGACTTTTGTATAGTAAGCCTCATCGGC
>CBDHHR010000642.1:0-25810 GCA_965263245.1 Metamycoplasmataceae bacterium | reverse complement strand
TGTTGTATTTGCCCTATACTTTATGATGAAACGCTTCGAGCCTACCAACATATATGTACGCATCCTGTTCGTAGATTACAGTTCCGCGTTCAACGCGGTCATACTTGAGAAACGTTTTGACAAGCTTCAACTAAAGTCACTAGATGCATCAATATGTTTGTGCATACTCGACGTTTTTTATACACCGCCCAAAGGTTGTTTAAATTAACGGTTTTGATCTCCACCAAGACTCAGTATAGATTAGACAAATAACTATGTGTGTAATATTTGTTACGGTGGGTTTGTGAAATCATAATTTCGCTCGTGTCTATTATCTAGGAGTCTACCCACGCATCGTTCGATTGCACAACACAAACAATATAAAAAATCGTTTTGTTTTCAGTTTTATTAGTTAATGATATAATTCATCCAATGTCGATGAAAGCACCGTCAAACAATCAGTTATTTGGTAAGATATACACAATATAGGAGTCTGCAAGCCGTCCACGCAACCTCCAACCCTTTTCGGGGAGGAGGAGGTGTGATTTACCAATGCTTCAAAGGGCGAAAGGAGTTTACTCTCCGCCCGACCATGGTTACCTGAACTAACTAAACTAAATTACAACGATCTACACCTAATGATATCGTAAAGTCCGATAATTACGAATAAAGTCACTGTCACCTAGGCTTAATAACCGTTTCGGCAACTTGATCTGAATCTGAAGTCGCTTCCCTTTTAATCGACGTTCGCTTAGAATGCGTCCTCGAAATCTAATCCGATGGCATTGTTGCACGCGTTTTAGAGCTTGTAGTCCACATATCGGTGTCGTCGCGGCCGTTTCCTATAACAACATTGAAACGAGTAAATAGTAAGGGTTTGAATACCTAACAAATAAAGACGACGAAGGAGAAAACGACTAAACAATGAACAGAATTGACCTTCCGCGGATCCACTTCTTACACCCTGCTCGTTGTTGGGCGGAAGCCGCAGTGACGTGACCACTAATTTTCGAACCCGCAGCTGCCCAACGTGCAACTTCCTGGTAATTATGGGGCCTTATACACATGCGCCAATTCTTACATTTCCTGTATACGTAGGTTCGCGTTTGTGTTCGCGTGCGCGTTCGTGCGTGTATTTGTCTTCTTAGAAACGCTTGCCTTTACGGGTGAAAATACAGTTTTTGGACACTATTCCCCAGTAAAATTACGGAACAAATTCAGAGCGACGTTTTTCACTCTTCATTGCTCCAGTTCACTCAGCTGTATGAATAAGTACCTGGATATAGACCATGGTGTTTATGTTGACGAACAGCCTACGTGTATTAATTGCAGCGTCGTTGAATGCTTCCAGCGAAGTTAAGATGTTATTTTAACAGGGCTGCCAGGGAAATAATGTGTGAAGCGCTATAGCAATCCTGAGGATTGGATACTGGAGGGAGGGACGGAGGGACGGAGGGACGGACGGAGGGACGGAGGGACGGAGGGACGGAAGGACGGAGGAACGGAGGGACGGAGGGAGGGAGGGAGGAGAGAGAGAGAGACAGAGAGAGAGAGAGAGAGAGAGAGAGAGAGAGAGAGAGAGAGAGAGAGAGAGAGAGAGAGAGAGAGAGAGAGAGAGAGAGAGAGAGAGAGAGAGAGAGACAGACGGACAGACAGATAGACAGACAGACAGACAGACAGACAGACAGACAGACAGACAGACAGACCGACAGAGAGTCAGAGAGACTGAGAGAGAGAGAGAGAGAACGAGAGAGACAGAGAGACAGAGACAGAGAGAGAGAGAGAGAGACAGACAGACAGTGAAAGTGACAGAGACAGAGTCAGAGACAGAGAGTGACATAGAGAGACACAGAGAGAGATGGGGGAGAGAGAGACAAACAGACAGACAGACAGACAGAGAGAGACACAGAGAGAGAGAGAGAGAGAGAGAGAGAGAGAGAGAGAGAGAGAGAGAGAGAGAGAGAGAGAGAGAGAGAGAGAGAGAGAGACAGACAGACAGACAGACAGACAGTCAGACAGACAGACAGAGACAGACAGAAAGAGAGGGGGGAGAGAGGTCTACTTAATTGGTTTTTTACTTGTGGTTAAAAATTGCAGTTTTCGATTACCGATTGGCCGGTAATTGGGGAAGATTCTTTATGCAACCCTGACCATTGGCCGCGTTAGCCGGGTGTCCGCTGGTGAGGGGTAGTTTATACTAGAAAACTCTATTTCAATGAAAGTGTGACCGTGTAATCCGGGTGACCGATGACGAGGGGGCCGTATAAGACGGGGACTACTGCATATGCGTCACGTTGCACAGTACATATAAAGTATCTGCAAAGTTCAATATGTATACATCGCACTGTGTATTCCTATATAGTAATACACATTATTATATCAGCGTTCGGTGTGTTTGTAAACACATTCCGATTGCCCGATCATATTCCCTGGGCCAGCACTTCGAGGTGTGAAAAGAAGGGGCCGAAACAGGAGACAAGTGGCTGCGCCGATTGAAGCGACATCGGTTGCTGTCGCTCCCGTAGATCGCACATGTTGTGTAATGTTTTACCGGGCGACGGTCGTGGGGCGCGGCAGAGACTGACTGTCAGCGCACGTGTGGCTGTACATCGAACGATCAAGCGATGTGCCGTTTATGTTGCGCGCAACGCAAAGTCCAAAGAAGCGCATTTAACATGTTCTAATCAGATAAAGTTCTAAGTACTGGTTTAATTCGGAAGAACGCATGTTGCTGAGAACGTGAATTACATTGAAAATCGTCGAGGAGGCATCAATTGACGGCTTGTTACTCCGACTAGATCGCCCGGACTTGAACCAACACTGTCACAGTTAAGGTGGGTGAAGGCGGAGCAGAACTTAACTACATTTCGTTCAATTCGCACAAGGGCATAGCCCCGACGCCAATACATGATAAGTTTACCTTTGTCTACTAAACTGTTAAAATCGGTCGTGATACGCAAGGTAAATATCGCTTTAATGCTCACCGATGTCACTTTTGTAATTCGTGTTTGTATAGATTGCCCATTGCTCAGACGCATTATTTTAATAAATTAGTGAAAAAAGAACACGTCGTTGACGTTGTACTCAGTCGTAGTCGTTGATTTTTTTACGGCGAAACATTTCAAACCTTATTGCATTATGGGTAATGTTAATATGACATCCAGTACGACAACATTTGGTATTCTATTTACAGTCTACTATATTAAGACCTGCATTCGCAAATGTGTTTAATAGCGATTCTCTTTACAAAGCTTCGTGTTTGCTGTTCCAAATAAACGAACATGCTAATTTGTTCAATTTGTTTCACCTTGTTTGGCACTAATATAAAACTCCCTATGTACCAATTGGAGCTGCACACCACAATTTGCAAGATAACACTTTTCCTTCTAAACGATAACCTTCTCCTGCTGAATTTAGAAATAACTTTCCTGGAAGTCCTTTTACACTTTTTTTGGAAATCACTAGTCCATTATAAATCAACTGGTTCACCTGAACATGCTCACCAGCGTCCAAGCCACATACCAATGTTTTTCCTTGTTGAGACTGACGAATTGCCATCCCCACATATCGCTCCACCCAGGTAGCCAAACTAAACTGCCTGCTTTGGCTTCTACCCGTCCAGGTTTAGTTCTTGCTCTTTCCATCTAGGTCGGATCCCATCTACATTACCTCTGTCTTCTCCAGTCTTACTCTCAGTACATGTCTGCTGAACATATATTTTCATTTTACCTGCATATCGTGGACATCTGCTTCCCCATCCGCTACTACTGCCAACAATCTGTGTACGATAGTTTTCGGAGTACTTTTTTGTATGAATCTTTTTGCTCATCAGTTCCACCAGAGCAATAAACAGCAATGGGCTCAAGGCGCTCTCTGTGTCAGGCCAACATTTACGTTGAACTCTCCTGACACTCCCGGTCCACACAGCATCATGCTTTTCGTGTCCTCATACGTCCCCTTCACCAAACTGACCTCCCCCCTGGAACCCCCATCCACCTAAATGTTGCCATTGTTATTTCTCGTGGGATTGCATCATATGAATCTACGAATCAATCTATGAATGAATCTATGAATCTACTTGCTAAACTATCCGATTTTTGCTCTCGTTCCCTCTCCCCTTCTCACCTCTCCCTTCCCCTCTCCCTCTTCCTGTCACTCTCCCCTCCCCCTCCCCTCCCCCTCCCCCAGGCAGGCAGGCAGGCAGGCAGGCAGGCAGGCAGGCAGGCAGGCAGGCAGGCAGGCAGGCAGGCAGGCAGGCAGGCAGGCAGGCAGGCAGGCAGGCAGGCAGGCAGGCAGGCAGGCAGGCAGGCAGGCAGGCAGGCAGGCAGGCAGGCAGGCAGGCAGGCAGGCAGGCAGGCAGGCAGGCAGGCAGGCAGGCAGGCAGGCAGGCAGGCAGGCAGGCAGGCAGGCAGGCAGGCAGGCAGGCAGGCAGGCAGGCAGGCAGGCAGGCAGGCAGGCAGGCAGGCAGGCAGGCAGGCAGGCAGGCAGGCAGGCAGGCAGGCAGGCAGGCAGGCAGGCAGGCAGGCAGGCAGGCAGGCAGGCAGGCAGGCAGGCAGGCAGGCAGGCAGGCAGGCAGGCAGGCAGGCAGTCAAGCAGTCAAGCAGGCACGCAGTCAAGCAGGCAGGCACGCAGGAACGCAGTCAAGCAGGAACGCAGTCAAGCAGGCAGACAGCCTGGCTTTTTTTACTGAGTAACTGAATAGTTGAATGACTACTACGCCGCTCAGACTTCATGTATAACATTATAATTTATATTCACTGCAAATGTATCGCATTACCTAATTCACCTGGATATCTCTTACTTTTTAACCTTAGTACGTGTTTGCTAGCCCTATCCGTAATTCATTGCTTTGACACGAACAATATATTAAGATGTATCAGCGGCTTTACTTGAACGTTCCAATATTTAACACGAACGATTACACCATTGTATTACCCAAACAATGCAGTATCGTGTCGTCCACTGACTACAGTCAGAGGGTTTGAATGGATTTGGTTCCTCTTACGTAACAACATCTGTCGAGCTAGTGTAGTCTTAGTGCGCATCACAATGGAGGGCATAGCGTAGAAAGACAGCACTGCTCGTGTGTGTGTATGCCTTGTGGTTTCGGCACACAACGTACGCAAGTTCTAGCACCAAAGATTTCATGCTTCAAGCTTGATGTCGGGATTTGTGTAACAAGCGTTCTGACCTACGTAAGGACTGGTTCAGGGTGCAACTGCGACAGTCAGATGGACTAAAAAACGGCACTGTGGAAGGTTGGTCATCACAAGATTTTAAGAGCAGCAAGTTTGCAATATAATTATATTCCACACACTGCTGGTGGAGGATTGTATTAATAAAGTATCTTCTACAGTGATCACCACTCCATTGTGAGAAACTGATACCCACATGTAATAATTAAATCACGAAACTCCCCAGATAATTTAATTATCGTATAAATAGTATTAGTAGACACTCATTTTAAAAATTATTTCCAACGCACTCATGTGATGTAAATTACATTCCGCGCACGATATGAACTATTGTTGGTAGTATTGCAACCCGGTGTTTGTTGCTCTGAATGTCAACATAACTTAATCATTTGCTAAAGATATCAATACAAATTAAGTGCGGACCTAGTGTGCGCCATATTGTTTCCGTGTCGTCCTTCCGTCTTTGAACATCAATATGCATATCAAAATTGATTAGTAATTACAGTTTCGCATGTTAACAGGTTTAATGTACCGTATACTATAATATAACATATGGTCGAGGTTTTAATGCCATTTAAACTAATAAATAACGTCTCTGGATGTAAATGTATCAGCTCAAGTGTCTGACAAGTTGAAACCACAATTTCACCCGAGAACGGTCGTGGTAGCATAAATAGTAAGAAAACGTCAACCCTCATTGCAACTGTTGTGTTCTCGATGCCGTGTGGCAGTGGTGTGTATCAGTGACGCTAATCCTACGTAGGTCACAACCGGTGTGGCGAACCGGGTCTAGGGGCAGATACATTTCCTCCCTTTCTCGTGGCACGTCTCAGTTGTTAGGGTTGAAGGTCGTGACGCTCTCCTCGCCAGGGAGCGTTGTCAGGAGCAACCAATGTGGTATCTCTGGCCCCAGTAGTGCATTAGATTGTACTATAGGCTATGTACTCAGTGTCTCCCACTTCCGGATTCCCTCTTTTACAGGCTAATGTTTTTATGATTACATATAACATTTAATGGATGTACTTGTGCCACTATTCAAATATTGTGTGTGCTTTTATTTATAACAACTCGGTGTCATGATGAGGTTTAATTAACTAGATGTAGGTTTGTTTGTGGAAAACTATATGATTGAAATATATAAAAACGCTCGAGCTATTATCTGTTATAAATGCGGAACTTTCACCCCTAAGCATTTGTTGCGTTGTAGTTACTATTTAATTTTAACTTGGAAAAATTTCATGTAGTCAGTAAAATATATTCATTTTTGTTCAATATATGATAATATATTTCTTATGTAGCGTTCAAATAACCGTTCTGATGAGCATTATAATTACAAAGCAGTGTTTTTAATAATGAAATAAGAACTATCTATACACATTAAAATCCTATGATATACAATCATTACATTGTCTTTAAAAATGAATCAGTAAATAAATGCACCTACAATATAATAAATTATTGCATATATATATATATATATATATATATATATATATATATATATATATATATATATATAACGAGAATACATATACATATATATTACGAGAATACATATATATATATTCTATATATTCTCGTTATATATTACGAGAATACATATATATATATTCTATATATTCTCGTTATATATTTTCTCGTGGTTTGTATATATTATATATGTATAATGTTCCAGACAGAAACTATCGTTCAAATAGGGTGTTGGGGCAGCTATGGTGACGGAAGATGTCCTTCCGCAAAAGCAAAAGAAGTTGAAAACCGGTTAGCAGTCTTATCCGTAAAATTGAGTATGTGCAAGTTTTTTTCTCCAGATCATGTACTAATAATCTTGTATTCCTGTCAGATTATATCAATTCACTTTTTCTAACTGCATAACATACAACTGTGACTGATTGAGTGTAAGATACTGTGTTGTAATGCAAAATCACTGTCAGTTGTTTAACCATTTTGTTCATTTGCACAGTTTCTGGTAATGTTGAATCAATGTTGTGGATGGCAGGTTCGCACCCTGCTGGTGTTCCTTAGGCAAACACTACATGTCGTGTGCACACACATTGAATCAATTTCATAAGTATAGCTGTTTTTGTGACATCTCGGAAATGCTTTGCACCATAGTTAAGATAGAGCATATATATATATATATATATATATATATATATATATATATATATATATATATATATATATATTCGTATATATATATATATATATATATATATTCGTATATATATTCGTATATATATATATATATATATATATATATTCAGACGTCAATGTTGACATCAGCATGAGAGATGTGCAACTAATCAACAGGAATATTCAGGAAACATTCTAAGGGACTAAGAACAAATTAGACATTGGCTTTGGTTGTTACTCAATAAAAATATCACTGACATTGTCACAGCTAATCAAGGCATACCTAGAGATGAATAGGGCAAATAAGAGAAGATACCGTATGTATATATATATATATATATATATATATATATATATATATATATATATATATAAACACAACAGTGTTTGATTGCCATGGTAATGTGTACAAACATAATTCAACACCATGGTAGATGTTACTTAGTAGGCCTTGGTGGAAGAGGGTCCAGTGTAGGTGACCATGTCAATAGGTCAGGATGATAACTGGTAGAGTGTCTGACAATGTCAGCCTTGATGGATGAGAGCGCAATGTAGATGACCCAGAGAAAAACCACGAAGGTGACTGAAAGCGCCTTCACTGTCTTATTCTTGTCGCCCAGTTCACCGCCGACAAACTCTAGCAGACAACACACACACACACACACACACACACACACACACACACACACACACACACACACACACACACACACACACACACACACACACACACACACACACACACACACACACACACACACACACACACACACACACACACACACACACACACACACACACACACACACACACACACACACACACACACACACACACACACACACACACACACACACACACACACACACACACACACACACACACACACACACACACACACACACACACACACACACACACACACACACACACACACACACACACACACACACACACACACACACACACACACACACACACACACACACACACACACACACACACACACACACACACACACACACACACACACACACATGACTACTTGTAGCATAGCAGAAAATACTGCTGTCTGCGCTGATATGAACTGGTTCTGATCTGTTATTAACTGGGTGTTTTATATGTTATTTGCTGTTACCTGATCTGTTATTACCTGTTTGTCTGAACTGTTATTTACTTGTCTTATGCTCTCTGTTGTTAGTTTCTTTCTGAGTCTGTCATTTGTTTGTTGTCTGATCTGCAATTATTGTCTCTTCTGCAATTGGTTCTTGTCTGAAGTGTTACTATCTTTCTATCAGATCTGTAATTCACCATGTCTGAATTCTTTACATTGCATAACTCATACACAAGACATCATCCCTGTGGTCAGACAAACATGTTCAGATTGAACAAGGTGTATGAACAGAGGAATGATACTGATGCATGATGGTGGTTTGACTGTGGTGCATGCTGGGAGGAGTGACCATGTTGCATGCTGGGAGATGTGACCAGGGTGCATGCAGGGATGTGTGTCTCTGTTGCATGATGGATGGAGTTGCCCTTACCAGGTGCATGCTGGGAGTAGAGACCTTAGCAGGAGTGGCCTTAGTGTAGATTACACAGGCTCCGTGAGCTGGCAGCACTTTTAATCTCCTCACATCCACCTAGGAAAGCCGCCACAATAGGATGAGACGCTGTTTGGTTCTTAGGTCAAATTTGGAAGAAACTTATTAAATATGGATTCCCTTTTAATGTGTTTACCCTGATGCATGCTGGGATGTGAATCATTGGTGCATGCCGGGATGTGAAACCCTGGTGCATGCTGGGATGTGTGACCCGGGGAGAGACTGACCTTGTGTCGCACCTTGAGGACAATGAGACAGATGAAGTCAACGATGACGAAGACAACAACAGAATGTACGAGGTTGTTGGAGGACACTGTGAACTTCTTCACCACCTTGTACATGGCCTTCCATGATGACCCAGGGCAGACCCAGGCCCAAGAACGCGTTGACACTGTTAGGGCCTCCAACACGTTGACACTGTTAAAGCCTGCATCAGCACTGACACTGTTTGAGTCTGCAACACAGTGACATTGTCAGAGCCTGTAAGACACGGACACTGTTAGAGCATGCAACACTCTGACACTGTTAGAGTCTGCAACACACTGACACTGTTAGAGCATGCAACACTCTGACACTGTTAGAGCATGCAACACACTGACACTGTTAGAGTCTGCAACACACTGACACTGTTAGAGCCTGTAACACACTGACACTGTTAGAGCATGCAACACACTGACACTGTTAGAGCCTGTAACACACTGACACTGTTAGAGTCTGCAACACACTGACACTGCTAGAGCCTGTAACACACTGACACTGTTAGAGCATGCAACACACTGACACTGTTAGAGCACGTAACACGCTGACACTGCTAGAGCCTGTAACACACTGACACTGTTAGAGCCTGTAACACACTGACACTGTTAGAGCATGCAACACACTGACACTGTTAGAGTCTGCAAAACACTGACACTGTTAGAGCCTGTAACACATGTGACACTGTTAGAGCATATAACACGCTGACACTGTTAGAGCCTGTAACACACTGACACTTTTAGAAACTGTAAAGCACAGGCACTGTTAGAGCATGTAACACGCTGACACTGTTAGAGCCTGTAACACACTGATACTGTTAGAGCCTGTAACACACTGACACTGTTAGAGCCTGTAACATACTGACACTGTTAGAGACTGTAACACACTGACACTGTTAGAAACTGTAAGACACTGACAGTGTTAGAGCATGTAACACACTGACACTGTTAGAAACTGTAAGACACTGACACTGTTAGAGCCTGTAAAGCACAGGCACTGTTAGAGCATGTAACACGCTGACACTGTTAGAACCAGTAAGACACTGACACTGTTAGAGCCTGCAACACTCTGACACTGTTAGAGCATGCAACACACTGACACTGTTAGAGTCTGCAACACACTGACACTGTTAGAGCATGCAACACACTGACACTGTTAGAGTCTGCAACACACTGACACTGTTAGAGCCTGTAACACACTGACACTGTTAGAGCCTGCAACACACTGACACTGTTAGAGCGTGCAACACACTGACACTGTTAGAGCACGTAACACACTGACACTGTTAGAGCCTGTAACACACTGACACTGTTAGAGCGTGCAACACACTGACACTGTTAGAGTCTGCAACACACTGACACTGTTAGAGCATGCAACACACTGACACTGTTAGAGCCTGCAACACACTGACACTGTTAGAGCATGCAACACACTGACACTGTTAGAGTCTGCAACACACTGACACTGTTAGAGCCTGTAACACACTGACACTGTTAGAGCCTGCAACACACTGACACTGTTAGAGCGTGCAACACACTGACACTGTTAGAGCATGCAACACACTGACACTGTTAGAGCCTGTAACACACTGACACTGTTAGAGCGTGCAACACACTGACACTGTTAGAGTCTGCAACACACTGACACTGTTAGAGCGTGCAACACACTGACACTGTTAGAGCACGTAACACGCTGACACTGCTAGAGCCTGTAACACACTGACACTGTTAGAGCCTGCAACACACTGACACTGTTAGAGCATGCAACACACTGACACTGTTAGAGTCTGCAAAACACTGACACTGTTAGAGCCTGTAACACATGTGACACTGTTAGAGCATGTAACACGCTGACACTGTTAGAGCCTGTAACACACGGACACTGTTAGAAACTGTAAAGCACAGGCACTGTTAGAGCATGTAACACGCTGACACTGCTAGAGCCTGTAACACACTGACACTGTTAGAGCCTGTAACACACTGACACTGTTAGAGCCTGTAACATACTGACACTGTTAGAGCCTGTAACACAATGACACTGTTAGAGCATATAACTCGCTGACACTGTTAGAGCCTGTAACACACTGACACTGTTAGAAACTGTAAGACACTGACACTGTTAGAGCATGTAAGACACTGACACTGTTAGAGCCTGTAAAGCACAGGCACTGTTAGAGCATGTAAGACACTGACACTGTTAGAGCCTGTAAAGCACAGGCACTGTTAGAGCATGTAACACGCTGACACTGTTAGAACCAGTAAGACACTGACACTGTTAGAGCATGTAACACACTGACACTATGAGAACCTGTAACACACTCACTCTGTTAGAGCTTATAACACACTGACACTGTTAGAGCCTGCAACACACTGACACTGTTAGAGAATGCAACACACTGACACTGTTAGAGCCTGCAACACACTGAAACTGTTAGAGCCTGCAAAACACTTACACTGTTAGGGCAGGTAACACACTGACAATGTTAGAGCCTGCAACACACTGACACTGTTAGAACCTGCAACACATGTGACACTGTTAGAGAATCAGTACATCACCACAATCAAATTCTTCCAAAAGAAAAACCATAATGAGGTGGTGTGACATTACAAGTGTTTGAAGGTGGTTTGAAAATTGTGCACATTACTGCACATTACACATTTGCATTACAGGCAGTTTAGGTGATTGAGTGTTGTGAAGGGGAGGTTCATGATTGCTGTTTGAAAACCTATGGGGTTTTCTATTTCAGTAATAAGTGGTAGGACCATATTCCAGATGCTAATTGCTCAGTGATAAAAGGAGACACTGCAGTGTTGATGCAGCACCTGGTGGCTATGTAATGGGCATGGCTTTTTGATAGTTTTAATAAGCCCGGTGGTGGTATGTGTGATGTTGATTATATTATTTAATTTTTTTAAATGTCAAGGCACTGCAACATTAGGGGTCATGTCAACCACCATGGCGCTGCAACATTAGGAGTCATATCAACCACCATGGCACTGCAACATTAGGGGTCATGTCAACCACCATGACACTGGAACATTAGGGGTCATTTCGACCACCATGACACTGGAACATTAGGGGTCATATCAACCACCATGACACTGAAAATTTAGGGTCATATCAACAACCGTGGCACTGAAACTGTAGGGTCATATCAATAACCATGGCACTGCAAAATTATGGGTCATATTAACCACTATGACACTGCAACATTTGGACCCCATCTGGTCACCCACTACAATATGCCCCTATTGACCTCTTGAATTTACCTCAAAGATCACATACTGACACTTTGAACTGACCACTCCAGGTCACCTCATCTTCATCTGACATCATCCTGGCGAGTCGCTCGGCCAAAGGATCTATGAGAACACATCAGTCTGTAGTCATGCATGTAATGACACCTCTAGCAAGAGTGTCACTAGAGCAATATCAGATGAGTAATGATATATTTAGAAAGACTGTTACCATAGCGTCATTATGTTACTACAGTTATCATATGTATATTGACATCTCTGTAGTTATTGTTATAATTATTGATTGGCTGGCTGTCTGTCTGTCTCTCTGTATGTCTGTCTGTCTGTCTGTCTGTCTGTCTGGCTGGCTGGCTGGCTGGCTGGATGGCTGGCTGGCTGGCTGGCTGGCTGGCTGGCTGGCTGGCTGGCTGGCTGGCTGGCTGGCTGGCTGGCTGGCTGGCTGGCTGGCTGGCTGGCTGGCTGGCTGGCTGGCTGGCTGGCTGGCTGGCTGGCTGGCTGGCTGGCTGGCTGGCTGGCTGGCTGGCTGGCTGGCTGATAGATTGTACCTGTTATTATAGTCACCATCAAAGTGCTATTCTGAGATCTCAGTCTCCAGTGGTTTCCTCCAAACAGCCCAAACTTGGGCTAATGCAGGAGTTTGTAGTCTTAGGTGGTTTACTCCAAACAGCCCAAACTTAGGGTAATGCAGGAGTTTGTAGTGCTTCTTGTGCACATGCGTTAGATAGTATGTTTGTTTGTTTGTTTGTTTGCATTACAGGCAGTTTAGGTGATTGGGTGTTGTTCATGATTGCTGTTTGAAAACCTATGGGGTTTTCTATTTCAGTAATAAGTGCTAGGACCATATTCCAGATGCTAATTGCTCAGTGATAAAAGGAGACACTGCAGTGTTGATGCAGCACCTGGTGGCTATGTAATGGGCATGGCTTTTTGATAGTTTTAATAGGCCCGGTGGTGGTATGTGTGATGTTGATTATATATATATTTTATATAGCCAGCCAGCTAGCCAATCAATAATTATAACAATAACTACAGAGATGTCAATATACATATAATAACTGTAGTAACATAATGACGCTATGGTAACAGTCTTTCTAGATATATCATTACTCATCTGATATTGCTCTAGTGACACTCTTGCTAGAGGTGTCATTACATGCATGACTACAGACTGATGTGTTCTCATAGATCCTTTGGCCGAGCGACTCGCCAGGATGATGTCAGATGAAGATGAGGTGACCTGGAGTGGTCAGTTCAAAGTGTCAGTATGTGATCTTTGAGGTAAATTCAAGAGGTCAATAGGGGCATATTGTAGTGGGTGACCAGATGGGGTCCAAATGTTGCAGTGTCATAGTGGTTAATATGACCCATAATTTTGCAGTGCCATGGTTATTGATATGACCCTACAGTTTCAGTGCCACGGTTGTTGATGTGACCCTAAATTTTCAGTGTCATGGTGGTTGATATGACCCCTAATGTTCCAGTGTCATGGTGGTTGACATGACCCCCCTAATGTTGCAGTGCCATGGTGGTTGATATGACTCCTAATGTTGCAGCGCCATGGTGGTTGACATGACCCCTAATGTTGCACTGCCTTGACATTAAAAAAAAAATTAAATAATATAATCAACATCACACATACCACCACCGGGCCTATTAAAACTATCAAAAAGCCATGCCCATTACATAGCCACCAGGTGCTGCATCAACACTGCAGTGTC
Source organism: Metamycoplasmataceae bacterium (assembly GCA_965263245.1). Classification (GTDB taxonomy): domain Bacteria; phylum Bacillota_I; class Bacilli_A; order Mycoplasmatales; family Metamycoplasmataceae; genus DT-68. The sequence goes on along the minus strand of CBDHHR010000642.1, from coordinate 11,666 downwards.
TCCTTTTATCACTGAGCAATTAGCATCTGGAATATGGTCCTACCACTTATTACTGAAATAGAAAACCCCATAGGTTTTCAAACAGCAATCATGAACCTCCCTTTCACAACACCCAATCACCTAAACTGCCTGTAATGCAAACAAACAAACAAACAAACAAACAAACAAACAAACAAACTATCTAACATGTGCACAAGAAGCACTACAAACTCCTGCATTACCCTAAGTTTGGGCTGTTTGGAGTAAACCACCTAAGACTACAAACTCCTGCATTAGCCCAAGTTTGGGCTGTTTGGAGGAAACCACTGGAGACTGAAATCTGAGAATAGCATATATATATATATACATACATATAAATATACATATAAATATATATACAAATATACAAGTGTAATCAGTAAAAGTAATGAGTAACTAAAATACATACTATCTAACGCATGTGCACAAGAAGTACAAACTCCTGCATTACTTTGGAGTAAACATAAGACTACAAACTCCTGCTATTCCCAAGTCAGATTTCAGTCTCCAGTGGTGTTCCTCCAGGAACAGCCACAAGACTTGGGCTAGCATGCAGCAGTTTGTAGTGACTTAGGTGGTTTACTCCAAACAGCCAGCAAGCTTAGGGTAATGCAGCCAGCCAGCCAGCCAGCCAGCTTCTTGCCAGCCAGCCAGCCAGCCAGCCAGCCAGCCAGCCAGCCAGCCAGCCAGCCAGCCAGCATTACAGCCAGCCAGCCAGATTGGGCCAGCCAGCCAGCCAGCCAGGTTCAGCCATTGCCAGCCAGCCAGCCAGCCAGCCATGGCCAGCCAGCCAGCCAGCCAGCCAGCCAGCCAGCCAGCCAGCCAGCCAGGACCAGCCAGCCAGAGCTAATTGCTCAGCCAGACACAGCCAGATGCAGCACAGCCAGTAATGGGCATGGCAGCCAGTTTTAGACAGCCCGGTGGTGGTAGTGTGATGTTGATTAGACATATAGACCAGCCAGCCAGCTAGCCAATCAATAATTATAACAATAACTACAGAGATGTCAATATACATATAATAACTGTAGTAACATAATGACGCTATGGTAACAGTCTTTCTAGATATATCATTACTCATCTGATATTGCTCTAGTGACACTCTTGCTAGAGGTGTCATTACATGCATGACTACAGACTGATGTGTTCTCATAGATCCTTTGGCCGAGCGACTCGCCAGGATGATGTCAGATGAAGATGAGGTGACCTGGAGTGGTCAGTTCAAAGTGTCAGTATGTGATCTTTGAGGTAAATTCAAGAGGTCAATAGGGGCATATTGTAGTGGGTGACCAGATGGGGTCCAAATGTTGCAGTGTCATAGTGGTTAATATGACCCATAATTTTGCAGTGCCATGGTTATTGATATGACCCTACAGTTTCAGTGCCACGGTTGTTGATATGACCCTAAATTTTCAGTGTCATGGTGGTTGATATGACCCCTAATGTTCCAGTGTCATGGTGGTCGATATGACCCCTAATGTTCCAGTGTCATGGTGGTTGACATGACCCCTAATGTTGCAGTGCCATGGTGGTTGATATGACTCCTAATGTTGCAGCGCCATGGTGGTTGACATGACCCCTAATGTTGCAGTGCCTTGACATTAAAAAAAAAATTAAATAATATAATCAACATCACACATACCACCACCGGGCCTATTAAAACTATCAAAAAGCCATGCCCATTACATAGCCACCAGGTGCTGCATCAACACTGCAGTGTCTCCTTTTATCACTGAGCAATTAGCATCTGGAATATGGTCCTACCACTTATTACTGAAATAGAAAAGCCCATAGGTTTTCAAACAGCAATCATGAACCTCCCTTTCACAACACCCAATCACCTAAACTGCCTGTAATGCAAACAAACAAACAAACAAACAAACAAACAAACAAACAAACAAACAAACAAACAAACAAACAAGAAACAAAGCAAGCAAACAAACAAACAAACAAACAAACAAACAAAAAGCAAAAAGCAAGCAAGCAAACAAACAAACAAACAAACAAACAAACAAACAAACAAACAAACAAACAAACAAACAAACAAACAAACAAACAAACAAACAAACAAACAAACAAACAAACAAACAAACAAACAAACAAACAAACAAACAAACATACTATCTAACGCATGTGCACAAGAAGCACTACAAACTCCTGCATTACCCTAAGTTTGGGCTGTTTGGAGTAAACCACCTAAGACTACAAACTCCTGCATTAGCCCAAGTTTGGGCTGTTTGGAGGAAACCACTGGAGACTGAAATCTGAGAATAGCACTATATATATATATTACATCAAAGTATTCATTACTTATTAAAAATGCCAGCCAGCCATTTTAGCCAGCCAGCCAGCCAGCCACTGATTAGCACTTGCGTAGCCAGCCAGCCAGCCAGCCAGCCAGCCAGCCAGCCAGCCAGCCAGCCAGCCAGCCAGCCAGCCAGCCAGCCAGCCAGCCAGCCAGCCAGCCAGCCAGCCAGCCAGCCAGCCAGCCAGCCAGCCAGCCAGCCAGCCAGCCAGCCAGCCAGCCAGCCAGCCAGCCAGCCAGCCAGCCAGCCAGCAGCCAGCCAGCCAGCCAGCCAGCCAGCCAGCCAGCAGCCAGCCAGCCAGCCAGCCAGCCAGCCAGCCATCAATAATTATAACAATAACTACAGAGATGTCAATATACATATAATAACTGTAGTAACATCATGACGCTATGGTAACAGTCTTTCTAGATATATCATTACTCATCTGATATTGCTCTAGTGACACTCTTGCTAGAGGTGTCATTACATGCATGACTACAGACTGATGTGTTCTCATAGATCCTTTGGCCGAGCGACTCGCCAGGATGATGTCAGATGAAGATGAGGTGACCTGGAGTGGTCAGTTCAAAGTGTCAGTATGTGATCTTTGAGGTAAATTCAAGAGGTCAATAGGGGCATATTGTAGTGGGTGACCAGATGGGGTCCAAATGTTGCAGTGTCATAGTGGTTAATATGACTCATAATTTTGCAGTGCCATGGTTATTGATATGACCCTACAGTTTCAGTGCCACGGTTGTTGATATGACCCAAAATTTTCAGTGTCATGGTGGTTGATATGACCACTAATGTTCCAGTGTCATGGTGGTCGATATGACCCCTAATGTTCCAGTGTCATGGTGGTTGACATGACCCCTAATGTTGCAGTGCCATGGTGGTTGATATGACTCCTAATGTTGCAGCGCCATGGTGGTTGACATGACCCCTAATGTTGCAGTGCCTTGACATTAAAAAAAAAAAATAATATAATCAACATCACACATACCACCACCGGGCCTATTAAAACTATCAAAAAGTCATGCCCATTACATAGCCACCAGGTGCTGCATCAACACTGCAGTGTCTCCTTTTATCACTGAGCAATTAGCATCTGGAATATGGTCCTACCACTTATTACTGAAATAGAAAAGCCCATAGGTTTTCAAACAGCAATCATGAACCTCCCTTTCACAACACGCAATCACCTAAACTGCCTGTAATGCAAAGAAACAAACAAACAAACAAACAAACAAACAAACAAACAAACAAACAAACAAACAAACAAACAAACAAACAAAAACAAACAAACAAACAAACAAACAAACAAACAAACAAACAAACAAACAAACAAACAAACAAACAAACAAACAAACAAACAAACAAACAAACAAACAAACAAACAAACAAACAAACAAACAAACAAACAAACAAACAAACAAACAAACAAACAAACAAACAAACAAACAAACAAACAAACAAACAAACAAACAAACAAACAAACAAACAAACAAACAAACAAACAAACAAACAAACAAACAAACAAACAAACAAACAAACAAACAAACAAACAAACAAACAAACAAACAAACAAACATACTATCTAACGCATGTGCACAAGAAGCACTACAAACTCCTGCATTACCCTAAGTTTTGGAGTAAACCACCTAAGACTACAAACTCCTGCATTAGCCCAAGTTTGGGCTGTTTGGAGGAAACCACCTAAGACTACAAACTCCTGCATTACCCTAAGTTTGGGCTGTTTGGAGTAAACCACCTAAGACTACAAACTCCTGCATTAGCCCAAGTTTGGGCTGTTTGGAGGAAACCACTGGAGACTGAGATCTGAGAATAGCACTTTGATGGTGACTATCTATCAGCCAGCCAGCCAGCAGCCAGCCAGCCAGCCAGCCAGCCAGCCAGCCAGCCAGCCAGCCAGCCAGCCAGCCAGCCAGCCAGCCAGCCAGCCAGCCAGCCAGCCAGCCAGCCAGCCAGCCAGCCAGCCAGCCAGCCAGCCAGCCAGCCAGCCAGCCAGCCAGCCAGCCAGCCAGCCAGCCAGCCAGCCAGCCAGCCAGCCAGCCAGCCAGCCAGCCAGCCAGCCAGCCAGCCAGCCAGCCAGCCAGCCAGCCAGCCAGCCAGCCAGCCAGCCAGCCAGCCAGCCAGCCAGCCAGCCAGCCAGCCAGCCAGCCAGCCAGCCAGCCAGCCAGCCAGCCAGCCAGCCAGCCAGCCAGCCAGCCAGCCAGCCAGCCAGCCAGCCAGCCAGCCAGCCAGCCAGCCAATCAATAATTATAACAATAACTACAGAGATGTCAATATACATATAATAACTGTAGTAACATAATGACGCTATGGTAACAGTCTTTCTAGATATATCATTACTCATCTGATATTGCTCTAGTGACACTCTTGCTAGAGGTGTCATTACATGCATGACTACAGACTGATGTGTTCTCATAGATCCTTTGGCCGAGCGACTCGCCAGGATGATGTCAGAAGATGAGGTGACCTGGAGTGGTCAGTTCAAAGTGTTAGTATGTGATCTTTGAGGTAAATTCAAGAGGTCAATAGGGGCATATTGTAGTGGGTGACCAGATGGGGTCCAAATGTTGCAGTGTCATAGTGGTTAATATGACTCATAATTTTGCAGTGCCATGGTTATTGATATGACCCTACAGTTTCAGTGCCACGGTTGTTGATATGACCCAAAATTTTCAGTGTCATGGTGGTTGATATGACCCCTAATGTTCCAGTGTCATGGTGGTCGATATGACCCCTAATGTTCCAGTGTCATGGTGGTTGACATGACCCCTAATGTTGCAGTGCCATGGTGGTTGATATGACTCCTAATGTTGCAGCGCCATGGTGGTTGACATGACCCCTAATGTTGCAGTGCCTTGACATTAAAAAAAATTAAATAATATAATCAACATCACACATACCACCACCGGGCCTATTAAAACTATCAAAAAGTCATGCCCATTACATAGCCACCAGGTGCTGCATCAACACTGCAGTGTCTCCTTTTATCACTGAGCAATTAGCATCTGGAATATGGTCCTACCACTTATTACTGAAATAGAAAAGCCCATAGGTTTTCAAACAGCAATCATGAACCTCCCTTTCACAACACGCAATCACCTAAACTGCCTGTAATGCAAAGAAACAAAGAAACAAAGAAACAAAGAAACAAAGAAACAAAGAAACAAAGAAACAAAGAAACAAAGAAACAAAGAAACAAACAAACAAACAAACAAACAAACAAACAAACAAACATACTATCTAACGCATGTGCACAAGAAGCACTACAAACTCCTGCATTACCCTAAGTTTTGGAGTAAACCACCTAAGACTACAAACTCCTGCATTAGCCCAAGTTTGGGCTGTTTGGAGGAAACCACTGGAGACTGAGATCTGAGAATAGCACTTTGATGGTGACTATAACAACAGGTACAGTCTATCAGCCAAGCCAGCCTGTTTGGAGGAAACCAGCCAGCCAGCCTGAGCCAGCACTTTGAGCCAGCCAGCCAGCCAGCCAGCCAGCCAGCCAGCCAGCCAGCCAGCCAGCCAGCCAGCCAGCCAGCCAGCCAGCCAGCCAGCCAGCCAGCCAGCCAGCCAGCCAGCCAGCCAGCCAGCCAGCCAGCCAGCCAGCCAGCCAGCCAGCCAGCCAGCCAGCCCAGCCAGCCAGCCAGCCAGCCAGCCAGCCAGCCAGCCAGCCAGCCAGCCAGCCAGCCAGCCAGCCAGCCAGCCAGCCAGCCAGCCAGCCAGCCAGCCAGCCAGCCAGCCAGCCAGCCAGCCAGCCAGCCAGCCAGCCAGCCAGCCAGCCAGCCAGCCAGCCAGCCAGCCAGCCAGCCAGCCAGCCAGCCAGCCAGCCAGCCAACCAGCCAGCCAGCCAGCCAATCAATAATTATAACAATAACTACAGAGATGTCAATATACATATAATAACTGTAGTAACATCATGACGCTATGGTAACAGTCTTTCTAGATATATCATTACTCATCTGATATTGCTCTAGTGACACTCTTGCTAGAGGTGTCATTACATGCATGACTACAGACTGATGTGTTCTCATAGATCCTTTGGCCGAGCGACTCGCCAGGATGATGTCAGATGAAGATGAGGTGACCTGGAGTGGTCAGTTCAAAGTGTTAGTATGTGATCTTTGAGGTAAATTCAAGAGGTCAATAGGGGCATATTGTAGTGGGTGACCAGATGGGGTCCAAATGTTGCAGTGTCATAGTGGTTAATATGACCCATAATTTTGCAGTGCCATGGTTATTGATATGACCCTACAGTTTCAGTGCCACGGTTGTTGATATGACCCTAAATTGTCAGTGTCATGGTGGTTGATATGACCCCTAATGTTCCAGTGTCATGGTGGTCGAAATGACCCCTAATGTTCCAGTGTCATGGTGGTTGACATGACCCCTAATGTTGCAGTGCCATGGTGGTTGATATGACTCCTAATGTTGCAGCGCCATGGTGGTTGACATGACCCCTAATGTTGCAGTGCCTTGACATTAAAAAAAAAATTTAATAATATATTTAACATCACACATACCACCACCAGGCCTATTAAAACTATCAAAAAGTCATGCCCATTACATAGCCACCAGGTGCTGCATCAACACTGCAGTGTCTCCTTTTATCACTGAGCAATTAGCATCTGGAATATGGTCCTACCACTTATTACTGAAATAGAAAACCCCATAGGTTTTCAAACAGCAATCATGAACCTCCCCTTCACAACACTCAATCACCTAAACTGCCTGTAATGCAAACAAACAAACAAACAAACAAACAAACAAACAAACAAACAAACACAAACAAACAAACAAACATACAAACAAACAAACAAACAAACATACTATCTAACGCATGTGCACAATTTTCAAACCACCTTCAAACACTTATAATGTCACATCACCTTGAAACACATGAGTCAAATATTTTGCAAAACACAATAGTAAAGTTAACAGATTCTGGTCAGTTTGCTAATCTAGTCCCTTTTGACCAATCCCAAAAGTGACTTTAATTGTGACCTTGATACTGAAAATGAGCATAGATGATTAAAGTCATATGTGACTGATCCTAGTTACCGTCATGCTTACATTAACTATCCTAACCTTTGTCAGTGCATTGTTTACCAACTTCCTGGCACATACGGTATAACTAATTATTTATAAATATCCAAAAATGTTAAATATTAAATGGCAATTCTATGTTTGTGTCAGCTGGGCAATTTGTTGAGCTTTGTGATTGGGCAGAAGGCATCAGTCGCGGGAATCTCCATCATTGCCCTTGGCACCAGTCTCCCTGACACCTTCACCAGTCGCACAACCGCACTCCATGACGAGTACGCTGACACCGCCTTTGGCAATGTCACTGGTCAGTTGGCAGTTCTTACCAGCTCTTTACTCATCCTATTTCAGAGCTCTAAATTGACACTACTTCCATCATTATTTAGTTAACACACCGACACACCCACCCACACACACACACACACACACACACACACCCACACACACACACACTCAAACACAGTCCACTTTCCTTTTTACGATACTCCAAACATTACGGTTTAGGAAATTATTTTTCAGAAATGTCACTACATAAGTTTTGGTTTTGTTCAGTAGTATACCCTCAGTTATTAAAAAACGCATTCAGGTAGGTACACCCATATTCAGGCATGCATGCATACATATACATACATACACAAACACACACACCCATGTACAGACACATGTACACAAACAGACACATACACATGTACTTATATACACACACACACACACCACACACACACACACACACACACACACACACACACACACACACACACACACAAACACACACACACACACACACACACACACACACACACACACACACACACACACACACACACACACACACACACACACACACACACACACACACACACACACACAAACACAGACATGGTGAGAGATACCTTCTCTACATACGTTTACATACATAATCATTATGGTTTTTCTTTTGGAAGAATTTGATTGTGGTGATGTACTGATTCTCTAACAGTGTCACATGTGTTGCAGGCTCTAACAGTTTCAGTGTGTTGCAGGCTCTAACAGTGTCAGTGTGTTGCATTCTCTAACAGTGTCAGTGTGTTGCAGGCTCTAACAGTGTCAGTGTGTTGCAGGCTCTAACAGTGTCAGTGTGTTACAGGCTCTAACAGTTTCAGTGTGTTGCAGGCTCTAACAGTGTTAGTGTGTTGCATTCTCTAACAGTGTCAGTGTGTTGCAGGCTCTAACATTGTCAGTGTGTTATATGCTCTAACAGAGTCAGTGTGTTACAGGTTCTCATAGTGTCAGTGTGTTACAGGCTCTAACAGTGTCAGTGTGTTGCAGGCTCTAACAGTGTCAGTGTGTTGCATGCTCTAACGGTGTCCGTGTGTTGCAGGTTCTAACAGTGTCAGTGTGTTACAGGCTCTAACAGTGTCAGCGTGTTGCAGGCTCTAACAGTGTCAGTGTGTTACAGGCTCTAGCAGTGTCAGCGTGTTACGTGCTCTAACAGAGTCAGTGTGTTGCATGCTCTAACAGTGTCAGTGTGTTACAGGCTCTAGCAGTGTCAGTGTGTTGCAGACTCTAACAGTGTCAGTGTGTTAAGGCTCTAACAGTGTCAGTGTGTTGCATGCTCTAACAGTGTCAGTGTGTTACAGGCTCTAACAGTGTCAGTGTGTTGCAGACTCTAACAGTGTCAGTGTGTTGCATGCTCTAACAGTGTCAGTGTGTTGCAGGCTCTAACAGTGTCATTGTGTTACAGGCTCTAACCGTGTCAGTATGTTACAGGCTCTAACAGTGTCAGTGTGTTACAGGCTCTAACAGTGTCAGTGTGTTACAGGCTCTAGCAGTGTCAGCGTGTTTCATGCTCTAACAGTGTCACTGTGTTGCAGACTCTAACAGTGCCAGTGTGTTGCATGCTATAACAGTGTCAGTGTGTTGCAGGCTCTAACAGTGTCAGTGTGTTGCAGGCTCTAACAGTGTCAGTGTGTTGCAGGCTCTAACAGTGTCAGTGTGTTGCATGCTCTAACAGTGTCAGTGTGTTGCATGCTCTAACAGTGTCAGTGTGTTGCAGACTCTAACAGTGTCAGAGTGTTGCATGCTCTAACAGTGTCAGTGTGTTGCAGACTCTAACAGTGTCAGAGTGTTGCATGCTCTAACAGTGTCAGTGTGTTACAGGCTCTAACAGTGTCAGTATATTACAGGCTCTAACAGTGTCAGTGTGTTACAGGCTCTAACAGTATCAGTGTGTTACAGGCTCTAACAGTGTCAGCGTGTTACATGCTCTAACAGTGCCTGTGCTTTACAGTTTCTAAAAGTGTCAGTGTGTTACAGGCTCTAACAGTGTCAGCGTGTTATATGCTCTAACAGTGTCACATGTGTTACAGGCTCTAACAGTGTCAGTGTTTTGCAGACTCTAACAGTGTCAGTGTGTTGCATGCTCTAACAGTGTCAGTGTGTTACAGGCTCTAACAGTGTCAGTGTGTTACAGGCTCTAGCAGTGTCAGCGTGTTACGTGCTCTAACAGTGTCAGTGTGTTGCATGCTCTAACAGTGTCAGTGTGTTACAGGCTCTAGCAGTGTCAGTGTGTTGCAGACTCTAACAGTGTCAGTGTGTTACAGGCTCTAACAGTGTCAGTGTGTTGCATGCTCTAACAGTGTCAGTGTGTTACAGGCTCTAACAGTGTCAGTGTGTTGCAGACTCTAACAGTGTCAGTGTGTTGCATGCTCTAACAGTGTCAGAGTGTTGCATGCTCTAACAGTGTCAGTGTGTTGCAGACTCTAACAGTGTCAGAGTGTTGCATGCTCTAACAGTGTCCGTGTCTTACAGGCTCTGACAATGTCACTGTGTTGCAGACTCAAACAGTGTCAGTGCTGATGCAGGCTTTAACAGTGTCAACGTGTTGGAGGCCCTAACAGTGTCAACGCGTTCTTGGGCCTGGGTCTGCCCTGGGTCATCATGGAAGGCCATGTACAAGGTGGTGAAGAAGTTCACAGTGTCCTCCAACAACCTCGTACATTCTGTTGTTGTCTTCGTCATCGTTGACTTCATCTGTCTCATTGTCCTCAAGGTGCGACACAAGGTCAGTCTCTCCCCGGGTCACACATCCCAGCATGCACCAGGGTTTCACATCCCGGCATGCACCAATGATTCACATCCCAGCATGCATCAGGGTAAACACATTAAAAGGGAATCCATATTTAATAAGTTTCTTCCAAATTTGACCTAAGAGCCAAACAGCGTCTCATCCTATTGTGGCGGCTTTCCTAGGTGGATGTGAGGAGATTAAAAGTGCTGCCAGCTCACGGAGCCTGTGTAATCTACACTAAGGCCACTCCTGCTAAGGTCTCTACTCCCAGCATGCACCTGGTAAGGGCAACTCCATCCATCATGCAACAGAGACACACATCCCTGCATGCACCCTGGTCACATCTCCCAGCATGCAACATGGTCACTCCTCCCAGCATGCACCACAGTCAAACCACCATCATGCATCAGTATCATTCCTCTGTTCATACACCTTGTTCAATCTGAACATGTTTGTCTGACCACAGGGATGATGTCTTGTGTATGAGTTATGCAATGTAAAGAATTCAGACATGGTGAATTACAGATCTGATAGAAAGATAGTAACACTTCAGACAAGAACCAATTGCAGAAGAGACAATAATTGCAGATCAGACAACAAACAAATGACAGATTCAGAAAGAAACTAACAACAGAGAGCATAAGACAAGTAAATAACAGTTCAGACAAACAGGTAATAACAGATCAGGTAACAGCAAATAACATATAAAACACCCAGTTAATAACAGATCAGAACCAGTTCATATGTGTGTGTGTGTGTGTGTGTGTGTGTGTGTGTGTGTGTGTGTGTGTGTGTGTGTGTGTGTGTGTGTGTGTGTGTGTGTGTGTGTGTGTGTGTGTGTGTGTGTGTGTGTGTGTGTGTGTGTGTGTGTGTGTGTGTGTGTGTGTGTGTGTGTGTGTGTGTGTGTGTGTGTGTGTGTGTGTGTGTGTGTGTGTGTGTGTGTGTGTGTGTGTGTGTGTGTGTGTGTGTGTGTGTGTGTGTGTGTGTGTGTGTGTGTGTGTGTGTGTGTGTGTGTGTGTGTGTGTGTGTGTGTGTGTGTGTGTGTGTGTGTGTGTGTGTGTGTGTGTGTGTGTGTGTGTGTGTGTGTGTGTGTGTGTGTGTGTGTGTGTGTGTGTGTGTGTGTGTGTGTGTGTGTGTGTGTGTGTGTGTGTGTGTGTGTGTGTGTGTGTGTGTGTGTGTGTGTGTGTGTGTGTGTGTGTGTGTGTGTGTGTGTGTCTAGAGTTTGTCGGCGGTGAACTAGG
>CBDHHR010000641.1:0-15000 GCA_965263245.1 Metamycoplasmataceae bacterium | reverse complement strand
TATACCATATGTAATCTGACAAATTCTTTAATGCAATTATAGTTTGCAAATGGAGCATGTTTTATCAATTCCACATACTATAATAAGCGATTAAGTTTGTTTATTCAATTATATATCCAATAAAAAAACGCATTATACCTGTGACATTATTCAGCTAGTAACTTAGCGATTTGTGTAGCGCGGAGGGATACATCATAGTTACTAATCTAATAAAATACACCATCATTACTATTCTCCATCCAAATCAAATGATTTTCATTTTAATAAACCACCGTATTCAAAGCAGACGGCATTGATATTATGGGGCCTGGTCATTACTATTCCATATATACCGTCAATATTCTGGTGATTAAAATGTAGTCTACGGTATCTTTCTGAAAACATATGACGTTTGTCTAGAGGAAAGAAAGGCTACTGAGCTATTTATTATCATACATTTCCTATAAGAAACGCTGGTGGCAATGTGGGATACACCATAGTTACCCTTCTCATAACAAAACATCATCATTACAATAATCCATCCAAATCAAATTATTTTCATTTTAATAAACCACTGTATTCAAAGCAGACGGCATTGATGTTAAGAGGCCTGGCCATTACAGTTCCGCATATTCCGTCAATGTTATAGTGAGTAAAATGTAGTCTACATTATCTTCCTGAAATAAATGTGATGTTTGTCTAGAGGAATGAAGGGCTACTAAGCTATTTATTACACAATAAATTTCCTATATAAAACGTGGCAATGTGTCGTCATAATAGTGTGTCTGTCACAGTTAACTGCGTTTGACGTCACACTATATTAATCAAACGTTTCGAACAAGTAAATTCCGTTTTAGCGGACGTCATTTGCCCAAGAAACACGCACTCTGAGAACTCCCACCGCACTACTCAAATCGCTATGCGTTATTATAAATGTTTTAGTGAAAAAAATTAGTACAACATACATTAATCAATGATGTGGGTAACGTAGTGTAGTCTCTCTCGCAGACACTACAGTTATTTACCTCCTTCTTAGATACACAATGCTTCGGGGACCTATAATAATTTGCAAATGATATGTTCATTATACTGATGTCACTATGGATGGTTAAATAATATCACGTAGCAAAACACATTGCGATTTGGGGAGTCTTTGTAGATAAGCAACTATTTTCATGCATGAAGTTACAATTGTAATTTGAAATAGCAACAATATAAAAAACAAAAAAGACACATTCAGTAGATGACGATTAACTAACTATGATCACTCACATTTTAGCTAACTACAAATGCCACAACTTTATCTTCATCAGATTGAAATGTGCTAAACCATATAAATTGTTGCAGAAGATCATATTGATTTAAAATGTAATATATATATATATATATATATATATATATATATATATATATACATACATATACACAGTGTGCTATAATGCCACTGTTCCGTGTTGTACGAGCATAACATTTTGCACCCTACCAATTAATATGACAGCTTTAACAAACAATGGTTGTGTTTGGACTAGCGTGCGGATGCTAGCCAGTTACGAAAAACAATAAAAACATTGAGTCGTTTTCTTACTACTTTACAGAAGCGACGTAGGAAAGTTTTGCATGGTTTTCCATAATATATGGAACGGGACACTTTTTACTCGTATTGTTAACGTACTGTATTGTTAACGGCCTGCAACAGAACCCAGCTTGACAGTAGCAGCATTTCTAAATAGCGGCCACACGACACCGCCCTGATTTACACCTTGACGCAGTGTTACCGAATCGCATGTCAACTATCAATTACCGTGCGGATCATTGAAATCCGTTATTAGGGTGGTGCCTATTAGCTCATGTTGACAAATATACCATATGTAGTCTGACAAAATTCCTTAATGCAATTATAGTTTGCAAATGGAGCATGTTTCATCAATTCCACACCGATATATCATCATACATCAACCTATCATGGTTCATGAATTTGTTGAATGAAAAACCAACACCCCTATTTGCAATGGGACACTATCTTGTTTAAACATAATCACCCGTCATGATTGATTTCGAAGTGGCTGTATAAATACAGCGACATTTCCAGATTAAAGCACCACTTGCTTCAGAAGAAGATCTGTGGCCACCGCATTGTCTGCACGGTAAGTACCACGTTTCATGGACATCGCTTCCACAACTGTAGCTGAAGCATATCATATGGTGGTGATTCTGGTGGGGTTGTCATGTTACATAACATTCTCATTATGAATAATTGTTTGGCATTAAAATACAAACGACTTCATAGTATTGATTAAATTATTTGTTGATTGAGACGATTTGGAAGTCAAAGTAAGCAATAAATTCAGGTTTGGTTTTGGTACACTATTCAAATGTGCTTACATCCTTTCAGAAAAAGACATCATGACAAAGTTTGTCATCGCGTTGCTGGTGCTCGTCGCTGTATACGCGGCTGAAGGTAAAATACAACACAAGATTATGTCAATATGTCGTTATGCCCAGTGGCATTTGTGTATGTATTCTTTCAGTAAATTCAACGGACACTTTAAATAACATGGTGTGTATTTAAATTAGTATAACTGAGAAATAAAAATCACAAAGCGAACTTGAGAACCTGCATGAAAAATACACGTCGCCTCATCGATGTCGTTGTTACATGCACGTAACAGTGTTTATAGGTGTTTGTGTTTATTTATGTATGTGTATATGTGTATATGTGGGTAGGTGTGTATGTGTATGTGTGTGTGTGCGTGTGCGTGTGCGTGTGCGTGTGCGTGCGTGCGTGCGTGCGTGCGTGCGTGTGTGTGTGTGTGTGTGTGTGTGTGTGTGTGTGTGTGTGTGTGTGTGTGTGTGTGTGTGTGTGTGTGTGTGTGTGTGTGTGTGTGTGTGTGTGTGTGTGTGTGCGTGTGTATGCATATATGCATGTATATTTGTAAATGTGTATGTGTGTGCATGTGTGTAGGTGTGTTGATGTGTACATGTGTATATATGTGTGTATGTCTGTATGTATGTGCGTGCGTGTGGAACGTGTTTGAAATAGTTATTATTATTCTAAAGTCGGCATGTTATCCTTTCAGGGTTCGGGCGTTTCGATGGATGTTTCAACGGCTACAACTATGATTGCTGCAGACATCGTCGCCCTAACTTCTACTACCCGTCGCTGTCGAAGCCTCTGCCTTACTACTACCGATGTGCTGGCAGGAGAGTTGTGTACGGCCGTTGTCCTAGTCACCAATGCGTCACTGTGTCTGGAAGCTGTGGTTAGTGTAACAATCGTGATAATAATTTTGCTCAATACAATTAAACCCTCACACTAGTCTACTGTAGATGCGTGGGAAATCGATCCAATGCTTCCATCTCCATCTATTATCCAGGGTTACTGTAAATAAATCTTTCCTACGTAGTTGAAAACCAGGGAATGTTTGATTATTATAGCTCCAACATTACATTGTTATGAAGCTGACTGAACACCTCTCATTGCTCCCATCTTCAGAGATGCCAACACATATGATAACGTCACAATAAGGTAGCTATCCCGTATGCTTATCATATTATAACTATTTTAAATATGTTAAAATAAAAATACGATTTGCTTTAAATGCGTACTTGTTCGTTATAGCGTATTATATTATGTATGTACTCTGCTTAGTGTGATTATGTGGCATCTCTCAGTTACATCGATCTCTCCAAACTAAATATTATCGGGTGTACCATGAGCTTGATTTATGATTTACAATAGTTTACAATATAATAAAACTACACGACGCGGGTTTTATTTTTAAGGACACTGCAACGATCACTGTTCCCACTCCTTGAGAGTTAGTGTCCGCATCTCGGTCTCCTTCTACGGTCGCTACTACTACAATTGCAACCACGGAGCTCTGCGCTACCGCTCATGTGGACTGAACCAGTCTTTCTACCCGGGACGCAATCATTGCGGTTCGTATATGTTGTGCTCTTCTAAATTAATTTACTATCATCAATTGCATATTGCATATTGCGAAAGACTGAACACATTTGCTGCAAACTCCAGTCTTATATATGAAGTTGTTATTATGTTAACCGTTACTTTCACTGTAGAATAGATAATAATAATATTATTACTGCTTAGTGTATTACTGTGTTATTGAATTACGTGTTTATCGCAAAAGTTAATTCAGTGCTCCAAAATAACACCGTGTTTATCGCAAATGTAACGCTCGCATGTCGCAGGCTGCAGAGAGTCTTACTGTGAGAGGTACAGCGGCTGGCAGTCGACCGTTTGCAACGGGTGTCATCGCTACGTGTACTGCAAGTGGGGACGTCCCCTTCGCTACAGGCGATGCCACGGCTACAGGCACTTCTTCGACCATCGTTACCGCCGTTGTGTCCACAGTTGCAACAACTGCTGTGGCCACCGATAAGCAGACAGAAATGAGGTAACCTAAAGGCGAAACTACTCGTTTTCTTCATATCGGTGTGCCAGTTATTGATATCCCGTGCAACTCGTACAGCATTTCAACTAGGATGGTTGCGATTATTTATTGTTACCGTTATAACAGGAATGATATATAACACTATGGTGTGTTTTATATTATTATGCAAAACAATATTTAATATGTTTTACGTCATTCGCAGTTTTTCGCCATATCGCCATGTCTATATCTTGGAAATTGCCGGAAATAAACGCGTATATATCTATATAAGAGTTAACAATGTATTAAGTAGAACCAGTCGTGTAAGTACTAACAGCAAATAATGGTTATTGATGTTGCCATAAATACTCAAATACAAGTATCAGTATTGTATCTACTAGATTTGTTTAGTCCTACCATAATCACAGGCTTGATATATGTATATATATATATATATATATATATATATATATATATATATATATATATATATATACATATATATATATTGTCTGGTTTTCTTTTGCAGTGAAGTTTAGTGGTCTCTGTCTTCCAACGAAGACAATCAGACAAGCGGACAAGAGAGGACAAATGGTTCTCCGAACAAATGCCAACATAGTCTCTTGTAAACTGCATGACCATGTGAAAATTACACTACAAAATTAAATATATGTTTTGCAGTGAATCTTCGGTGTAAGCGTATTGATGCGATGGTGCATTTTTTAAAATGGCCGCTAAATCGCCATTGGACCAAAATAGAAAGAAATAGCAACAGGTGTTTTTAAGTTGTAAATTGTATTTAGATGTCATTGAGCCTTACGACTAGTGCCTTGCGGAGTTTGACACAAACGTTATTCTTTGATATTGAAGCTATTGTGTGTATTGATTGCAAGGTTTTCCCAGTTTTGTTTTCACAGTTTTGCCATCCCATGCAGTATAAGTTAGTTACTAGTCGACCGATCTTCTAAATATCAAATCAAAATCAAGTTAATTTTAACAACGGCAACAACATAATAAGACACATACATAAAATAAGTAAGTATAAGATTGGAGCTGTTTTCTGGTGGACATATGGCTGGTAAATGTCTGTGTATGTATCTACTTTGTATACCAGTTTATTAATGCCTAATCCTAAGTAATGAAAATATGTTACTATGATAGCTCGCATGGTTTTGGGCAAATGGCGTCTTTACGACATTTGAACTTTGCCCATATGTTACTTGACTAAATCCTTAAACAGAACGTCGAGCGGTCCAGAACGTCGAAGGTTAGCGGTTCGTGTCAAAAGGTTAGCGGTTCATGGCGAAGGTTAGCGCGACGGTATGCAACGTCGAGCAGTCCAGAACGTCGTTCCTCGTATGCACATGCGCGCTGAACTGGCGTAACCTCAGGTGGCCGATCAGCTTTGACCCTGTGCCAGAATGACGAGACTGAGTTCATGACCCCCGCGGCGACAGGGTTACATAATAAATCATTTCTGCGCGCTGCAGCGACGACCTACTTTTCGACCCCCTACGTTGCACACTCCAGCGCGCACGTGTTCTTGTCATTTCTCTGAACAACGACCACGATGCCGAGACGTTATGTAAAGTTATGTAAGTCTTGAATGCCTGACTCATTTCCCAAAATACAATATTAAATCATTGCCGAGTTGTGTTGGGTAAAACCAACTATTTGGATATGGTAACGTCTATATTTCCACCCTTTGTACTGATCTTGAAGCACCTCAATGTGATTTATGTACTGCAATGTTAAGCCCATATTTGCAAAACTGGTGGAGGAAAGAGCCTTTTGAATAAAAAATATAATTCTACAAAACAATCCAATAGAACCACCATAAAAGTGTGTTCCATACATGTAAAATATATGCAAATATATGCCATTATAAAAGTGTGATCCACACCCACCCTCTGACGAATTTATTGTACCCACTACCCCTATGGGCTCTCTACATCACATACACAATTTAAACAGTATGTATATAAAATACAGCTTTATTTTAATTTGTTTTCAAAATATAGGGCCTGCCTACAAACTATGCCAATTCGGGCACGTTACATCCAATACATTCAGCTAGTAGACAGTTATATATATCTTAAACTGCCATAGTTATATGTCACGAAGACGCGGGGATTTTTATTTAATGCTGCACGTACTACAGACTGCAGTGAACACCATGGCTGTAACGAAGCCATAACATGCACAACGCTATGAGACAAGGACATTAAGAACACTGTTTATAAATAATTACAAGTAACGATGATTGGGAGGTTTTCTTATGTTTATTAATAATGATTGCAAGAAAGGAAGCGCATCAATAAATGATTAACATAAACTATAATATGCATGGTTCACTCAAATGTTAATTCGGCAGTCACCATGTTTACGCTGGTAAGAAGTCCATAAACAACACTCAAAACGAGGTGGAACGACATCCTGGACCGCATATACATTCCAGACTGGCTAGCGGCGGGCCGTAACGTCGTACTAACCTTCGCCATGAACCGCTAACCTTTTGACATCAACCGCTAACCTTCGACGTTCTGGACCGCTCGACGTTCTGGACCGCCACACTGGTATTCTCGAACGACTTACGAATTTCTTAGCGCCATTTTTTCGTAAAAATGGCGTCGAAACTTCCGTAAGTTGCGATTTTTCGTAAATGCTATTCTCGAAACAGTTACGATAAGAATATTCGTAAATATGGCGTATTTTTCAGCGTAACTTGCGAAATTATGGAGATAGGTCCCGTTACTTTTTCATAATTGTGTTAGTTCATTCAGACGCACATTTCTGTTATTATTGTATGACAACATTGCCAACATATATTTAATAAATTGTGTACGCATCATCGACACGTGTGTGTGTTGTGTGTGTGTGTGTGTGTGTGTGTGTGTGTGTGTGTGTGTGTGTGTGTGTGTGTGTGTGTGTGTGTGTGTGTGTGTGTGTGTGTGTGTGTGTGTGTGTGTGTGTGTGTGTGTGTGTGTGTGTGTGTGTGTGTGTGTGTGTGTGTGTGTGTGTGTGTGTGTGTGTGTGTGTATTTTATTGGCCGTTGTAACTTCATACATACCGTCTTTGAAAGCAGATTCCGTATAGATCTATTGCGCCAAAGAAAAAGCCACAATAAAATATCAATAACCGGGACCAGCCATTAAGCGGGACCGATTAGTAATTCGCCGCATTTAAAAAAAGCGTGCTCGATAGTTATTATTTATGTAGGCACGTTTAGCTACACATGGACGTTTCCGTTTTATAATAACACTGTATTGCACCCGTGAATGTAACGGCATGGACATCTACATAATTATTTATTATCCTACAACATAATTACACAATTTTTTTATAAAATAAATTCAAACATCCTGGATACATGATTAACAAATACATTTTATTTACACGATATGAACTTTACAGTACGTTAAGAAATTAGCTTTGACATCTGACATCTGTGGGTTTTTATTTAGGGAGGAGGTATAAAAATATAGATGGTATTCGATCAGTACTACTAGCACATTTAGAGCGCACGAATATTGTGCCAACATGTCTTTGGTGATTGCATATATTATTAAAACATAATTTATCAAACAATGACAGTACTGTAGTTATGCAAATACACCTACTTTTGTGTCAAAAATTGAGCATGATGTGGTGATGTGCACTTATTCATATGAAGGTCCCTTACAAAAAAGCCAATGGTATACCACTCATTACCATTGAATACCATTCAGTATCATTCAGTACCATTGGACCATGCAATGATATTTTAGTAGGACTCAGTGGTAGTCTCAAGGGTAATTTAAAATACCACTCAATACCACTGAATGGTATTTGAATGGTACTTCTTGTAAAGGGTGCCAATAAACACATTTATTTTCTCTCCAAAACAACCGACAGTGACACAAATATATATACTTTGACATTATATTTATAGATCAGCACTTGTAATTCTGATCAATATAAAGAAGATTATTAACTTACTGCTACTACCAGTAGATTCTTAGAATACCACGTAAGATGTATGTATAAATTTACGTATGATTTATGTGCATACTATAAATCATTATCTTTTTTTAACAAGTACCATTGGTATCATGTTATAAAATTATAGACATAAAGACCACTTAAATATTAGAATAATTCCATGTTATCAGAAAACAAACAACACCACTGATATGAATAGACACACTAAATCAATATAGTATTCCTATATACACTCATTCAATGCACATGTAGTATTAATAATGTTCACAGCATGTTCAGGTTTCAGTGTATTTCCAAAAAAAACATTGCACTGGGAATAAATGCGCCACATTCACATATAGCATTGCAGCCAATGGAGAACTAAGTGGATGTAATAAAATGTTGATGTCATTGCTGCACAACCCCATGGCGCAGCACACATTGTGCATTATTGGTAGAACTGTTGACAACTTCAGAATGGTCTGTAGCTAAACCGTCATTTTGGTTCTGCAGCAAGTTCAGTTGTAATCTGAATCTTTTAAAATGCAAGGTGCAGCAGTCATTCTCATCCATTGTCTCTCTAAAATATACATATCATGTGATTTATATAAAACATCATCAGAAATTTATATTTCACTTGTTAATCAATACAAGGAAAAACTAGTCAGATTTTTATTATATTATAGCTGAGAAACAATCACATTGTTTACATATACAATGGCATGCAGTGGTGTTTTAAGATACATATACTAATTGATGAGAATTGGGGTATATAGATACTACATACCCTACAGAGGGTAGTAAAACTTTATGAGTAATTAAACCGTATGAATTAGGTAACATATTATCATCAATGAAGCTCAGAAGCAATACATTACATCCATATTAAAACTGTGTATGGTATGCTATATTCAAGTTGTAAACAGATGCAACATATAACAGCTTACATTTTGGGTAAAGAACATTTTCAGATGTTTTAAAAGGTCACTCTTTAGTAATTATTTCTAAGAAACAATGATCGTTATTGTTATGCAATCAATATATAAACTGAGTTGTAAGCAGCATGGTTACAAAAGGTACATGTATTAATACAAGCCGTTTGATTATATATCAGTATTGCACAGGATGGTGTGGGTTAGGTGATCTGCCTAAGTATGGGTATGTGCCAAGATGCACATACCATCACACAATGACAACATATTGTAACTTATTCTTACCCTGACTGTGTCATCTTGGTTATTTGGTAGATTGTGCTGGGCTGTGTTCTGTAAATATACAAAATATAAAAACGTATTATAGTCGATAGCAATGAAAAACTGTACATGAAAGTACTGACGTAATTATATTATTTACAGTGACAGTGTATTTTAATTGTGTAATATTATTATTATATATCATTATAACATCCATGTACTGTGTGTATGGACTACTGATCTTTGAGATAATCTTTATGCTTCGCCAATATGTTAGAAAGTTAGTCTCATACATTAAAACACCATCTAACTCAGTTAATATTTCTGAATTTGTCCCAGTTTGTTGCAACGCAAACAAAACCTCGCGAGATTTCCCTAAGTAAGATACATTTTTAACTGCGAAAATTCTTAACGCTTTCGAGAATACGAACTTACGAATTTTCGCAGCTAAGTAAGAATCCGCCATATTTACGAAAATTCTTACGTACGATGTAATTTATTTTCGAGAATACATGCCCTGTGAGCTACTGTCGTAGACTAAAGTACATTGCTCTACAAATGTGCGATGTTGCAGAAATGTACGTGACTGCTGCATCATTGTGTTTTTCTTGCCGACGTTGAATACGTCGCGAAATTCCACATCTTTGCCCAGTTTGACTTCGCTCATAGCCATTCTGTGGTCACATCCAATATTGATGACTGCTACTTTCGTTGCAAAGTCTGGTCTGTGTGTTACGATATATTCAAGTTATGTTTCGTTGCACCCGTTGGGCTTTTCAAAATTATTCTCCTCCCTGCTTTCTTCTGAAAAATAATATTCATGATTTTGTACGTTTCGATGTTGCCCATTCTCCTGAAGTGTCGCCCCTTTCGTTTCTCGTTTCAAATCCGAAATTGCCCAGTGCCATTTCCATAGGGTTTGTTCTTTTTCCTACTTAGTATTTGCTCTTTGAAGTATACCATAACTATCGTATAGTGAGTGGCTTGATTTCACCCATGTCATTGTAGAAGCTGTTTTTGTCTTCTTCTGAGTGTGACTGTGTTGGTGCATGAATTGACACTGTCTTCAGTTTATAGCGCTTTGTGGTGCATAGGACAAGTTTTGCTACTCTGGGGCTGATGGTATTTACCCTCACTATATATCTCCATTACCTGTTTATGAGAAAGCCTTCTCCTGTTTGGCAGTTGTTTTCCCTTGAATGGCATAGCAGGTGGTCTCTTTATAAGACAGTGAAGCGTTCTTCTCGTCTTCTCACTTCCCCAGTCCCGATCACATCCCATACCAACCAGGTCTCCATCAGTTCTTCCGGTTCTTCTGGATTTGCTAAGTTGTATAGACTTCAGTGGTTAAGAACGTGCCTTTTTGAGGTCGTTTTTAAACCAACTGCGCCCCGGCGGTGTAATTTGACGACTGTCATATTCACTGCAACTGTAAACCTTGACATTCCATTGACTATCAACTCGACCTGCTCTGCTGTGTGACAACCGAGTGTGTCCTTGCTCGAAATTCTTAGCTGCGAAAATTCTTAACGCTTTCGAGAATACGAACTTACGCATTTTCGCACCTAAGTGACGACTGTCACTGTGTCCACCAGATTTGTCAGTATGAGGACAAATATATATATTATATATGCGACTGTCACGACTAAACCGGAGATTCAAACTGTTTGTCACTATTACTTCGAAACGTGGACGCCACATCTCCATATGGGGACCATTCTAGGAACCAACATTAATACTACTATCAAGTGCTGTCAAAAGTTGACAATAGTCGTCTGCATATATAAACTATGCCGGTATGGATGGAAATCTTCCTATTTTCCTTAAACAATGGGAGACATGTGAATTTCTTAAGTGTCCTTGAGAAACTACAAAGATACATATACCAGTTCGAGTATAGTAAGATATTATGTAGATCAATTAGAACTTCATACGTATAAACACTTTGGCAGACGATTTATCACACCAATCTAACAGCTAATATTCTGCAAATATCATATCTCCGTTCTCGAATTGTTATTGTGTAGAGCTTAGGTCGATTAACGGACAGTATGTGCAGTGTGTGCGTACTTGTGAGCTTATATTCATCTGTGTGCGTGTGCACATGACAAGCCGTGTGTACTTGTGCTTTGTTCGTGTGCGTGTACGTATGAGAGTCCGTGCATGTGTTCTCTAATGTATTGTTTCCTACCTAAACCTCAGTGACGCATTGGCTAGAGCTTCGTACTCTTGACTGAGAGTATCTGGGAACGAATCCTGTGCTACTGTGTTAAGCATTAGGCGAAGTTGCTCCACTTCACTCAGCTTGGTGAATACGTATATTATGGTTATTGACTGTGGTGAATATATGTATGAATTTGTTTCGCGCAAAATATGTACGAATATTTTCATGCAATATTCGCTGCGTGGCTGAACACTTCCAAGATAAGTATATATATTGTTAGATTAAAACATATGCCATGGAGTGAAGTGGGAGGCATTAGGAACAGTCATGTGAATGTATATTTATTGTTTGTTTATATATATATATATATATATATATATATATATATATATATATATATATATATATATATATATATAATTGTTATTTATTATTATATATTAGAATAGTTTTGTTTATACTCGATATGTTTTATTTTTTACCTAAATATGTGTATCTCAGTGAGTTACTGATATATTATAATTACTATTAACAATCCACATAAACAAATTCAAATCATGTTAATGAACCATTATCGTCCTTAAAAATGACGTTAGATAGAGGCAATCAAGTTGTGACTAATGCCTCATTTATTACGAAACGTTTCAATATACTTATATACAGAACGCTGCCAGAGAGTCGTTATAATATTTTATTTGTAATTTAGTTGCTGTGCATATAAACAAAACGGTTTGGTATATCACATTTACCTGCGTTTAACGCCACAATATGTTACTCAAATTACATATAAACCGACGTCATTAAATTCTTAAACATGCCCAGGAAACAAGCCAACTGAGAAGTCCCACAGCGCTAGACAAACCGTTCTACATCTTCTGATGGTGCATAATAGGCAATCACTATCAGTTCCATATGAGGGTTAAATAAAAGCATTTTTCTCTTGATTTAACGGATTACGGGTGTGACCATTTTCTGTCTGCATTAGCCTTTCCAAAGAGTTTGGAGAAATCAGTACAGTACAAAAAGAAGAGACCAAAGTAGTCACTTAAAACTACACTAGTGGCGTCAAGCAGTTAGAAAAGGTCAAATGTGTAACAAATGTATGAATATTTGCTTGTATGTATGTATGTATGTATGTATGTATGTATGTATGTATGTATGTATGTATGTATGTATGTATGTATGTATGTATGTATGTATGTATGTATGTATGTATGTATGTATGTATGTATGTATGTATGTATGTATGTATGTATGTATGTATGTATGTATGTATATATGTATGTATGTATGTATGTATGTATGTATGTATGTATGTATGTATGTATGCATGCATGCATGCATGCATGCATGCATGCATGCATGCATGCATGCATGCATGCATGCATGCATGCATGCATGCATGTATGTATGTATGTATGTATGTATGTATGTATGTATGTATGTATGTATGTATGTATGTATGTATGTATGTATGTTTGTATGTTTGTATGTATGTAGTTATGAATGTTTGTATGTATGTATGTATGTATGTATGTATGTATGTACGTATGTACGTATGTATGTATGTATGTATGTATGTATGTATGCATTTATGCATATATGTATGCATGTATGCATGTATGCATGTATGTATGTATTTATGTATGTATGTATGTATGTATTCAAGTTTTGTACAGCATATTTTACGACAGGCTCACCGACATGCTCACCTACATGTCATGATGAGTTTGTATAGTCTATATGACCTTTCGAGCAATGAACCATAGCCACTAATAACAACCGCTTGACTAAAGGCAAAACGTCTCAGAAAGGCAGAGGGTACAATGAAAAACGAACGTGACAGTGTCGTAACGGCAAGGGGTACAAGTAAAAACAAATGGAAACACACTATAGTGTAACGGATGGCGCAGTTCAGTTGCACGTAACGATTTGGCAAATATTAATTTATGTAGCACACGAGAACATGACGTTAAGCGCGTCTTTCTTCTTTATGTTTGGCAAAGAAGCATCTCCCAAAACGTTCACCTGCTACATGTTATTTTTATTAGAATAAATATAAAGATATATCAATTCCACTGATGTTGCCACCTCCTCCTACAACTCCTCTCCTCTGCGTCTCTCCTCAGTATTACTATAATTGTGTTATTCTGGGTTTTTTCCAACACGTTATATCGATCGACTTGACAACATTTTCGACATAATATATGTCCTAAAAGTTAACATGTAAAGAGGCCCCCACTCTAAATGACCGACATTGTTGGGAATTAATTCCCTTCTCCAAACTACCGCCATTATATATAATTACACTACAAATGCCCAACAGTTCCTATCATGTTGAGAGCTAAGTACCACGATGTATATTTGGGGCTGAGCTTGATATACAATTTCGTTCACTGGAATCTCTAGGATGTTTGCAAGGTGAGTAAATATGTTCAGGGCGTCCGTAAAATATTCCGGTTATCTCGACATCTGAATGGGGTGATTATTCGCTAATTACTAAACGATTGCGGGAGCAGCATCCTTGTAAAAAAAGTGTCCGGTGACGTAATAAAGTAACAAAAAGAACAGTTCTTCAAAGTATACTATACTAGACTATATATATTTTTACTTATTATTTTTATTCTTGCCTGATTTTCGTTGTTTCTTGACCTCAATAGCATTACATGAGTGCTTGTATACGTTGAGTTGGTCGCACGTCACGCCACGCGGAATCGCACCTTGACGCCACAGTGTTGCTCAATCGCATGTCAACTAGGAATTACCGTGCGGACCAAACCAATCTGTAATTAGAGTTGTACATGTAAGCCCATTTTCTCTAACACGCTATATAAATTTCCTAAATGAAACGCTGGCAATGTGTCGTCATAATAGTGTGTCTGTCACAGTTAACTGCGTTTGACGTCACATTATATTAATCAAACGTTTCTAACAAATAAACTCCGTTTTAGCCGACGTCATTTGCCCAAGAAACACGCTATCTGGGAACTCCCACGGCACTACTCAAATCGCTATGCGCTACTACAAGTGTTTTTAGTGAAAAAACTTGGAGTAAAGTATAAATTGATCAGTGATGTGGGTAACGTAGTGTAGTCTCTCTCGAAGATACTACAATTATTTACCTTCTCGTAGATACACAATGCTTCGGGGACATATAATAATTTGCAACTGGTCTGCAAGTTATACTGATGTCACTATGAATGGTTAACACATTGCGATTTGGGGAGTCGTTGTAGAGAAGCAACTATTTTCATTCACGAAGTTACAATTGCTAATTTAAAATAGCAACAATATAAAAACAAAACAAAAA
>CBDHHR010000640.1:0-7643 GCA_965263245.1 Metamycoplasmataceae bacterium | reverse complement strand
ACACCGGAGAGTGTGAGACATTTTATAACTGACAAAATCTGAATGTTAATCACAGGGGATTGTAATAGTTATGGGAGACTTTAATATTACGTTGATGAGGAAACATGTGAAGGCACAATTGGACCACATGACCTAAAGATCAGAGATGACTGTGGAGAAAAACTATTAGAATTGGCAAAATCTGTTGACATGATTACAGGAAAGGAAACACCTGGTTTCAACAACACCCAAGAGGACTTTCGACTTAGCAAAGTCCAGGAGAACATATGCGAAATCCATTATCGTATTAAATAATTATATCTTATCAATAAAAGGCTTAGAAATGCCCTAATAGTGGCTAAAACCTTCCCATGGAATGTGAACCAGATCATGTGTTATTACGAGCCACATTCAGACAAACACTGAAGAAAACGGAAAGAGCTTGCATTATTCGTCCTCCCTCCTTCCCAATGACTTGGTCCAGTTTAAAAAATAATTATTTTAATCGAACTTCTCTTTTAGTATCTAAGATTTACCTTTTCTAGATTGAACACATACACACACACACACGCACGCACGCACGCACGCGCGCACGCGCACGCGCACGCGCACGCGCACGCGCATGCGCACGCGCACGCGCACGCACGCACACACGCACACTAGCACACTAGCACATACACACGCACACACGCACACACGCACACACGCACACACGCACACACGCACACGCACACGCACACGCACACGCACACGCACACGCACACGCACTCGCACTCGCACTCGCACACGCACACGCACACGCACACGCACACGCACACGCACACGCACACGCACACGCACACGCACACGCACACGCACTCGCACTCGCACACGCACACGCACACGCACACGCACACGCACACGCACACGCACACGCACACGCACACGCACACGCACACGCACACGCACACGCACACGCACACGCACACGCACACGCACACGCACACGCACACGCACACGCACACGCACACGCACACGCACACGCACACGCACACGCACACGCACACGCACACGCACACGCACACGCACACGCACACGCACACGCACACGCACACGCACACGCACACGCACACGCACACGCACACGCACACGCACACGCACACGCACACGCACACGCACACGCACACGCACACGCACACGCACACGCACACGCACACGCACACGCACACGCACACGCACACGCACACGCACACGCACACGCACACGCACACGCACACGCACACGCACACGCACACGCACACGCACACGCACACGCACACGCACACGCACACGCACACGCACACCCACACGCACACGCACACGCACACGCACACACACACAGACTCCGATTTTCCTTTTCAGAAAAGCGAAAAACCATTTCAAATAACCCATTGCCCATATTAAATGACATGTTTTACGTTTAGGAAAGGCATACAGTTGTCGCCCACTTATAATGTCGACCCCTCAGGAAAACCTTATAAGGCCGGTAGCGTCGGGTGAGGGAAAATAATCGATGAATATAGCATGGCCGCCAAGCCAATCAATAGACCCGCAATAATGGTCATCATACAAACTGTGTGCCTACACATTGCCACCGATGGTGTTAGCCGTGTTACCAGTAAGTAAATGCCCAATCATTTGCATTATTTACCGTACGGTACGGGCCACGGGCCCATACCGTACGGTAAATAATGCAAATGATTTCACTTCCGTCAAACTATTTGAACTATGCATGATTTCTTCTTCTTCCATTGGATGACCTCGGTCAACTTTCTGACCATTATTGTCATTGGTTTTTAGAATTCTCTAGAATTGGTGAGTCCACTACAGGTTATACATTTACCCCCTGTGTGGGATCATTTACTTCCCCTGGCATAGATACGAGATAGAAGTGACTCTCGGCTTTTAGTGTCTCTTCAGAAAGACACAGGCAAACGTGGAGTTACGAAATGTTTCGAAACGGTGGCAGGTGGGATTGAACCACCGTCCCCTCGATTGACAGTCCGGCGCTCTACAGCGCGACCACCGTTCCGACATTTGATTTAGTTGTGTCAGGGATACTGTGATAAGGGGCATTACGCCTACTTACGAAGTTTTTTAGAATGCATATCTTGAAAATTCATTGTAATCAGACTTTAAATACTGGCGATTTTAATAAAGTGTAGAGCCTAACAGCCTCTTTCAGAGTATTAAGCTATTTGGTTTCGAATAATCTATTGTATGTTATTATTCTCCGTATTCTCTCGCCCTACCCTATTACAATTTGCACCAATGCTAAAACATATACATGCTACAATATACCCCGTAGGCTGGTACAGGTTGCCCTGTATCAGGGTAAATTGTAACACTTTAGGACGCCTCATATAACTAAAAATACCACAAAGCCGGACAATTAGTTATACCCCAGTTCCCTGCGGGAGACATGTGGTGATTAATTAGCATGAAAAACGTTTCGATCCTAAGATGTTTTGTTTTTGTTACGTCTAACCCCTGTCTCCCCTAGAGTTTTGAAATATTGAACCCTCCACGTTGTCTGCCAGATTGAATGCAATAAAAAAAAAATCCACGAACCATCATGATGGACTCGCTAGAACGCATACAAATATTTCAGGTCGAGACATGCAAAACTGACATAGGCCTGTATGGGTACTCTCAGACGGACGGACGGACGGACGGACGGACGGACGGACGGACGGACGGACGGACGGACGGACGGACGGACGGACGGACGGACGGACGGACGGACGGACGGACGGACGGACGGACGGACGGACGGACGGACGGACGGACGGACGGACGGACGGACGGACGGACGGACGGACGGACGGACGGACGGACGGGCGGGCGGGCGGGCGGGCGGGCGGGCGGGCGGACGGACGGGCGGGCGGGCGGGCGGGCGGGCGGGCGGCGGGCGGACGGACGGACGGACGGACGGACGGGCGGGCGGGCGGGCGGGCACGCACGCACACACGCATGCACACGTGCACGCACGCGCGCGCGCGCACACACACACACACACACACGCACGCACGCACGCACGCACGCACGCACGCACACACACACACACACACACACACACACACACACACGCACACACACACACAGAAACACTATTTCATAGTGTAGAGAGGAATATTAGACTACGCCTCTGTGAATCAACAATAGATGATAAGACAAATAAGTATGAATGAAGCCTTGTAGGACTCATTAGATGATCGATTAAAAACTAGTGGTACGGCATCAATGCAGCAGGGGGCGACACGTGCTGTTCATGAAGGACTCTTGTCACGGGGGCTTGTGATCGAGTTGTTTTCGTCTATATCACCATGTCTATTCCTAAAATAGACGCGTGTTTAAAAGCATACAAATATTTGTTTCGGCCAGACTTGTTGAGGTATTCCAAGTGGAATGTTTTACGCTTGTTGTCAGTGATTCCCTGTTATGCAATGTTAAGGCGCCAAATTAAAACTGTAATTACTTCTATTATCGCCCAAACTCCATTGTTGCTTCGACTGCATAGCCTCATTTCATTATTTTTTGTATTGCATGGCAGAATAACTTTCGAGAGCAATTTAATGGAGTTAATTATTCGAAAAAAATAGACAGTGTAGAACAAAAATTAGTTGGTTGTGTGCTTGGAAGATCTTTGTCAGGAATAATTAAAAATATGTAAATATAGCTTATTTTATTATTTTAAGTAAACTGTTCGTAATTCTTCTTCTTCTATTAATTAGCCAACATCAATGTTGTGATGATTATGCTGATTTGTGGATGTTGCAGTAGACACTTCTGAAATGTAGTGAAAGGGTGTGTGACATAGTAGACATAAGAAATAAGAGGGGATGGGGAAGGGGAGGGTGGTGTGTCTGGTTACAGGTGGGCAGCAAGCCTGGACTTGAAACAGTCCAGGGACTTGGCTGCCATTATTTCCTTTACATCACAATTATATTGCAATGTAAAACTGTTGGTCAGTAACACTATATCTGAGTTAGATATGATGCAATGATCATTCAGTAGTGTTTTCATTGTTCTCACAGCATTGAGCTTGATTCATTGGACAAATTAACTGTTTCAAGTCATGGTGGCACTTGTTTTTAAACTTGAAAGTCATGACGTCATGTTATTCTGATATGTTTGATAGATTTCTTTGTACCAGATTGTAAATGTGAGAGCGTATGTTACTGTTAGCGTGTGTCTATGGAGAGCCAAAGACATGTCTTGCCACAGTCTGTGGTAGATGCTCCATCAGTCCAATCATTTGAAGTAAGAATTGATAAACTATGGAAAAATCATCCTATAAAACTGCATCACCTCTACTATGGACTGTGTCACCTTTAGACGCATGCGCACAGTCTCAAAACAATGCTCAAGACAGAGCTGGCACAAGAGTCAGGAATGCCTAATACTAGCCAGAAAAGGACCTGTAATAATGACAAAAATGCAAAGTAGATTTATGGTGTTCAGCAACAAGGAATAATTACTGATCTAAACACAGGAACAAAGGGAAGTAAAACACAATTATTGGGGTCTATACATTGGAAATTATTAATAAAAACAAACTGTTTGCATCAATAATTACAAATATTGTGCCAGTAGAAATGTTGTTGAAAAAAGACCCATACTCAAACATAATTATGTGTATGACAGTGTCGATCAATTTAATTGAAAGGCTGACGTCATGAGTTTCTAATCATCCCAGTTATCCGGTTGCTGATTTGGGAATACTAGTTTTGTTTATGACCAGCACTCAAAATAAAATATTCAATCAGACCGATAAATTGGAAAAAGTGCTAGACCATAAGACCAGCAGTTTTGTGCAGACAATGACACAACATTTTGCTTCCAAAATTGGAGAGTTAACATATGCATAATACAAAACAAGTTGAAAATGGCTAGATGTTGAGCCGATCATTTGTTGGCAGATCAATTTGAGTTCTGTTTTGTTTTTTTGGTCAAAGGTGCACTTCCACAATTAGCTGCCATGTCTCAGAAACCTTTTCTTTGCAAACATATCTTAGGGTACTGCTGCTACACACAAGAAATATATATTTGTTTGAATAATTATAAACATTCCTGGGGACCGACAAGGAACCAAAATAGGTAAATGATGATATATTATTAGAGTATTATCACTGCGCACAAGAAATTTGCTGTTGGCTGGTCGTTTGTAAGGACTTTTCAGAGCCCCCTACATGTCCACATTTTGCGTGTGTGTGCCAGGACAGGCTGGGATACAATGATTATAATAATTGTATATAGAGACAATGATTATAATATTATTATAATAATATACAATGAATAGTTGCCTACAGATTTTAGTTGAATTGTATCTTAAAAGTTAAAAAACTATTGATTTTCTATAAATTTATGCACGTTGTGTTTGTTTTCAGAGGGAATGTTGCATTCATCACAGGTGGTGGATCAGGAATTGGATTCCGTATTGCTGAGATCTTGATGAGGTATTTTACAGTAATTCTCTTGTGTACCGCTGACATACAATCCATGGCTCTTGGCAACAAACTATCTAGGTAGAACATGGGCATAGATCATAGATTCACTTAGATGATGTCAAAACAGATCTAAAATTAAAATAGCTGCACTTAAAAATGAAATCACAAACTAACCATTCATAACTGCAGTCACAATATCCTCAGTATAATACTCACAATTACCAGAATCTGTTGTGACAGTAAAACATTCCACTGAAACCATTCAGTAAATTGTTAGTAATATTAGAAACATTGTTCATTATATTACAATTAAATTTTCTTAAACAACAGTGACTTCTCACTAAAAATTAAAAGACATTTGTTTGCAGTTGCTTTTCCACCATAAACATTGGTGACTCTTGTCTGTTCCCATTTAGAATCATACCAAATGATTGCACCTCTGAGCTTGAATTGTCAAGGATATAGGTACTATGGAAGTGTTATGTACAGTTACTCGCTCGCTCGCTCACTAACTCACATATGCGAAATACATAGCCTGAGGGACATCTTAGTGTCACATTCAGTCCCAGCAATGTTCTCACTATCCTGTGCAGTCTTCATTAGGCATGTTGCATGTTTACTGACTTTATCCGTGTATCAGTCTGACCTGACGTGTATCAGTCTGACCTGACTTGTATCAGCCTGACCTGACATGTATCAGTCTAACCTGACTTGTATCAGTCTGACCTGACTTGTATCAGTCTGACCTGACTTGTATCAGCCTAACCTGACATGTATCAGTCTGATCTGACTTGTATCAGTCTGACCTGACATGTATCAACCTGACCTGACATGTATCAGCCTGACCTGACATGTATCAGCCTGACCTGACAAAGTATTCTGGACGGCCAGCTTAAATGTTGTCATGTTGTTTGTTCCAGGCATGAGTGTGACACGGTCATTGCCAGTCGCAACTTTGCCCGGTTGAAGGCTGCATCAGAACAACTGGAGTGTGCCACGGGCAGGAAGTGTCTGCCAGTTGAGATGGACGTTAGGAACGTACGACCTACACATTCTTCCTATTTTCTTTAATCAATCCTATAGACATTCTTTCAAAAACTGTGACGTTATCCTATAAAGTGTATGAGCATATATGCATATGTGTGTGTGCATGCGTATGCGCATGTGTGACAGTGTGTGTGTGACAGTGTGTGTGACAGTGTGTGTGACACTGTGTGTGACAGTGTCTGTGCGTGTGTGTCTGTGTGTGTCTGTGCGTGCGTGCATGCGTGCATGTGTGTGTGACTCTGTGTGTGTGTGTGTGTGACAGTGTGTGTGTGTGTGTGTGTGTGTGTGTGTGTGTGTGTGACAGTGTGACTGTGTGTGTGTGACTGTGTGTGTGTGTGTGTGTGTGTGTGTGTGTGTGTGTGTGTGTGTGTGTGTGTGTGTGTGTGTGTGTGTGTGTGTGTGTGTGTGTGTGTGTGTGTGTGTGTGTGTGTGTGTGTGTGTGTGTGTGTGTGTGTGAGAGAGAGAGAGAGAGAGAGAGAGAGAGAGAGAGAGAGAGAGAGAGAGAGAGAGAGAGAGAGAGAGACAGTGTGTGTGAGACAGTGTGTGTGAGACAGCATGTGTGAGACAGTGTGTGTGTATAATTATGCATGTATGGTGAAATGTGTTTCCATGAATTATCAAGCAGTGGTCAGCAGTGATGACATTGCAGCAATCTATGTATAGTGAACTGTGTCCTAAAATAAGGTATTATGTTTTTTATCTTACTTATTCTTGGGTGTCTTTGACATATGTAATAAATAGGTACTTAGCTATAAGTCACCGATGTTAAAGGGAAGATGCCAGATCCTCTGCTCAGAATTGATAAGTAAATTGTAACAGGAAGTCCACTGTCTAGAGAGCGTGGGAAAGTTAAACATCAAAGGGTATTGCGGTTAACTCTGCTCGCCTCGGCATTATTGCCAATCAATTTTGTTTTGAAACTGGATGTTTTGTTTACCACTTCAATAAGTTGTAGATGGAATCTTTAAAATTGCGAACATTGTTCCGAGCTTAATAAAGTAACTGCCAGGGGTAAACACAAATTGGCAGCAGTAAATCTTCAATGTGCATTGTTTTCATGAGAACATGATAGTACGTGAAAAAATAAAACCTAGGAGCTGGCACCTCGCTCTAAAACATTTAGAGTAGGAGATAAAATATGTTATTTAA
>CBDHHR010000639.1:5000-12881 GCA_965263245.1 Metamycoplasmataceae bacterium | reverse complement strand
CCCACTAATGATACAATATAATTTTAGAGGAGGTTGCGTAAATAAGTGTCTGCTTTTCCCACACTCCAGACATGGGTTTTTTATTTTCCCGATATCTGGAAGCAGTGGTAAGTAGTTGTCATTAATTGGTTAAATTATCATTCCCGCTACCCTTAAACCGGCGTACGAATCCTTTTGTTTAAAGAACAAACCGAACTGAAATAATTAGATGAGACAGAAACGTCTCACCAGTAACGTGACCACATGAAGCGGTTTCCTTATCACCTGTGTCCGCCGTGAAACCAACGCCACGATAAACAAGTACTTACTGCCTGTGTGGTGGTCCCAGATTCGACCAGTCCAGGATTTGTACAAATCTGGGACCGCGACGGTCGCGGTCCCAGATTCGTACCGGGCCAGGATTCGCCTTTGTTACTAACGTAGTTTCCGTTAGTAATACATCAAGTATTGAAATAATATTGTTATCACGCACATCTTAAATAATAAAAGATTAACTTATGTGATCATTTTCACTCATTCGAACGTGTTGTGTTATTTAGTCGAATCTCGGCCCGGGCATGACGTATGCCGTTGCCACTACGTCAGAGCGCGTCAGAACAGATAAAAGCGATCATTGCGCATGCGCGCGCATGCGCGATATGCATTTAGACGAATCCTGGACTGGTCGAATCTGGGACCACCACACCTGCACACGTATACGTTGGCTGTAATGCGGAAAATGCGCTTGTGCCCAGACACTGGGTTATTTACGTGGTAGTTTGTACTATATATTACGATGCGCACCCGAGGACGCGGAACAAGTTGACACGATCCCATGCAGCGTTGTTGGCATTGGGAGGGGAACGCACCAGGTGGAATTTAGTCGGAATATGTTGTTCTATTTAGGATTGACCGGAGTAGGGCGGAGTGGTCAGTGCTCTTCGGGTCAAAGACTGCACTAGCAATGTCCGTAGTGTGTGTGTGTGTGTGTGTGTGTGTGTGTGTGTGTGTGTGTGTGTGTGTGTGTGTGTGTGTGTGTGTGTGCGTGCGTGCGTGCGTGCGTGCGTGCGTGCGTGCGTGCGTTCGTGCGTGCGTGCGTGCGTGCGTGCGCGTGCGTGCGTGTGCGTGTCCATGAGCTGCTAGTAATTCAACCACCGCCTGTTAACAGTCGTTGATATGACTCTGTAATTGTCCTTGATGGAAATAGATCACGTCAAGGTTGCGGTACCGGCGGCTAGGCTATAGCTATGCCTGCGTACCATGGTCTACTTCCGGCGTTAGAGCAATATCAGGTTTTCTTTACTTCGTCGATATTTCTCTCTACCAAAAGTTCAATGCCCCTGAGTCATCTTGTTTTTTCGTTAACGAATTCTTTGGTCACCAACAGATCTATAGCCAAGATTGTGAAATTTTTAATTTTCCCGTTTGTATTTCTGATTTACCCGTCGTTCTCACGAAAACCCGTAACGCAAGCATTGATCAGAAGCGTTGGAACGTAGAGAATATTTAGGAAGCTGAGACTCTCTGTAAACCTCCACCTTGATGTTTTCATAATTTTCAAACTTCAAACAAATTTCCTGCAAGCACTTTCACACTTATAAAAGGCCTGTTTTATGAGAGCGCAAATACTGTTTTGACTTTTTTATTGGGAAACTATGGTTATGGTTCAAAACAAGATCATGGTATTTAAAAAATAAAAACCTTGTACTCAAAGATCAAAATCACCTTATCTAAAGATGTGTTATTAGAAACAGAAAATGGTATCTCGTTAATGGAATGTGACTTTTTCAAAATCCCTTTCAATTAACGAGATAACATAATTGTATGATGACAGGCGTGTATATATTAGTATTACAACATATGAGTATCAAATCAATAAATTGAGTATTGATATTAAAACTGTTCTGTGGTGTTCGTCAACGCTCTGCTCGTCATGGGGCTCTTGTGTAAAAAAATGATTGCATTGCATTTGACTGTATTGCATCATGTTCGTTTCTTCTTTTGCAGATGACTCTGAATTTGCCCTAGCCACAGTCACTGGCCGCGTACCAATACTACAAACCGACAACGAACGGTTTATCGTGGCACTTGTACGGTTCTGCTATGTAGCGCCAATCAAAGTAAATATAACCGCGTAAGGTAACACCGACACTTCGGGACACCGCGCGCGGCGCCACCAGTGCTCAAACTACCGACCACTGGCGGCGCGAGTTAGCGGGAGAGTTCTGCGTTCAAGCGGCGACAGAAGCGCAGATCCGTGCTGTGCGTGCGGGGAAGTTTACCGCGTTTGTTCTGCCCGGTGTGTGTATGTTACGACCGCAGACGTGTGTTGTTCTAGACGTCTGATTTACAGTATACAGCGTGGTGCAGTCGTGCCCGGTGCATTCCCACAAGTCACTGATCCTGGTTCACAGCGGAGTTTCACCGGCGAGTCAGTCTTCATATAGCGCCTTTGATGTACGAGGCACGGTCGCCTTATACATCATTGTAAGTGGGCGCTGGCAAGGCCTGACGCGAAGTGAAGGAGGCGATCTAACGCGGATGTAGTTAAACGATCGGCGTCCGTATCACGCGGTGTGTATGTCGAATGTTATTCGCATCATCCAGTGCGCGCTGCTCCTGTCATTGTTGGCACAGTTGATGAACGGACCAGTCGCGCGGTAGGATAACCGCTGCAGTCGACTTTGGCGGGCGCTGGGCGTTACAGCGAGTGTCCGTGCGCCGTATAGAGGTCCGCTGACACGTAATACAACTACACACTACCCGGAGATCAGTCACACGACGACACAGATCGCATACCCGGAGTTCCGTGTCATTTCGACGGTGTCTCGTCCAACGAGACACAGGTTGACACAGTGTGGACGTGATGCAGTCAAGCTAGGCAGGGAGATCGGACGGTCAACATGGCACAGTAAGTAAACCCTATACTACTCTGTGGCTTCCTCCGATAAGATCTCCCGAAGCCACATTCTTGGTTATCTCTCGCATAGCTATTGCCCTATCTCCCGCAGACACGTGTAGCTAGTAGTTACTGCGACGGTCACTCGGTGCAAAGGGTGGCATTGTCCCAAATGTCGTGGTTATAATTCATATTTCAATACAGCCAAATATTGATGTGATCGTTTCGTTATATTTCTCAAAGAAGGCGAATAAAACCCACTGCTGTGATTCCACTCGTCCACTTCCTGGTACAGTTTGGTGTTATCTTTGCAAAGGGTGTACATGTATACCGCTGTATACATTTTTTTTCTCGAATCGTCACTTGTCAAATATAGAGGTCTTTCGTCAGCACAATAGTTTCACACCCGTACACTATATACGCATCGTCATCAGGGAAGCGTGATTCGTCTGAAAACAAATGTAAATATTCTTGTATTGTCTTCGATACAATGCCATATATCAATGTGTTGTAACTTACGAACTAATCACGTTGCCAACGATGCAGTAGTTCGTGAACGAAAAATGTCGTAATCGGATGATATATTTAAAATCCAGGGTTTTTGCGCAGTATGGGTGAAAAAGATGCAAGATAGGAGGCTAGAACGACCAGTACAGCATATAAACCACTGTTTACATAATTATGTTGAATAAATGTGATACATAGTTACATCCGCCGGAATTTTATGTGAAAATAAGACCCCAAAAATTAATAATCTTATCTCAGGAAACGCAACACAAAAATGCGGGTTGACCATATTATGCACAGTAATAGCTCGTTTTGGCATTGCGTTGTTAAAAGATGACCTTTATTATATCCGTTGCATGTACAGATAAACGCAGTTTACGTTGGAGAGCCCTCGATATGACACAATGTGTTGATTCATTGGAAATAGATACGTTGAAACGTGAAACTGATATTTGTGATCTTTCACGTCTTTCAATGACAACCAGATATTGTGACGGATCGACCGATTATAAATTATCACGCGCCTTCAATCAATAGCTTTAGTAAGGCTGTAGCCGAGACTGAGTTGTATTGACGCCTTAAGATGATCCGCTTTCACGTTCACGTTCACGTGTGACCACGCACAAGTTTGTGTATGGCAATTATAATAGTTTAAACATCAACAACCAAACGCACACACACACACACACACACACACACACACACACACACACACACACACACACACACACACACACACACACACACACACACACACACACACACACACACACACACACACACACACACACACACACACACACACACACACACACACACACACACACACACACACACACACACACACACACACACACACACACACACACACACACACACACACACACACACACACACACACACACACACACACACACACACACACACACACACACACACACACACACACACACACACACACACACACACACACACACACACACACACACACACACACACACACACACACACACACACACACACACACACACACACACACACACACACACACACACACACACACACACACACACACACACACACACACACACACACACACACACACACACACACACACACACACACACACACACACACACACACACACACACACACACACATATGAACGCGCGCCCAGGAGTCAGCACTAATTACAACGCTGTAAAAATCAATCAAAGTTATTATGTTTACTCCTAATCTTCAGAACAGGTCATTACAATGCATGAATGGTGATGTCTTCCTGACCACAATAAACAACGCCTACCCTGCGCAGATTTCGAACACACACGCGCTATTTACCATCAGCCCGTGGTTTCTACCACAACCGAATTCCCAAGGAGGACGTACAGGCATCTGCGCGAAATAGACCTCGTAAAAACCACTTAGGAAAGACGTAGTGCGTCATTGGAGCGGCTGTAACACGCGAAGTTATAACTCGTGGGGGGCGTTAGAGTCGACGACCCAGAGTATTGCCGGGCGTCATAACCATAACCATTGTCTACACCTGACCAGTGGCCAGGCCACTCTGTGGCCGGCCTTTCCTCTTGCGTTGTTCCATGGAGACCACTCGACCGTGGCCGGCAACGCGAGTGTTATTTAAGACATTCCGTGCAACGCCGGACGTCAATAGACCGGGAGGAAACGACCAAGCGATAGACTTGCTCCGAGAGCACGTAATGTTGTTGACTAGCCAAGGGCCGACATTCATGTCGAATCAATGATGTCAGTGTCCGTATCAGTATATCCGACGACATGTCAGTAACTGTCTGTGTCATATGGCCCTGTATCGATCCGTCGACGTCTGTTTAGTCTTATCACCCCGGCGGCTATATAGCTTTCATTTTTAAAATGTTACACAGTTGTTGCTGTTGCTGTTGCTGTTGCTGTTGCTGTTGTTGTTTTTGATGTTGCTGTTGCTGTTGCTGTTGCTGTTGCTGTTGCTGTTGCTGTTGCTGTTGCTGTTGCTGTTGCTGTTGCTGTTGCTGTTGACGTTGACGTTGACGTTGACGTTGACGTTGACGTTGACGTTGACGTTGACGTTGACGTTGACGTTGACGTTGACGTTGACGTTGACGTTGACGTAGACGTTGACGTTGACGTTGACGTTGACGTTGACGTTGACGTTGACGTTGACGTTGACGTAGACGTTGACGTTGACGTTGACGTTGACGTTGACGTTGACGTTGACGTTGACGTTGACGTTGACGTTGACGTTGACGTTGACGTTGACGTTGACGTTGACGTTGACGTTGACGTTGACGTTGACGTTGACGTTGATGTTGTTATGAATAACGCAGTAGTGGCCACCATGTTAATGACACATTCAGTGATAGTTTTATTACATCGTCTCAGCAGCAAATTTAAATCAATTATTTTGATAAATAATATAAAGTGGACATGCATGATGCATACACATTTTAGTGTAAACATACTACATCTATTATTATAATTATATATATATATATATATATATATATATATATATATATATATATATACATATACATATACATATACACATACACATACACATACACATACACATACACATACACATACACATACACATACACATACACATACACATACACATACACATACACATACACATACACATACACATACACATACACATACATATACAATTACTTCCGTAATATGTCAAGTCAAGCATTGACTTTATTGGGCAATGTAGATTTGCAAAATGTAGCGTAATAACCAATAATTAATTGTAAATAAACAATGATAATGTTGTTAATACAATTAGTTATTATTGATATTGCTAATGTTGCAAATGCGACTGGTGCAGCAGAGATTGCTAATGCTAAATAGTAACAATGCTGTTAACGATTGCGATAAGTGTTTATAGCGCCTCGTCGATCGCATTTACATACGTAAAATTGCAGTTGAAAACATGTCAACTATAATTATTTTAAATTGTCTTCCGTGCCAAAAACAGTACGCCGCAAAAACAAAACAGCGATCCCAATGCATTAACTCATATTAGTCACCAATACAGTAGCAAATACAATTAAGCGCGACGCGGCGCCTGAACCTGACTGCAAAATGTATTTTAATTAAATCGAGCGCTATGTCACAACTCAAAGGTCAAATCCAGACATATGTTTATTAGCTGTGAATGTTCTAAATGTATGGCTGTCAACACCGATTTCCCACTTCAACTGAGGTTCATTTAATTGTTATCGGAGTCGAACAGAGTTGTAGCTAATGGCGTGATTTGATCCAGACTTCAAACTTTGGCGCTGGACTCACGTGGCACGTGCGCGTAGGGCGCTTAATTGCATCAGCAAATGGTCCGTAAATATCTGCGCAGAAAACCGCAATTGACATCGCTCAGTCTGTAGAATAAAACAGCTGTACTAAAAAAAGTGTTGTTGGAATAGCAGATCCAATCATTAGAGTTGACTACTTGTGTGCCACCTGTCTGTTGTGCTAGACATTGCACATTGAGACGTTTCCGCCGACGCTGTCAGAAACTATCGTAGTCGGCGTACCAGAAAGCCCGTGAGTAAGTGACATGCCTAAGCGGAATCGGTTATGTAGACAGCGGAGAGTGCCTATGTAAACGCCGCACGGGAAACGCTTTGACGTACACGGCCGATCGGCATAAATAGTTGGTCAATTCCGTCCGTTTACACGGACAAGATACGAGGATAATTAGAGGGTGTATTTAGCGATCCGCGTTGACACAAAATCAAGACTAATGTCGACGAACTGGTGCTAAATATCGGGCATGCACATATGTATGTATGTATATATAGTCGACAGTCGACATGCGTTCGCGTACAGCTGTTGCTTTGCCTGATTGATGAACAACGGACCATTGAACCAAGCAGCCGTGTCAGATAAATTCCGCGTGCAACGTCTTGAGACTTGCCACGAGAATGTGACGTCTTCAAAGGAGATGTACACAGATCGATATGAAATTAGGAGTTCCGTCGCGTACGGTGGCGAATTTGCGTTAATGACGTCAAACGTGAAATAATAACGAAGGTAATCACGTGTTTAGCTCAATATGGCGCGTCGATGGACACCACGACGACTATTAGTTCATCGGACATGACAGGTCCTGTCGATATGGGCAGTTTGGTGGTATCGCGGTAATTAATCGAATTGGACACTGTGTAGACTGTAAGTGTAAACAGGTTCATGCAGTTAGAAAAAGCGGACAGTTGTTGGTAGGGTATTAAGTTATTGGTCAAAGCACTAATGAGAGGCTGGTGGTCCTTCCTAACGATGATCGTTTGACTTTCTATGTAGGAGCGGAATTTGTCTACTGTGTATACCTTGCGAGTAGTTCTCTGTAGTAGTTATTTTGTGCATTGTTCAGCTGCTTACTACAGTAGACAGTCCGAAAGAGTCACAGTACGACCTGACAGTGGGGAATGGCATGGTGGGAACAGCCGTCCGAGTTAATGACTACGCCTCATCAGGCA
>CBDHHR010000638.1:0-7500 GCA_965263245.1 Metamycoplasmataceae bacterium | reverse complement strand
CGGTCGGTCGGTCGGTCGGTCGGTCGGTCGGTCGGTCGGTCGGTCGGTCGGTCGGTCGGTCGGTCGGTCGGTCGGTCGGTCGGTCGGTCGGTCGGTCGGTCGGTCGGTCGGTCGGTCGGTCGGTCGGTCGGTCGGTCGGTCGGTCGGTCGGTCGGTCGGTCGGTCGGTCGGTCGGTCGGTCGGTCGGTCGGTCGGTCGGTCGGTCGGTCGGTCGGTCGGTCGGTCGGTCGGTCGGTCGGTCGGTCGGTCGGTCGGTCGGTCGGTCGGTCGGTCGGTCGGTCGGTCGGTCGGTCGGTCGGTCGGTCGGTCGGTCGGTCGGTCGGTCGGTCGGTCGGTCGGTCGGTCGGTCGGTCGGTCGGTCGGTCGGTCGGTCGGTCGGTCGGTCGGTCGGTCGGTCGGTCGGTCGGTCGGTCGGTCGGTCGGTCGGTCGGTCGGTCGGTCGGTCGGTCGGTCGGTCGGTCGGTCGGTCGGTCGGTCGGTCGGTCGGTCGGTCGT
Organism: Metamycoplasmataceae bacterium; assembly: GCA_965263245.1. Lineage (GTDB taxonomy): Bacteria > Bacillota_I > Bacilli_A > Mycoplasmatales > Metamycoplasmataceae > DT-68. Next base: position 7,005 of record CBDHHR010000638.1, on the reverse strand, counting down.
GTGAGCTGCCGTGCCGACAGGCTGTACGGCAGCAGTGTTGGTGTCGGCCCCCTGCCAGGTTCTCTGTTGGACTGTCATCGCCGTGGCTGCATGGCGTGCATGGTTCGACCGCAGATGTTTGGATAATGGCAAAATACCACACCATTTGAGTCGAAGAAATAAGCCACGCCTCTCACACACTCCATTCCGGGCCTTTAGATCTGTTGGTGATTTATGACGTCATACTTAGTCACATCCACGCCCAGTTCTCTGGGACAAGAGACTTACGTTGTCCGCACGCGCCAGTAAAGGGTAAAGTTATGCGTGCAAAACGGCCTTGTCTTGTAACATTGCGCAATTGCTCCAAAGTACACTTTGTATATAAACCGCAGACCGCAGATAGAAATTGTCGACGAAACGCAGTAGGTGGATGTGATTTTATTTTGTTTAAGGAAAATATAATTTTATGTTGTACGTCTAACTTGACGAATACTTTCAGTACCACAGTGAAACAGTTTTTCTGTAGTGCCAATCATTTATTTTCAATATTTTAACAACAATGGCGGCGGTGTAATACTTAGCACGGTGTCATCCTTTTATGACTAGGTCTTCAGTTACAATGTCATGGGGTATTTTATAACAATGTCCCCAATATAATATATATGTACGTCTATCTGTACGGATATGTGTATGAATGTGTATATGTATGGTGTTTATATATATATATATATATATATATATATATATATATATATATATATATATATATATATATATATATATATATATATATACGGAAATTATGTACATTTGATATGATAATATAAGTATATACGTGTATGTGTGTATACTATGCGAACAGCGATGTCACTATTAGATGGCTACGCAGCCACTCTTCAGTCCGGAATTGTATCTCGCTGCAAACTTTAAATCCTGTTTAGAACCGTAAAACCACTTAGATTTCATGTCCTGATACCGCCACGCGTGGAGTGCTCCGTCATGGATATAAAAAGTTGATGTATTGTGGAAGTTCCTCGTTCAACATGAGGCTGAATTGGAATTGACGTATCCGTTTACATAATTACAACGTGCCATTCCACTGAGTGTTAGCATCTCTTTCAGCCAACACTTCTGTCTGACGTCCTCGTCATGAACATCACGTAACAGCCGTTTGCGCTGCTAAATGATGATGTTGCTGTTGTAGATGTCGTTGAAGTTGATCGTAGTTGTGACGTCAGTCCTGGTCATATGTGACGTCGACAACTCTTGGTCCTTCTTTGTCCCGCCGAGACAGTTACCAAGTGCATGGATACTGAACGCCGCTGGCGCCGGAGAGGTAGCGTACACTCATTTGAATGTTGATTGTCAATATTAGATCAAGTCGCTGTTATTGTTGTTGTTGTTGTTGTTGTTGTCGTTGTCGTTGTTGTCGTCGTTGTTGTCGTTGTTGTTGTCGTTGTTGTCGTTGTTGTCGTTGTTGTCGTCGTTGTCGTCGTTGTCGTCGTTGTTGTCGTTGTTGTCGTTGTTGTCGTTGTTGTCTTTGTTGTCTTTGTTGTCGTTGTTGTCGTTGTTGTCGTTGTCGTCGTTGTCGTCGTTGTTGTCGTTGTTGTCGTTTTTGTCGTTTTTGTCGTCGTCGTTATCGTTATCGCTGTCGCTGTCGCTGTCGCTGTCGCTGTCGCTGTCGCTGTCGCTGTCGCTGTCGCTGTCGCTGTCGCTGTCGCTGTCGCTGTCGCTGTCGCTGTCGCTGTCGCTGTCGCTGTCGCTGTCGCTGTCGCTGTATGTATTGTTGTATTTGTTGTTGTATTTGATGTTGTTTTTGTTGTTGTATTCGTTGTTGTATTCGTTGTTTTGTTTATCTTGTTATAATGTTAACTGTTGTGTTGTCTGTGTTGTGGTTGTTAGTGTTAGTGTTAGTGTTAGTGTTAGTGTTAGTGTTAGTGTTAGTGTTAGTGTTAGTGTTAGTGTTAGTGTTAGTGTTAGTGTTAGTGTTAGTGTTAGTGTTAGTGTTAGTGTTAGTGTTAGTGTTAGTGTTAGTGTTAGTGTTAGTGTTAGCGTTAGTGTTAGCGTTAGTTTTAGCGTTAGCGTTAGCGTTAGCGTTAGCGTTAGCGTTAGCGTTAGCGTTAGCGTTAGCGTTAGCGTTAGCGTTAGCGTTAGCGTTAGCGTTAGCGTTAGCGTTAGCGTTAGCGTTAGCGTTAGTGTTAGCGTTAGTGTTAGTGTTAGTGTTCTTGTTGTTGTTGTTGTTGTTATCGCGTTGTTGTTGTTTTGTAGTAATACTTCTACCAGAATTATAGTCATACGATTGTATTTGGTTTCTGGATTATAAGCAATAATTCGTATCAAGAAACATCTTTAAGCTCCGTTATGTGCGTGGGTGTGATAAATAAAATAATGTTACAAGAGAAACTGGAAAGTGTACTCATCTTACTTTATCCTTATTCAAAAGCACCATAGAGGCAACGTGTTGGAATGATGTGTATGCATGTAGAGATCCCCAAACAAGTTATACTGCATTTTAAAAGAAACTGTCACAGGTATATAACAAGTCATTCCCTTTAAACAGAAAAAGGGTTAAGCAAGATAAACATGAAGCATTGATTACCAAGAAGTTTAGAAATTCCATGAAAACTAAGCAAACACACACACACACATACATACATATATACATATACATATATATATATATATATATATATATATATATATATATATATATATATATATATATATATATATATATTCTACAAAATACGTATTTAATTATAGCATTTATAAAAGTTATACAAATAAACTAACGCAACTTACACTTACTAAAATAGCAAAGCGCTATCATTACCAAAAGGAATTTGACAAGCACAAGAGTGACTTGAAAAATGTGGCTAATGATAAGAGAAATTATTGACAAGACGATCATCACGGCAAAACCAATAATTCTTAATTAAGATATAAGCAATTAATAGCTAATACATTTAATGAATATTTCACGACCATTGGTACAGAATTAACCAAGGAAATACCAGCAGCTACAGGAAGGCCTGATGGGTATCTTTATGGTATTTATAAAAACTCAGTGTTTTGGCACGTACAACCACGGTCGCTCAAGACACGGGTAATTATAGAGAAATTAGACAACTGCAGTCCTGGGTGGGACGGTATACAACATGACATCATCAAACAAACATTCTCTAGTAAGATTAAAACATTATGCCACATTACAAATTTATCATTTGACAAAAGATTTATGGCAGACGAATTAAAAATAGCTAACGTAGTGCCAGATTTGTATAAAATAGGAGATGCTATACTAATAAATAATTATAACCAATTTCCATATCACCTGTATTTTCTATTACAAAAATTGAACAACTTGTATTATGGTAGTAGCTTTGCGGCATCCAGCGGATTGAATGCTACGCTATATAAGAGTATACCTTGTGTACATGTTAAGAAGGACCTGAACAAGGTGACGGAAGCCACGAAGACGTTTATCGTGACAAGACACAACGAGCTACGAGCGAACGTAAACCCGCTCGCTTCCGATATGCAGATCATGGTAAGACGCAGATCTTTGTTAATACATAGCAAACTAGGAAGAATGTTCGCAGAGTGAATAATTTTGATGAAGAACCATGCCTTTCGGCGTGCAGTAGTCGACCGTTTAGAGCGCTGGGGCCGGTTTCTTAAAGCCGCGTAACTGTTCGAGCAATTGTGCGGTCTACTGGTCGCAGCTAACAGCGATTATTCAGTGTAGCTTACAGCCAGTTTCATGTGACCAATTTAGCATTCGCGTAACAAGTCGACGTAGAATTGACCTAATTAGGTCTCGGTGGGGAATCCCTATATTTGCTATGTCTGTAAACACCCTTTTGTGATGTCTGTAAACTCAATTTAGCTGCCGCCTTTGCCGTTCATATAGCAAATGACAAGCTATGATGAAAACATTAAAAATAATAAATTGAGAGTGGGCGTGTCGGGAGCATCAACGAACTTGGGGAGGATCACGTAAATAGTTCAACTAGCGTAACGTTACGCCTACTAAATACCCGGCGCAGCCTAAGTGCAACTATGGAGCAGATTCGAGAAACGCAACTAGTGGAACTTTATGACGTGTTAGGCTTTCGACGACTTATCGCCCGCTACGTCGTCGTATGCAGGCTCTATGAAACCGACCCAAAGAGAGTATTAGTAGTAGTAGTAGTAGTAGTAGTAGTAGTAGTAGTAGTAGTAGTAGTAGTAGTAGTAGTAGTAGTAGTAATAGTAGTAGTAGTAGTTGTTGTAGTAGTAATAGTAGTTGTAGTAGTAGTAGTAGTAGTATTAGTAATAGTAGTGGTAGTAGTAGTAATAATAGTAGTGATAGTAGTAGTAGTAGCAACAGCAGCAGCAGCAGCAGTAGTAGTAGTAGTAGTAGTAATAACAGTAGTAGTCGTATTATAATTAATAGTGGTAGTAGTTGTCGTAGTTCCCACAGGAATTATTATTATTAGTAGTAGTAGTATTAGTAGTAGTTGTAGCAGTGATAGTAATGTAACAGTAGTAGTATTGCAGTAGTAGTTGTAGTTGTAGTTGTAGTAGTAGTAATAGTAGCAGTAGTAGTAGTAGTAGTAGTAGTAGTAGTAGTAGTAGTAGTAGTAGTAGTAGTAGTAGTAGTAATAGTAATAGTGATAGTAATAGTAGTAGTAGTAGTAGTAGTAGTAGTAGTAGTAGTAGTAGTAGTAGTAGTAGTAGTAGTAGTAGTAGTAGTAGTAGTAGTAGTAGTAGTAGTAGTAGTAGTAGTAGTAGTGATTTAGTGATTACAACCGTATTCCTATTTGCATGCGTGTAGTCGTCGTCGTACTCGTAGTCGTAAATATTATAGTAAAGTTAAGTAATATATCATATTAGAGAGACATGATGAATAGCATATTTAGTATTTACCTGTGAATTGATCCGAGCTATATATTGTAGACGTTACTCGCTGTAACGAATGTGTTTACAGACAAATTGGGGGTCCGAGTGAATCTTATCATATTGTGGTGTTTGACGTGGTAGAATAGTAATGGTAAAAAAATGTTTATGTAAACAAACATTTGATGCTACTGTAATACATAAATATTACTATGATATTGCACTTGCAACACGAATCTGTGTAAGTAAAAACAATAATAATAATAACATTTCTATAGCAACTTTATCCTTGCAAATTGAAGCTCATATGTGCAACAAGCAAAATCATACGGTAAATACAATTTCAACCAAATCTGTTTTTTAGTTTTTGTTTCGAAAGGTAGTGTATCGTTTCAGATGGTTAAAATGTTCATTGTGATGAGGAGTTGACCTTTGGTTTAGCAACAAAAACAGTTTTTGGAAAGGTTGCTGAGGTGTGGTAATTCAGGCTCACCTATTTCTTGTATCACTACCACTACATAGGCAGTTGCACTAGCTTCCGTGTTATATAGACACAAATGTAAATTGACTATCATTACACACCGTGATCATTCTACTCAATAACCAACTTATTTAGTTGATCGGCTGCTTTCCTCTGACATCTGCAGGAACTGTATAAACTATACATATGTTGATCTCTTCTACATCCCTCGAAATAATCGTCCTCCATATGTTCACCTCTGACATATCGTTTAAGTTGAACTTGTAAGTGTTGGGCAACATGTCATTGGCAATCGTCCGCTGGTCATGAGTTGAATACGTAGCTGTCATCAATGAGCTCATGTGGCCTCAATTATAGACATGGAGTGATGAACTGGCAACATTCGCAAAGAAATGGGCAAAATGTGGACTCCCTTACAAACATCGCAACAACACAAAGGTAGTACTACTTACTTACTTACTTACTTACTTACTTACTTACTTACTTACTTACTTACTTACTTACTTACTTATTAACTTACTTACTTACTTACTTACTTACTTACTTATTTACTTACTTACTTACTTACTTACTTACTTACTTACTTACTTACTTACTTACTTACTTACTTACTTACTTACTTACTTACTTACTTACTTACTTACTTACTAATATTCTTACGCACTCACTCTCGCACTCACTCTCTCACGCACTCACTTACTTACACGTAGAAGCACCGGCGTCGTTTGACGCATAAAACATTCACCGTTCTCCATTTGGACTGGTTTACAGTCAGCGTTATGACGTCACACTAGCTTCTGTTTTACTCGATCAAGATGTCGCTGGATAGTCTGATGCTAATTGTTGTTGGCTCAGCGTCTCATACTTCCTTCTGCGGTCCGCCATAACACATGATTTGCAATTTTGTTTACTCTTTCAATGCAAATTCGTTTCATTTAAAACTTCACCTAAAAAACGGATCAATGTTTATGTTGAGTCACGTACCTACCCTGTGTTTAACACTGGTCCACTTTACCGTGGCTACCATTGTACAGGGACAGTCGAGAAATGCATAGCGAAAACAAACGTGAATTAATTTACAATGTGAAAGTGAATTTGGTGTTTCTGTATGAATATATGGAAGTATATATATATCATAAAAAATCTTAGCAACACTCAATATTATTATTGTCAAGCAAATATTTTTCGGTTTAATTGAATGAAACATATTATTAATATTTGTACGCCCACCGATAGTCTTGTTTACCCAATATTCAGGGCTACGGAGAAAATATGGGACGGCTGTGGTCCACGCAACCATTGAATGACATCGTCTTCAATCTCAATGTGAGTTGTGTTTTTCACGGGATTGGTGAGAGTACCTCCCATCAAGGTTATAGGTGTTACATATTAAAAGAATTCGTTAGAGCTTTAATTTGGGACGCAAACTGTAGCGATAAGGAGTTTCTTCGAGAATGCATTCTATTAAACCTGCGTGGTTAAGGTGACATTCAGGGGTGCAGTTGTGTTTGTCTTTCAAAAATGGGTTAATCATAGGTTCATCCGTTTTCATCACGTTCTGACACATAAGAAAGAGTTGAAATATCATTAGTCAAGATATATATAAATGAAACGAGGTGTAATCGTATTGCTGAGCAGCATGTCGTACTAGTACTGTTTTTCTT
>CBDHHR010000637.1:0-12500 GCA_965263245.1 Metamycoplasmataceae bacterium | reverse complement strand
GAACAATACGAGAGTGTTTTAATGGCACCTTTGTAACAATACGAAAATGTTTTAATGGCACCCTTGGAACACTGCGAGCGTGTTTTGAAAGCATCCTTGGAACACTACGACAGTGTTTTGATGGCACCCTTGGAACACTACGGGAGTATTTTGACGGCACCCTTGGGACACTACGAGTGTGTTTTGATGGCACCCTTGGAACACTACAGGAGTGTTTTGATGGCATCCTTGGAACACTACGGTGGTGTTTTGATGGCACCCTTGGAACACTACGAGTGTGTTTTGGTGGCATCCTTGGAACACTACAGAGGTGTTTTGATGGCACCCTTGGAACATTACAGAGGTGTTTTGATGGCATCCTTGGAACACTACGAGGGTGTTTTGATGGCATCCTTGAAACACTATAGAGGTGTTTTGATGGCACCCTTGGAACATTACATAGGTGTTTTTATGGCATCCTTGGAACACTACGAGGGTGTTTTGATGGCATCCTTGGAACACTACAGAGGTGTTTTGATGGCATCCTTGGAACACTACGAGGGTATTTTGATGGCACCCTTGGAACATTACAGAGGTGTTTTGATGGCACCCTTGGAACACTACGAGTGTGTTTTGATGGCATCCTTGAAACACTACAGAGGTGTTTTGATGGCACCCTTGGAACATTACAGAGGTGTTTTGATGGCACCCTTGGAACACTACGAGGGTGTTTTGATGGCATCCTTGAAACACTACAGAGGTGTTTTGATGGCACCCTTGGAACATTACATAGGTGTTTTTATGGCATCCTTGGAACACTACGAGGGTGTTTTGATGGCACCCTTGGAACACTACAGAGGTGTTTTGATGGCACCCTTGGAACACTACAGAAGTGTTTTGATGGCACCCTTGGAACACTACAGAAGTGTTTTGATGGCATCCTTGGAACACTACGAGGGTATTTTGATGGCACCCTTGGAACACTACAGAGGTGTTTTGATGGCACCCTTGGAACACTACAGAGGTGTTTTGATGGCATCCTTGGAACACTACAGAGGTGTTTTGATGGCATCCTTGGAACACTACAGAGGTGTTTTGATGGCACCCTTGGAACACTACAGAGGTGTTTTGATGGCACCCTTGGAACACTACAGAGGTGTTTTGATGGCATCCTTGGAACACTACGAGGGTATTTTGATGGCACCCTTGGAACACTACAGAGGTGTTTTGATGGCACCCTTGGAACACTACAGAGGTGTTTTGATGGCACCCTTGGAACACTACGAGGGTATTTTGATGGCACCCTTGGAACACTACAGAGGTGTTTTGATGGCATCCTTGGAACACTACAGAGGTGTTTTGATGGCACCCTTGGAACACTACAGAGGTGTTTTGATGGCACCCTTGGAACACTACAGAGGTGTTTTGATGGCACCCTTGGAACATTACAGAGGTGTTTTGATGGCACCCTTGGAACACTACGAGGGTGTTTTGATGGCATCCTTGAAACACTACAGAGGTGTTTTTATGGCACCCTTGGAACACTACAGAGGTGTTTTGATGGCACCCTTGGAACACTACAGAAGTGTTTTGATGGCACCCTTGGAACACTACAGAAGTGTTTTGATGGCATCCTTGGAACACTACGAGGGTATTTTGATGGCACCCTTGGAACACTACAGAGGTGTTTTGATGGCACCCTTGGAACACTACAGAGGTGTTTTGATGGCATCCTTGGAACACTACAGAGGTGTTTTGATGGCATCCTTGGAACACTACAGAGGTGTTTTGATGGCACCCTTGGAACACTACAGAGGTGTTTTGATGGCACCCTTGGAACACTACAGAGGTGTTTTGATGGCATCCTTGGAACACTACGAGGGTATTTTGATGGCACCCTTGGAACACTACAGAGGTGTTTTGATAGCACCCTTGGAACACTACAGAGGTGTTTTGATGGCACCCTTGGAACACTACGAGGGTATTTTGATGGCACCCTTGGAACACTACAGAGGTGTTTTGATGGCATCCTTGGAACACTACAGAGGTGTTTTGATGGCACCCTTGGAACACTACAGAGGTGTTTTGATGGCACCCTTGGAACACTACAGAGGTGTTTTGATGGCATCCTTGGAACACTACAGAGGTGTTTTGATGGCACCCTTGGAACACTACAGAGGTGTTTTGATGGCATCCTTGGAACACTACGAGGGTATTTTGATGGCACCCTTGGAACACTACAGAGGTGTTTTGATGGCACCCTTGGAACACTACAGAGGTGTTTTGATGGCATCCTTGGAACACTACAGAGGTGTTTTGATGGCACCCTTGGAACACTACGCGGGTGTTTTGATGGCATCCTTGGAACACTACAGAGGTGTTTTGAAGGCACCCTTGGAACACTACAGAGGTGTTTTGATGGCACCCTTGGAACACTACGAGGGTATTTTGATGGCACCCTTGGAACACTACAGAGGTGTTTTGATGGCACCCTTGGAACACTACAGAGGTGTTTTGATGGCACCCTTGGAACACTACAGAGGTGTTTTGATGGCATCCTTGGAACACTACGCGGGTGTTTTGATGGCACCCTTGGAACACTACGAGGGTATTCTGGTAGCATCCTTGGAACACAACGACGGTGTTTTTATGACACCCTTGCAACACTACGAGGGTTTTTGATGGCATCCGTGGAACACTACGAGAGTGTTTTGATGGCACCCTTGGAACACTACGACAGTATTTTGATGGCACCCTTAGAACACTACGGGGGTGTTTTGTTAGCACCATTGGAACACTATGATGGTGTTTTGATGGCATCCGTGGAACATTACGAGAGTGTTTTGACGGCACCCTTGGAACAATACGAGAGTGTTTTGACGGCACCCTTGCAACACTACGGGGGTGTTTTGATGGCACCCTTGGAACACTACGAGAGTATTTTGGTGGCATCCTTGGAACATTACGATGGTGTTTTGATGGCACACATGGAACACTACAAGAGTGTTTTGATGGCATCCTTGGAACACTACGGGAATGGTTTGATAGCACGCTTGGAACACGACGGAAATGTTTTGATGGAATGTTCATAATATGTTTTCGAGCGGTAGTGTGTTCAATTTACTGCACCGATCGGCTAAACTCATTCTCATGAAGTCGGGGGCGCATTTGGTTACGTTAACATAAGTACCCCTTAGCACTTGTCGTCGATTTATCGATGTGAATGTTATACAATTAAATCATAGCTTTTTATGATTACAACTGTGCGTGCGTGCATGTGTGCGTGTATGTATGTGTGTGTGCGTGTGTTGTAACCATATATCTTTCACAATAATTAAAATTGCAAGTTACATAACATATTGAACAGTTTGTCGTCAGGATGCAGTGCTAAATAAGTACAATTTCCCGTAACTATGTTACGGAGTGGTATTGCATTGCAATATTAATATGAGAAATGGAAAACGTCCACTTTAGATTAAGTGATCTCAACAGAGTCCCCATCAAGATCACTCGAGCTGCGTTGAACTCAAGTCAAACGGCAATTATTTGATGGGACCTATCTGGGGGTTAAGACAATGGGTAGAACATGTCATAATGATGATTTTACCAATTATTACATCGTGCTTATTATGTCCTTAATGTCAGACATATTACATATGTATTAGATTGATTTGTTTAGGCTAGAATGCGTGTGCATGTGTGTGCGTGTGTGTTTATGCGTGTGTGTGTGATTATGTATGTTTTTGCGTGGGTATGTATGCGTTTGTGTGTTTGTGTGTTTGTGTGTTTGTGTGTTTGTGTGTTTGTGTGTTTGTGTGTTTGTGTGTTTGTGTGTTTGTGTGTTTGTGTGTTTGTGTGTTTGTGTGTTTGTGTGTTTGTGTGTTTGTGTTTGTGTGCGTGCGCGTGCGCGTGCGCGTGCGCGTGCGCGTGCGCGTGCGCGTGCGCGTGCGCGTGCGCGTGCGCGTGCGCGTGCGCGTGCGCGTGCGCGTGCGCGTGCGCGTGCGCGTGCGCGTGCGCGTGCGCGTGCGCGTGCGCGTGCGCGTGCGCGTGCGCGTGCGCGTGCGCGTGCGCGTGCGCGTGCGCGTGCGCGTGCGCGTGCGCGTGCGCGTGCGCGTGCGCGTGCGCGTGCGCGTGCGCGTGCGCGTGCGCGTGCGCGTGCGCGTGCGCGTGCGCGTGCGCGTGCGCGTGCGCGTGCGCGTGCGCGTGCGCGTGCGCGTGCGCGTGCGCGCGTGCGCGCGTGCGCGCGTGCGCGCGTGCGCGCGTGCGCGCGTGCGCGCGTGCGCGCGTGCGCGCGTGCGTGTGTGGGTTTTTAATATGCTGGGTCATGACAACACTCTATCTCTACTCGATTATTCAGATTATACGCTGCGTCAATGTTTATTTAACACTTCCACTGGTTGGCCAAATCACGCAACCATGTTGGCAGATATGTCTTGTTATTTCAAGGGTAGGTACTGGTTGTCCATAAATTCGAGATGTTTAAAGTAGGTGCAGCAGTAATGTAATTTCCGGTTGTCAGATAGCAAGCATTTGACCACATTAACATTGTCGCCGACTGACAGGTAACACTACATTTATACTAATAGATCGCTGAATGTGTGTGTGTTGCAATACAATAAATACAAGCGGCCGTAAACAGTCTAACTATTAGTTGTATAATAATGATATACCGATCAAGTATTCAGTTCGCTGTTATAACACCTACGTTAAAACCAGGGCTTTCAGCGTAGCACGGCCGGATCTTTGGTATTATGTTTAAGCCATCTGTTGACATATTTCGTATAGAGCTAAAGTTTTGATGTTGACCAATCCTTTTTTCTTGATGCGCCTCTAAACTTGGTTTCATAACAACTAGATGCAGACGAAGTGACCTCATTACCTACTAGCAAAACGGCGATCCTTCGGATGGGGCAACCGCCTACATAGTCGACGAGAATGTTGGGAGTTTTGTATTTGTTGTGCTTTTTTGTGTGGTGTCCCGTGTTTCACTAAACATTAAACCTTCCTGAATTATTTACTAAAGCAAATTTCCAAATTAACAACTGACAAATTTCAAATGACATCAGCGGCCATCGGCGGCCTTAATGGGGAACTCATCTTCACTGCTCGCCAGATGGCGTGGCGTGCAAGCTGTGCCACCTGTGACTGATCGATGCCAGTTGAACCTTGTTAGTTGTGAATTAAGGCATTTTAAATATATTATTCGTCCAACTTGTTGAACATTTTCAAGAACTTCCTAAATAATATTCGAGAAGACACACATCTCAGATTATGACACTTGTAATATTAAAATTGCACAACACAAGTGGGGTAAGAAAGTTAAATGCTGTATCGAAACAGTCAGAATGACGGGGCTAGGTAAGGGAAACAAATTCGTGAAAACATTGAAAATCATGTCGGAAAAAGCCCCTTCAGTTCTGTTTTCAAATACGCCACCATAGTTATCATACTATCAATTTGATATACACGAGTAATATACCAACATAATTGGCACTCACGTGGCTGTTGTTAACACAATAGCATGCAAATGCTTAACACAACACATTCGTAAGCTAAACATTTACACCACTCCCTTAATTAATTGATGCGTGACCGTGGCGTGACACAATTATACGTTGATTTCATGAAACGCGATATTTTCACTGTGTTTTGTACAATATACATGTATATAAGCTAAGAATGAGTACTGAGTCAAAATCTACACATAAGCAATAGTGCCATTCGTCGTAAGAAAGCTAGTGTTTGATAAAATGTATTATTCACCTACCAGGATATTGATAATAGGTGTAGCCATGGAACATGTCGTTATGACGCTATCAATACAGCCAAGACTGCACTAAATAATAATAAATGTATTATACTTTCAGATTATTGGATGTACATGTTTGCGCAATCATGTTTTCAAATGTAATATGGCTAGTCACGCATAACATAAAAATTTGCTATTTGCAAGTAAATATTCGTACCATTGAATCACATTGTTACAATTTTGTAGGTGTCATGAAGCGAAAACCGTCCTTTTTTGTACACGTAAAAGAGTTGTTGTGCGATCGAACTAAGACGGTCACAGCCAATTTTGGCGTGACAGAGGATGGCGGAAGGCATGACGTCACTGAGGACACCTCGAGGGCAACAGGTGACAGGAACATGTCAACAGTTAACACCTTGTCAATAGTAAGTACTACCAAGCCCATGTAGCGCCATTGTGCACTCTTCCTAAAACGTTCTACTTAACATTGACATGTTCTACTTCTTCGCTTGGCAGTCTTCCAACTGTAGACAGTCAAGTTTGCAGAACCATGCATCACTTCATAGAGTTACTCCACAGTGACAATCCTTAGCAGTACAAAAACGCACTGTTATACATAAACAGTCGAATTGTGAGTAAATGTTTTCCCAAGCATATATTCCATGATTGTTGTCGGCATTTTCGATAATATTCACATAATCTTGTTTCATAAAACATGATCGAGATACCACATGAGAAAAAAGAATTATTTACAGAAAATGTTCCAACTTAACCACCATTTAGGACCACCTAGGCTTTTTGTTTTGTATGACGATCATAGTAAATATCTTGCTCTTAACACACGTCGTTATATTTAAGCTGAATCCTTCAGTAAAATGCCAATATTAACTACACATAAAGGCTACTTTCAATGTTTTATTCAATAATTTCTCAGATTGTCCTCATGGTGCTTATATTATGTGTATTTAAATATTACTTATTTATAATTTATGTTAACACAGAGTATGTTTAATAAACGAAAATCTACGCGTTAACTGACGATCATTTCTTAATCATCTTAACTAATGATTTGCTCCTTACAGTCATGTGAATCACAGCGTGGGTGGTAAATATTATTCACACATACAGGATACATAAACATCTCGCTTGCCATACGACGTCACAGTGATTGTTGTTGAGTGCATTAACCTACATATCTGTATTAATTATATGACATTCGTGACCGGATGTCCAGGTGAACTCAGTGCGAGGTCAGCATCAGGTGCTCCTCTTGACCTCTCTGTTGTGTCATTATTCTCGCCAGCACCATATGGTGGTCAAAGCCAGTATTTGCTCCTCTCAGATATCTGTCATATGATCTAGTTTGTCCCATGCAGATATGATTGATTTGATCTTGTGTTCGACCGTCTGGTGATATCCTGTTTGTTTTCTTAATGTTGTGTGGGAACGCATGACCTTTTATGATCATGTCGTATATGCGTAGACAAGAGGGAGCCAACATCTCGCTATTTTCGTTCTTGATAATAATAATAATATGCCAATTCTTTCTTTGTAATGTCAATCATATAAAATAACTAATGGTAATATAATGGCATGCGTACCTTGTATATTTTGGACATAAATAACGACTTTTAAGCGCCTGCTTGAACTATCCCAACATACGTCAACATAGATTATTGATAACAATGAAACAAAACTGTTCCTATACAGGTAGACTCATTACTTTGTACATGAATGGTGCCAGTTATGAACATCCATAGCCAAAGTTAAAAGAACATTTTGCTATTTTGGAAAGTCAGTCATACTACTAATTTTATATTATCCATATTATGTTTCAATTATATATTCTATAGTATGGACAATGAGAAACATATTTATACCTTCCACAAAAATATACATGTTAAACCCAGAGCAAAATATAAAATTACTGTTCAAACGATAACAACATTCCAGCTTGTCGTCTTGAAATATATAACGGTCATGATAAGACCCATTATGCGTATGCAGAAATACAAATATCTACCACCATACCGAGGGTTCGATTTCATGTTAGATTACGTGCCGAAATTGTCTAAGAGTAATATTCGAAAACTAATATAATGCACGCGTAGGATGTCGATAAAACCAAAGATTACCTTCCGGTATTTTATAATAATAATGTAGATTCTAGATATACACAAGATAAACTGCCTGAAGACAACGGGTTGATTGTGATCAATGTTTGTCAATTTGGAAAACGGGTTTATATTGGATTAACACAGGGATCAGTATTATAGGTTACATTATCTTTCATGCGCACATCGTTTACTTGGAGATAATATATGTTAATAATAGCTTTGTATTGGAATAACACAGGAATCATTGTTATAGGTAAAATTATGTTTCATACACATATCATTTACTTGAAGATGACATATTTGATAACAAGAAAATTACGGACATTTGAAACGTCTTAGAACTCCTAAAACGTATTAGTAGCATGCACAGTGGAACTATCTCAGGAATAACACATATATTAGCAATATCAACAACATAGTGTGAAATATCCACACTAATCTTCTGTGGTAATAAAATAATATTTTTAATACAGTTCCGTTTTGCTGATGGACTCGACAAGACCCTGATGCTGATAGGGACGCTGTGTTCATGTCTGGAGGGAGCAGCCATGCCGCTTATGATGTTCCTCTTTGGAAGCATGGCCGACATCTTCATCGAAGATTCAGCCGATAGACGACGCCCCGTGCAAAGCGACTACCCTCGACTGAACGACAGTAGTGTGTTGACAATCACACACCCAAACACCTTCGCGTAAGCACATTCATATCCATGCATTTTACACCTTATCGATCGTAACATCAATATGCGTATTTGTCCCAATCCGACTCCCGTTCACCATCGTGGACTGGCCGGGTTTTGAGAGGACGCCAAAACTAACTTAGCATACACACTAGTGAATTGCCATTATCATCTCTGTGAACGACTGTTTAAAGCAGTTATCGATTACTTGACGATTTATCTTTCAGGTCTGCGGAAGTCAACTGGAAGAACGCCAGTACGGAGACTCCAGATGAAGATACTGGCTTATACATCCTGCACAACATGCAGCAGTGTGCCATCTACTACGTGTGTATGTAGGCGTCGGTTCTAAGCTGATAGGGTCATTGTTCGTTTGATTTCGGTGCGGGTGATCAACCGGTGATTTGGTATCATGCGTTTATTACTCATGACCACCTACTCGTAAATACGCCTTGTCACTTTTATTCCATTTTGTAATTTCCCCATAATACTTGCCGGTTTTCTGCTCTCAAAAGCATGTATTTCTAAAGTTAGGTTAAACAAATATACAATTCCCACGCTGGGCCTTCACCTCCTTGAAACCTACCGAAAACTACAATTATAATATACCCCAAGCACCCTTCAATCCGGGAGTTGGTCTTTTCCGCGAGGGAGAGGGTTCCACAACAAATCTGGAAGAATCTATGATGCATTCGAGAGTGCTGGCAGGCATACTTCATCCTGGCTTGACGTAATTTCCTACGTCAAAGACAGTTGACAATCACATTCTCTTACATGCCGCATGGTTCATGCAATCCTACTGCCATGCTGATTTGCTACTGACTGCAATTTATAACTTGGTTAATATAAATTCTCTAATTTATTTTTCATCATACGGAAATCTTTAGATGAGACAAAACCGCCCAGAAATCACTCTATGTTGTTACACATTTCAGTTATAGGAGTCGGTGTGCTGGCACTGAACTACGTGCAAACTGTGTCGTGGCGAATATCGTCCCATCGCCAGGCTCGACGTATACGAGTGAAATTGTTCAGGGCGATACTCAACAAGGACATTGCCTGGTTTGACTCGCACGACTCCGGTGAAATGAACACTAGATTGTCGGAGTAGGTATTCGTGTAATACGTGTGTCTAAATGTTTATCATGTTTACAACCATTTCGAATGTACATTCAAGTCTGAGCAGTGTGTGTCGTTTGTTTGCAAGCTCCCGGATACGTTATTTAATATCTGCTGAATCTGAATACGATACGGCTACTGCACACGAGGCATATAACTGAGCGTGTGAGTCTCAAGTCAGACAGCTGAAATCAGTTATGGTTTCAGCCTGAACTTGAGACTCGGTAAGTTTATTCCACTCAATTGTTGTTTTGTTGTTTCAACATTTTCTTGTAGTATTAGGAACATTACATCAAAAATGTCGAACGTACAGCTTCGTTTAAGATCAATATCCTGCGATTGATTACATGAACTGTAGCTACACTCTCTTCAATGTGCATTTTATGTTGCGAACAGATGGCCAGTATGTAAACGTATATTATAATTAGTCACAAACTAAATATTATCAGTGCTAAAATGTGATTGATCAACCTATTATTTACGAATGTTTAAATAAATACTCTTTTTTACAAAGGCGGTGTGGTGGTCCCAGATTCGACCAGTCCAGGATTCGTACGAATCAGGGACCGCGACGGTAGCGAGATTCGTACCGAGCCAGGATTCTCCTTTGTTACTAACGTAGTTTCCGTTAGTAATACATCAAGTATTGAAATAATATTGTTATCACGCACATCTTAAATAAAAATGGATTAACTTATGTGATCATTTTCACTCATTCGAACGCGCGATATGCGTTTAGGCGAATCCTGGACTGGTCGAATCTGGGACCACCACAGCGGCACGAACCACTGACACTGGTTATGTGAATGTTCATATTTGTAGCCCGTGGACAGAGACGTTGTTCCTGTCACTTGTGTTTGTCGTTACAGTGACATCAACCGGATACAACAGGGCATCAGCGAGAATCTGGGTCGACTCATCAGTGGCTTGTGTGCCTTCGTGTCCGGCTACATGGCGGGGTTCGTGTACGGGTGGCGGTTGACCATCGTCTTAGCGGTGGTCAGTCCACTGCTCGCAGTCTCCGGCGGCTTCATCTCTAAGGTGAGTTGACGTCGAAGAAAACATTGCTTTAAATAAGTGACTCTATCAAAGGTAGCGGACCGATACTGCTGAACACGAAATCCTCTTTTATTGTGGAATTTTAGCTTAACATAATAATTAAAATACAGTTTGCCTAATGACCTTTTAATTATATATATATATATATATATATATATATATATATATATATACTAACTTAAATTAATAATTTTTTAATAAATAAGTTATAATCGCAAAGGACATTTTAGATATATAATATTTATTTATGTAATATTTATTAGCTTAAGGTAATATGTTTAAAGAATATATATATATATATATATATATATATATATATATATATATATATATAATATATATATATATATACACCTATCTATCTATCTATCTATCTATGTATATATATATATATAAATATATATATATAGATAGATAGATAGATAGATAGATAGGTGTATATATATATATGTGTATATATTATATATATATATATATATATATATATATATATATATATATATATATATATATATATATATATTAATTTATTGTATTTCATGTTATTGCATAGGCACTAATTGGTTCAAACACAGAACACATTCCTATTTGACATGAAATGTACATTGCTTGTTGCAAATAAGGAATGAAACTTTATTATTATTATTTGCCGGCACTTCATGAATGAAGATGTTATTTGCGAGTAAAACACAGTGTCTATTTGGCTCGTTTGCTAGAATGATGGTGAAAAATGGGAAGTTTTGAATTCGTTTCTTGTAGATGCGCGTACAGCCTTCGAACACTCTGTGCGAGAGACTACAAAATAATCAGACTCTGGGAGTCTGACCACTTGTTTGTCAAAACAATCGTTATCATAATTTTCATTTTTCAGTTAGTCGTGACTCTTAGTGTTATTGCTGGTCCAAGATGCATTAGATTCTAGTGACTAAGTCCTAGTTAGTGTACAACATGTCGATATTTCCAAGAAATTGTATCACACTTAAATACAACCCAGTGCTATGGAATAGATCATTACTTTGTGTCTATGTTTAAGCGTTTTGTTTGTGTTCGTGCTGAGGTCGGGGCCGAGTTGACGAGAATGGAGTTAAAAGCTTACGCCAAGGCAGGTGCAGTAGCCGAAGAATCGATCAGCTGCATTCGAACCGTGACGGCATTTGGGGGACAGGAAAAGGAGTACAGCAGGTTGTGATGCAGTCTATTTTACTCTAGTTTACACTGTGATACCAGCATTTCGCTGTTTTTGATGATTAGATCCAATTGAAGGCACGCATTTATCGTCTAAGGATTCAATTAGATTGAATAAGATTGAGTTAAAAGCTTTAGGCTTCAGACTCCAAGAAGGCTAATAAAACCCACTTTTCTTAGCCTGTTACTTCTACAAATAACTGGAAGTATTCATTTGTTGACACTAATACTAATGGATGTTTAACGAATGAGGAGAATGAGATCGTTTCTTCATAATTGAAGGCATGACACATGTTGCCGTGATGATTGAGATTAGTAGTAGTAGTAGTAGTAGTAGTAGTAGTAGTAGTAGTAGTAGTAGTAGTAGTAGTAGTAGTAGTAGTAGTAGTAGTAGTAGTAGTAGTAGTTGTTGTTGTTGTTGTTGTTGTTGTAGTGGTAACATGACTTCTATTGCGCCTAAATTCTTGGAAACCTAATTCAGAGGCGTGGGAAATAATATATAAAGTCGCAGTCGCGCTCACGAAGACACACGCGCGCATATGCGTGCATGCGCGCGTGCATCAACACACACACGCACTCTAACGTACACACACATACATACATACACACACGC
>CBDHHR010000636.1:0-10978 GCA_965263245.1 Metamycoplasmataceae bacterium | reverse complement strand
AGAAGTTTGATATAGCATTTTCACATAAAGCATTGTGCAATGATTGAAAATTGTTTCTTTCCTATAACTTTAAGTTATGTCCTATCAAAAACATGTAATATGCCATTGAAATTCAATGAATAAAATTTCAGACCATTTTCCAAATTTTCATGGAAATGCCCTATATGTATATACATATATATATATGTTATATATATATATATATATATATATATATATATATATATATATATATATATATATATATATATATATATATATATATATATATATATATTATATGATCGACTGCTTGATTGCTTGATTGCTTGATTGATTACTTTCTTGTTTGTTTATTTGATTGATTTATGATTGATTGAACATATGTCATAGTAATTTATAAACTGGATTAATCCAGCTAAATATAACACATGTGAAATGAAAATTATTATTGGAATATTTCATAAATGTAGTTATGTCGTTCCATTTACCAAAGCCGTAAGACGTCGTGCAAACCGTGCGTTGCCACACAAGGATGGAACACGTCGTGTGAAGTTACGAGCTATGTCAATCACAGTAAACATTCGTGAGGTGAAGTTTAGTGAGGGAAAGTTTAAACATAGGCCTGGGTCGATCAAACAAAACAATATCAAACATTCATATCAAAAGATGAAGGAAATTTTAATTTAAGCAATTAAGTGTCAGTTTCACTACAACGAAGTGCAGTTGTCACTTCGCGTTATTCGCCACATATCCCGTGAAGAATGACCTCGTTCAGTACATTAATAATATTTAATAATTAAAATATAGACTACTATATGGTGCACTGAGCTGTACTTTCGTTGCACCTTCGATTGGTGTGTTTTGGGTTTTTGCGATCTTCAATGCCGTTACACGACTACTTTATCCAGTGTTATTCCCAGAATGTCACTGAATTGGCGCACATTTCGGCAGATGTCTTAAACGAACTGGCGGTTGGACTATATATATATATATATATATATATATATATATATATATATATATATATATATATATATATATATATAGGAACACTATTTGTATACGTTAATTGAATAAATGAAGACA
This sequence comes from Metamycoplasmataceae bacterium, assembly GCA_965263245.1. GTDB lineage: Bacteria > Bacillota_I > Bacilli_A > Mycoplasmatales > Metamycoplasmataceae > DT-68. The sequence goes on along the minus strand of CBDHHR010000636.1, from coordinate 9,910 downwards.
TTATTTCAAATTTCCCTTAGTTATCTTAATCGTGATTGTAGTAGCGACACCCGGCAAATTTGCGAAGGTACATAGCTTTTTGCATAACAGCAAAGTAACTAAAGATGAGTCTGGTGACATTGCCGGCTTTTGTATATTATTTATATGGTGCTAAGCAATGCTGTCACCTCACGATTACTGGGTAATCCTGCCGTAATTCCTATTTTATAAACAACTGCAAATTTGTATTTTTATATATTTTTGTATTAGTATAAGTTTAATTTTGAATAGTTTTTATAATACAACATTATCTGGTAACAAAGTATCGTTATTTAATTTGTTAATCAACATTCGGCCTGAGAACCAATCAGCGTCTCTACCCTAATCTGGGGTAAGGCCAAACTGGCGGTTACAACCGCAGCGCATTAATTCCCCTGGCACCTCACAGAGCCTGGTAACCGAGGCTACAAAGGAACATAACAGTAAACCATGGCGTTGCTATGGCTATGCTAAGCTTGGCATTGCAACTGCCCTCGTTTTCGATCTAAGATGGCGCGAGTGCGGGATAGGTCAATTGGGTCACACAGGAGGCTACTCACGTGTGCACAGAAGGATCCCACGACACTTCTCCGGATTATCCATAAAACAAATGGCTAACAATGACTGTCCTAAAAATAAGTGCCCATAAGTAGGTCTATTACATTTAGATATTTATAAGCAACCTCTTTGGAGCTTGGGGGCCCGAACAAACAGTAGACCTGAAGTTTTTTTAATTCCATCCCAAAAGACCCCGTATTAGTACCTGTTCCAAATAAGTATATATAGTTACTATTTCCAAATATTTTGATTAAGATATTTAAAGTATCTGTATATCTAGATAATAATAAGAAAATAAGTAAAACATATATAAAATATACGAGTAGCTTTAATATGATATCATCCATGTAGCCTACAATATTAAGACAGTTAGAGCGTATGTGTACACATATTACTACAAACGTTTGTTCAAGAGATGCCAAAAATGCAATTGTAAATCAGTTTTGATGTAGAAAACAGCAATAAGAAATTATCAAAACTACAATATGCAACATGCTTGATTAGAAAGTAGATTGATATTGTTTTGATGAATGTGTTAAAGAATAACAATCTGTGAAGTCCAACACAGATAATTTAGTAGGTTAGCAAAACAAACGATCAGGGTATTTTAAACAACCTACATTACATGAACATATTAAACAATTGTCTGGAGAAAATTATAGTGTCACACCTTTGAACATGCATAGTTATAGTGTAAAACTGTGAAACGCTATGTGCAGGTTTCAACTGTCTTTGTTCCTATTTAAAATTAATTCGTTACTGTGAAAGTATTTCATTATATAGTCGTGGCGGTCCAATATGAACGTCACATGAACGACTGTTCAAACCGTTCAATGAATATCCAACGAACGTATCTCTTGAAACGGTTCACACGAATGCCAGAAGAACACGACTCTTGAAACCGTTTAAAGAATGTCACACGAACGCGCTCCTTGAACCCATCGGTCGACGAACTCCGCGTTGCTCACATCGGCCGGAACGTGACCATCTCACACATGCAGTGGGTCGCTGGACAGTGTCCGGCGGCACAGTTACGGGCGCACCATGAGTCGAGGTTGGCGTTCTTCCATGGCCCGACCTTTGTCGTCTTACACACCTTCCGAGTGGCGGCACGAGGCCCGCAGCGACACAGCATCGCCGGACAGTGGCCGAGAGGACAGTTCACCTGGCACCACCTGTCGGACAAAGAGAACAATTATAGCAAAAGGTCGAATGATGTATCTATTAAAAAACAACACTCGTTTTAGCAATAAGACCCCATGAAACGAAAAATGCCACGTGCAAGATCCTCAATATAGAATGTCATTTCTACATTCTACCCTCATTGTCTGTCTGTCCACGAATTTCAACGAAATAATTTCCCATTATGTAGCGTTTAAAACTAGAACTAACTATAATGCTGAATGCAGTGTTTTAAAATAATTAATTGTCGATTTATTGAGATTATTTAAACTTCGGAATATATTAATATGACTAGCCGCCTGAATAGTAGTCATTAGAGAAAAAGCGCTAACCTGTCCAAGATCTTGTTGTCTTCGTAACCATCTACAACACCGCAGTCTTTGGCGGCCAGAGTTGGGAGCTGTGGCTTCGCAGGGGCAGAAGTTTTCTCTGCTTCCGGTACCCATGGCTTGGCAGGTAAGTTTGTGACAACTTCCGGTACCCATGGTATGGCAGGTAAGATTGTATCAACTTCCGGTACCCATGGTTTGGCTGGTGAGGCTGTGACAACATCCGGTAGCCATATTGGTGGCTGGATGGTCGGTCTCTCTTCCTTAGGAGGTCGTGAATTGGCAGGTCGACTGGAAGGCGGTTGTGTTGTCTTCGCGGCTGATGGCGGTGTTCTGTTCGATGGTTCTCCTGTGGCGGCCTGAGGGGTCAACATACCCGGATGTGCGACGATCTCGACATCTGCGCAGCCGTAGAACTCTTCCTGTAGTCCGCAGCCAATGCACGATCGGCCATCCTCACCAGTTCCCCAGTTGTTCCCTGTGACGGTGACACCACATTTTGATTACACTTATTTAAAGAGATAAAATTACCGTCCATAACGAAATTGTCATATAACAAACGCACATCGACGCAGTTGACTCATCGAGAACTTTTTTGTACGGTTCTAATCATAGGAATGTTGGCCTATTCATACATAACTTCGCAAATATGATCTAGTCGCAAATTGAATCATTCTGTACTAGCTTAAATCCACTCATGACGCTCAATAAGCCACACAGTAAGCATAATGGTGGCGTCCGTCCTTTAAATAATTAATATATCAAACAGAGGAAAATTGCATAAAAAACAGTAGCTTATAAACGGGGAATGAAGTTGTATTATTATTATTATATATACACACACCTTTATTGAATTGTAAAAACACGCATATATTATAGAACGAAATTACTGCTCTTATGCGTGTGCGTGTGTGCGTGTGCGTGTGCGTGTGCGTGTGCGTGTGCGTGTGCGTGTGCGTGTGCGTGTGCGTGTGCGTGTGCGTGTGCGTGTGCGTGTGCGTGTGCGTGTGCGTGTGCGTGTGCGTGTGCGTGTGCGTGTGCGTGTGCGTGTGCGTGTGCGTGTGCGTGTGCGTGTGCGTGTGCGTGTGCGTGTGCGTGTGCGTGTGCGTGTGCGTGTGCGTGTGCGTGTGCGTGTGCGTGTGCGTGTGCGTGTGCGTGTGCGTGTGCGTGTGCGTGTGCGTGTGCGTGTGCGTGTGCGTGTGCGTGTGCGTGTGCGTGTGCGTGTGCGTGTGCGTGTGCGTGTGCGTGTGCGTGTGCGTGTGCGTGTGCGTGTGCGTGTGCGTGTGCGTGTGCGTGTGCGTGTGCGTGTGCGTGTGCGTGTGTGCGTGTGCGTGTGCGTGTGCGTGTGCGTGTGCGTGTGCGTGTGCGTGTGCGTGTGCGTGTGCGTGTGCGTGTGCGTGTGCGTGTGCGTGTGCGTGTGCGTGTGCGTGTGCGTGTGCGTGTGCGTGTGCGTGTGCGTGTGCGTGTGCGTGTGCGTGTGCGTGTGCGTGTGCGTGTGCGTGTGCGTGTGCGTGTGCGTGTGCGTGTGCGTGTGCGTGTGCGTGTGCGTGTGCGTGTGCGTGTGCGTGTGCGTGTGCGTGTGCGTGTGCGTGTGCGTGTGCGTGTGCGTGTGCGTGTGCGTGTGCGTGTGCGTGTGCGTGTGCGTGTGCGTGTGCGTGTGCGTGTGCGTGTGCGTGTGCGTGTGCGTGTGCGTGTGCGTGTGCGTGTGCGTGTGCGTGTGCGTGTGCGTGTGCGTGTGCGTGTGCGTGTGCGTGTGCGTGTGCGTGTGCGTGTGCGTGTGCGTGTGCGTGTGCGTGTGCGTGTGCGTGTGCGTGTGCGTGTGCGTGTGCGTGTGCGTGTGCGTGTGCGTGTGCGTGTGCGTGTGCGTGTGCGTGTGCGTGTGCGTGTGCGTGTGCGTGTGCGTGTGCGTGTGCGTGTGCGTGTGCGTGTGCGTGTGCGTGTGCGTGTGCGTGTGCGTGTGCGTGTGCGTGTGCGTGTGCGTGTGCGTGTGCGTGTGCGTGTGCGTGTGCGTGTGCGTGTGCGTGTGCGTGTGCGTGTGCGTGTGCGTGTGCGTGTGCGTGTGCGTGTGCGTGTGCGTGTGCGTGTGCGTGTGCGTGTGCGTGTGTATGAGCGCGTGCGTGTGTATGTCGTGACTTACCCGTATGCCATCTCCACTGCAGCACACACTGCGTGCAGACAAGTCCCGTCGGCAAACGAAGGGTGGCGTTCTTGAATCCGGCGGGTTGTTTGATGTCCAGGTACACTCGGTAACCGGTTCCATCCGCCAGGGGAAGCAAGTTTCTGTTGAGACATTCGTGCGTTACCGGAACCCGGAAGTCATTGTTCGGACAGATTCGGAACTCGAACCAGCCGCCATGTGGCGCTGTGACGTCAACGGCTACTGCGATCTCCTGTAGCACGAACAAGACACGTTATTGCTTGCTCTAATATATCTTAGTGATTTCAGTTTGTGTTGCACAATAATGCGATACAACAGTTATAAACTGTACTTACGAGAGAGAGATGTGCTTTAATAAACCGTAAATAATGTTTTTATTAAGAGTTTCTATGAATCGCCTGTTAGCAGTGTAACGCTGTGTTTTAGAAGGTGTCATCTCAAGTTTGATTGAAGTGGAAATGAGCCACGTGAGAAACATTTTCACATCCCGTCGATTAGTGATAGGTCCGCTAGTTGTTTTTAATTTCCGAAATAATCAATTAGTAGATTGTTGTGCATCGGAAATCATATTTGGGAGGGAAATATATTAACATTTCCATATATTATTATAGTAAAAAAAACAGCTTTGTTGTAATTATGATGACATTTTTTAAACTTTTAGATGGTACAATAAATTAATAAATACTAGTTTGAAGTATATTAACGCAATATACAGGTTAGTGATGAAGTTCAATTTTTTACATGTGTACTAAATTCGCAAAAATTTAAAATTTTCTTGTAATTACCCGTTGCTCACTAGTTGTTTGTACAGAAATACGGAGAAATGTTCCATCAAATTAAACAATGAAAACAGTGAAAAAATCGTGTCTGTTCGACAGGATCTTCACCGACCTTCACGATGCGTCTCGCCTGTGCTGTGCCGTTGGTGACGCTGCTACTGGTGGTGTGTGCCGTGGAGATCCGTGGTCACGGCCGACTGAGGGTTCCTCCTTCAAGGACCAGTATGTGGCGTGATGGATTCGGTACTCCTGCCAACTATAACGACAATGAACTGTTCTGCGGCGGTTCTTGGGTGAGTACCTGAAGTTGCTCAATGTCTTGACATATTCGTAAATGAATTTACGTTCTCTTCCTGAATAATAACAATAATAAGCTAACTTATATTGCGCCCAAATTCTTGGAAACCAAATTCAGAGACGCATCAATAGAAACCGGGTTAACCGATTTCAGAGTCAATAAACAATTCCAGTTGTTAACACATTGACTGACACGACAGGGAACTATGGCGGATAGGCAGCGTAACAAAGGGGTCTTGTTAAACGACGGTGGAATTTAGCAATATTGTCAGTTGATCTGATATTAGAAGGAAGCATATTACAAAAAGTAGATGCAGCTACAGAAAAACACGATTCCAATATTGTTATTGACTTTTGGGACAACAAGAAATCAGAACTAGATGATCGAAGTTGGATAGGTGGAGAACTAATCACTGCAGACACCTGGCCTGGCCGGCTCTCACAAGTAGAGCGACTTTTCAGTGCCGCGGGCAATGTCTTTCACCCATGCCTTACCTGAAATAATTAAAATATGCATAATATTGCATTTTTGTGTTCGCTTTCACTTTCACCTTTATAAAATATAAATGTTTCTTCTCCGGCAACGTAAGTTGAATAAATTAATAGTGTAGTATATTCAGTTTGCTTGCCTGTACTTGGATACATTTTAAAAGTAATTTGTACTTGTTCTTATGTTTTTACAAAATATTTACCTATGTTTTTAGACATTTTAGCCTTGCATGTATTTGACGAAATTGAAACTACCTGTACTTGTATTCAAGTACATTATGCATGTATCCTCGTCCATACTCAAATCGGTGTGTCGTTATTGCAGTATCAGAATGGACTGAACGGTGGGAAGTGCGGAGTCTGTGGCGATCCCTGGGGAAAGCCGAATCCCCAGTTCGTGGCTGGTGGGAAATACGCCAATGGAATCATCACACGTACATATAAGGAGGGTCAGGTAAGACAAAGAAATTATACTTTTATTTGGAAACATATATTTTACCGCGTATTTTGATGGGATATGTTGGGGTATGTTTTGTACAAGCAATGTGCGTGCAACGAATACACGCAAGGAACTATTTGTTAATTTACTGTACCGTCTCAAAGTAAAAAACAACATAATAAAATGTGAATTTACTGTACCTGTAAAACCAACTTTATAAAATATCACCAAGAGCTGGTTTTCCCTACAATATGTGCGTATGTTAATGTCTTTCATGCCTGCACATGGGTACCGAAGCACAACAACTTCGACAGGGTGTGACGATGTACCTCACAAGGCGTATTTCCACTTCAGTAATCAAATCTGATATAACGTCTTCTAAAGCACCGCGTTATATTGCTTACAAATACTTCCCAGAAACGTTTTAATCACACTGTATTAATGTTTTGTTAAAGCACATTTCTGCCGCATGCACACTTTATATTTAGTGTATCGTATTATTGTGCAACACAAACTGAAATCACTAAGATATATTAGAGCAAGCAATAACGTGTTTTGTTCGTGCTACAAGAGATCGCAGTAGCCGTTGACGTCACAGCGCCACATGGCGGCTGGTTCGAGTTCCGAATATGTCCGAACAATGACTTCCGGGTTCCGGTAACGCACGAATGTCTCAACAGATACTTGCTCCCCCTGGCGGACGGGACCGGTTCCCGAGTGTACCTGGACATCAAACAACCCGCAGGATTCAAGAACGCCACCCTTCGTTTGCCGACGGGACTTGTCTGCACGCAGTGTGTGCTGCAGTGGAGATGGCATACGGGTAAGTCACGACATTTCGGAAGAAGCTAACAAAGTTATTTTGAGTTAGTAACTTTAAGCTAGTAACTTACAATTTGAGACTAGATAATGGTTGCGAAATTACGAATGGATGTGTCTAAAACAACATTTTGATATCTATCTTGTAGAAAGAACTATCAATAAAAAGTCCTCGATAAGTCAACTGCGTCGATATGCGTTTGTTACGTGACTATTTCGTTCTGGATGGCAATTTTATCTGTTTAAATAAGTGGTAGCTATAGCTGGTAACAAACGCATGTAATCAAAATGTGGTGTCACCGTCACAGGTAACAACTGGGGAACTGGTGAGGATGGCCGATCGTGCATTGGCTGCGGACTACAGGAAGAGTTCTACGGCTGCGCAGATGTCGAGATCGTCGCACATCCGGTTACCCTTCAGGCCGCCGCAGGAGAACCATCGAACAGAACACCTCCATCAGCCGCGAAGACAACACAACCGCCTTCCAGTCGACCTGCCAAGAATTCACTACCTCCTAAGGAAGAAAGACCGACTACCCAGCCACCAATATGGCTACCGGATGTTGTCACAAACTCACCTGCCAAGCCATGGGTACCGGAAATTGTCGCAACCTCACCTGCCAAGCCATGGGTACCGGGTGTTGTCACAGCCTCACCTGCCAAGCCATGGGTACCGGAAGTTGTCACATCCTTACCTGCCAAGCCATGGGTACCGGAAGCAGAGATAACTTCTGCCCCTGCGAAGCAACAGCTCCCAACTCTGGCCGCCAAAGACTGCGGTGTTGTAGATGGTTACGAAGACAACAAGATCTTGGACAGGTTAGCGCTTTTTCTCTAATGACTACTATTCAGACGGCCAGACATGTGAATATATTTCAAAGTTTATCGACAATAGACAATTAATTGTTTTAAAACACTGCATTTAGCATAAACAACATTTTAATTAGGTTTTTCGCAGTTCTAAACAATGCATAATGTGACATTTTCTCGTCGAAATTCGTATACAGACGGAACACTGAACACACGGATAGAAGGAACGCCTCGTCAGCGAAATGACTTGAGTATTTTGTAGACTACATGGTGTAATTCCCCATCCATGGCGTCTTATTACTAAAAAGGAGCGTTGTTTTTTAATAGATACATCATTCGACCTTTTGCTATAATTGTTCTCTTTGTCCGACAGGTGGTGCCAGGTGAACTGTCCTCTCGGCCACTGTCCGGCGATGCTGTGTCGCTGCGGGCCTCGTGCCGCCACTCGGAAGGTGTGTAAGACGACAAAGGTCGGGCCGTGGAAGAACGCCAACCTCGACTCGTGGTGCGCCCGTAACTGTGCCTCCGGACACTGTCCAGCGACCCACTGCATGTGTGAGATGGTCACGTTCCGGCCGATGTGAGCAACGCGGAGTTCGTCGACCGATGGTTTCAATGAGCGCGTTCGTGTGACATTCGTTGAACTGTTTAAGACTCACATTCGTGTGACATTCATTGAACGGTTTCAAGTATCGTGTTCTTCTGGCATTCGTGTGAACGGTTTCAAGAGATGCGTTCGTGGGATATTCATTGAACGGTTTCAACAGTCGTTCATGTGACGTTCATATTGGACCGCCACGACTATATAATGCAATACTTTCACAGTAACGACTTAATTGTAAATAGGAACAAAGACAGTTGTATCATGCACATAGCGTTTCACAGTTTTACACTAACTACGCATGTTCAAAGGTGTGACATTATAACAATCTCAAGACAATTGTTCAATATGTTCATGGAATGTAGGTTGTTTAAAATACCCTGATCATTTGTTTGGCTAACCTACTAAATTATCTGTGTTGGACAAATTGTTATTCTTTAACACATTCATCAAAACAATATCAATCTACTTTCTAATCAAGCATGTTGCATATTGTAATTTTGAGAATTTCTTATTGCTGTTTTCTACATCAAAACTGATTTACTATTGCATTTTTTGCATCTCTTGAACAAATGTTTGTAGTGATATGTGTACACATACGCTCTAACTTTCTTAATATTGTAGGCTACTTGGATGATATCGTATTAAAGCTACTCGTACATTATAGATATATGTTTTACTTATTTTCTTATTATTATCTAGATATACAGATACCTTAAATATCTTAATCAAACTATTTGGAAATAGCAGTTATACATACGTATTTGGATGGGATTAGAAAACTTCAGGTCTACTGTTTGTCCGGGCCCCAAAGTTCCAAAGAGGTTGCTTGTACATATCTAAATGTAATAGACCTACCTATGTGCACTTATTTTTTTAGGACAGTCATTGTTAGCCATTTGTTTTATGGATAATCCGCAGAAGTGTCGCGGGATCCTTCTGTGCACACGTGAGTAGCCTTCTGTGTGACCCAATTAACCTATCCCGCACTCGCGCCATCTTAGATCGAAAATGAGGGCAGTTGCAATACCAAGCTTAGCATAGCCATAGTAACGCCATGGATTACTGTTATGTTCCTTTGTAGCCTCGGTTACCCAGGCTCCGTGAAGCGCCTGGGGAATTAATGCGCTGCAGTTGTAACCGCCAGTTTGGCCTTACCCCAGATTAGGGTAGAGACGCTGATTGGTTATCAGGCCGAATTTTAATTAACAAATTAAATAACGATACTTTGTTACCAGATAATGCTGTATTATAAAAACTATTCAAAATTAAACTTATACTAATACAAAAATATATAAAAATACAAATTTGCTGTTGTTTATAAAATAGGAATTACGGCAGGATTACCCAGTAATCGTGAGGTGGCAGCATTGCTTAGCGCCATATAAATAATATTCAAAAGCCGGCAAAGTCACCAGACTCATCTCTAGT
>CBDHHR010000635.1:0-2500 GCA_965263245.1 Metamycoplasmataceae bacterium | reverse complement strand
CATGTAGTACGTGTACACTATCTAATTATAATGTATGTAACATCCATGCACGCTATTCTGTTTTTAATGCGAATATACAATTTGGTCCTCATGGATATGTGGGAGGACGCAGTCTATATCGGGACAGGTATCCTATTGTGACCTCTGTATCGAAATACGTATCCTATTGTGATCTCTGTATCGCGATGCGTATCCCATTGTGACCAATGTATCGCGGAACGTATCATATCGCAAAGTACTACATTGTTCCACGCCGCAAAGACTATGCAGAGACTATAACCACTGTCATATGTCAATCAATGTATAAAAAGGTTAATGACCTACAACAAAGAGATAATTCGCTCGCTAGCAGGAATTACGATGATACTTTTATTATTGATTAGCAAGCGGAGCGTTATGTTGTGTAAATGGAGGGGAATGTTTCAAAATATTCCTCTGGAAAACGCTGGAACATTACATTATTTCTTCTAAACTGTCTGCTATATCATCGCATGTTATAAACCACATCAGTCTCAACTTAAACACAACAATGTTCTTGCCTCTACTAATGGATGCCGAGTTTTCCTGCAATGTTTCCGCATCATTGGCAAGATTCCTATTATCACTATCTAGCTGTTTGTTGTCTGTGGCTAGACCGTCATTCGTAGTATGAACAGCGGTCACGTTCTTCGATATTTGATTGAGCTGGGTTTGTAACGCGTTCAAGCACGCGACGCAGATTAACAGAATAATGTATACCATGTTGAAGTCGAACGCCGATGCTTGTTGACTGCACAGCAGACTTTGTCATCTTAGCATGGCGGCATACGCAGATAAGCTACCTTGTACATATTCAGCATACTACCAAGTACTACCAGACCTACACATAAAACAGCAGTGCTTGGCGTTCTCTGTTTGTTTGTCTCAGAAAACATGTTAAATATCGGCTGATCCGCAGAAGCAACTTGACAATGTTAGCTAATGTTATTGGCTCGAGGCATACATACATACATACATACATACATACATACATACATACATACATACATACATACATACATACATACATACATACATACATACATACATACATACATACATACATACATACATACATACATACATACATACATACATACATACATACATACATACATACATACATACATACATACATACATACATACATACATACATACATACATACATACATACATACATACATACATACATACATAAATACATACATACATACATACATACATACATACATACATACATACATACATACATACATACATACATACATACATACATACATACATACATACATACATACATACATACATACATACATACATACATTCATTCATTCATATATATATATACACATACATGCTTACATACACACATACGTACATATACATACGCACATACATACATACACATATACATACATATATACATACATACATACATACACACAAACATCACATGCATCACATGCATCACATGCATCACATGCATCACCTGCATCACATGCATCACATGCATCACATGCGTCACATGCGTCACATGCGTCACATACGTCACATATGTCACATACATCACACACATCACATGCATCACACACACACACACATCATACACATTACACACGTCACACACGTCACACACGTCACACACATCACACACATCACACACATCACACACATCACACACATCACACACATCACACACATCACACACATCACACACATCACGCACATCACGTACATCACGTACATCACATACATGCATCCATATATACATACATATATACATATGCATATATATTCATATAAACATACATGCACACATATATACACATACATACTTACATACATACATATATATATATATATATATATACGTACATACATACATACATACATACATACATACATACATACATACATACATACATTTATTTACATACATACATACATACATATATGCATACATACATGTACACATACATACATACATCTATGCATACATACATGTACACATATATACATGTACACATACATACATACATACATACATACATACATACATACATACATACATACATACATACATACATACATACATACATACATACATACATACATACATACATACATACATACATACATACATACATACATACATACATACATACATACATACATACATACATACATACATACATACATACATAAATACATACATATATCCATACATACATACATGCAGGCATACATACATATATACGTTCACACATACATACATAATTACATACATATATATATATATATATATGTATATATATATATATATATATATATATATATATATATATATACATATATACATATATATATATATATATATATATATATATATATATATATATATATATGTATGTATGCAACTGCCGTCACATACACCCTCCTATGCAAAGCAATAATGCAAGACCAAGTTTGATTGAAATTGG
>CBDHHR010000634.1:5000-12725 GCA_965263245.1 Metamycoplasmataceae bacterium | reverse complement strand
GCACACAACAATGACAACTGTATGATTAGTCATTTAGTCTAGGAAATATAGACCGATTCGGGAGGGAGTGGAGTGTCTTATAGACCTTTGGATAGGCACCCCTGCTCGTTCTAAAACGTGTCCATTTTGGCGCGCATGAGGGGACGCAAAGGGGTCTTTTGGGGGAGCCTCACGGTGAAATTCATTGTGAATCTTGTGCTGAAAGTGTTTGCAGAGCCTTGTCTCACTACCCACGTAACACCCAGTGATGAAGGCGATACTATGGATGTATTACGTATACACTTTGTAGAAGGCGCGACTCTTTCTGCTGCTGGCCGTAGGCCTCGACGTTAGCCGAGGTAAGTGAGTTCGGAGGAGGCGTGAGAAAGGTGTAGGTGGCGACTGTAAGTGTCCAGCTAAACGTTAGATGCAGATGCGCTAAGTGATATGTGAGAATTATTTTGCAGTTGCATTCAGAGTTACACAATACTTCTAAACTACTTTTAGAAACATTTACATAGAGCAATAACAATACTGAATTATCTATCTGTCTGTGTATCTGTCTGTGTATCTGTCTGTGTATCTGTCTGTGTATCTGTCTGTGTATCTGTCTGTGTATCTGTCTGTGTATCTGTCTGTGTATCTGTCTGTGTATCTGTCTGTGTATGTGTATGTGTATGTGTATGTGTATGTGTATGTGTATGTGTATGTGTATGTGTATGTGTATGTGTATGTGTATGTGTATGTGTATGTGTATGTGTATGTGTATGTGTATGTGTATGTGTATGTGTATGTGTATGTGTATGTGTATGTGTATGTGTATGTGTATGTGTATGTGTATGTGTATGTGTATGTGTGTGTGTGTGTGTGTGTGTGTGTGTGTGTGTGTGTGTGTGTGTGTGTGTGTGTGTGTATGTGTATGTGTATGTGTATGCGTATGCGTATGCGTATGCGTATGCGTATGCGTATGCGTATGCGTATGCGTATGCGTATGCGTATGCGTATGCGTATGCGTATGCGTCTGCGTCTGCGTCTGCGTCTGCGTCTGCGTCTGCGTCTGCGTCTGCGTCTGCGTCTGCGTCTGCGTCTGCGTCTGCGTCTGCGTCTGCGTCTGCGTCTGCGTCTGCGTCTGCGTCTGCGTCTGCGTCTGCGTCTGCGTCTGCGTCTGTGCGTATGTGATGTGATGTGATGTGATGTGATGTGATGTGATGTGATGTGATGTGATGTGTGATGTGATGTGATGTGATGTGATGTGATGTGATGTGATGTGATGTGATGTGATGTGATGTGATGTGATGTGATGTGATGTGATAGATAGATAGGTAGATAGGTAGATAGGTAGATATATATATATATATATATATATATATATATATATATATATAGATAGATAGATAGATAGATAGATAGATAGATAGAGTGTGTGAATTCACACACACACACACAAACACAAACACACGCACACGCGCACGCGCACGCGCACGCGCACGCGCACGCGCACGCGCACGCGCACGCGCACGCGCACGCGCACGCGCACGCGCACGCGCACGCGCACGCGCACGCGCACGCGCCCGCGCCCGCGCCCGCGCCCGCGCCCGCGCCCGCGCCCGCGCCCGCGCCGCGCCCGCGCACGCGCACGCGCACGCGCACGCGCACGCGCACGCGCACGCGCACGCGCACGCGCACGCGCACGCGCACGCGCACGCGCACGCGCACGCGCACGCCCACGCGCACGCGCACGCGCACGCGCACGCGCACGCGCACGCGCACGCGCACGCGCACGCGCACGCGCACGCGCACGCCCACGCGCACGCGCACGCGCACGCGCACGCGCACGCGCACGCGCACGCCCACGCGCACATACACATACACATACACATACACATACACATATACATACACATACACACACACACACACACACACACACACACACACACACACACACACACACACACACACACACACACACACACACACACGTTATACACATAGACACACATATATCTATTACAGTAGGAGGTCTGATCAAATACGTCAATATTGTTATTGTTACTAACACGTACCCGCCTCGTCTATCGGTAATCGTCGCCACTACATCACGCATACCTGACCTTATCAGTCGCGAGTAGCCGGCCACGACGGGTGTACCGGGAGACGTGTTCTAGCGACGAGGAGTGCGACTACACCAACGGCGCCTGCTGGGAGATGATAGGCTGCGAGTACGGAGTGTGTCTCTGTGACATCGGCTACGCTTATCACAACAATACATACTGCATAGAACGTAGGTCCACACGGTTACCCGCTATTGCTTCCGTAATCTGTTATTCACAAGTCTAAAAATCCAAAAATCCAAGATGAAAGTATTTTTGAAAGTGATCTCATTTATTTATCAAACAGTAACTGAATTGCTGGGTGTTGCACGAAAAAATACAATTTCAAGGTAAAACCATGTCTATGCCTGTGGATATCTATCAATTCATCTAAGGAGCGATCATGTGTAATGGACCATGACACATCGCATCTTCAAATCGCATGCACTGGAATCAAACACAATCATTGTTGTCATAACCTTAGAGCAGTATTCCAAAATGCACTAAGTTCAGCTTACCAAAAACATGATATTGATTTTCCACCACATATTTTCGGCGGTTCCAAGCTCAAAGGAAAACTTTGCCTGTCCCCGTGTATGACTAGTCAAATGGTTTTGTTTGTTGCGCCTCTAAACTTGAACCTTTTAAGGATATAGGCGCTATAGAAGTTTTACAATGAGTTTTTCTGAAAAAAGAGTTCATTCAAGCGAGACGTTTTGTTTCAAAACATTGTCATTCCAGTGATGTCATTCGTATAAATGCAAATGGCGGATCATCAGGTAACCATAGAATATACAGTTTGCCGGTTTCCACAAATGGACATTCCACAAGTGAAAGAGGACCCCACTCAAATAGATAAACATCATTGTAAACGTAGGTCATATCAGACCGACAGGAAATACACATCAACGCCATGCTTGTATTTATGACATCTTAACGCTCGTTCCCCGCCCGAAGCGAGTAGACATTCGTGGGAATGAGTAACTGTTGATTAGCACTCGTCTTTCGGGCGAGTTGCTATATTCCACTCGAGATAAAATTCACTAATAATTCAATAAAATAATTACGTTGTATAATCCGTTATGAAATTGTTGTTTGTTTATTTTTGTCGACACCCATATTTGCACTAAAACACATTTTCAGGACAAAAAGATGAAACTTTGTATATCGGTTGGCTTTAAACGCCAACGCCTTCAAATGCTAAAGGTAGGATTAACCAACATTTCTGGACAATTCACGTCAAAGCAGTACTATCAGGCAGTGTACAATCGGGTCCATGTTACTTTTTTTTATATAAGGCAACATCGGATGCTAGACTCGCTGAGCCATTCAGTGAGAAAGCAGCTTTAATTTACAATGCAACGTATTTATATTTTGCAGTCGTGGATGTTTTCCAAAAATGTACACAACGTTCTCAGTGCCCCAAGAAAGCAGACTGCGATAGGGGGTACTGTACATGTGACCATGGCATGCCTCCGTCAGATGATAAGAAGACTTGTCACCGTGAGTATAGAAACACAACATACACATTACACCATCGTGATTGTGACGATATGCTCATAAAAATGCGCCAACAAGATATAGTTTACGATTCAACAATAATAATTGCAGGGATAAGAATGAATACAACAGTTGCAATGTTTTGTGGCGTAAACATGATCGAGTCATACATTCGATGGACGATATTGGGTGATAATGCCGAAAACACCGCATTTCGACGGGGTAACTGAGCTTTAAGACAAAGAACCGTGAGCCTATATTAGTCCGCGTTGTATATACATATACACACACGCACATGCGCGCCTACACACACACAGCACACACACACACACACACACACACACACACACACACACACACACACACACACACACACACACACACACACACACACACACACACACACACACACACACACACACACACACACACACACACACACACACACACACACACACACACACACACACACACAACATATCCGTCACATTAATTGATGTTCGCTCAGTTATCGATCAGCACAGTTCGACGCAGGCCTACTCCCTTCGAACGTCGTGGTCTACTTGTTCAACTAAGCACGTGTATTTTACTGCCAGGAATCAAAGCCGCATCCAATCGACGCCGCCAAAACAGTTCCTTCTCAGTCTCTCATACTAGCAGCCGGGCATTTCTCAAGTTCTCTTCGGACATAACGTTATCCCCCCCGATTAAGTATATTCCTGTCTATTATATACACAGCACTTGTAGTGTCCATGCCTCTACACGAGTAAACACCACTATTACTTTTGTAGATTTCAGATGGTTGAAATACGGCACTTTTTCTGCAAATGGCGACAGTAAATACTTAAGCTGAAACTACATATTCATACCCAAAGGAAGGAGATACGTTTTCTTAGATGCTACACATACTAGCGCGAATTATTATAAATTGTGTCTTGCTCTATTAAATGTTTTTATGCAGGTGTAATATGTTCACCTCGCAGTCTTTCGCTACGGCGTTACGGACGTGACGTTATTTGTGTGATTTGTAATTTCTTCCTGAATTAAACCAGTAATATCGGCCAAATGTGTCGCTACCTGCCACAGTCGACAACAGCACGTGTCGTGAATGCAATGGTCACTTCACGGTTAGATTATTGCTATTCGCTCCTGTTTGCCACTTCTGCCAGGAACATCGGTAGGCAGCAGCGACTGCAGCATGCAGCAATTCGCTTAGTAACTGCCCCTAATGCGCACTGGCTAGGCTGCCTGTTCAGCAACGAATTACTTACAAGATAGCAGTTCTTGTGTATCAGGCATTACATGCTGAACTTTCTCCTGTGTATCTCCAGACACTTGTTTAAAAACTATAAGTTTTCGATTTGTTGAATTAAAAATGTTGTGGTTAATAGATCACGAACTTACTTCCTACATGTGCCTTATGTAAGCGCTAAACTGGCTCCGGATATGACGCTATTCAAAATAAACAGTATTATATATATATATATATATATATATATATATATCTGTCGTACTCCCCTGGACCGAACACACACACACATACTCACACACCCACACACACACACACACACACACACACACACACATACACACACACACGCACACACACACACACACACACACACACACACACACACACACACACACACACACACACTCACATACACAATCACAAACACTCACATATGTATATATGTATATGTCCGATCCAGGGGAGTTCGACGAGACATGCTCAGACGACATAGAGTGTGGGGACTCACTTGAATGTATATACGACGGACTCGAGTCATATTGTCATATGCAGGGGCGAAACTGACATGTTCGAACGAGCACCAGGTTTAGGTGGCAATTTAGTAGAATTGTGCATCCCCGACACAGGTATGTTGTTATTCATTACGTAACTTGAAAACGCAATCCGTTATGGATATAACTTTGTTGCTTATACACATTTCTTCAGGCATATGTATATATATATATATATATATATATATATATATATATATATATATATATTGAATATATATATATATATATATTGTGAGTAACTAAGCACAATTTGGCAGACAGGATGCTCTCAACATATGTACTTTAGTAATAAGAAATATTACATAACGCAATTAAAATGTATGAGTAGACACGTCCTATGTACATTATCCTCATGTTGCCCGGTGTGACGGTCTGCAACGTCGAGCAGTCCAGAACGCCGTTCTATTTCCGTTTTTAATCGTTTTATGCATACTGCGCATGACTAGTACATGTCAAAGGGTAGCGGTTCATGTGAAAGGTTAACGCGACGTTTCGGCCCGCAGCTAGCCAGTCTGGAAAGTTATATCCGGTCCAGGATGTCGTTCCACCTCGTTTTGAGTGTTGTTTATGTACATCGTACATGCATGTCAAAGGTTAACGTCTACTGTGATCAGTGTCAATACTGTGACTGCCGAATTAACCAATGCGTGAACCATGCATATTATAGTTTATGTTAATCATTTGTTGATGCGCTTCCTTTCTTGCAATTATTATTAATAATAAACATAACAAAACCTCACAATTAGCGTTACCTGTAATTATTTATAAACAGTGTTTTTTTAACGTCCTTGTCTCAGAGCGTTGTGCATGTTATGGCTTCGTTACAGCCATGGTTTTCAATGCAATCTATATAGTACGTGCAGCATTAAATACAAATCCCCGCGTCTTCGTGACATATAACTCTGGCAGTTTAGGATATATGTAACTGTCTACAAGCTGAATGTATTGGATGTAAAGTGCCCGAATTGGCATAGTTTTTAGGCAGGCCCTATGTTTTGAATAAAAATAAACATAAAGCTGTATTTTTAGGTACATACGGTTTAAATTGTGTATGTAATATAGAGAGCCCATAGGGGTAGTGTGTACAATAAATTCGTCAAGGGATGGGTGTGGATCATACTTTTGTAATGGCATATATTTAAGTCTATTTTGCATGTATGGAACACACTTTTATAATGGTCCTATTGGAATGTGTTGCAGAATTATATATGTTTTATTCAAAAAGTCTCTTTCCTCCAAAGGTTTTGCAAATATGGGCTTAACATTGTAGTGTGTAAATCCCACTGAGGGGCTTCAAGATCAGTACAAAGGATGGGAATGTAGACGTTACCATATCCAAATAGTTGTTTTTACCAACACAACTCAGCAATGATTTAATAATATATTTTGGGAAATGAGTCATGCATTGAAGACTTACATAACTGTATTAATATGTCGACCGTTGTAAGTGTGTGTGTCACATAACAGTTGAACAGTAGTGTTAAATAAAATGCAAACAATATCATTCACAACAAAAGAATCTCTTTGTATAAACCGTTGCATTTAATAACAATAAAGTATGATGCGTGTCGAAAACCAACAACGTCAGCCTGCTGTATTTGGTTTGTCTCAGTTCTGTAGCAGATGGCATTTGCGTACTCAAATACAGAAACACATTATTGTTAATATTTCCCCGTGTTAACAACACATTCATCTGAAACCTCTTTATCGTCCCTTGGTAATATTGTTAGTCACATCGTTTCTTTGGTTGTTTGGTTAAACATAACAACACTTCACACAGTATAAATGACAAAAGATGTGTATTTTAAGCTTTGAACAAAGCACATATATAATATGACGTTTTCTTTCCTAAATCAGTAACGGACGTTCCTCTGTGTTTACGGTACAATGCAGAGAGTACAGACGCTTTTTAAAATTGGTACTGTCTGAATAATTACGTTACAATTTCCAAGTCTAAGTAATGGTAAGACGTGACTTGTTCTCAAATGATGCTCACCATCAATATGAAGACGCCGCGACTGTGTCATTTCCATTGGTGTCCAATTGTGTCGTGGCAAACCTAACAATTTACACCGGACGTATGTGTACATCCTGGAAGAAGAACATAAATTTTGTACACATTTATCAGACGTACACCTCTTTAAAAAATTGACCACAAGAGCAAGGAAAAAGAAGACAGTCTAACACAAATCTAATTTATTGTTGCTCTTTACAATAACATATAGAAATTAAAAGTAGGCAGATAACATACAATAAACAGAACAATAAGTGGGAAGAAGAACATTATTATGATATTATATATACATTTATATATATATATATATATATATATATATATATATACCAT
>CBDHHR010000634.1:0-2500 GCA_965263245.1 Metamycoplasmataceae bacterium | reverse complement strand
CGAACGAACGAACGAACGAACGAACGAACGAACGAACGAACGAACGAACGAACGAACGAACGAACGAACGAACGAACGAACGAACGAACGAACGAACGAACGAACGAACGAACGAACGAACGAACGAACGAACGAACGAACGAACGAACGAACGAACGAACGAACGAACGAACGAACGAACGAACGAACGAACGAACGAACGAACGAACGAACGAACGAACGAACGAACGAACGAACGAACGAACGAACGAACGAACGAACGAACGAACGAACGAACGAACGAACGAACGAACGAACGAACGAACGAACGAACGAACGAACGAACGAACGAACGAACGAACGAACGAACGAACGAACGAACGAACGAACGAACGAACGAACGAACGAACGAACGAACGAACGAACGAACGAACGAACGAACGAACGAACGAACGAACGAACGAACGAACGAACGAACGAACGAACGAACGAACGAATGAATGTACGAATGCACGAACGCACGAACGCACGAACGCATGAATGCATGAATGCATGAATGCATGAATGCATGAATGCATGAATGCATGAATGCATGAATAGACGATTAGGCGAACAGGCGAACAGGCGGACAGGCGGACAGGCGGACAGGCGGACAGGCGGACAGGCGGACAGGCGGACAGGCGGACAGGCGGACAGGCGGACAGGCGGACAGACGGACAGACGGACAGACGGACAGACGAACAGACGAACAGACGAACAGACGAACAGACGAATAGACGAATAGATGAATTAATCAATTAATCAATTAGTGGAAGTTAATGCAACAATGAACTTAAACACAGGTCAGGATATGATAGTTGTACAAAGCCCGAAGTTATTTAAGTGATTAAATATTGCTTTGGTATTCTTAATTATCTTAAGAGAATCATTGACGAAAATTGGTATTTGCAGGTTTCGAAGTATAATAATTACGTATAGAATGTGCGAGTAGATGACATGTCTGATATCGGAATCATAATACTTGTATTGTAAGTATCCATTCATCTGTACAAAGTTAAAGTGGATCGTTAGTTGATCACATGTAGGCGACACCACAAAGATAGTGAAAGGTACGTCTATCTAGAACAGCGACACAGGACCAGAGAGAATAGCCAAGATAAGGAGATTCAAACAAGAATCACGGCCAGCTGGACATCATTCGGCAAGCACCGTGACATATTCACGGGTATCATTGGAACCTGTTGGCAGAAACAAGCTTTCCACCAATGCGTATTAACAGCAATGATATACGGCGCCAAAACATGTACAAAGAACAAGCTAGCAGACGCACAAACAAATATGGGAAGATGTATGTTAAACATAGCATACCGGGACAGAAAACCAAACATCTGGGTAACAAAACAGACAAAGGCCACATACGTGATTGAACAAGTCATAAGACGAAAGTGGACCTGGGCAGTAGATAACCGATGGAGATCACGTATTATCACCTGGAAAGCTTAGGGAACGATCTGGCGAGACGATAGAGAGACGAACTAGACAAATATGGGAGAGACACCATACGGAAAAGGATGATGACGAATTATGGCGATATGCTACATATCTGAGGCACCTTTATGTATACTAAAAGTACAATGAGTTAGTGTTTTAACTGATCTTTATGTGTATTTTATACACAAATAATTCGACTACATTTTTATGTATAAAATAAGTATATTTACACAAGCTATACTGAGCAGTGAATGAAATAAAGATGCTGGTGAATAACGTCGTAAGTAGAAATAAGATAGTCCGGACGTCAGCCAGTGAAGCGTGTATTGAGGTCTTCAGGACCTGCGTGGTCTCCTGAACCTTATCAATCCGATGGGTGCCACCCTGGCATCCTTGAGCGTTTTTGTGTGCAAAAGAGTCTACTGCTTTCGCTTTCCCTTTTCTAACAGTTGTCTAATATCTCGATACTTAAATAATATGTTTACAAGCTTTCAAAGGCTGTTT
This sequence comes from Metamycoplasmataceae bacterium, assembly GCA_965263245.1. Taxonomy (GTDB): domain Bacteria; phylum Bacillota_I; class Bacilli_A; order Mycoplasmatales; family Metamycoplasmataceae; genus DT-68. The sequence goes on along the minus strand of CBDHHR010000634.1, from coordinate 526 downwards.
TATGTACAGAATCACTTCTTTCCACAAGATAATTTCATAATTTGCATAAATATAAATTAAATTTAACACTGGCATGAAGCGAATTCCACAGAGTTGGGGTCGCAACAGAGAAAGCTCGGGTTCCAGCTTTCGTTTTCACCCGAGGAATGTGAAGAGGGTTACTGCTGATTGATGGTATACACCGGCGAATACGGGGAAGTTTGCGGATATGGTAAAAACAGTAGCGACATGTTTTCGGTTCATGTTTTAGAAAATGACGTTTTCATCAAACGTGACTCTGCGATTTAACACTGAGGCGGCTGGTGTGATACTCTGCCTCAAAATATGTGTCGGGAAACACCATCAAGTTTTCTTTTACATTGCGCCGGGGTACCAACGATGAGAAATTCAGTCTTATCTGTATTAGGCATTACCATACTATTTTTCGTTCAAATCGAGATATCTTGGCGACAACCTTTGAGATAGTTTAGGGAGCAACAAGTATCAGGTGTGGCCAAAGAAATGTAGATGTGTGTACCATGTGCGT
>CBDHHR010000633.1:0-7289 GCA_965263245.1 Metamycoplasmataceae bacterium | reverse complement strand
ACTCACGAAAGTACTAACGAAAAGACTAGAGAAGACACTTGATGAAAACCAGCCATGAAAGCAAGCTGGATTCAGAAGCGGATACTCAACGACAGACCACATCCACGTCGTAAACCAACTAAAGGAGAAGTGCAGAGAATATAATATCCCACTCTGCATCGCATTCGTCGACTATGAGAAAGCCTTCGACTCAATGTAAACTCAAGCAGTACTGACTTCGCTTCAAGAACAGGGGATAGAATATGTGTACATCGAATTCCTGAAGGAAATCTACACCAACAGCTCGATGACAGTCCACCTACACAAAGAAAGCAACAAGATCAACATCAGGAGAGGTGTACGACAGGGAGACACCATATCGCCCAAGTTGTTCACGGCAGCACTCGAAAGCATATTCTGACGACTGACTTGGGAAACCAGAGGCTTGAAGATAGATGGTGAATATCTTAGTCATCTTCGCTTCACTGACGACATACTCATATGCGCTAATACACCGCATGAGCTACAACAAATGCTACAGGAATTAGCTGATGAAAGTGACAAACAGGGTCTGAAGATGAACAAGTCGAAGACAAAGGTGATGATGGAAAACGTCACATCAATATATATCAATAATACTCAGATCGAGAACCGTACATTGAAAGCTACATCTACCTGGGACAGAGATATTGCACCAGAGATAAAAACCAACACAAGGAGATTCAAAGAAGAATCATGGCCGGATGGACAGCATTCGCCAAGCACTGCGACATCTTCAAGAGTAACATTGGAACATGCTTGAAGAGACAAATCACAACTCATGCATACTTCCAGCAATGATATACGGCGCAGAAACATGGGCACTCACCACCCAAGTAAAGAACAAGCTAGCAGCTGCACAAACAAAGATGGAAAGGAGTATGTTAAACATCACATACCGGGACAGAACAACAAACATCTAGGGAAGAGAAAAGACTAAGGTCACAGGCATGACGGAACAAGTCAGAAGACGGGAGTGGACCTGTGCAGGGCATGTCAGCAGGATACAAAATAATCGATGGACACTGCGTATCAACATCTGGAAACCGTATGAAAGGAAAAGACCTAGAGAAAGACCGGCGAGACGTTGGAGAGATGAACTAGATGATTACTGGAAAGTTACCATCCAGCAGAGGATAGCGCAAGATAGGCAGATGTGGAAGCAGCATGCTAACACATTCGCCCAACCACGGGACACTATGATTGCACAATGATGATGTTGAAGATTATATATATATATATATATATATATATATATATATATATATATATATATATACATATATATATATATATATATATATATATATATATATATATATATATCAGGCTGTTGCCTGTTGTTGCAAGGACATATAAGGACAGCAGTGGTCAAGGTGTGTTACCTGTTGTTGTAGCCGACACAGTTGTAGATGTAGGGACAGTGGTGGTCAAAGGTGGTCACACAGCGGTTGCAGGTGCGGCAGTGTTTGGAGCGGAGTGGCTTCACCGCCCGGCATGTGTGACACAGTCGTCCCAGCCGACTCTCTATCTCGTGGTAGTCAGTGGAATATGTCACCTACACCAACATATCAAGCATGAATAACACAGCTCTCTATCTCCTGGTAGTCAGTGGAATATGTCACCTACACCAACATATCGAGCATGAATAACACAGCTCTGTATCCCCTGGTAGTTAGTGGAATATGTCACCTACACCAACATGTAGAGCATGAATAACATAGCTCTCTATCTCCTGGTAGTCAGTGGAATATGTCACCTACACCAACATATCAAGCATGAATAACACAGCTCTGTATCCCCTGGTAGTCTGTGGAATATGTCACCTACACCAACATATCAAGCATGAATAACACAGCTCTGTATCCCCTGGTAATCAGTGGAATATGTCACCTACATCAACATATAGAGCATGAATAACACAGCTCTGTATCCCCTGGTAGTCTCTGGAATATGTCACCTACACCAACATGTAGAGCATGAATAACGCAGCTCTGTATCCCCTGGTAGTCTGTGGAATATGTCACCTACACCAACATATCGAGCATGAATAACACAGCTCTGTATCTCCTGGTAGTCAGTGGAATATGTCACCTACACCAACATATAGAGCATGAATAACACAGCTCTGTATCCCCTGGTAGTCAGTGGAATATGTCACCTACACCAACATATCGAGCATGAATAACACAGCTCTGTATCCCCTGGTAGTCAGTGGAATATGTCACCTACACCAACATATCGAGCATGAATAACACAGCTCTGTATCCCCTGGTAGTCAGTGGAATATGTCACCTACACCAACATATCGAGCATGAATAACGCAGCTCTGTATCCCCTGGTAGTCTGTGGAATATGTCACCTACACCAACATATCGAGCATGAATAACACAGCTCTCTATCTCCTGGTAGTCAGTGGAATATGTCACCTACACCAACATATCAAGCATGAATAACACAGCTCTGTATCCCCTGGTAGTCTCTGGAATATGTCACCTACACCAACATGTAGAGCATGAATAACGCAGCTCTGTATCCCCTGGTAGTCTGTGGAATATGTCACCTACACCAACATATCGAGCATGAATAACACAGCTCTGTATCTCCTGGTAGTCAGTGGAATATGTCACCTACATCAACATATAGAGCATGAATAACACAGCTCTGTATCTCCTGGTAGTCAGTGGAATATGTCACCTACACCAACATATAGAGCATGAATAACACAGCTCTGTATCCCCTGGTAGTCAGTGGAATATGTCACCTACACCAACATATCGAGCATGAATAACACAGCTCTGTATCCCCTGGTAGTCAGTGGAATATGTCACCTACACCAACATATCGAGCATGAATAACACAGCTCTGTATCCCCTGGTAGTCAGTGGAATATGTCACCTACACCAACATATCGAGCATGAATAACACAGCTCTGTATCCCCTGGTAGTCAGTGGAATATGTCACCTACACCAACATATCGAGCATGAATAACACAGCTCTGTATCCCCTGGTAGTCAGTGGAATATGTCACCTACACCAACATATCGAGCATGAATAACACAGCTCTGTATCCCCTGGTAGTCAGTGGAATATGTCACCTACACCAACATATCGAGCATGAATAACGCAGCTCTGTATCCCCTGGTAGTCAGTGGAATATGTCACCTACACCAACATATCGAGCATGAATAACACAGCTCTGTATCCCCTGGTAGTCAGTGGAATATGTCACCTACACCAACATATAGAGCATGAATAACACAGCTCTGTATCCCCTGGTAGTCAGTGGAATATGTCACCTACACCAACATATCGAGCATGAATAACACAGCTCTGTATCCCCTGGTAGTCAGTGGAATATGTCACCTACACCAACATATCGAGCATGAATAACACAGCTCTGTATCCCCTGGTAGTCAGTGGAATATGTCACCTACACCAACATATCGAGCATGAATAACACAGCTCTGTATCCCCTGGTAATCAGTGGAATATGTCACCTACATCAACATATAGAGCATGAATAACACAGCTCTGTATCCCCTGGTAGTCTGTGGAATATGTCACCTACATCAACATATAGAGCATGAATAACACAGCTCTGTATCCCCTGGTAGTCAGTGGAATATGTCACCAACACCAACATATCAAGCATGAATAACACAGCTCTGTATCTGATGGTAGTCAGTGGAATATGTCACCTACACCAACATGTAGAGCATGAATAACACAGCTCTGTATCCCCTGGTAGTCAGTGGAATATGTCACCTACACCAACATACCAAGCATGAATAACACAGCTCCGTATCCCCTGGTAGTCAGTGGAATATGTCACCTACACCAACATGTAGAGCATGAATAACACAGCTCCGTATCCCCTGGTAGTCAGTGGAATATGTCACCTACACCAACATATCAAGCATGAATAACACAGCTCCGTATCCCCTGGTAGTCAGTGGAATATGTCACCTACACCAACATGTAGAGCATGAATAACACAGCTCCGTATCCCCTGGTAGTCAGTGGAATATGTCACCTACACCAACATGTAGAGCATGAATAACACAGCTCCGTATCTCCTGGTAGTCAGTGGAATATGTCACCTACACCAACATATCGAGCATGAATAACACAGCTCCGTATCTCCTGGTAGTCAGTGGAATATGTCACCTACACCAACATATCAAGCATGAATAACACAGCTCCGTATCCCCTGGTAGTCAGTGGAATATGTCACCTACACCAACATGTAGAGCATGAATAACACAGCTCCGTATCCCCTGGTAGTCAGTGGAATATGTCACCTACACCAACATGTAGAGCATGAATAACACAGCTCTGTATCCCCTGGTAGTCAGTGGAATATGTCACCTACACCAACATGTAGGGCATGAATAACACAGCTCCGTATCCCCTGGTAGTCAGTGGAATATGTCACCTACACCAACATGTAGAGCATGAATAACACAGCTCCGTATCCCCTGGTAGTCAGTGGAATATGTCACCTACACCAACATGTAGAGCATGAATAACACAGCTCTGTATCCCCTGGTAGTCAGTGGAATATGTCACCTACACCAACATGTAGAGCATGAATAACACAGCTCCGTATTCCCTGGTAGTCAGTGGAATATGTCACCTACACCAACATGTAGAGCATGAATAACACAGCTCTGTATCCCCTGGTAGTCAGTGGAATATGTCACCTACACCAACATGTAGAGCATGAATAACACAGCTCCGTAACCCCTGGTAGTCAGTGGAATATGTCACCTACACCAACATGTAGAGCATGAATAACACAGCTCTGTATCCCCTGGTAGTCAGTGGAATATGTCACCTACACCAACATGTAGAGCATGAATAACACAGCTCCGTATCCCCTGGTAGTCAGTGGAATATGTCACCTACACCAACATGTAGAGCATGAATAACACAGCTCCGTATCCCCTGGTAGTCAGTGGAATATGTCACCTACACCAACATGTAGAGCATGAATAACACAGCTCCGTATCCCCTGGTAGTCAGTGGAATATGTCACCTACACCAACATGTAGAGCATGAATAACACAGCTCCGTATCCCCTGGTAGTCAGTGGAATATGTCACCTACACCAACATGTAGAGGATGAATAACACAGCTCCGTATCCCCTGGTAGTCAGTGGAATATGTCACCTACACCAACATGTAGAGCATGAATAACACAGCTCCGTATCCGCTGGTAGTCAGTGGAATATGTCACCTACACCAACATGTAGAGCATGAATAACACAGCTCCGTATCTCCTGGTAGTCAGTGGAATATGTCACCTACACCAACATGTAGAGCATGAATAACACCGCTCTGTATCCCCTGGTAGTCAGTGGAATATGTCACCTACACCAACATGTAGAGCATGAATAACACAGCTCCGTATCCCCTGGTAGTCAGTGGAATATGTCACCTACACCAACATGTAGAGCATGAATAACACAGCTCCGTATCTCCTGGTAGTCAGTGGAATATGTCACCTACACCAACATATCGAGCATGAATAACACAGCTCCGTATCTCCTGGTAGTCAGTGGAATATGTCACCTACACCAACATGTAGAGCATGAATAACACAGCTCTGTATCTCCTGGTAGTCAGTGGAATATGTCACGTACACCAACATGTAGAGCATGAATAACACAGCTCTGTATCCCCTGGTAGTCAGTGGAATATGTCACCTACACCAACATGTAGAGCATGAATAACACAGCTCCGTATCCCCTGGTAGTCAGTGGAATATGTCACCTACACCAACATGTAGAGCATGAATAACACAGCTCTGTATCTCCTGGTAGTCAGTGGAATATGTCACCTACACCAACATGTAGAGCATGAATAACACAGCTCTGTATCTCCTGGTAGTCAGTGGAATATGTCACGTACACCAACATGTAGAGCATGAATAACACAGCTCTGTATCCCCTGGTAGTCAGTGGAATATGTCACCTACACCAACATGTAGAGCATGAATAACACAGCTTCGTATCCCCTGGTAGTCAGTGGAATATGTCACCTACACCAACATATCGAGCATGAATAACACAGCTCCGTATCTCCTGGTAGTCAGTGGAATATGTCACCTACACCAACATGTAGAGCATGAATAACACAGCTCTGTATCTCCTGGTAGTCAGTGGAATATGTCACCTACACCAACATATCGAGCATGAATAACACAGCTCCGTATCTCCTGGTAGTCAGTGGAATATGTCACCAACACCAACATGTAGAGCATGAATAACACAGCTCTGTATCTCCTTTACCTGTTTTAGCTTTACAGTGAATGATCTATTTTTGGCACAACAGTGAAGGTCCTGTTTAGCCTTGCAGAGAAGAACCTGTTTTTGGCTTTACAGTGAAGGATCTATTTTTTGGCACAACAGTGAAGGTCCTGTTGTAGCTTTACAGTGAATGACCTGTTTTTGGCACAACAGTGAAGAACCAATTTTTTGGCACAACAGTGAAGGTCCTGTTTTAGCCTTGCCGAGAATAACCTGTTTTTTGGCTTTACGGTGAAGGAACAATTTTTTGGCACAACAGTGAAGGTCCTGTTTAGCCTTGCAGAGAATAAACTGTTTTTCGCTTTACAGTGAAGGTCATGTTGTAGCTTTACAGTGAAGGACCTGTTTTTGGCTTTACAGTGAAGAACCAATTTTTTGGCACAACAGTGAAGGTCCTGTTGTAGCTTTACAGTGAAGGACCTGTTTTTGGCTTTACAGTGAAGAACCAATTTTTTGGCACAACAGTGAAGGTCCTGTTTTAGCCTTGCAGAGAATAAACTGTTTTTTGGCTTTACGGTGAAGGAACAATTTTTTGGCACAACAGTGAAGGTCCTGTTTAGCCTTGCAGAGAATAAACTGTTTTTCGCTTTACAGTGAAGGTCATGTTGTAGCTTTACAGTGAAGGACCTGTTTTTCGCTTTACAGTGAAGGTTGTGTTCTAGCCTTAAAGTGAAGGACCAGTTTTGGCCTTAAAGTAAAGGAGATATGACACTGACCTGTTTGACCGCCAGATGATATTCAGACGTGTTGGTTGGAATAAAGCCCGGGTCGAGGGTGACGGCCTTGTAGAGAACCGCCCACATGAGGAAGTTGACACACACGAAGAACACGTGGAGCTTCGTCATTGCAAACCATGTGACAGGCAGAACCTGTGACAGGTGACAGGAGGAGATGATACAGCGTCAGAAACCTGGGCAAACTGACTGACTGACCCGTATTTATGCCACCGAAAACTC
>CBDHHR010000632.1:5000-10090 GCA_965263245.1 Metamycoplasmataceae bacterium | reverse complement strand
GCACGCACGCTCGATAATAGTCAGGTTAAATAACCACGCATATCCAGTTTTGTAAACATATCCAGTTAGAACTTAGGGTCAAGATAGCATAGGTTATACTGACAGTACGCGCGGTTACATAATTATCAGTTTAACTAGACTGCCTTCTAAAGCAAACTGCAGAATTGATAATACCATTTACGTAAATCTAGTTTTATGTGGTTAAGTAATCCAAAAAATAAATAAAAGAAGCCTCCTCGTCGGGGAATTGAACCCCGGTCTCCCGCGTGACAGGCGGGGATACTCACCACTATACTAACGGGGAATGGCCGAAAGCAGGTGAATTTTTAACGTAGATTTACAGGTAGTACGTATAGCTAGTTTGTTAGTTGAAATAAGTAAATTATTATATGTACTGTTGTTCAGCACATATATTTTATTGTGTAAACCACTGTCTATGTACTCTAATTAATATCGCTTTCACAGAAAATTTACATTACTAACAATCTTCAGTTGCATCAATGACACGCCAGAGGTCGCCCCGTGTTGTTGTTATTGTTGTTCTAGCAATTATAACCCATCTGCCACCGTAAGAACCCACTCAACCGACTATCGAAACATGCATAGTCCCAAAGTACTAGTTCAATTTCGTAAAATAAAGTCAATTGCCCTCTTCAAGTGAACATAGAAGTTAATAATAATAAACTTAATCCAATCTAGTTTTACATTTGGTTCGTATAAGTAGATACCACACAGTGGGGTAATGAGGCCAAGGCCCTGCTGAGGACAAGAGTAAACATGCCAAAATAATAATGCGGTAATGGTTTACCGGAATAGGCCTAGCCTAGGTATCACTATATAGTGATATAATTACCATTGCTCCAACACGCCTAGTCTATAACTATAGCAAACATGGTACATGAACTTACTGATAGGCCGGTGTAGTTTAACGTTTCAGCTCAACTAGAATACACCGGGCTACACTCACAATAATCACAATATCCCAATTAAAGAAAATTTACGTCTACGTACGTTTGAAACAACATTGCAACTGACTGTAGTCAGTAGTGTAGGGCCTATTATGGGGCGCCTTCTCCGGGGTGTGTGTGTGGGGGGGACATGCAGACAGCCTTCTATCTTCCTGGCAGGACAGTAGGGCCATATACACAATTGAATATGCAAACACATGGTCCCGCTTGAACTTAGAGAATCTACCTAAAGTTAACGCGCCGAAGAAGAAAATCGGTAGCACAGATCTACACTTTTGCAAAGTATGCGTGCTACGAGTCGCTTTATAACGTGCATTTGTGGGTCGGACAAATGACACAAATAATGCTGAGTAATATATTTGAGTGGTGTCAATCTTGCATGAGGCCCACGTGACTGCATATTATCAATTTTGATTATTTATACTATCTGGAATATTGGCTAAAAAAATCGGAATTATAATTATTCAGAGTAAGCGGGACCGTGGATCATAAATTGTATAATTTCAGCATACAAGAATCGTGTGGTGTTAGGCCACCTGGTGGGGTGCTGTGATAATAATCATACACTCTTCTCACTTAAAGGCATGAGCAGTTTACAAGCTGACGCGTAGACCACAATCGTCACACATGAGTGATTATGGAATCACGTCAATGTTAAAAACATAAGTCGACGACGCCAAACAGTTGACCCAGCGAAGACCTCTAATGCTCATGTAGGTGTGGGGGGTGTTGGCACATTGCATTTCCGTTTTAAAGTTACCTTTAAGGTGCATAATATTCCAAAAAATGGCTTCTGAACTCATCAGCAAAACATAAATAACTGACATTAAAGAATAATAAATATATTATCATGACATAAACATCTAAAATGATATATTTATATATTTTAACAAATTTGGTTGTTGTGGGGAAACTACACGTAGTGAAGTGAAGAGAAATGGCATTCTATTGTTCCTGCATGTTATATAACACAACAGAAAAAACATATCACCATAACAATAGACGCGAACTAATGATTATATCAACCCCTGCTTTCAAATTATCTCTGTCTTAGATGTAATCAATGTATCTGTGAGGCGGTATGTGTGTTGTATCCACACGGTTGTATGCGTGGTGTGCGCGCATGTAAGCGTGAACTTGTGTACACCCGTGCACGTATGACACATGTACGTGAGCAAGTAAAACGGGACGTGTTCCTTTGCAGATATAACACTGGTCAATGTAGTGCGTATCGCACGCTGGACATGCAATGAGAACACAATTAGACACGCGGAATGGTGTCGAGTGCTTTCAGAGGGCCAGCGTACGGTTGTAGTTGGCACGGTTTTGCCATAATATTTAAGGGGTGAGCCAGTTTAATTAGACATGGGAGCATTGCTTATGCTGGGTTAGGAGTCGGTCAACTTCGTGTGTCACTTGTCTACCAGCCTCAGTATCGATGTCGTCGTTGGCAACCGACACGTTATGTTGCAAACGACAAAAACGTTTACACTCCGCAGTTATAAGTTGTCAGTATCGCTTAGCTGGTGTCATCTAATTAAGGCCCGTGTGTGTGTGTGTGTGTGTGTGTGTGTGTGTGTGTGCGTGCGTGCGTGCGTGCGTGCGTGCGTGCGTGCGTGCGTGCGTGCGTGCGTGTGTGTGTGTGTGCGTGATCGAACTCTTTGTCAACTATGTCGAGGCCACCATGACATGTTGATTGCATAATCTACATTTTATGGCGAAGGAATTCTCTGTTTGCGTCATGTGTGAACACTTTGTCGTCAGTTATAGAGGCAACGTCGCAAAAAAAAACATTATTATCAAATACATGGCGCTGGTCCGAGACAGTCGAGTTGTGTTTCATCGGAACAAAGTGAACGCCATACGTCTGACATGACGCGTGGCACAATGACAGGGCGATCGTGTCGAGGGGTTTACGGGTACAGACGGTCGGGCGGCCCCGGCTCGGCTCAGCCCCGCTAGGTCCGTCAACATACCCTTGCGTGGGTCCGTCACCTCCTGCCTGAAGCAGGAGACAGGACGACGCAGGAGAACGAGACCAGTCCCAGGGAGTCGGCCTATTGACGACACACGACGCTGTTTCTCCACACTTCTTCTGTTGTACATTTGCCTCTCCAGCAAGCGCAGGGTCACAAGCACTTGGAATTTCCGCCTCAAAGCTTACGTCACGAAACTAGTTTTATATGTGAAAAACAGATTTAACTTATTGATCAGACAAATGTGTTCAGTATCTTTTCTGTTTTGTCTGAAGAGATGACAACGATTTTGTGTGTGTAAAGGCATCTGAAAGGTGCAATCGTAAAGACACTTTCATTTTAGGTATGAACGTCATGGGCGTTTACCTATGGCTACAGGTAGATTACCTTATTACCTTATTACAGACGGCGTATTGGTATACCGCAGGATGGGTTTAGTACATGTCAGTACTTCCATACATCAACTTGCATACATTAACTTTTGCAATTTCTTGTATAGAATAGATTTACAATATGTCAAACATCTACAACACACACTGCATAGAATAGCTAACGGTATTATTGAATAACATGTTTGATGCAATCAGCATATTATTATAAATGACACAATGTAAAACCAAACAAAACAGGGATGCATTGCACAATTTGAATTGTAAACTCATAACTATATATCTTACCTCGAGATTCAAGTCCGGTCAATAGTTGCCCAGGATTGAGCATTGAGACCGTCTCAAGGTTTATTTTCTGTTGATGCAGTTTCTCTATTGATGTATTTTTTTCATATGCTTTTGTTCGATTTGCATGGTCAAAGCTGATTAATTTGAAAAATTATAATTCTAAAGGTCTGGGTGGCCTCTACAATTTATTAAGTAAAAGCTACACAAAAATATTTGATTTGTATATACTTGAGTGTTTTAATGAAGATGATTGTTAATTAAGCAAATGTTTTCGTGAATGTAGAATTTATTTATAATACACCTGGATTTATTCATTGTTCCTGCGTTGTTTGTCGCAAACCAATGAATTTCGCATACTATGAATTTCTGTCGACGTCATAAACAGCAAACGTATTACGTTTTTGCGGAATGATGAACGTCAGACGTATAGCAGGTTAGCAACCTTACACGTATTACGTTTTGTTTACTCATAAACGTCGTTTGTTGTGACTGATGGAGTGTTTTGTTACCAGGAATATTTCTGTTGGTCAACTATATACAGGTCATTCTCTGCAGTACAAACGTCTCCGCATATTCTGATTAATTAACCTGGTCTTACCAGCCACCCTGTGACTGCGAGAAGTGGCCGATATGGCCAGCGAAGAACGTGACCTTTTGGGCAATGAGCCACGTTGTTGAAGCAGTTAATAGCCGTAGTTGATAACGTTCGTTGAATGGGCATTCTGATGAAGATGAGGATCTCGTTAGAAGCAACAAGGCACACTTGACTTCGAGCTGCTTTGAACCGCTCGTGAACTGCTCTCAGTGTGCCTTGCCGTACGTACAACACGGCCCACTGGAGTGTGGCTGTTAGCTACGCCTCCACGTGCAAATACATGTAAACGCTTGATGTCAATCTTCTCAAAAGTACCTTCAATCTAACTAAATTTAATGGAATGTAATCTAACTTAACCCTAAATTTAATACTTTTTTGTATTTGGACGTGGAGGGGTTGCAAATAGCCATCGCCGGGGAACCAAGGTCCACTTTGGCATCATGATTTACCTCACGTTATCTCAACGATGTGTGAAACAATGCCTGTCGTTGTCGGCACCGGTAACTAGAGGGTAGCATTAATGCGGGCGATATCGCGACCCGCATTTATGATACGATAAAACACAAGGTTTGCACACAATCAGAACTTGCGGCGGTAGAATGTGGACCTGTAGGTAACTTTTTTTAACACTAGACCCGTCTATGCCTATTACCGATGTCGTGGTTGTATTGCTATTTACCGAAGTAGTTGGTTTGATATTCCGTTTTATCCAATTTCGTCGTTTAGTTAGTGTTGACATATTGTATTGCAGCGACTCACAAACTCAACTGCATCTTATGAAATCAAATAAAGTAAACTTATTTATATACCACCACCACCACCACCACCATCACCACCATCACCACCACCACCATCACCACCACCACCATCACCA
>CBDHHR010000631.1:0-7500 GCA_965263245.1 Metamycoplasmataceae bacterium | reverse complement strand
GCAAACGTGCCTTCTGTGTAGCTGCGCCAAAATTCTGGAATCAAGTTTATTACAACTGAAATTATAGCCACTTTCCGTAAAAAATCAAAATGTTTTGTTTGAAATTGCATCTCCACCATACTTGTTTCGGCATATCCATGCTATAATGCCGAATCTTGCCCTTGTTTTTTTATTACATATACTGTTTCTGTTTATTGCGTCTCTGTGCTTGACATATCACGTATATAGACGCTAAAGAACTGTTACGATTACTATAACTATATCTGAAAGACGCAAATAATTCACAGGCAGATGATATCGTTAAAACAAAGAAAAGGTGCGGTATTTATTGTGCCCGTCTTACACAGTTTTTAAAATCATTATATATATATATATATATATATATATATATATATATATATATATATGTATGATATTATTTAAGAAGCCCATTTGCAGAAATATCAGAAAGTATCAATGGTTGTTTCTGCGGTTTACAGCTGACATGCAGTTGGGTCCAACATATGAAACTGTGTCTGAGTTTGATCGAACGGCCGACGCCGGATTGATCGACGTCTTGAATGTGAAACTAGGCGAAAACTTGAAGAAGCTATACCCCTTCCCGCCAGCGGTGGTCAACGACCTCGAGGTCACTGAAATGTCTTATGAAAACAAGACAGTGACCTTGTCGTGGACAGCCGTGGGTGACTACGAGGCGCAAGAAACAGGTGGGAATATATTGTTGTCATTGTATAAGTTAGTTGTTCTCCTTTTGTCATCCCTGTCGTCAGATGTCTCGTGGGTCATGGTATCCATTTTCGTCGTCTTGTTCTTCAACTTCTTTTCATCACTTTTCTCCCACTACGTCTTCTGTCAACAGTCTCCAGTTCCTTTTGCTGTTGTTCTCCGTTACTCGCCCTGTTTCCAGGTTTCTTTTAACGCAGTCCTCCCTTAGCAATCTCAGTTGTCCTCGCCTCCTTCTTCTACCCGCTTTCTGGGCATCTGCTCTAGTTGCCTGTTTTTATTCCCATTCTTTCTACATGGCCAGCATTTCAAACAATAACATAACATATTTCAACTTATCATGTATGCTCTCCTCAGTTTGTTTTCTAAATTATCTCAATACGAATTGTGATCATTTGTTCTTGTTGACACTTCGTTTGATCGACAACATGTTTTTGGTTTGATATAGTAAGAGTATACATTTCCTTATCATTATTACTACTAACAGTTTTTATATTGTTATCAATGATGACTATCACATGCCAATTATCAATGCAGTTGTAGAGATTTACAGTCTCGAAACCGTATTATAAAATGCATAGTAGTGGTTCCGATTCAATTTATGTTTTTTTCTTTCTCACTTACAGCCTCTACATACGACATCCGGTTCAGCACTAACTTAAAACAGTTGCGCAGTTCCTTCGGAGAGGCTTCTCAGCTCAACGACAGCAACATCATTGTTGGCAATCTGAGTTCACCTTCTGCGGCTGCCGAGAAGGAGACATTCGTCGTACGGTTTCCTGCAGCCTACATCGACGTGACCCTGTTCTTCGGTCTGATGGTCAACCACAGCGGCGGCAGAATCAGCGACGTATCCAACATCGTCACTGCAGCTATAGTCTATGTCCCACCGATAAATCCTCCAACTACGAGTGAACCCGACTACACAACAGAGGGAGCCACTACACGGGAGGACACCACAACGATGGACCAAACCACAAAACCAGACACAATGGTGCAACCAACTACACCAACGAAACCAACCACTACCACTACAGAAATTCCCACCACGACCGCGCAATTACCAGATGTCAAACATAATTCCGCTGAAGCGCAGTTAGTGGTGAAGCTGGCTGTAGGTTCCGCCATGCCAATTATAGTCATCATTATAGTCGCGATAGTGATCAAACTTAAATATTCGCGGAGATCCCGAAGGAATAATAGCCAAGAAGAAGATGGAATGGGAGGACATTATTTACCCCCGGGAAATGCGCCCCAATGTCGTCGATTCTCGCCCTATTCTCATCCGGTTGGGCCTATGTCTGTCGTTGGACATCAACATGTTGAAAATGTGAGACCGATCTACCTTCCAGACATGAATCCGTATCAAGTGCACGGCTATGGCGGACAGATGCCGAACAGACCACCTCAATACGGATATCCTCCTAACTATGGGCATCAGTTTGGTTGGGTTGCTAGCCGTTAAGAAGTCTGATGGGGTGGTGTGCTTTTGTTTCAAATCAAGGCCAATTATGGACACTCCACTGGCTGCTTAAATGAGTACCTGTTAAATACCATATTACACATGAAGCAGATACTTTTCAAAAGGCTCTGATGCTCTAGAAAGCGGATTTCACAAGATTTAACAAGATTGCCACCTAGAGATTCAACTCTAGATGGCAGGTGGACTAGGAAGCCATTTGGCTTATCGAGAGTCCAACCTATCTATCTAAGTATACCCCGCCCTTCTTAGGTATATGTCGATTTTATTTTTAAATATATTAACACTAATAGCACCTACACAATCAGCTGACAATCTGTTCCATTCGTTTACTGTGCTTTGTGAAAATGAAAATTTTCTAATATCCAGTCTACATTGCTTCTTTGCTAATGTAACTCCATGTCCTCTAGTCCTTCTCTCTTCCTTGACTGTGAAAAAAATATTTCTGTCAATATTTTCATATCCATTCAATATTTTAAACACCTCAATCTGATCTCCTCTCAATCTTCTGGTTTCTAGTGTTGTTAAACCACATTCTTTTAGACGCATTTCATAACTAATATTCCTGAGTTTTGGTATCATTTTGGTTGCTCTCCTTTGTACTCTTTCTAGCATATCAATATCCTTCTTGCGATATGGCCTCCATGCTTGTATACAATATTCTAAGTGAGGCCTAACTATTGGTTTATACAGCGGTATTATTAGTTCTTTTTCTTTGTACACTATATTTCGCCTAATTAATCCAAGAATTTGGTTTCCCTTCGCTGCTGCAATTCCACACTGCTCTGATACCTTCATGGCAATCATGGGGATCAAATCATTAACGTTCTTAAGGGTTCTTAAACTGTCAACTCCACAACGCGCCAGCGGGATCTTGTCATTGGTGTGTCTTGGAAATCGTGGCATCGATAATATGGTAATGGGTATTTGTGTTTTTAAGACAAAACTCTAGTAATTAGGCGGCAAATTTTGTTTAATGATGAAACTTTCTTTACTGTTGTTACTATACCCTGCTTCGCGTAGTATGCGATTAGTAATATATGTCAACACACATGTTTCCACAGGTTGATAATAATGATTTTAATATAGACAACGTTTCGTCAACGTAAGGAAATGTAGGCAGGAATTTACACAACGGCTGCGGTACATGTGGTATTATATGAAATACTGTTGCAATAATTGTTTGCAGTAATTGCTGCAAATAATAATATATATATATATATATATATATATATATATATATATATATATATACACACACTCACACACACTATAATATATACATGTGTGCTTGTGCGTATGTGTGCTTGTGCGTATACAGGTTTATTTTACTGTCATGTTCATGTTTATTGTGATCGTTGTTATTAAGGACTTGACGATGGCGTATACTTGGTGTGACACTGGAGTGGTGCTTCCTACGGCGGATGAAACGATATTATTATGAATTATCAATGCTTCACAATAGTCGATCTGATAACAATTATGTTTAATATTGTCCATAGTAGATTTAACAACGAATATCTATCGTCATTAAACAATCGATTGCAGCGATACGTTGCAAATATATAACCAGTGTCATATGTGTTACACATAATAATAACAATTATATTATGTTTTACTAATTTATCAACCAAACGCCAGCAGCGTTATTCACCGATTACCTGTTTTGGGGAATGGATCGCTTGGAATCGCGTTATTTTATTGTGCATTTCCTGTGTTGTTTGTAATGTATTACCATGGTTTGGCATCACAGAATGTGACACTATTACATTAGTGTTGTAAGTGCAGCGCATATATTGTAATACTAGCGCGATAATGTAATTATTTCCTAATTAGATATTTAGTCCATGTCTCTTATGTATTGTTTTCAATGAAGTGGTGATGCTTCAATATCGGATAAATGTTGTCGTTTGTAAACTTGAACCTGCCTGAGTGTTTGTGTTCAGGGCATCATATATCGTCACCTACTTAACGCAACAGTGTTGAAAGATGGATCATGGCGGCGGTTGTGTTATTGCAATATACGACGTTTCTTAACACCATTATCATTTAATCCGTTTCAGATTTATCATCACAACGTTTAGCTATTTGCATTTGCATGTATGTACACACCCGTCACGGATTTGATGTTGTTAAAATAAAGTTTTATTATTATTATAATTGTTTTGCTATATTTCGAGTGTTCTTTCGAAAATTACATGGAATGTAACGGGACAATCAGTCTTTGGCCTAGATAACGAGGTACGAAATGTCTTTGACATTTAAGGCTTATCCGGAAATCATTCAAATAATGCTCATACTAAGATAATTCGGTAAGTTAAATTATTGCTGGACAATGCCTTCTCAGTATATTAGTCTGAGCCATTTACGATGTGATCCATTTGTGTACATTTGTAAATCTGCATGTATCCATTATGAGCAGTGCGAAATATTTTAAGTGAACATTTATAATTGCAATATATTGTTTATTATTTAGCTGCAGTATCTTTTTGTTTTCTTGCACCTTGAAAAAAACACCACAACACATGTACTGCATGTATTACATGGAACATCTGCTATTGGTGACATTACATCCTCGTTATAGAAACTATAACAATAACTATGGTCAAACGTATACTATAATTTAGTAACATACTTAGAAAGAACAGTGACTATACTGTAGGCAATTGATTGCGGACGAGATCGCTTATAGATGCTATTTATGTGGGCAAGGTTGATTATGGATGCTAGTTACGTGGGCGAGGTCGATTATGGATGCTAGTTACGTGGGCCAGGTCGATTATGGATGCTACTTACGTGGGCCAGGTCGATTATGGATGCTACTTACGTGGGCCAGGTCGATTATGGATGCTACTTACGTGTGCGAGGTCGATTATGGATGCTACTTACGTGTGCGAGGTCGATTCTGGATGCTACTTACGTGGGTGAGGTCGATTCTGGATGCTACTTACGTGGGTGAGGTCGATTATGGATGCTACTTACGTGGGTGAGGTCGATTATGGATGCTAGTTACGTGGGCCAGGTCGATTATGGATGCTACTTACGTGGGCGAGGTCGATTATGGATGCTAGTTACGTGGGTGAGGTCGATTATGGATGCTACTTACGTGGGTGAGGTCGATTATGGATGCTACTTACGTGGGTGAGGTCGATTATGGATGCTACTTACGTGGGTGAGGTCGATTATGGATGCTACTTACGTGGGTGAGGTCGATTATGGATGCTACTTACGTGGGTGAGGTCGATTATGGATGCTACTTACGTGGGTGAGGTCGATTATGGATGCTACTTACGTGGGTGAGGTTTATTATGGATGCTACTTACGTGGGTGAGGTCGATTCTGGATGCTACTTACGTGGGTGAGGTCGATTCTGGATGCTACTCACGTGGGTGAGGTCGATTATGGATGCTACTTACGTGGGTGAGGTCGATTATGGATGCTACTTACGTGGGTGAGGTCGATTCTGGATGCTACTTACGTGGGCGATGTCGATTATGGATGCTACTTACGTGGGTGAGGTTGATTATGGATGCTACTTACGTGGGTGAGGTCGATTATGGATGCTACTTACGTGGGTGAGGTCGATTATGGATGCTACTTACGTGGGTGAGGTCGATTATGGATGCTACTTACGTGGGTGAGGTCGATTATGGATGCTACTTACGTGGGTGAGGTCGATTATGGATGCTACTTACGTGGGTGAGGTTGATTATGGATGCTACTTACGTGGGTGAGGTCGATTATGGATGCTATTTACGTGGGTGAGGTCGATTATGGATGCTACTTACGTGGGCGATGTCGATTATGGATGCTACTTACGTGGGTGAGGTCGATTATGGATGCTACTTACGTGGGTGAGGTCGATTATGGATGCTACTTACGTGGGTGAGGTCGATTATGGATGCTACTTACGTGGGTGAGGTCGATTATGGATGCTACTCACGTGGGTGAAGTCGATTACGGATGCTACTTACGTGGGTGAGGTCGATTGTGGATGCTATTAAGTGGGCGAGGTCGATTATGGATGCTACTTACGTGGGTGAGGTCGATTATGGATGCTACTTACGTGGGCGAGGTCGATTATGGATGCTACTTACGTGGGTGAGGTAGATTGTGGATGCTATTAAGTGGGCGAGGTCGATTGTGGATGCTATTAAGTGGGCGAGGTCGATTATGGATGCTACTTAAGTGGGCGAGATCGATTATGGATGCTATTAAGTGGGCGAGGTCGATTATGGATGCTACTTACGTGGGTGAGGTAGATTGTGGATGCTACTTAAGTGGGCGAGGTCGATTATGGATGCTACTTACGTGGGTGAGGTAGATTGTGGATGCTACTTACGTGGGCGAGGTCGATTATGGATGCTACTTACGTGGGCGAGGTCGATTATGGATGCTACTTACGTGGGTGAGGTCGATTATGGATGCTACTTACGTGGGTGAGGTCGATTATGGATGCTACTTACGTGGGTGAGGTCGATTATGGATGCTACTTACGTGGGTGAGGTCGATTATGGATGCTACTTACGTGGGTGAGGTAGATTGTGGATGCTACTTACGTGGGCGAGGTCGATTATGGATGCTACTTACGTGGGTGAGGTCGATTATGGATGCTACTTACGTGGGTGAGGTCGATTATGGATGCTACTTACGTGGGCGAAGTCGATTATGGATGCTACTTACGTGGGTGAGGTCTATTATGGATGCTACTTACGTGGGTGAGGTCGATTTTGGATGCTACTCACGTGGGTGAGGTCGATTATGGATGCTACTTACGTGGGTGAGGTCGATTACGGATGCTACTTACGTGGGTGAGGTCGATTATGGATGCTACTTACGTGGGTGAGGTCGATTATGGATGCTACTTACGTGGGTGAGGTCGATTACGGATGCTACTTAAGTGGGCGAGATCGATTATAGGTGCTACTTACAATTATATATTCCCAAACAATTACATATTCGAGCATTTTTGAAGACAGAACGTACAAATAATTTTCTTTTATTCATATAACTGTCACTGTTACATTCACATAACTATGCGAACCGCCACCCAAAACTTCCATACGCCAGATAAACAGGGTTATTTGTACTGACACGGGACTCAATTAATGTCGGGAGCGTTAAAAATAAAACGTTTGCTGCTGTCTCGCCGTAACCTCTTATTTTCTGGAGAGAGGGTAAAACTCTGATCCACGTAAATTCCTCCGCTCCTATGCAGAAAGCGCGAGTTTTTTCGAGACGCTTGTGTATGTGAGTGCTTTTGTCACATTTTCGCGGCTATCTGGTCTTTACTCAAG
>CBDHHR010000630.1:0-15657 GCA_965263245.1 Metamycoplasmataceae bacterium | reverse complement strand
CATCACAGCCGGAACCGATGCCCCTCTGTGAGGGGTACCGGTGCCGGCTGTGATGTGATCGGCCCCGGTGCCGGCTGTGATGTGAGGGGCACCGGTGCCGGCTGTGATGTGAGCGGCATCGGTACCGGCTGTGATGTGAGGGGCACCGGTGGTGGCTGTGATGTGAGGGGTACCGGTACCGGCTATGATGTGAGGGGCATCGGTTCCGGCTGAGTTGTGAGCAGCACCGGTGCCGGGTGTGATGTGAGGGGTACCGGTGCCGGCTGTGATGTGAGGGGTACCGGTGCCGGCTGTGATGTGAGGGGCACTGGTGCCGGCTGTGATGTGAGGGGCACCGGTGCCGGCTGTGATGTGAGGGGTACCGGTGACGGCTGTGGTGTGTGCGGCATCGGTGCCGGCTGTGATGTGAGGGGTACCGGTGGCGGCTGTGATGTGAGGGGTACCGGTGCCGGCTGTGATGTGAGGGGCACTGGTGCCGGCTGTGATGTGAGGGGCACCGGTGCCGCCTGTGATGTGAGGGGTTCCGGTGCCGGCTGTGATGTGAGCGGCACCGGTGCCGGCTGTGATGTGAGGGGCACCGGTGCCGGCTGTGATATGAGGGGTACCGGTGCCGGCTGTGATGTGAGGGGCATCGGTTCCGGCTGTGATGTGAGCGGCACCGGTGCCGGATGTGATGTGAGGGGTACCGGTGCCGGCTGTGATGTGAGGGGTACCGGTGCCGGCTGTGATGTGAGCGGCAACGGTGCCGGCTGTGATGTGAGGGGCCCCGGTGCCGGCTGTGATGTGAGCGGCCCCGGTGCCGGCTGTGATGTGAGCGGCCCCTGTGCCGGCTGTGATGTGATGGGCACCGGTGCCGCCTGTGATGTGAGGCGTACCGGTGCCGGCTGTGATGTGAGCGGCATCGGTGCCGGCTGTGATGTGAGGGGCACCGGTGCCGGCTGTGATATGAGGGGTACCGGTGCCGGCTGTGATGTGAGGGGCATCGGTGCCGGCTGTGATGCGAGGGGCACCGGTGCCGGCTGTGATGAGAGGGGCATCGGTGCCGGCTGTGATGTGAGGGGCACCGGTGCCGGCTGTAATGTGAGGGGTACCGGTGCTGGCTGTGATGTGAGGGGCCCCGGTGCCGGCTGTGATGTGAGGGGTACCGGTGCCGGCTGTGATGTGAGGGGTACCGGTGCCGGCTGTGATGTGAGGGGCACTGGTGCCGGCTGTGATGTGAGGGGCACCGGTGCCGGCTGTGATGTGAGGGGTACCGGTGCCGGCTGTGATGTGAGCGGCATCGGTGCCGGCTGTGATGTGAGGGGCACCGGTGCCGGCTGTGATATGAGGGGTACTGGTGCCGGCTATGATGTGAGGGGCATCGGTACCGGCTGTGATGTGAGCGGCACCGGTGCCGGCTGTGATGTGAGCGGCCCCTGTGCCGGCTCTGATATGAGGGGCACCGGTGCCGCCTGTGATGTGAGGGGTACCGGTGCCGGCTGTGATGTGAGCGGCATCGGTGCCGGCTGTGATGTGAGGGGCACCGGTGCCGGCTGTGATATGAGAGGTACCGGTGCCGGCTGTGATGTGAGGGGCATCGGTTCCGGCTGTGATGTGAGCGGCACCGGTGCCGGGTGTGAAGTGAGGAGTACCGGTGCCGGCTGTGATATGAGGGGTACCGATGCCGGCTGTGATTTGAGGGGCATCGGTTCCGGCTGTGATGTGAGCGGCACCGGTGCCGGGTGTGATGTGAGGGGTACCGGTGCCAGCTGTGATGTGAGCGGCCCCGGGGCCGGCTGTGATGTGAGCGGCCTCGGTGCCGGTTGTGATGTGAGGGGCACTGGTGCCGGTTGTGATGTGAGGGGCCTCGGTGCCGGCTGTGATGTGAGGGGCACTGGTGCCGGTTGTGATGTGAGGGGCCCCGGTGCCGGCTGTGATATGAGGGGTACCGGTGCCGGCTGTGATATGAGGGGTACCGATGCCGGCTGTGATGTGAGGGGCACTGGTGCCGGCTGTGATGTGAGGGGCACCGGTGCCGGCTGTGATGTGAGGGGTACCGGTGCCGGCTGTGATGTGAGCGGCATCGGTGCCGGCTGTGATGTGAGGGGCAACGGTGCCGGCTGTGATATGAGCGGTACTGGTGCCGGCTATGATGTGAGGGGCATCGGTTCCGGCTGTGATGTGAGCGGCATCGGTTCCGGCTGTGATGTGAGCGGCTCCGGTGCCGGGTGTGATGTGAGGGGTACTGGTGCCGGCTGTGATGTGAAGGGTACCGGTGCCGGCTGTGATGTGAGGGGCACTGGTGCCGGCTGTGATGTGAGGGGCCCCGGTGCCGGCTGTGATATGAGCGGCCCCGGTGCCGGCTGTGATGTGAGCGGCCCCTGTGCCGGCTGTGATGTGAGCGGCCCCTGTATACCGGCTGTGATGTGAGCGGCCTCGGTGCCGGCTGTAATGTGAGGGGTACCTGTGCCGGCTGTGATGTGAGGGGCCCCGGTGCCGGCTGTGTTGTGAGCGGCCCCGGGGCCGGCTGTGATGTGAGGGGTACCGGTGCCGGCTGTAATGTGAGCGGCCCCGGTGCCGGCTGTGAGTGAGCGGCCCCGATGCCGGCTGTAATGTGAGCGGCCCCTGTGCCCGCTGTGATGTGAGCGGCCTCTGTGCCGGCTGTAATGTGAGGGGTACCGGTGCCGGCTGTGATGTGAGGGGCCGCGGTGCCGGCTGTGTTGTGAGCGGCCCCGGGGCCGGCTGTGATGTGAGGGGTACAGGTGCCGGCTGTAATGTGAGCGGTCCCTGTGCCGGCTGTGATGTGAGCGGCCTCGGTGCCGGCTGTAATGTGAGGGGCATCGGTGCCAGCTGTGATGTGATCGGACCCGGTGCCGGCTGTGATGTGAGCTGCCTCGGTGCCGGCTGTGATGTGAGGGGCACCGGTGCCGACTGTAATGTGAGGGGCATCGGTGCCAGCTGTGATGTGATCGGCCCCTGTTCCGACTGTGATGTGAGCGGCACCGGTGCCGGCTGTGATGTGAGCGGCCTCGGTGCCGGCTGTGATGTGAGGGGCACTGGTGCCTGTTGTGATGTGAGGGGCCTCGGTGCCGGCTGTAATGTGAGGGGTACCGTTGCCGGCTGTGATGTGAGGGGCCCCGGTGCCGGCTGTGATGTGAGGGGTACCGGTGCCGGCTGTGATGTGAGGGGTACCGATGCCGGCTGTGATGTGAGGGGCACTGGTGCCGGCTGTGATGTGAGGGGCACCGGTGCCGGCTGTGATGTGAGCGGCACCGGTGCCGGCTGTGATGTGAGGGGCACCGGTGCCGGCTGTGATATGAGGGGTACTGGTGCCGGCTATGATGTGAGGGGCATCGGTTCCGGCTGTGATGTGAGCGGCACCGGTGCCGGCTGTGATGTGAGGGGTACCGGTGCCGGCTGCGATGTGAGGGGTACCGGTGCCGGCTGTGATGTGAGCGGCAACGGTGCCGGCTGTGATGTGAGCGGCACCGTGCCGGCTGTGATGTGAGCGGCCCCGGTGCGGGCTGTGATGTGAGGGGCACAGGTGCCGGCTGTGATGTGAGGGGCATCGGTGCCGGCTGTGATGTGATCGGCCCCGGTGCCGGCTGTGATGTGAGGGGCACCGGTGCCGGCTGTGATGTGAGCGGCATCGGTGCCGGCTGTGATGTGAGGGGCACCGGTGCCGGCTGTGATGTGAGGGGTACCGGTGCCGGCTGTGATGTGAGGGGCATCGGTGCCGGCTGTGATGTGAGCGGCCCCGGTGCGGGCTGTGATGTGAGGGGCACAGGTGCCGGCTGTGATGTGAGGGGCATCGGTGCCGGCTGTGATGTGATCGGCCCCGGTGCCGGCTGTGATGTGAGGGGCACCGGTGCCGGCTGTGATGTGAGCGGCATCGGTGCCGGCTGTGATGTGAGGGGCACCGGTGGTGGCTGTGATGTGAGGGGTACCGGTACCGGCTGTGATGTGAGGGGCATCGGTTCCGGCTGTGATGTGAGCGGCACCGGTGCGGGCTGTGATGTGAGGGGCACCGGTGCCGGCTGTGATGTGAGGGGCATCGGTGCCGGCTGTGATGTGATCGGCCCCGGTGCCGGCTGTGATGTGAGGGGCACCGGTGCCGGCTGTGATGTGAGCGGCATCGGTGCCGGCTGTGATGTGAGGGGCACCGGTGGTGGCTGTGATGTGAGGGGTACCGGTACCGGCTGTGATGTGAGGGGCATCGGTTCCGGCTGTGATGTGAGCGGCACCGGTGCCGGGTGTGATGTGAGGGGTACTAGTGCAGGCTGTGATGTGAGGGGTACCGGTGCCGGCTGTGATGTGAGGGGCCCCGTTGCCGGCTGTGATATGAGCGGCCCCGGTGCCGGCTGTGATGTGAGCGGCCCCTGTGCCGGCTGTGATGTGAGCGGCCCCTGTATACCGGCTGTGATGTGAGTGGCCTCGGTGCCGGCTGTAATTTGAGGGGTACCTCTGCCGGCTGTGATGTGAGGGGCCCCGGTGCCGGCTGTGTTGTGAGCGGCCCCTGGGCCGGCTGTGATGTGAGGGGTACCGGTGCCGGCTGTAATGTGAGCGGCCCCGTTGCCGGCTGTGAAGTGAGCGGCCCCGATGCCGGCTGTAATGTGAGCGACCCCTGTGCCGGCTGTGATGTGAGCGGCCCCTGTGCCGGCAGTGATGTGAGCGGCCTCTGTGCCGGCTGTAATGTGAGGGGCATCGGTGCCAGCTGTGATGTGAGCGGCCCCGGTGCCGGCTGTGATGTGAGCGGCCTCGGTGCCGGCTGTGATGTGAGGGGCACCGGTGCCGGCTGTGTATGTGAGGGCAACGGTGCTGGCTGTGAAGTGAGGGGCACCGGTGCCGGCTGTGATGTGAGGGGCACTGGTGCCGGCTGTGATGTGAGGGGCATCGGTGCCGGCTGTGATGTGAGGGGCACTGGTGCCGGCTGTTATGTGAGCGGCCCCGGTGCCGGCTGTGATGTGATCGGCCCCTGTGCCGGCTGTGATGTGAGCGGCCCCTGTGCCAGCTGTGATGTGAGGGGCACCGGTGCCGGCTGTGATGTGAGCGGCCCCGGTGCCGGCTGTGATGTGAGGGGCACCGGTGCCGCTGTGATGTGAGGGGCATCGGTGCCGGCTGTGTTGTGAGCGGCCCCGGGGCCGGCTGTGATGTTAGGGGTACCGTTGCCGCTGTGATGTGATCGGCAACGGTGCCGGCTGTGATGTGAGGGGCCCCGGTGCCGGCTATGATGTGAGTGGCCCCGGTGCCGGCTGTGATGTGAGCGGCCCCTGTGCCGGCTGTGATGTGAGCGGCCCCGTGCCGGTTGTGATGTGAGCGGCACCGGTGCGGGCTGTGATGTGAGGGGCACCGGTGCCGGCAGTGATGTGAGGGGCATCGGTGCCGGCTGTGATGTGATCGGCCCCGGTGCCGGCTGTGATGTGAGGGGCACCGGTGCCGGCTGTGATGTGAGCGGCATCGGTGCCGGCTGTGATGTGAGGGGCACCGGTGGTGGCTGTGATGTGAGGGGTACCGGTACCGGCTGTGATGTGAGGGGCATCGGTTCCGGCTGTGATGTGAGCGGCACCGGTGCCGGGTGTGATGTGAGGGGTATTAGTGCAGGCTGTGATGTGAGGGGTACCGGTGCCGGCTGTGATGTGAGGGGCACTGGTGCCGGCTGTGATGTGAGGGGCCCCGGTGCCGGCTGTGATATGAGCGGCCCCGGTGCCGGCTGTGATGTGAGCGGCCCCTGTGCCGGCTGTGATGTGAGCGGCCCCTGTATACCGGCTGTGATGTGAGCGGCCTCGGTGCCGGCTGTAATGTGAGGGGTACCTCTGCCGGCTGTGATGTGAGGGGCCCCGGTGCCGGCTGTGTTGTGAGCGGCCCCTGGGCCGGCTGTGATGTGAGGGGTACCGGTGCCGGCTGTAATGTGAGCGGCCCCGTTGCCGGCTGTGAAGTGAGCGGCCCCGATGCCGGCTGTAATGTGAGCGACCCCTGTGCCGGCTGTGATGTGAGCGGCCCCGGTGCCGGCTGTGATGTGAGGGGTTCAGGTGCCGGCTGTAATGTGAGCGGTCCCGGTGCCGGCTGTGATGTGAGCGGCCTCGGTGCCGGCTGTGATGTGAGGGGCATCGGTGCCGGCTGTGATGTGAGGGGCCCCGGTGCCGGCTGTGATGTGAGCGGCCTCGGTGCCGGCTGTGATGTGAGGGGCACCGGTGCCGGCTGTGATGTGAGGGGCACCGGTGCCGGCTGTGATGTGAGGGGCAACGGTGCCGGCTGTGATGTGAGGGGCACGGTGCCGGCTGTGTTGTGAGCGGCCCCGGTGCCGGCTGTGATGTGAGGGGCCCAGGTGCCGGCTGTGATGTGAGCGGCCCCTGTGCCGGCTGTGATGTGAGCGGCCCGGTGCCGGCTGTGATGTGAGCGGCATCGGTGCCGGCTGTGATGTGAGGGGCACCGGTGCCGGCTGTGATGTGAGGGGCCTCGGTGCCGGCTGTGATGTGAGGGGCACCGGTGCCGGCTGTGATGTGAGGGGCACCGGTGCCGGCTGTGATGTGAGGGCAACGGTGCCGGCTGTGATGTGAGGGGCACCTGTGCCGGCTGTGATGTGAGGGGCACTGGTGCCGGCTGTGATGTGAGGGGCATCGGTGCCGGCTGTGATGTGAGGGGCACCGGTGCCGGCTGTGATGTGAGCGGCCCCGGTGCCGGCTGTGATGTGAGGGGCACCGGTGCCGGCTGTGATGTGAGCGGCCCCGGTGCCGGCTGTGATGTGAGCGGCCACGGTGCCGGCTGTTATGTGAGCGGCACCGGTGCCGGCTGTGATGTGAGGGGCACCGGTGCCGGCTGTGATGTGAGGGGTACCGGTGCCGGCTGTGATGTGAGGGGCACCGGTGCCGGCTGTGATGTGAGCGGCCCCGGTGCCGGCTGTGATGTGAGGGGCCCCGGTGCCGGCTGTGATGTGAGGGGCACCGGTGCCGGCTGTGATGTGAGAGGCCCCGGTGCCGGCTGTGATATGAGGGGTACCGGTGCCGGCTGTGATGTGATCGGCAACGGTGCCGGCTGTGATGTGAGGGGTACCGGTGCCGGCTGTGATGTGAGCGGCATCGGTGCCGGCTGTGATGTGAGGGGCACCGGTGCCGGCTGTGATGTGAGGGGTACCGGTGCCGGCTGTGATGTGAGGGGCATCGGTGCCGGCTGTGATGTGAGCGGCACCGGTGCCGGCTGTGATGTGAGGGGCCCGGTGCCGGCTGTGATGTGAGGGGTACCGGTGCCGGCTGTGATGTGAGGGGCACCGGTGCCGGCTGTGATGTGAGGGGCACCGGTGCCGGCTGTGATGTGAGGGGTACCGGTGCCGGCTGTGATGTGAGGGGCACCGGTGCCGGCTGTGATGTGAGGGGCACCGGTGCCGCCTGTGATGTGAGGGGTTCCGGTGCCGGCTGTGATGTGAGCGGCATCGGTGCCGGCTGTGATGTGAGGGGCACCGGTGCCGGCTGTGATGTGAGGGGTACCGGTGCCGGCTGTGATGTGAGGGGCATCGGTTCCGGCTGTGATGTGAGCGGCACCGGTGCCGGGTGTGATGTGAGGGGTACCGGTGCCGGCTGTGATGTGAGGGGTACCGGTGCCGGCTGTGATGTGAGCGGCAACGGTGCCGGCTGTGATGTGAGGGGCCCCGGTGCCGGCTGTGATGTGAGCGGCCCCGGTGCCGGCTGTGATGTGAGGGGCACCGGTGCCGCCTGTGATGTGTGGCGTACCGGTGCCGGCTGTGATTATAGCGGCATCGGTACCGGCTGTGATGTGAGGGGCACCGGTGCCGGCTGTGATGTAAAGGGCATCGGTGCCGGCTGTGATGCGAGGGGTACCGGTCCGTTTTCTCTTTCCATTATTCACACTTCTAATGTTATACTGACTGTAGGGTGGACTATCTACAGCCGTAGAGTAAACAACTAGTCAGGGATTATTCTGCCCTGCAGCGCATGTAACGCCTCAGTCGTGACGTTTGCCCTTCGGCTGACCTGGCCAGAGGTCCAGGCGTCGTGGTGGCTTGCTCACACGACCACTGCGGGTGACAAATCCCGCGGGTGCACTTGGACCTGGCGGTGCCTCTTGTGATCTGCCTGGGCCTGGACGCGCGACCACCTTCTCCGGTGTTTGTTGACACACCGGGATGACCGGCCTCGGCCTCTGGTCGTTTGGTGCTATACCGGTGTCCTCGCGTTGGACTCAGAGCTTTGTCCTGGCGGAGCGACAGCTGCTAATTGAGTGTCTGCCCCGACCGTTGACAGTCGAATGTGTCGTCTGTTGCGTCTCACTTTGTAGACAGTCGGCATTCGAAGTTCCCTTGCTATTGGTAACTTATGTCGAGGCCTGCGACTCATGCATAGTTGGGCTGGTGACAGATGACAACTTTCAAGCGGCGTCTTGCGGTAGTCCAGCAAAGCCGAGTGTTTGTCCGTACACTTACGCCAAAGCCGTTTGACAATCTGTGCTGCTCGTTCGGCTGCGCCGTTAGATTGTGGCGATGACGTGTAATGGTCGATTTGGTAATCTTTGCAAGTAATCTTTGTGAAGTGAGGGGCACCGGTGCCGGCTGTGATGTGAGGGGCACTGGTGCCGGCTGTGATGTGAGGGGCACCGGTGCCGCCTGTGATGTGAGGGGTACCGGTGCCGGCTGTGATGTGAGGGGCACTGGTGCCGGCTGTGATGTGATCGGCCCCGGTGCCGGCTGTGATGTGAGGGGCACCGGTGCCGGCTGTGATGTGAGGGGTACCGGTGCCGGCTCTGATGTGAGGGGCACTGGTGCCGGCTGTGATGTGAGGGGCACCGGTGCCGGCTGTGATGTGAGGTGTACCGGTGACGGCTGTGGTGTGAGGGGTACCGGTGCCGGCTGTGATGTGATCGGCCCCGGTGCCGGCTGTGATGTGAGGGGCACCGGTGCCGGCTGTGATGTGAGCGGCATCGGTACCGGCTGTGATGTGAGGGGCACCGGTGGTGGCTGTGATGTGAGGGGTACCGGTACCGGCTATGATGTGAGGGGTACCGGTGCCGGCTGTGATGTGAGGGGCACTGGTGCCGGCTGTGATGTGAGGGGCACCGGTGCCGGCTGTGATGTGAGGTGTACCGGTGACGGCTGTGGTGTGTGCGGCATCGGTGCCGGCTGTGATGTGAGGGGTACCGGTGGCGGCTGTGATGTGAGGGGTACCGGTGCCGGCTGTGATGTGAGGGGCACTGGTGCCGGCTGTGATGTGAGGGGCACCGGTGCCGCCTGTGATGTGAGGGGTTCCGGTGCCGGCTGTGATGTGAGCGGCATCGGTGCCGGCTGTGATGTGAGGGGCACCGGTGCCGGCTGTGATATGAGGGGTACCGGTGCCGGCTGTGATGTGAGGGGCATCGGTTCCGGCTGTGATGTGAGCGGCACCGGTGCCGGGTGTGATGTGAGGGGTACCGGTGCCGGCTGTGATGTGAGGGGTACCGGTGCCGGCTGTGATGTGAGCGGCAACGGTGCCGGCTGTGATGTGAGGGGCCCCGGTGCCGGCTGTGATGTGAGCGGCCCCGGTGCCGGCTGTGATGTGAGGGGCACCGGTGCCGCCTGTGATGTGTGGCGTACCGGTGCCGGCTGTGATTATAGCGGCATCGGTGCCGGCTGTGATGTGAGGGGCACCGGTGCCGGCTGTGATGTAAGGGGCATCGGTGCCGGCTGTGATGCGAGGGGTACCGGTGCCGGCTGTGATGTGAGCGGCATCGGTGCCGGCTGTGATGTGAGGGGCACCGGTGCCGGCTGTGATATGAGGGGTACCGGTGCCGGCTGTGATGTGAGGGGCATCGGTTCCGGCTGTGATGTGAGCGGCACCGGTGCCGGGTGTGATGTGAGGAGTACCGGTGCCGGCTGTGATATGAGGGGTACCGATGCCGGCTGTGATGTGAGGGGCATCGGTTCCGGCTGTGATGTGAGGGGCACCGGTGCCGGTTGTGATGTGAGGGGTACCGGTGCCAGCTGTGATGTGAGCGGCCCCGGGGCCGGCTGTGATGTGAGCGGCCCCTGTTCCGACTGTGATGTGAGCGGCACCGGTGCCGGCTGTGATGTGAGCGGCCTCGGTGCCGGCTGTGATGTGAGGGGCACTGGTGCCGGTTGTGATGTGAGGGGCCTCGGTGCCGGCTGTAATGTGAGGGGTACCGTTGCCGGCTGTGATGTGAGGGGCACCGGTGCCGGCTGTGATGTGAGGGGCACCCGGTGCCGGCTGTGATGTGAGGGGCACCGGTGCCGGCTGTGATGTGAGCGGCCCCGGTGCCGGCTGTGATGTGAGGGGCACCGGTGCCGGCTGTGATGTGAGGGGCACCGGTGCCGGCTGTGTGAGGGGCATCGGTTCCGGCTGTGATGTGAGCGGCACCGGTGCCGGCTGTGATGTGAGGGGCACCGGTGCCGGCTGTGATGTGAGCGGCACCGGTGCCGGCTGTGATGTGAGCGGCCCCGGTGCCGGCTGTGATGTGAGGGGCACCGGTGCCGGCTGTGATGTGAGCGGCCCCGGTGCCGGCTGTGATGTGAGGGGCACCGGTGCCGGCTGTGATGTGAGGGGCACCGGTGCCGGCTGTGATGTGAGGGGCACCGGTGCCGGCTGTGATGTGAGGGGCCACCGGTGCCGGCTGTGATGTGAGCGGCACCGGTGCCGGCTGTGATGTGAGGGGCACCGGTGCCGGCTGTGATGTGAGGGGCACCGGTGCCGGCTGTGATGTGAGGGGCACCGGTGCCGGCTGTGATGTGAGGGGTACCGGTGCCGGCTGTGATGTGAGGGGCACCGGTGCCGGCTGTGATGTGAGGGGCCCCGGTGCCGGCTGTGATGTGAGGGGCACCGGTGCCGGCTGTGATGTGAGCGGCATCGGTGCCGGCTGTGATGTGAGGGGCACCGGTGCCGGGCTGTGATGTGAGGGGTACCGGTGCCGGCTGTGATGTGAGGGGCACCGGTGCCGGCTGTGATGTGAGCGGCACCGGTGCCGGGTGTGATGTGAGGGGTACCGGTGCCGGCTGTGATGTGAGGGGCATCGGTGCCGGCTGTGATGTGAGGGGCACCGGTGCCGGCTGTGATGTGAGGGGCACCGGTGCCGGCTGTGATGTGAGGGGTACCGGTGCCGGCTGTGATGTGAGCGGCATCGGTGCCGGCTGTGATGTGAGGGGTACCGGTGCCGGCTGTGATGTGAGGGGTACCGGTGCCGGCTGTGATGTGAGGGGCACTGGTGCCGGCTGTGATGTGAGGGGCACCGGTGCCGCCTGTGATGTGAGGGGTTCCGGTGCCGGCTGTGATGTGAGCGGCACCGGTGCCGGCTGTGGTGTGAGGGGCACCGGTGCCGGCTGTGATATGAGGGGTACCGGTGCCGGCTGTGATGTGAGGGGCATCGGTTCCGGCTGTGATGTGAGCGGCACCGGTGCCGGATGTGATGTGAGGGGTACCGGTGCCGGCTGTGATGTGAGGGGTACCGGTGCCGGCTGTGATGTGAGCGGCAACGGTGCCGGCTGTGATGTGAGGGGCCCCGGTGCCGGCTGTGATGTGAGCGGCCCCGGTGCCGGCTGTGATGTGAGCGGCCCCTGTGCCGGCTGTGATGTGATGGGCACCGGTGCCGCCTGTGATGTGAGGCGTACCGGTGCCGGCTGTGATGTGAGCGGCATCGGTGCCGGCTGTGATGTGAGGGGCACCGGTGCCGGCTGTGATATGAGGGGTACCGGTGCCGGCTGTGATGTGAGGGGCATCGGTGCCGGCTGTGATGCGAGGGGCACCGGTGCCGGCTGTGATGAGAGGGGCATCGGTGCCGGCTGTGATGTGAGGGGCACCGGTGCCGGCTGTAATGTGAGGGGTACCGGTGCTGGCTGTGATGTGAGGGGCCCCGGTGCCGGCTGTGATGTGAGGGGTACCGGTGCCGGCTGTGATGTGAGGGGTACCGGTGCCGGCTGTGATGTGAGGGGCACTGGTGCCGGCTGTGATGTGAGGGGCACCGGTGCCGGCTGTGATGTGAGGGGTACCGGTGCCGGCTGTGATGTGAGCGGCATCGGTGCCGGCTGTGATGTGAGGGGCACCGGTGCCGGCTGTGATATGAGGGGTACTGGTGCCGGCTATGATGTGAGGGGCATCGGTACCGGCTGTGATGTGAGCGGCACCGGTGCCGGCTGTGATGTGAGCGGCCCCTGTGCCGGCTCTGATATGAGGGGCACCGGTGCCGCCTGTGATGTGAGGGGTACCGGTGCCGGCTGTGATGTGAGCGGCATCGGTGCCGGCTGTGATGTGAGGGGCACCGGTGCCGGCTGTGATATGAGAGGTACCGGTGCCGGCTGTGATGTGAGGGGCATCGGTTCCGGCTGTGATGTGAGCGGCACCGGTGCCGGGTGTGAAGTGAGGAGTACCGGTGCCGGCTGTGATATGAGGGGTACCGATGCCGGCTGTGATGTGAGGGGCATCGGTTCCGGCTGTGATGTGAGCGGCACCGGTGCCGGGTGTGATGTGAGGGGTACCGGTGCCAGCTGTGATGTGAGCGGCCCCGGGGCCGGCTGTGATGTGAGCGGCCCGGTGCCGGTTGTGATGTGAGGGGCACCGGTGCCGGCTGTGATGTGAGGGGCCTCGGTGCCGGCTGTGATGTGAGGGGCACTGGTGCCGGTTGTGATGTGAGGGGCCCCGGTGCCGGCTGTGATGTGAGGGGCACCGGTGCCGGCTGTGATATGAGGGGTACCGGTGCCGGCTGTGATGTGAGGGGTACCGATGCCGGCTGTGATGTGAGGGGCACTGGTGCCGGCTGTGATGTGAGGGGCACCGGTGCCGGCTGTGATGTGAGGGGTACCGGTGCCGGCTGTGATGTGAGCGGCATCGGTGCCGGCTGTGATGTGAGGGGCAACGGTGCCGGCTGTGATATGAGCGGTACTGGTGCCGGCTATGATGTGAGGGGCATCGGTTCCGGCTGTGATGTGAGCGGCATCGGTTCCGGCTGTGATGTGAGCGGCTCCGGTGCCGGGTGTGATGTGAGGGGTACTGGTGCCGGCTGTGATGTGAAGTGTACCGGTGCCGGCTGTGATGTGAGGGGCACTGGTGCCGGCTGTGATGTGAGGGGCCCCGGTGCCGGCTGTGATATGAGCGGCCCCGGTGCCGGCTGTGATGTGAGCGGCCCCTGTGCCGGCTGTGATGTGAGCGGCCCCTGTATACCGGCTGTGATGTGAGCGGCCTCGGTGCCGGCTGTAATGTGAGGGGTACCTGTGCCGGCTGTGATGTGAGGGGCCCCGGTGCCGGCTGTGTTGTGAGCGGCCCCGGGGCCGGCTGTGATGTGAGGGGTACCGGTGCCGGCTGTAATGTGAGCGGCCCCGGTGCCGGCTGTGAGTGAGCGGCCCCGATGCCGGCTGTAATGTGAGCGGCCCCTGTGCCCGCTGTGATGTGAGCGGCCTCTGTGCCGGCTGTAATGTGAGGGGTACCGGTGCCGGCTGTGATGTGAGGGGCCGCGGTGCCGGCTGTGTTGTGAGCGGCACCGGGGCCGGCTGTGATGTGAGGGGTACAGGTGCCGGCTGTAATGTGAGCGGTCCCTGTGCCGGCTGTGATGTGAGCGGCCTCGGTGCCGGCTGTAATGTGAGGGGCATCGGTGCCAGCTGTGATGTGATCGGACCCGGTGCCGGCTGTGATGTGAGCTGCCTCGGTGCCGGCTGTGATGTGAGGGGCACCGGTGCCGACTGTAATGTGAGGGGCATCGGTGCCAGCTGTGATGTGATCGGCCCCTGTTCCGACTGTGATGTGAGCGGCACCGGTGCCGGCTGTGATGTGAGCGGCCTCGGTGCCGGCTGTGATGTGAGGGGCACTGGTGCCTGTTGTGATGTGAGGGGCCTCGGTGCCGGCTGTAATGTGAGGGGTACCGTTGCCGGCTGTGATGTGAGGGGCCCCGGTGCCGGCTGTGATGTGAGGGGTACCGGTGCCGGCTGTGATGTGAGGGGTACCGATGCCGGCTGTGATGTGAGGGGCACTGGTGCCGGCTGTGATGTGAGGGGCACCGGTGCCGGCTGTGATGTGAGCGGCATCGGTGCCGGCTGTGATGTGAGGGGCACCGGTGCCGGCTGTGATATGAGGGGTACTGGTGCCGGCTATGATGTGAGGGGCATCGGTTCCGGCTGTGATGTGAGCGGCACCGGTGCCGGGTGTGATGAGAGGGGTACCGGTGCCGGCTGCGATGTGAGGGGTACCGGTGCCGGCTGTGATGTGAGCGGCAACGGTGCCGGCTGTGATGTGAGCGGCACCGTGCCGGCTGTGATG
Source organism: Metamycoplasmataceae bacterium (assembly GCA_965263245.1). Classification (GTDB taxonomy): domain Bacteria; phylum Bacillota_I; class Bacilli_A; order Mycoplasmatales; family Metamycoplasmataceae; genus DT-68. Next base: position 1,441 of record CBDHHR010000630.1, on the reverse strand, counting down.
TGAGCGGCCCCGGTGCGGGCTGTGATGTGAGGGGCACAGGTGCCGTCTGTGATGTGAGGGGCATCGGTGCCGGCTGTGATGTGATCGGCCCCGGTGCCGGCTGTGATGTGAGGGGCACCGGTGCCGGCTGTGATGTGAGCGGCATCGGTGCCGGCTGTGATGTGAGGGGCACCGGTGGTGGCTGTGATGTGAGGGGTACCGGTACCGGCTGTGATGTGAGGGGCATCGGTTCCGGCTGTGATGTGAGCGGCCCCGGTGCGGGCTGTGATGTGAGGGGCACAGGTGCCGTCTGTGATGTGAGGGGCATCGGTGCCGGCTGTGATGTGATCGGCCCCGGTGCCGGCTGTGATGTGAGGGGCACCGGTGCCGGCTGTGATGTGAGCGGCATCGGTGCCGGCTGTGATGTGAGGGGCACCGGTGGTGGCTGTGATGTGAGGGGTACCGGTACCGGCTGTGATGTGAGGGGCATCGGTTCCGGCTGTGATGTGAGCGGCACCGGTGCGGGCTGTGATGTGAGGGGCACCGGTGCCGGCTGTGATGTGAGGGGCATCGGTGCCGGCTGTGATGTGATCGGCCCCGGTGCCGGCTGTGATGTGAGGGGCACCGGTGCCGGCTGTGATGTGAGCGGCATCGGTGCCGGCTGTGATGTGAGGGGCACCGGTGGTGGCTGTGATGTGAGGGGTACCGGTACCGGCTGTGATGTGAGGGGCATCGGTTCCGGCTGTGATGTGAGCGGCACCGGTGCCGGGTGTGATGTGAGGGGTACTAGTGCAGGCTGTGATGTGAGGGGTACCGGTGCCGGCTGTGATGTGAGGGGCCCCGTTGCCGGCTGTGATATGAGCGGCCCCGGTGCCGGCTGTGATGTGAGCGGCCCCTGTGCCGGCTGTGATGTGAGCGGCCCCTGTATACCGGCTGTGATGTGAGCGGCCTCGGTGCCGGCTGTAATTTGAGGGGTACCTCTGCCGGCTGTGATGTGAGGGGCCCCGGTGCCGGCTGTGTTGTGAGCGGCCCCTGGGCCGGCTGTGATGTGAGGGGTACCGGTGCCGGCTGTAATGTGAGCGGCCCCGTTGCCGGCTGTGAAGTGAGCGGCCCCGATGCCGGCTGTAATGTGAGCGACCCCTGTGCCGGCTGTGATGTGAGCGGCCCCTGTGCCGGCAGTGATGTGAGCGGCCTCTGTGCCGGCTGTGATGTGAGGGGCATCGGTGCCGGCTGTGATGTGATCGGCCCCGGTGCCGGCTGTGATGTGAGCGGCCCGGTGCCGGCTGTGATGTGAGGGGCACCGGTGCCGGCTGTTATGTGAGGAGCAACGGTGCTGGTTGTGAAGTGAGGGGCACTGGTGCCGGCTGTGATGTGAGGGGCACTGGTGCCGGCTGTGATGTGAGGGGCATCGGTGCCGGCTGTGATGTGAGGGGCACTGTTTCCGGCTGTTATGTGAGCGGCC
>CBDHHR010000629.1:0-22216 GCA_965263245.1 Metamycoplasmataceae bacterium | reverse complement strand
TGCAAACAAGTAGCCAAGAAACCAAATAACCAAGTAAACAAATAATGAAGAATCCAAGAAACCTAGTAACCAAGTAACCAAGCAACCAAGCAACCAAGCAACCAAGCAACCAAGCAACCAAGCAACCAAATAACCCAGCAACAAAGTAACCAAGTACCAAGTAACCAAACAAACAATAAATAACTAACCAGATAACCAAACAACCAAATAACCAACTAACCAATCAAACAAGTAACCAAGCAACCAATTAACCAAGCAACTAAGAAACCAACTAATCAAGCAACGAAGTAACCAAGTAACCAAGCAAAAAGTAACAAATTAACCCAGTAACCAAGCAACCATGTAACCAAGCAACCAAGAAACGAAGCAACCAAGCAACCAAGCAACCAACCAACCAAGCAACCAAACAACCAAGCAACCAAGTAACCAAGCAGCCAAGCAACCAAGCAACCAAGTAACCAAGTAACCAAGTAACCAATCATCCAAGTAACCAAGCAGCCAAGCAACCAAGCAACCAAGTAACAAAATTACCAAGCAACCAAGGAAACTAGTAACCAAGCAACCAAGTATCCAAGTAACGAAGTTACTAAGAAATCAATTAACCAAGCGAACAAGTAAATAAGCAACGAAGTATTCAACCAACCAAGTAACCAAGTAATCAAGCAACCAAGCAACCAAGCAACCAAGCAACCAAGCAACCAAGCAACCAAGCAACCAAGTAACCAAGTAAACAAGGAAACTAGTAACCAAGCAACCAAGTAACCAAGCGACAAAGCAAACAATAAACCAATTAACCAAGCAACCAAGCAACCAAGCAACTAAGCAACCAAGCAACCAATAAACCAAGCAACCAAGTAACCTAGTAACAAAGCAAACTATAAACAATTAACCAGGTAACCAAGCAACCAAGTAACCAAACAACCAAGCCACAAAGCAACCAAGCAACCAAGCAACCAAGCAACCAAGCAACCAAGCAACCAAGCAACCAAGCAACCAAGCAACCAAGCAACCAAGCAACCAAGCAACCAAGCAACCAAGCAACCAAGCAACCAAGCAACCAAGCAACCAAGCAACCAAGCAACCAAGCAACCAAGCAACCAAGCAACCAAGCAACCAAGCAACCAAGCAACCAAGCAACCAAGCAACCAAGCAACCAAGCAACCAAGCAACCAAGCAACCAAGTAACCAAGCAACCAAGCCACCAAGCAACCAAGCAACCAAGCAACCAAGCAACCAAGCAACCAAGCAACCAATAAACCAAGCAACCAAGTAACCAAGCAAACAAAAACAATTAACCAGGTAACCAAGCAACCAAGTAACCAAACAACCAAGCCACAAAGCAACCAAGCAACCAAGCAACCAAGCAAACCAAGCAACCAAATAACCAAATAAACCAAGCAACCAAGTAACCAAGTAACCAAGCAAACAAAAACAATTAACCAAATAACCAAGCAACCAAAACCAAATAACCAAATAACCAAATAACCAAATAACCAAATAACCAAATAACCAAATAACCAAATAACCAAATAACCAAATAACCAAATAACCAAATAACCAAATAACCAAATAACCAAATAACCAAATAACCAAATAACCAAATAACCAAATAACCAAATAACCAAATAACCAAATAACCAAATAACCAAATAACCAAATAACCAAATAACCAAATAACCAAATAACCAAATAACCAAATAACCAAATAACCAAATAACCAAATAACCAAATAACCAAATAACCAAATAACCAAATAACCAAATAACCAAATAACCAAATAACCAAATAACCAAATAACCAAACAACCAAATAACCAAACAACCAAATAACCAAAACAACCAAACAACGAAACAACCAAACAACCAAACAACCAAACAACCAAACAACCAAACAACCAAACAACCAAACAACCAAACAACCAAACAACCAAACAACCAAACAACCAAACAACCAAACAACCAAACAACCAACCAAACAACCAAACCAAACAACCAAACAACCAAACAACCAAACAACCAAACAACCAAACAACCAAACAACCAAACAACCAAACAACCAAACAACCAAACAACCAAACAACCAAACAACCAAACAACCAAACAACCAAACAACCAAACAACCAAACAACCAAACAACCAAACAACCAAACAACCAAACAACCAAACAACCAAACAACCAAACAACCAAACAACCAAACAACCAAACAACCAAATAACCAAGCAACCAAGCAACCAAGCAACCAACAACCAACAACCAACAACCAAGCAACCAAGCAACCAAACCGAACAACCAAGCAACCAAACAACCGAACAACCGAACAACCGAACAACCGAACAACCGAACAACCGAACAACCAACAACCAAGCAACCAACAACCAACAACCAACAACCAAACAACCAAACAACCGAACAACCAACAACCCAACAACCAAGCAACCAAGCAACCAACAACCAAGCAACCAACAACCAACAACCGAACAACCAACAACCAACAACCAACAACCAAGCAACCAAGCAACCAAACAACCAAACAACCAAACAACCGAACAACCGAACAACCAAACAACCGAACAACCAAACAACCAAACAACCGAACAACCAAACAACCAAACAACCAACAACCAAATAACCAACAACCAACAACCAAAACCGAACAACCAAGCAACCAAGCAACCAAGCAACCAAATAACCAAATAACCAAATAACCAAATAACCAAGCAACCAAGTAACCAAGCAACCGAACAAAAACCAATTAACCAAATAACCAAGCAACCAAGTAACCAAACAACCAAGCCCGAACAAAGCAACCAAGCAACCAAGCAACCAAGCAACCAAGCAACCAAGCAACCAAGCAACCAAGCAACCAACAAACCAAGCAACCAAGTAACCAAACAACCGAACAACCGAACAACCGAACAACCGAACAACCGAACCAAAACCGAACAACAAACAACCGAAATAACAACCGAAAACCGAACAACCGAAAACCGAACCAAAACCGAACAACCGAAAACCGAACAAATAACCAAATAACCAACCAAACCAAATAACCGAATAACCAACCAAACAACCAAATAACCAAATAACCAAATAACCAAATAACCAAATAACCAAACAACCAAACAACCAAATAACCAAATAACCAAATAACCAAATAACCAAATAACCAAATAACCAAATAACCAAATAACCAAATAACCAAATAACCAAATAACCAAATAACCAAATAACCAAATAACCAAATAACCAAATAACCAAATAACCAAATAACCAAATAACCAAATAACCAAATAACCAAATAACCAAATAACCAAATAACCAAATAACCAAATAACCAAATAACCAAATAACCAAATAACCAAATAACCAAATAACCAAATAACCAAATAACCAAATAACCAAATAACCAAATAACCAAATAACCAAATAACCAAATAACCAAATAACCAAATAACCAAATAACCAAAGAACCAAAGAACCAAAGAACCAAATAACCAAATAACCAAATAACCAAATAACCAAATAACCAAATAACCAAATAACCAAATAACCAAATAACCAAACAACCAAACCAAATAACCAAACAACCAAACAACCAAACAACCAAACAACCAAACAACCAAACAACCAAACAACCAAACAACCAAACAACCATATAACCATATAACCATATAACCATATAACCAATCAACCAAGTAACCAAGCAACCAAGTAACCAAGCAACCAAGTAACAAAGCAATCAAGTAACCAAGCAACCAAGTAACCAAGCCAACAGGTAACCAGTCAACCAAGTAACGAAACAATCAAGTAACCAAGCAAACAATACATAATTAACCAGGTAACCAAACAAACAAGTAACCAAGCAAAAAAGTAACCAAGTAACCAGTCAACCAAGTAACCAAGTAGCCAAGCAACCAAGTAACCAAACAACTATGCAACGAAGGAGAAAAGTAACCAAGCAACCAAGTAACCAAGCAACCAAGTAACCAATCAACCAAGCAACCAAGTAACAATGCAAGCAAATAACTAAGCAACCAAGTAACTAAGCAACAAAGTAACTAGGGAACCAAGTAACCAAGGAAGCAAGTAACCAAACAACCAAGTAACCAAGCAACCAAGTAAGGAAGGAACTAAGTAAACAAGCAACCAAGTAACCAAGAAAGCAAGTATCCAAGCAACAATGTAAACACGCAACCAAATAACTAGGTAACCAAGTAACCAAGCAACCAAGTAATCAAGCAACCAAGCAACCAAGCAACCAAGCAACCAAGCAACCAAACAAACAAGAAACCAAGTAAACAAGTAAACAAGTAAACAAGTAAACAAGTAAACAAGTAAAACAAGTAAACAAGTAAACAAGTAAACAAGTAAACAAGTAAACAAGGAAACTAGTAACCAAGCAACCAAGTAACGAAGCGACAAAGCAAACAATAAACCAATTAACCAAGTAACCAAGTAACCAAGCAAAAAGTAACCAAGTAACCAAGTATCCTATCAACCAATCAACCAATCAACCAAGTAACCAAGCAACCATGTAACCAAGCAACCAAGCAAACAAGTAGCAAAGTAACCAAATAACCAAGTAACCAGGTAACCAATTAACCAGGTAACCAAGCAACCAAGTAACCAAGCAACCAACCAACCAAGCAACCAAGTAACCAAGTAACCAATCAAGCAATCAACGAATCAACCAATCAACCAAGTAACCAAGCAACCAAGTAACCAAGCAACCCAGCAGACAAGTATCCAAGTAACCAAATAACCAAGTAACCAAGTAACCAAGTAACCAAGTAAACAAGTAACCAATCAACCAATCAACCAATCAACCAATCAACCAAGTAACCAATCAACCAAGTAACCAAGCAACCATGCAAACAAGTAGCCAAGAAACCAAATAACCAAGTAAACAAATAATGAAGAATCCAAGAAACCTAGTAACCAAGTAACCAAGCAACCAAGCAACCAAGCAACCAAGCAACCAAGCAACCAAGCAACCAAATAACCCAGCAACAAAGTAACCAAGTAACCAATCAAACAAGTAACCAAGTAACCAAGAAACCAATCAACCAAGTAACCAAGCAACTATGCAATTAAGCAAATAAGTAATCAAGCAACCAGGTAACCAAGCAACCAAGTAACGAAACACCAAAGTAACCAAGTAACCAAACAAACAATAAATAACTAACCAGATAACCAAACAACCAAATAACCAACTAACCAATCAAACAAGTAACCAAGCAACCAATTAACCAAGCAACTAAGAAACCAACTAATCAAGCAACGAAGTAACCAAGTAACCAAGCAAAAAGTAACAAATTAACCCAGTAACCAAGCAACCATGTAACCAAGCAACCAAGAAACGAAGCAACCAAGCAACCAAGCAACCAACCAACCAAGCAACCAAACAACCAAGCAACCAAGTAACCAAGCAGCCAAGCAACCAAGCAACCAAGTAACCAAGTAACCAAGTAACCAATCATCCAAGTAACCAAGCAGCCAAGCAACCAAGCAACCAAGTAACAAAATTACCAAGCAACCAAGGAAACTAGTAACCAAGCAACCAAGTATCCAAGTAACGAAGTTACTAAGAAATCAATTAACCAAGCGAACAAGTAAATAAGCAACGAAGTATTCAACCAACCAAGTAACCAAGTAATCAAGCAACCAAGCAACCAAGCAACCAAGCAACCAAGCAACCAAACAACCAAGAAACCAAGTAAACAAGGAAACTAGTAACCAAGCAACCAAGTAACCAAGCGACAAAGCAAACAATAAACCAATTAACCAAGCAAACAAGCAACCAAGCAACTAAGCAACCAAGCAACCAATAAACCAAGCAACCAAGTAACCTAGTAACAAAGCAAACTATAAACAATTAACCAGGTAACCAAGCAACCAAGTAACCAAACAACCAAGCCACAAAGCAACCAAGCAACCAAGCAACCAAGCAACCAAGCAACCAAGCAACCAAGCAACCAAGCAACCAAGCAACCAAGCAACCAAGCAACCAAGCAACCAAGCAACCAAGCAACCAAGCAACCAAGCAACCAAGCAACCAAGCAACCAAGCAACCAAGCAACCAAGCAACCAAGCAACCAAGCAACCAAGCAACCAAGCAACCAAGCAACCAAGCAACCAATAAACCAAGCAACCAAGTAACCAAGCAAACAAAAACAATTAACCAGGTAACCAAGCAACCAAGTAACCAAACAACCAAGCCACAAAGCAACCAAGCAACCAAGCAACCAAGCAACCAAGCAACCAAGCAACCAAGCAACCAATAAACCAAGCAACCAAGTAACCAAGTAACCAAGCAAACAAAAACAATTAACCAGGTAACCAAGCAACCAAGCAACCAAATAACCAAATAACCAAATAACCAAATAACCAAATAACCAAATAACCAAATAACCAAATAACCAAATAACCAAATAACCAAATAACCAAATAACCAAATAACCAAATAACCAAATAACCAAATAACCAAATAACCAAATAACCAAATAACCAAATAACCAAATAACCAAATAACCAAATAACCAAATAACCAAATAACCAAATAACCAAATAACCAAATAACCAAATAACCAAATAACCAAATAACCAAATAACCAAATAACCAAATAACCAAATAACCAAATAACCAAATAACCAAATAACCAAATAACCAAATAACCAAATAACCAAATAACCAAATAACCAAATAACCAAATAACCAAATAACCAAATAACCAAATAACCAAATAACCAAATAACCAAATAACCAAATAACCAAATAACCAAATAACCAAATAACCAAATAACCAAATAACCAAATAACCAAATAACCAAATAACCAAATAACCAAATAACCAAATAACCAAATAACCAAATAACCAAATAACCAAATAACCAAATAACCAAATAACCAAATAACCAAATAACCAAATAACCAAATAACCAAATAACCAAATAACCAAATAACCAAATAACCAAATAACCAAATAACCAAATAACCAAATAACCAAATAACCAAATAACCAAATAACCAAATAACCAAATAACCAAATAACCAAATAACCAAATAACCAAATAACCAAATAACCAAACAACCAAACAACCAAATAACCAAGCAACCAAGCAACCAAACAACCAAACAACCAAACAACCAAACAACCAAACAACCAAACAACCAAACAACCAAACAACCAAACAACCAAACAACCAAACAACCAAACAACCAAACAACCAAACAACCAAACAACCAAACAACCAAACAACCAAACAACCAAACAACCAAACAACCAAACAACCAAACAACCAAACAACCAAACAACCAAACAACCAAACAACCAAACAACCAAACAACCAAACAACCAAACAACCAAACAACCAAACAACCAAACAACCAAACAACCAAACAACCAAACAACCAAACAACCAAACAACCAAACAACCAAACAACCAAACAACCAAACAACCAAACAACCAAACAACCAAACAACCAAACAACCAAACAACCAAACAACCAAACAACCAAACAACCAAACAACCAAACAACCAAACAACAGCCAAACAGCCAAACAGCCAAACAAAACAGCCAAACAAAACAGCCAAACAAAACAGCCAAACAAAACCAAACAACCAAACAACCAAACAACCAAACAACCAAACAACCAAACAACCAAACAACCAAACAACCAAACAACCAAACAACCAAACAACCAAACAACCAAACAACCAAACAACCAAACAACCAAACAACCAAACAACCAAACAACCAAACAACCAAACAACCAAACAACCAAACAACCAAACAACCAAACAACCAAACAACCAAACAACCAAACAACCAAACAACCAAACAACCAAACAACCAAACAACCAAACAACCAAACAACCAAACAACCAAACAACCAAACAACCAAACAACCAAACAACCAAACAACCAAACAACCAAACAACCAAACAACCAAACAACCAAACAACCGAACAACCGAACAACCGAACAACCAAACAACCGAACAACCGAACAACCGAACAACCGAACAACCGAACAACCGAACAACCGAACAACCGAACAACCGAACAACCGAACAACCGAACAACCGAACAACCGAACAACCGAACAACCGAACAACCGAACAACCGAACAACCGAACAACCGAACAACCGAACAACCGAACAACCGAACAACCGAACAACCGAACAACCGAACAACCGAACAACCGAACAACCGAACAACCGAACAACCGAACAACCGAACAACCGAACAACCGAACAACCGAACAACCGAACAACCGAACAACCGAACAACCGAACAACCGAACAACCGAACAACCGAACAACCGAACAACCGAACAACCGAACAACCGAACAACCGAACAACCGAACAACCGAACAACCGAACAACCGAACAACCGAACAACCGAACAACCGAACAACCGAACAACCGAACAACCGAACAACCGAACAACCGAACAACCGAACAACCGAACAACCGAACAACCGAACAACCGAACAACCGAACAACCGAACAACCGAACAACCGAACAACCGAACAACCGAACAACCGAACAACCGAACAACCGAACAACCGAACAACCGAACAACCGAACAACCGAACAACCGAACAACCGAACAACCGAACAACCGAACAACCGAACAACCGAACAACCGAACAACCGAACAACCGAACAACCGAACAACCGAACAACCGAACAACCGAACAACCGAACAACCGAACAACCGAACAACCGAACAACCGAACAACCGAACAACCGAACAACCGAACAACCGAACAACCGAACAACCGAACAACCGAACAACCGAACAACCGAACAACCGAACAACCGAACAACCAAACAACCAAACAACCAAACAACCAAACAACCAAACAACCAAACAACCAATCAACCAATCAACCAAGTAACCAATCAACCAAGTAACCAAGCAACCATGCAAACAAGTAGCCAAGAAACCAAATAACCAAGTAAACAAATAATGAAGAATCCAAGAAACCTAGTAACCAAGTAACCAAGCAACCAAGCAACCAAGCAACCAAGCAACCAAGCAACCAAGCAACCAAATAACCCAGCAACAAAGTAACCAAGTAACCAATCAAACAAGTAACGAAGTAACCAAGAAACCAATCAACCAAGTAACCAAGCAACTATGCAATTAAGCAAATAAGTAACCAAGCAACCAGGTAACCAAGCAACCAAGTAACGAAACACCAAAGTAACCAAGTAACCAAACAAACAATAAATAACTAACCAGATAACCAAACAACCAAATAACCAACTAACCAATCAAACAAGTAACCAAGCAACCAATTAACCAAGCAACTAAGAAACCAACTAATCAAGCAACGAAGTAACCAAGTAACCAAGCAAAAAGTAACAAATTAACACAGTAACCAAGCAACCATATAACCAAGCAACCAAGAAACGAAGCAACCAAGCAACCAAGCAACCAACCAACCAAGCAACCAAACAACCAAGCAACCAAGTAACCAAGCAGCCAAGCAACCAAGCAACCAAGTAACCAAGTAACCAAGTAACCAATCATCCAAGTAACCAAGCAGCCAAGCAACCAAGCAACCAAGTAACAAAATTACCAAGCAACCAAGGAAACTAGTAACCAAGCAACCAAGTATCCAAGTAACGAAGTTACTAAGAAATCAATTAACCAAGCGAACAAGTAAATAAGCAACGAAGTATTCAACCAACCAAGTAACCAAGTAATCAAGCAACCAAGCAACCAAGCAACCAAGCAACCAAGCAACCAAACAACCAAGAAACCAAGTAAACAAGGAAACTAGTAACCAAGCAACCAAGTAACCAAGCGACAAAGCAAACAATAAACCAATTAACCAAGCAACCAAGCAACCAAGCAACTAAGCAACCAAGCAACCAATAAACCAAGCAACCAAGTAACCTAGTAACAAAGCAAACTATAAACAATTAACCAGGTAACCAAGCAACCAAGTAACCAAACAACCAAGCCACAAAGCAACCAAGCAACCAAGCAACCAAGCAACCAAGCAACCAAGCAACCAAGCAACCAAGCAACCAAGCAACCAAGCAACCAAGCAACCAAGCAACCAAGCAACCAAGCAACCAAGCAACCAAGCAACCAAGCAACCAAGCAACCAAGCAACCAAGCAACCAAGCAACCAAGCAACCAAGCAACCAAGCAACCAAGCAACCAAGCAACAAAGCAACCAAGCAACCAAGCAACCAAGCAACCAAGCAACCAAGCAACCAAGCAACCAAGTAACCAAGCAACCAAGCAACCAAGCAACCAAGCAACCAAGCAACCAAGCAACCAATAAACCAAGCAACCAAGTAACCAAGCAAACAAAAACAATTAACCAGGTAACCAAGCAACCAAGTAACCAAACAACCAAGCCACAAAGCAACCAAGCAACCAAGCAACCGAGCAACCAAGCAACCAAGCAACCAATAAACCAAGCAACCAAGTAACCAAGTAACCAAGCAAACAAAAACAATTAACCAGGTAACCAAGCAACCAAGCAACCAAATAACCAAATAACCAAATAACCAAATAACCAAATAACCAAATAACCAAATAACCAAATAACCAAATAACCAAATAACCAAATAACCAAATAACCAAATAACCAAATAAGCAAATAACCAAATAACCAAATAACCAAATAACCAAATAACCAAATAACCAAATAACCAAATAACCAAATAACCAAATAACCAAATAACCAAATAACCAAATAACCAAATAACCAAATAACCAAATAACCAAATAACCAAATAACCAAATAACCAAATAACCAAATAACCAAATAACCAAATAACCAAATAACCAAATAACCAAATAACCAAATAACCAAATAACCAAATAACCAAACAACCAAATAACCAAATAACCAAATAACCAAACAACCAAACAACCAAACAACCAAACAACCAAACAACCAAACAACCAAACAACCAAACAACCAAACAACCAAACAACCAAACAACCAAACAACCAAACAACCAAACAACCAAACAACCAAACAACCAAACAACCAAACAACCAAACAAAACAACCAAACAACCAAACAACCAAACAACCAAACAACCAAACAACCAAACAACCAAACAACCAAACAACCAAACAACCAAACAACCAAACAACCAAACAACCAAACAACCAAACAACCAAACAACCAAACAACCAAACAACCAAACAACCAAACAACCAAACAACCAAACAACCAAACAACCAAACAACCAAGCAACCAAGCAACCAAGCAACCAAGCAACCAAGCAACCAAGCAACCAAGCAACCAAGCAACCAAGCAACCAAGCAACCAAGCAACCAAGCAACCAAGCAACCAAGCAACCAAGCAACCAAGCAACCAAGCAACCAAGCAACCAAGCAACCAAGCAACCAAGCAACCAAGCAACCAAGCAACCAAGCAACCAAGCAACCAAGCAACCAAGCAACCAAGCAACCAAGCAACCAAGCAACCAAGCAACCAAGCAACCAAGCAACCAAGCAACCAAGCAACCAAGCAACCAAGCAACCAAGCAACCAAGCAACCAAGCAACCAAGCAACCAAGCAACCAAGCAACCAAGCAACCAAGCAACCAAGCAACCAAGCAACCAAGCAACCAAGCAACCAAGCAACCAAGCAACCAAGCAACCAAGCAACCAAGCAACCAAGCAACCAAGCAACCAAGTAACCAAGCAAACAAAAACAATTAACCAAGTAACCAAGCAACCAAGTAACCAAACAACCAAGCCACAAAGCAACCAAGCAACCAAGCAACCAAGCAACCAAGCAACCAAGCAACCAAGCAACCAATAAACCAAGCAACCAAGTAACCAAGTAACCAAGCAAACAAAAACAATTAACCAGGTAACCAAACAACCAAACAACCAAATAACCAAATAACCAAATAACCAAATAACCAAATAACCAAATAACCAAATAACCAAATAACCAAATAACCAAATAACCAAATAACCAAATAACCAAATAACCAAATAACCAAATAACCAAATAACCAAATAACCAAATAACCAAATAACCAAATAACCAAATAACCAAATAACCAAATAACCAAATAACCAAATAACCAAATAACCAAATAACCAAATAACCAAATAACCAAATAACCAAATAACCAAATAACCAAATAACCAAATAACCAAATAACCAAATAACCAAATAACCAAATAACCAAATAACCAAATAACCAAATAACCAAATAACCAAATAACCAAATAACCAAATAACCAAATAACCAAATAACCAAATAACCAAATAACCAAATAACCAAATAACCAAATAACCAAATAACCAAATAACCAAATAACCAAATAACCAAATAACCAAATAACCAAATAACCAAATAACCAAATAACCAAATAACCAAATAACCAAATAACCAAATAACCAAATAACCAAAGAACCAAAGAACCAAAGAACCAAAGAACCAAATAACCAAATAACCAAATAACCAAATAACCAAATAACCAAATAACCAAACAACCAAACAACCAAACAACCAAACAACCAAACAACCAAACAACCAAACAACCAAACAACCAAACAACCAAACAACCAAACAACCAAACAACCATATAACCATATAACCATATAACCATATAACCATATAACCAATCAACCAAGTAACCAAGCAACCAAGTAACCAAGCAACCAAGTAACAAAGCAATCAAGTAACCAAGCAACCAAGTAACCAAGCCAACAGGTAACCAGTCAACCAAGTAACGAAACAATCAAGTAACCAAGCAAACAATAAATAATTAACCAGGTAACCAAACAAACAAGTAACCAAGCAAAACAGTAACCAAGTAACCAATCAACCAAGTAACCAAGTAGCCAAGCAACCAAGTAACCAAACAAGTATGCAACGAAGGAGAAAAGTAACCAAGCAACCAAGTAACCAAGCAACCAAGTAACCAAGCAACCAAGCAACCAAGTAACAATGCAAGCAAATAACTAAGCAACCAAGTAACTAAGCAACAAAGTAACTAGGGAACCAAGTAACCAAGGAAGCAAGTAACCAAACAACCAAGTAACCAAGCAACCAAGTAAGGAAGGAACTAAGTAAACAAGCAACCAAGTAACCAAGAAAGCAAGTATCCAAGCAACAATGTAAACACGCAACCAAATAACTAGGTAACCAAATAACCAAGCAACCAAGTAATCAAGCAACCAAGCAACCAAGCAACCAAGCAACCAAACAAACAAGAAACCAAGTAAACAAGTAAACAAGTAAACAAGTAAACAAGTAAACAAGTAAACAAGTAAACAAGTAAACAAGTAAACAAGTAAACAAGTAAACAAGTAAACAAGTAAACAAGTAAACAAGTAAACAAGTAAACTAGTAACCAAGCAACCAAGTAACGAAGCGACAAAGCAAACAATAAACCAATTAACCAAGTAACCAAGTAACCAAGCAAAAAGTAACCAAGTAACCAAGTATCCTATCAACCAATCAACCAATCAACCAAGTAACCAAGCAACCATGTAACCAAGCAACCAAGCAAACAAGTAGCAAAGTAACCAAATAACCAAGTAACCAGGTAACCAATTAACCAGGTAACCAAGCAACCAAGTAACCAAGCAACCAACCAACCAAGCAACCAAGTAACCAAGTAACCAATCAAGCAATCAACGAATCAACCAATCAACCAAGTAACCAAGCAACCAAGTAACCAAGCAACCAAGCAGACAAGTAGCCAAGTAACCAAATAACCAAGTAACCAAGTAACCAAGTAACCAAGTAACCAAGTAAACAAGTAACCAATCAACCAATCAACCAATCAACCAATCAACCAATCAACCAATCAACCAAGTAACCAATCAACCAAGTAACCAAGCAACCATGCAAACAAGTAGCCAAGAAACCAAATAACCAAGTAAACAAATAATGAAGAATCCAAGAAACCTAGTAACCAAGTAACCAAGCAAACAAGCAACCAAGCAACCAAGCAACCAAGCAACCAAGCAACCAAATAACCCAGCAACAAAGTAACCAAGTAAACAAGCAACCAGGTAACCAAGCAACCAAGTAACGAAACACCAAAGTAACCAAGTAACCAAACAAACAATAAATAACTAACCAGATAACCAAACAACCAAATAACCAACTAACCAATCAAACAAGTAACCAAGCAACCAATTAACCAAGCAACTAAGAAACCAACTAATCAAGCAACGAAGTAACCAAGTAACCAAGCAAAAAGTAACAAATTAACCCAGTAACCAAGCAACCATGTAACCAAGCAACCAAGAAACGAAGCAACCAAGCAACCAAGCAACCAACCAACCAAGCAACCAAACAACCAAGCAACCAAGTAACCAAGCAGCCAAGCAACCAAGCAACCAAGTAACCAAGTAACCAAGTAACCAATCATCCAAGTAACCAAGCAGCCAAGCAACCAAGCAACCAAGTAACAAAATTACCAAGCAACCAAGGAAACTAGTAACCAAGCAACCAAGTATCCAAGTAACGAAGTTACTAAGAAATCAATTAACCAAGCGAACAAGTAAATAAGCAACGAAGTATTCAACCAACCAAGTAACCAAGTAATCAAGCAACCAAGCAACCAAGCAACCAAGCAACCAAGCAACCAAACAACCAAGAAACCAAGTAAACAAGGAAACTAGTAACCAAGCAACCAAGCAACCAAGCAACAAACAATAAACCAATTAACCAAGCAACCAAGCAACCAAGCAACCAAGCAACCAAGCAACCAAGCAACCAAGCAACCAAGCAACCAAGCAAACTATAAACAATTAACCAGGTAACCAAGCAACCAAGTAACCAAACAACCAAGCCAACAACCAAGCAACCAAGCAACCAAGCAACCAAGCAACCAAGCAACCAAGCAACCAAGCAAAAAACCAAGCAACCAAGGTAACCAAGCAACCAAGTAACCAAACCAACCAAGCCACAAAGCAACCAAGCAACCAAGCAACCAAGCAACCAAGCAACCAAGCAACCAATAAACCAAGCAACCAAGTAACCAAGTAACCAAGCAAACAAAAACAATTAACCAGGTAACCAAGCAACCAAGTAACCAAACAACCAAGCCACAAAGCAACCAAGCAACCAAATAACCAAATAACCAAATAACCAAATAACCAAAAACCAAATAACCAAATAACCAAATAACCAAGCAAACAAAAACCAATTAACCAAATAACCAAATAACCAAATAACCAAATAACCAAATAACCAAATAACCAAATAACCAAATAACCAAATAACCAAATAACCAAATAACCAAATAACCAAATAACCAAATAACCAAATAACCAAATAACCAAATAACCAAATAACCAAATAACCAAATAACCAAATAACCAAATAACCAAATAACCAAATAACCAAATAACCAAATAACCAAATAACCAAATAACCAAATAACCAAATAACCAAATAACCAAATAACCAAATAACCAAATAACCAAATAACCAAATAACCAAATAACCAAATAACCAAATAACCAAATAACCAAATAACCAAATAACCAAATAACCAAATAACCAAATAACCAAATAACCAAATAACCAAATAACCAAATAACCAAATAACCAAATAACCAAATAACCAAATAACCAAATAACCAAATAACCAAATAACCAAATAACCAAATAACCAAATAACCAAATAACCAAATAACCAAATAACCAAATAACCAAATAACCAAATAACCAAATAACCAAATAACCAAATAACCAAATAACCAAATAACCAAATAACCAAATAACCAAATAACCAAATAACCAAATAACCAAATAACCAAATAACCAAATAACCAAATAACCAAATAACCAAATAACCAAATAACCAAATAACCAAATAACCAAATAACCAAATAACCAAATAACCAAATAACCAAATAACCAAATAACCAAATAACCAAATAACCAAATAACCAAATAACCAAATAACCAAATAACCAAATAACCAAATAACCAAATAACCAAATAACCAAATAACCAAATAACCAAATAACCAAATAACCAAATAACCAAATAACCAAATAACCAAATAACCAAATAACCAAATAACCAAATAACCAAATAACCAAATAACCAAATAACCAAATAACCAAATAACCAAATAACCAAATAACCAAATAACCAAATAACCAAATAACCAAATAACCAAATAACCAAATAACCAAATAACCAAATAACCAAATAACCAAATAACCAAATAACCAAACAACCAAACAACCAAACAACCAAACAACCAAACAACCAAACAACCAAACAACCAAACAACCAAACAACCAAACAACCAAACAACCAAACAACCAAACAACCAAACAACCAAACAACCAAACAACCAAACAACCAAACAACCAAACAACCAAACAACCAAACAACCAAACAACCAAACAACCAAACAACCAAACAACCAAACAACCAAACAACCAAACAACCAAACAAAACCAAACAACCAAACAACCAAACAACCAAACAACCAAACAACCAAACAACCAAACAACCAAACAACCAAACAACCAAACAACCAAACAACCAAACAACCAAACAACCAAACAACCAAACAACCAAACAACCAAACAACCAAACAACCAAACAACCAAACAACCAAACAACCAAACAACCAAACAACCAAACAACCAAACAACCAAACAACCAAACAACCAAACAACCAAACAACCAAACAACCAAACAACCAAACAACCAAACAACCAAACAACCAAACAACCAAACAACCAAACAACCAAACAACCAAACAACCAAACAACCAAACAACCAAACAACCAAACAACCAACAACCGAACAACCGAACAACCAAACAACCGAACAACCGAACAACCGAACAACCGAACCGAACAACCGAACAACCGAACAACCGAACAACCGAACAACCGAACAACCGAACAACCGAACAACCGAACAACCGAACAACCGAACAACCAAACAACCGAACAACCAAACAACCAAACAACCAAACAACCAAACAACCAAACAACCAAACAACCAAACAACCAAACAACCAAACAACCAAACAACCAAACAACCAAACAACCAAACAACCAAACAACCAAACAACCAAACAACCAAACAACCAAACAACCAAACAACCGAACAACCGAACAACCAAACAACCAAACAACCAAACAACCAAACAACCAAACAACCAAACAACCAAACAACCAAACAACCAAACAACCAAACAACCAAACAACCAAACAACCAAACAACCGAACAACCGAACAACCGAACAACCAAACAACCAAACAACCAAACAACCGAACAACCGAACAACCGAACAACCAACAACAACAACAACAACCGAACAACCGAACAACCGAACAACCGAACAACCGAACAACCGAACAACCGAACAACCGAACAACCGAACAACCGAACAACCGAACAACCGAACAACCGAACAACCGAACAACCGAACAACCGAACAACCGAACAACCGAACAACCGAACAACCGAACAACCGAACAACCGAACAACCGAACAACCGAACAACCGAACAACCGAACAACCGAACAACCGAACAACCGAACAACCGAACAACCGAACAACCGAACAACCGAACAACCGAACAACCGAACAACCGAACAACCGAACAACCGAACAACCGAACAACCGAACAACCGAACAACCGAACAACCGAACAACCAAACAACCAAACAACCAAACAACCAAACAACCAAACAACCAATCAACCAATCAACCAAGTAACCAATCAACCAAGTAACCAAGCAACCATGCAAACAAGTAGCCAAGAAACCAAATAACCAAGTAAACAAATAATGAAGAATCCAAGAAACCTAGTAACCAAGTAACCAAGCAACCAAGCAACCAAGCAACCAAGCAACCAAGCAACCAAGCAACCAAATAACCCAGCAACAAAGTAACCAAGTAACCAATCAAACAAGTAACGAAGTAACCAAGAAACCAATCAACCAAGTAACCAAGCAACTATGCAATTAAGCAAATAAGTAACCGAGCAACCAGGTAACCAAGCAACCAAGTAACGAAACACCAAAGTAACCAAGTAACCAAACAAACAATAAATAACTAACCAGATAACCAAACAACCAAATAACCAACTAACCAATCAAACAAGTAACCAAGCAACCAATTAACCAAGCAACTAAGAAACCAACTAATCAAGCAACGAAGTAACCAAGTAACCAAGCAAAAAGTAACAAATTAACCCAGTAACCAAGCAACCATGTAACCAAGCAACCAAGAAACGAAGCAACCAAGCAACCAAGCAACCAACCAACCAAGCAACCAAACAACCAAGCAACCAAGTAACCAAGCAGCCAAGCAACCAAGCAACCAAGTAACCAAGTAACCAAGTAACCAATCATCCAAGTAACCAAGCAGCCAAGCAACCAAGCAACCAAGTAACAAAATTACCAAGCAACCAAGGAAACTAGTAACCAAGCAACCAAGTATCCAAGTAACGAAGTTACTAAGAAATCAATTAACCAAGCGAACAAGTAAATAAGCAACGAAGTATTCAACCAACCAAGTAACCAAGTAATCAAGCAACCAAGCAACCAAGCAACCAAGCAACCAAGCAACCAAGCAACCAAGCAACCAAACAACCAAGAAACCAAGTAAACAAGGAAACTAGTAACCAAGCAACCAAGTAACCAAGCGACAAAGCAAACAATAAACCAATTAACCAAGCAACCAAGCAACCAAGCAACTAAGCAACCAAGCAACCAATAAACCAAGCAACCAAGTAACCTAGTAACAAAGCAAACTATAAACAATTAACCAGGTAACCAAGCAACCAAGTAACCAAACAACCAAGCCACAAAGCAACCAAGCAACCAAGCAACCAAGCAACCAAGCAACCAAGCAACCAAGCAACCAAGCAACCAAGCAACCAAGCAACCAAGCAACCAAGCAACCAAGCAACCAAGCAACCAAGCAACCAAGCAACCAAGCAACCAAGCAACCAAGCAACCAAGCAACCAAGCAACCAAGCAACCAAGCAACCAAGCAACCAAGCAACCAAGCAACCAAGCAACCAAGCAACCAAGCAACCAAGCAACCAAGTAACCAAGCAACCAAGCAACCAAGCAACCAAGCAACCAAGCAACCAAGCAACCAATAAACCAAGCAACCAAGTAACCAAGCAAACAAAAACAATTAACCAGGTAACCAAGCAACCAAGTAACCAAACAACCAAGCCACAAAGCAACCAAGCAACCAAGCAACCAAGCAACCAAGCAACCAAGCAACCAATAAACCAAGCAACCAAGTAACCAAGTAACCAAGCAAACAAAAACAATTAACCAGGTAACCAAGCAACCAAGCAACCAAATAACCAAATAACCAAATAACCAAATAACCAAATAACCAAATAACCAAATAACCAAATAACCAAATAACCAAATAACCAAATAACCAAATAACCAAATAAGCAAATAAGCAAATAACCAAATAACCAAATAACCAAATAACCAAATAACCAAATAACCAAATAACCAAATAACCAAATAACCAAATAACCAAATAACCAAATAACCAAATAACCAAATAACCAAATAACCAAATAACCAAATAACCAAATAACCAAATAACCAAATAACCAAATAACCAAATAACCAAATAACCAAATAACCAAATAACCAAATAACCAAATAACCAAACAACCAAACAACCAAACAACCAAGCAACCAAGCAACCAAGCAACCAAACAACCAAAAACCAAACAACCAAACAACCAAACAACCAAACAACCAAACAACCAAACAACCAAACAACCAAACAACCAAACAACCAAACAACCAAGCAACCAAGCAACCAAGCAACCAAGCAACCAAGCAACCAAGCAACCAAGCAACCAAGCAACCAAGCAACCAAGCAACCAAGCAACCAAGCAACCAAGCAACCAAGCAACCAAGCAACCAAGCAACCAAGCAACCAAGCAACCAAGCAACCAAGCAACCAAGCAACCAAGCAACCAAGCAACCAAGCAACCAAGCAACCAAGCAACCAAGCAACCAAGCAACCAAGCAACCAAGCAACCAAGCAACCAAGCAACCAAGCAACCAAGCAACCAAGCAACCAAGCAACCAAGCAACCAAGCAACCAAGCAACCAAGCAACCAAGCAACCAAGCAACCAAGCAACCAAGCAACCAAGCAACCAAGCAACCAAGCAACCAAGCAACCAAGCAACCAAGCAACCAAGCAACCAAGCAACCAAGCAACCAAGCAACCAAGCAACCAAGCAACCAAGCAACCAAGTAACCAAGCAAACAAAAACAATTAACCAGGTAACCAAGCAACCAAGTAACCAAACAACCAAGCCACAAAGCAACCAAGCAACCAAGCAACCAAGCAACCAAGCAACCAAGCAACCAAGCAACCAATAAACCAAGCAACCAAGTAACCAAGTAACCAAGCAAACAAAAACAATTAACCAGGTAACCAAACAACCAAACAACCAAATAACCAAATAACCAAATAACCAAATAACCAAATAACCAAATAACCAAATAACCAAATAACCAAATAACCAAATAACCAAATAACCAAATAACCAAATAACCAAATAACCAAATAACCAAATAACCAAATAACCAAATAACCAAATAACCAAATAACCAAATAACCAAATAACCAAATAACCAAATAACCAAATAACCAAATAACCAAATAACCAAATAACCAAATAACCAAATAACCAAATAACCAAATAACCAAATAACCAAATAACCAAATAACCAAATAGCCAAATAACCAAATAACCAAATAACCAAATAACCAAATAACCAAATAACCAAATAACCAAATAACCAAATAACCAAATAACCAAATAACCAAATAACCAAATAACCAAATAACCAAATAACCAAATAACCAAATAACCAAATAACCAAATAACCAAATAACCAAATAACCAAATAACCAAATAACCAAATAACCAAATAACCAAATAACCAAATAACCAAATAACCAAAGAACCAAAGAACCAAAGAACCAAAGAACCAAATAACCAAATAACCAAATAACCAAATTACCAAATAACCAAATAACCAAATAACCAAACAACCAAACAACCAAACAACCAAACAACCAAACAACCAAACAACCAAACAACCAAACAACCAAACAACCAAACAACCAAACAACCATATAACCATATAACCATATAACCATATAACCATATAACCAATCAACCAAGTAACCAAGCAACCAAGTAACCAAGCAACCAAGTAACAAAGCAATCAAGTAACCAAGCAACCAAGTAACAAAGCCAACAGGTAACCAGTCAACCAAGTAACGAAACAATCAAGTAACCAAGCAAACAATAAATAATTAACCAGGTAACCAAACAAACAAGTAACCAAGCAAAACAGTAACCAAGTAACCAATCAACCAAGTAACCAAGTAGCCAAGCAACCAAGTAACCAAACAAGTATGCAACGAAGGAGAAAAGTAACCAAGCAACCAAGTAACCAAGCAACCAAGTAACCAAGCAACCAAGCAACCAAGTAACAATGCAAGCAAATAACTAAGCAACCAAGTAACTAAGCAACAAAGTAACTAGGGAACCAAGTAACCAAGGAAGCAAGTAACCAAACAACCAAGTAACCAAGCAACCAAGTAAGGAAGGAACTAAGTAAACAAGCAACCAAGTAACCAAGAAAGCAAGTATCCAAGCAACAATGTAAACACGCAACCAAATAACTAGGTAACCAAATAACCAAGCAACCAAGTAATCAAGCAACCAAGCAACCAAGCAACCAAGCAACCAAACAAACAAGAAACCAAGTAAACAAGTAAACAAGTAAACAAGTAAACAAGTAAACAAGTAAACAAGTAAACAAGTAAACAAGTAAACAAGTAAACAAGTAAACAAGTAAACAAGTAAACAAGTAAACAAGTAAACAAGTAAACTAGTAACCAAGCAACCAAGTAACGAAGCGACAAAGCAAACAATAAACCAATTAACCAAGTAACCAAGTAACCAAGCAAAAAGTAACCAAGTAACCAAGTATCCTATCAACCAATCAACCAATCAACCAAGTAACCAAGCAACCATGTAACCAAGCAACCAAGCAAACAAGTAGCAAAGTAACCAAATAACCAAGTAACCAGGTAACCAATTAACCAGGTAACCAAGCAACCAAGTAACCAAGCAACCAACCAACCAAGCAACCAAGTAACCAAGTAACCAATCAAGCAATCAACGAATCAA
>CBDHHR010000628.1:5000-11342 GCA_965263245.1 Metamycoplasmataceae bacterium | reverse complement strand
GCATTTTAACGGATGGTGGTTTACATTTAAAAGCATCCTTGTGTAACTGGCGAAATGATGACTCGGTGATTTGATGGAGACACACAGGAGGCTCGAGAATACTGAAGAGATGGAGAAGATTCATCGTGGATCACACAACTAACGTTGTAGGATGGAATTGTAAACTCAAGTCTCGTCAGCTATCGCCATTTCCACCCTACAAAAATTTAACAAGTCTCCATTTTCCATCCGTCTCTGTATCCACGAACTTTGTCTGAATGACGTCATCGTAATTGTCCACGAACTTCCCGCCCTGGCGAAAATACCGCCTTGCTGTCTCATCCTCACCAAACCCCACCATATTCCCACTGCCTTATCCACCCTCCCATCTTCCCGCAACGATACCGGACCACTTATGCCGCATAATTAATTCCGTGTCATTGTTTTCCTTTGACCCGTACGACGCTTGAAGAACTGTGCTCAAAGCCTTGCGCTATCGTCCGCTCATTACCACGCGCTAAACGTCTGTCGTGTCCAGCGAGCTAATAATGGTCAAGGCGTCTGGCCGTCTCCTCGCGGTCATTTTGGCGCGAAGCTCAAACGTCTTCACAAAACGCCTTCAAATTAAGCAGGTCCTTGTCTTTTGGTATCGCATGGCGAGGTGTCAGGAGCAAGTCTATTATAAGGTGTCCTCAATTAATTCAGGCCATTTAACTACTGGTGCTTGTGACGCCAAATCCGTTTCTGGTATTAGTTCCGTTGCAAAGAACTTGCGGGATTTCCAAGAGGCTGAGACCACAGAATATTACGTCATGCTTAAATAAGAACGTATACGTACGCATGCACGTACGCACTGACAGGTAGCATATGTTTTGTCCTTGACCAATACTTGTGAAGAGACTAAAAGATACCAAAGTAATTTTTCAAGAATTTGAAATTATGTTTTATATGTATCTATTGTTTCTCTGTCAAATATCCTTGTTTGTGGAAAAAAATTCTTGTAGTCTTCTAATGTCTACATTTTTGTACACTTGTATGTCACTTTAGCCAACAATCATTCTTCATTGTAGAATATGGCATGCGATTTTAATGATAGCACAATTCAAATTAGAAATGAACTCCTGGTCTGTGGCAAGACAGGCAATCTTCAGACAGTACGACAAGATTGCAACGTCCGAAAACGGACAAACAAATACATCCGTATATAGTTCTGAATTATCCGACAGACAAGAATCTTAGAGTCGACACTAGACGACAAGAAAGACCAACAGATATTGCGCGAAAACTGAGTTTACGTAATGTAGCGGCGTAATTGTCAGAAGACAAAATGACGGGACTCTGAGATGCAACGGAGACGAAAGAACGGGTAATTAGTCTCTTACAATGGGGCAGTAAGCTGGCAGGTGTGCCCGTGGGAACACGCGGCTCGTATAACTCTAGCAGGACGTTTATAATTATGGGGTTCTCCTCAATTCCCAAAATGTATGCCCCATTCTGGAACATAAAACCCGGGCGTTTCTAACCGTCGGGACATAACTATAACTGGAATGAGAAAAGTCACCATCTAGCTCAAAAACATTATAGTGACTTTTGTTCTTGTTGTTTGATCAGTACGTAATCAATATTTTCCGCAGCTCCCACGAAACATCACAGTCATCCTAAGTAATAGCGTGTGCATGCATCGTTAGCAAAACGCGAGTACGTGCTAAACTGGCAGTAACAAATGACGATACGTCACCAATAATGCATCTAATGTACGTTGCGATAATTGTTTTTGCGTCCTTGCATACACAACCGCACTCACGCACGCACGTACGCACGCACGCACGCATGCACGCATACACGCACGCATACACGCATGCATGCAAGACAACATGTACGTATATGTGTGTGCCTGTGCTTGTTCGTGTGTGTGTGTGTGTGTGTGTGTGTGTGTGTGTGTGTGTGTGTGTGTGTGTGTGTGTGTGTGTGTGTGTGTGTGTGTGTGTGTGTGTGTGTGTGTGTGTGTGTGTGTGTGTGTGTGTGTGTGTGTGTGTGTGTGTGTGTGTGTGTGTGTGTGTGTGTGTGTGTGTGTGTGTGTGTGTGTGTGTGTGTGTGTGTGTGTGTGTGTGTGTGTGTGTGTGTGTGTGTGTGTGTGTGTGTGTGTGTGTGTGTGTGTGTGTGTTGTGTGTGTGTGTGTGTGCGTGTGTGTGTGTGTGTGTGTGTGTGTGCGTGCTTGCGTGTACGGGTATGTGCGTGCGTGCGTGCGTGTGTGTATATATATGTGTGTGTGTGTGCGTGCGTGTGTGCGTGCGTGTGTGTGTGTGTGTGCGCGCGTGCATGCGTGTGTGTGTGTGTGTCCGTGTGCTTGTTCTAGTGGCTCAGACTCCTGCCCCCGTCTGCACTGCTCGGACGGCCGCCGCCGGCGACATGAAAGCGCTGAGACGTCCTCGTCGGGCGACATTCGTTGAAATAAAATGTGAGCGGCAGAATTGAGAGTGACGTTTGCGATGTCAAGACACCGTCTCTGTCGCCGCAAGCGCCTTTCAAGTGTCGACTCGCTTGTCGCGGCGTCGGGATGTCACCGGAACCGGACATTAAACTTTAATACGACATTCGATCACGCGCAGTGTGTGCCTTTAAATTAAAGGCACTGACTCGAGTCGCTGAGACTGACTGACTGTGTCGACACTGACACTGACTGTGTCAACACTGACACTGACTGTGTCGACACTGACACTGACTGTTACGCCACGGACGGCAGCCACTGACTGCTGCGACACGGACGGAGACGGGAATATCTTTCATACTGTAGCAACGGACGGACATCCCGGACGGACGGACGGACGGACGGTGCTGGACGGACGGACGGACGGACGGACGGACGGACGGACGGACGGACGGACGGACGGACGGACGGACGGACGGACGGACGGACGGACGGACGGACGGACGGACGGACGGACGGACGGACGGACGGACGGACGGACGGACGGACGGACGGACGGACGGACGGACGGACGGACGGACGGACGGACGGACGGACGGACGGACGGACGGACGGACGGACGGACGGACATCATCAGGCGACGAGGTACAGTGCTAGCCCAGTTTGGTCCCTGTGTTGTTTTGGTTATAATTATAAAAGAATGATCAGCAAATATACTCTTTCATTAACTCAATTAAATATCCGCTTTGGGAAACGGTAAATTAAGTTATCAGCCATACAATACGAGAAATAAATTAAAGAAAATATAATCGCAAATTAACCCATAATTATTACGCATTACACAGTTATGGCGAATCTTCATTTAACTCAGATTCACAATCGACATCTTATCTCAACAAGTCTCTTGAGTGCAGTAATTATACAATCCACCAAATTGCACATTTGATTTTAGACAATAGCGACTTTAATTGGCAAATATAACTGCGAAGAAGGCGCTCGCGTTGAATACGCACTGATTTCTTAATCGATCGAGATCAGGTTAAACGGGTATCGCGTATACCCGATGTGCGTCGCGCGTGTTTTGCCGAGCTGCCGACCGATGCAGAACGGCAGGCGACGACTTTATGGTGCTCTTGGAAAGTTAAGCAGCGTGAAATCCCGGGTTCATTCATTACTGGCGCGCCGGGGCGTCTAGGGGGTCGGCGGCGGGTCATTAGCTGGTTGTTAAACGTTTAGAATGAAACCAGGGAGGCGTGGTTGGCGGACGCAGACCCGTATTTATTTCCCCATTCGAGACCGTTATAACGTCGCCTGTGATTGCAGAAAGGCAGCGGCGAGAAAAACGATGACGCCTGTGTGTGTGTGTGTTCCCAGCTGCCAACACCTACTGACGACCCGGGCCAGAGCTGTGGCGTTTGTGTTGATCTATTTTAATACGGCCGCAAGTGTATGTATGTGTGTGTGTGTGTGTGTGTGTGTGTGTGTGTGTGTGTGTGTGTGTGTGTGTGTGTGTGTGTGTGTGTGTGTGTGTGTGTGTGTGTGTGTGTGTGTGTGTGTGTGTGTGTGTGTGTGTGTGTGTGTGTGCGCGCGCGCGCGCGCGCGTGTGGTGTGGTGTGGTGTGGTGTGTGTGTGTGGTGTGGTGTGTGTGTGTGTGGTGTGTGTGTTTGTGCGTGCGTGCGTGCGGGCGGGCGTGCGTGCGTGCGTGCGTGCGTGCATGTGTGTGTTCGGTTTGTAACGTGAAGCAACATAAACATTTGACGTTGGTTTTGTCTTTGTAAAAGGTATGCACGGTTAATAATTGTTTTCTTGAACGCATCCAAACTCTGCGTCTTCTGTATTTCTTTTCATGAACACACACATACACGCACGCACGCACGCACGCACACACAAACGCACGCACGCACACACACACACACACACACACACACACACACACACACACCTACCATCACTCGAAACGCACGCATAGTGACAGGTTCAACTCTGCCGGTTTTGTTAGACAACAACACATATCACTTATACCTCGTCATCAGGAAATGTCCTCCCTCTGCCCGTCAGAAGTGAGTTTCAAATGGCTAATACATTTCCGGGCTGCATGTATAACTGTCTGCGAGTACTGATTTTTTAATAGAGCACCTTCAGGCAAACACTGCAACAATGAAAGCCTTAAAAGCGATTTCTCACAACAATGTTGCAATTAGATTGTGACTTTGGAACAAAGCTGAAACCAAAACGAACTACGAAACTGTTGCTACTGGATCCATAATAATAGTTCTGTGTTTGGGGAATAATTAAAATAATTATTCCCCAAACACAGAACTATTATTACAGAGGCCGAGGCTTAGCACACATTTTGTGTTAAGACTCGGTTTTTGGTTTTTGTTCAAAGGGATGAATCCTGGTTTGTTCTTACGGGCAAGAAAACGAACAGAAACGCCACAAATATGAAAAAGCGTCATCTTACCTAAAGATACCTTACAAATCATCAATGCATTAATTACCATTGTTCAAATGACGCATAAAACGTGTCGGACTCAAGTTATATTATCACCAAATGTTCTTACATACAACTATGCGGTAGCCTGTTGTAATTAATATTTAAGAATTTCTAGAATTACACTGTGTCGTAGCAATTAAGTTGATTGTCATTGTCCCTGTTCGTTGTGGTTTCACATCCTGCGTCTTTTTGGGCGTCAACATTCAAATAGAATAAATACAGTATTCTTAGCGAAAAATAAACAATTTAACCACATGCATTCTGGTAGTTTTGAGGAATATTATTTTGCATGATTACACAATAAAGCATGCAGACTCTGTATACTGTAGTTCTTCTTTATATAAAGACAGACTGGCCACGGTGGCGCGTGATAGCTGGGAACAGATCACGACACGATAAGCCTATTTGTCCTGAGTGGGCGTCCCGTCTTCGGGGTAATTAGGGCGGGGCTATGACGTCATTGCGCATAAACAGACGTGATTCTTGATGCGTCTTATACGATCCGCGGGGACCTTTCATCTCGCTCAAACACGTAACCGACCAGTTCAGTGGATCGGGATGGCGGTTTGCGGCTATTCGTGAGCATTTTCGCAAGTTGCGTAATCTATGTCGATGCTTTCAACAAAATTGTGGCACTCTTGTTAAATAGACGCATTACTTATACTTATGTGTAAGTTCTTGTGATGTTCTTAATACTAGACTATAGATGCTTATGGCGCGTTTAACAAACCCAAGTCAGTGTTTGCAGTTTAAATGTTGTGACGTAAAACATTCAAATACTAAACAGGGTAGATATGTTTACTATGTATAGTAAACAAGACAGTTGCGGCAACAAATGACGTTAACTGCTAATTGCTAGACTTGGTGTGACCTGTTTGGTTTCCGCCATAGAAACCACAACCGGGGCGAAATATACAGATCTACAGAACTGAATAAGTGAACCTACTGTCAATAGGGCTACACTTACTGTTGCTATATTTAATACACTTAAAAAAGAGTTCTTGTTTCGCAAGACATTTAGAAGACTATTTATTTATTATATTAAGACATTGTTATTGCATAATTAATGTTAATTAAGTTTGTCTTAGACATGTACTTTTTGTTTAATGTTTTGTAGAGATGTGTACAATGTTGATGAGTGTGTGAGTGTGCTTATCTGGTAAACGTCTGCATGCAACTAGATGTATTAAGATGCAGTCGAAATATATAATAATGAAAGTACACAGAAGAAAACTTATTTCCAATGTGGCACTAAAATACTACTAATGTTTTTTTTTATAAATAAATACAAATAAAAACAGTAATAAAATAACTAAAATATAAATATATTTAAATACAGTAAACAAATATTATTAATGAAACGATGTGCCAAGATAAAAGTACTGTACAAAAATAATATGTTCTTAACATGATAGTAGTTACTAGGAATAAGTTACTA
>CBDHHR010000628.1:0-2500 GCA_965263245.1 Metamycoplasmataceae bacterium | reverse complement strand
CAGGGTACAGGGCGACCAGGCTACAATCCAAGGGGTGACAGGGCAAACAAAAAATAATCATCTGTTATGTGCTTGATGGCTAGTGCCTGTTAATATATCAACACAAGGATGCAAACTGACAGAGCCCGGCATGACGACTATTTACTGGACTGAGATCTCGTTGCGAGCTGCGACCAACCAAACGATGTATCTCGTGAATTTCCACTGGGTTGTCGGAAGTTGATATCTGAACTCGTATATTAATTTTACTACTAGACCGATGTAGGGCTTTTAAGAAAGAGGAGTGATCAGTCTCGCTATAAATTTGTTTTTATGAAATGAAAAAAGTGGGGTAGGGCATTTCTTAAGCTGTCCCCCTCAGGCTGAAAGTGGGGGATGCGTCCCCCTCGTCCCCCACCGATCGACGCCCATGTTCTCAATACAATCTCACTCCCGTAAAAGGGACCGCCGCCGCAGCCTACAAAGACTTCCCGCCGAGGCAGAATGGGGCGGGGTTTGAGTTATCTTCGGGAAAGGGCTAAATGGGCGCTGAATAGGGAGATGGATATAAATGTAATTCCACCTCAGCCCTATTCAGATATTCTCAGATGACAAACACCCAATTACAGTTTTCTCCTCGCGAAAGTAGTGTGATGTCACGTGACTGGCGGGATGTCTCCGTGAATCAATTTGCCAGTCAGAGTACAGATACAGAATCCATATCCAAAAAATATTCGCGGTGTCGATGAAACTATTATTTGAATATTCTGTAGAACTTTTACCTGTAACGACTTTATTGATTTTCCGTGTTTCTAGTTCAAGAAAAAGAATATATATATATATATATATATATATATATATTTATTTATTTATTTATATAATAATAATAATAATAAAGTTTTATTGCAATATTCAACGTGCATTACATGATGAATTGGAATGTAGTCTGACGTATATATATATATATATATAATATTATTTACTTGCCCAATGGTCAAGTAGAACCAAATATTCATTTGTCCACATACAACAAGTTATTTGCCCCACGAACAACTAAATTTCAAAATCTATGCTGTTGAAAAGTGCATGTTGTTTGATTATTCGTTTGTTTGAGATCAGAAACAAAATCAACACATACTAAGGCGAATGTGAATGTTGGCCAACGACTGTGCATGCAATAACTAGATAGGCCGAGGTTGCGATGGGAGGACAGCAGGAAGAGAGACGTGGTCAGACGGGGAGAAGAATTGGGAACAAGGATAAAGGTTGGAAGGGATTTTAGAGAAAGTAGTGCAAGAAAAGTGACTAAAAGAAAGGGAAGAAAAACAAGACTGACGGACCCATGGCGTGCGTGCGTGCGTGTGTGTGGGTGTGTGTGTGTGTGTGTGTGTGTATGTGTGTGTGCGTGTGCGTGTGCGTGTGCGTGTGCGTGTGCGTGTGCGTGTGCGTGTGCGTGTGCGTGTGCGTGTGCGTGTGCGTGTGCGTGTGCGTGTGCGTGTGCGTGTGCGTGTGCGTGTGCGTGTGCGTGTGCGTGTGCGTGTGCGTGTGCGTGTGCGTGTGCGTGTGCGTGTGCGTGTGCGTGTGCGTGTGCGTGTGCGTGTGCGTGTGCGTGTGCGTGTGCGTGTGCGTGTGCGTGTGCGTGTGCGTGTGCGTGTGCGTGTGCGTGTGCGTGTGCGTGTGCGTGTGCGTGTGCGTGTGCGTGTGCGTGTGCGTGTGCGTGTGCGTGTGCGTGTGCGTGTGCGTGTGCGTGTGCGTGTGCGTGTGCGTGTGCGTGTGCGTGTGCGTGTGCGTGTGCGTGTGCGTGTGCGTGTGCGTGTGCGCGTGCGCGTGCGTGTGCGTGTGTGTGCGCGCGCATGTGCGTCCGTGCGCGCGTGCGTACGTACGTGCGTGCGTGCGTTCATGCCTTCCCCATCCGTGAATCCCTGCACACGTATGCCTGCATATGACTTGCCCATCCCTGAATCCCTGAAAAATCCCTGTCTCCCTCTCACCCCACCCGCCCCACTATCCCTCCCCGCCCTCATAACACGGTCAACGGTTATCGCGGCGCTAACAAAGCGCGACGCGGGTCCTCACGGCTCGTTACCCGGCGAGCGACGGAGGCAGGAGCTGAGGCGTGACAGCGGGCTCCTCTGCGGGGCTCGCAGCGGGAGCTCGGGCCCCCGACGCCGCCCGGACACGTCGTAGACGTCCACCCGTCCGCCCTACCTGGGTGGCGCGTGATTTCGTCGAATTAAATTGCATTTTATGTGGTCGAATGTCTCGTCGCGATGCGCCACCAACCTCGCCGGTGCGTTGGTGGTCGGCCGTTCCCGACAAATGAAGTTGTCAGCAGACGTCTTTGTTTACGGTCGTCTCAGGTACCAAGAGTCGCTGAAGCGTGACTAAGCCTCGTGTAGTCAGTCGCCCGGCAGCTGCGTTGCTCGTTTTGATTTTGACGTCCGGTAGAGGTATTTATTGAAAGTTGCATTCTGAAAAAATTCCAGAGAATCGACGAATTAGATACTATAAAATAAATAGA
>CBDHHR010000627.1:0-8006 GCA_965263245.1 Metamycoplasmataceae bacterium | reverse complement strand
CAGGTGATTCAGTACTAGCTCTGTTTTCAGAATCTTAAGCTGAATGGGGTACGTCGTAAGAAGCCACTATTTGGTATTGTTTACAACGGGGTGTATGTGCGCATGTTATTGAGTGCGTGAGCCTCATTTTGATTTGATGTTATGGTTTATGAAGCGCACATACTCATACACATACGCATACGCACACACACACACACACACACACACACACACACACACACACACACACACACACACATACATACATACATACATACACATACACGCTCACGTCAACTAGTCTCTAATAATAAACATGACATTACCTTTGTTCAGTGGTCACGTGTCCCGCCATCAAGTTAGCCAAGGGTGAGGCGTACGACGACACTTCGTGTACATCTGGCAGGAAGAATTACAACGACACGTGTCAATTGTCGTGTACACTCGGCTACAACTTCTCCAACACTGATAATGTACACAGGTGTACAGAACACGGCAACTGGACTAACCCTGTCACGTGCCAGCGTAAGTTACGCCAATCGTAACATGTTTCTAATATTAACGGCTGGTCCAGCAATCCACGGGAATACTGATGCAATATTCGGTCGCTGGGTGTGTTAATGCAAAACATTGCTGTAAGCAATGAGCAAAATATCCAGTGCAACTGCAATCTTAAAAAGAATTGATCCTGTGTTGAAATATTTGTACAAATGACACGTTGTAAACTCTTTGTTATTGTCACGCATTGTGGCGCTTTGTCAAATGCGATGCTTAGTTAGTTGTCGTTAAATTTTGAACAAAAACATTTCCAGCCAAACATTTCATGCTATTGTTTACATGTAAACATTAGAATTTGACGTATTCTCAGCGTAATAAATGGATTTCCTTAAAATGCTATCTTTATGATGTATTGTGAACAAACGTTCTTATATGAATATCATCAATTCACATAGTGCATGCATTGAATGTAAATGAACTTCCGATACAACAGTGAAATGGATCAGTTTGATACATCATTAATTCTACGTTGCGGGTATGTGTTTCACAGTCATAACATGTGACGCGCTACCTGTTGACAACCACGGGTACTACACGAATGCGAATTGCACTTCTCGGGAACAAGCTTACGACGACACGTGTACACTGGAGTGTCACTTGGGCTACATACCCAACGGGGACCCGGAGAAGACGTGTCAACTGGACGGAACATGGAATTCGTCAACGCGATGTATTGGTAAGTGTCACCTGGATGGAACATGGAACTCGTCAACGGGGTGTGTTGGTAAGTGTCACCTGGGTGGAACATGGAACTCGTCAACGAGGTGTGTTGATAAGTGTCACCTGGATGGAACGTGGAAGTCGTCAACGCGATATATTGGTAAGTGTCACCAGGGTGGAACATGGAACTCGTCAACGGGGGTGTTTGTAAGTGTCACCTGGATGGAACATGGAATTCGTCAACGTGATGTATTGGTAAGTGTCATCTGGGTGGAACATGGAACTCCTCAACGCGGTGTATTGGTAAGTGTCACCTGGACGGGAAATGGAACTCGTTAACGGGGTGTATTGGTAAGTGTCACCTGGACGGAGAAGGAACTCATCTACGCGATGTATTGGTAAGTGTCAACTAGACGGAAAATGGAACCTGTTTATTCGATGTATTGGTAACTGTCAACTGTGCTACATATTCGTCGGTGATCAACCTGGTGAAAACGTGTCAGCTAGAGGGGATTCTGAAACCCTGATCTTGGATTGATGATAAGTGTCCAAAGTCTTAATATTCCACAGTGAACGTCTTTGAACTAGCAAGTGCCTGTCAATGGGGCACTCGATGTATTGATGTGAACGGTACCACATACACGACCGTGACACATTGAAGACGTATCAACCTCTATCCGAAATGTTGGCAAGGCAAACGTTCCCAACTATGCGGGTAGCAGTATATAAAAATGGGTTCACGACAACGTACAACATCAATATGTTAATTTGCACACATCCTACGCCGACGTTTTTGTAGGCATATCCACAAGCAGGTGATTCAGTACTAGCTCTGTTTTCAGAATCTTAAGCTGAATGGGGTACGTCGTAAGAAGCCACTATTTGGTATTGTTTACACACACACACACACACACACACACACACACACACACACACACACACACACACACACACACACACACACACACACATACATACATACATACATACACATACACGCTCACGTCAACTAGTCTCTAATAATAAACATGACATTACCTTTGTTCAGTGGTCACGTGTCCCGCCATCAAGTTAGCCAAGGGTGAGGCGTACGACGACACTTCGTGTACATCTGGCAGGAAGAATTACAACGACACGTGTCAATTGTCGTGTACACTCGGCTACAACTTCTCCAACACTGATAATGTACACAGGTGTACAGAACACGGCAACTGGACTAACCCTGTCACGTGCCAGCGTAAGTTACGCCAATCGTAACATGTTTCTAATATTAACGGCTGGTCCAGCAATCCACGGGAATACTGATGCAATATTCGGTCGCTGGGTGTGTTAATGCAAAACATTGCTGTAAGCAATGAGCAAAATATCCAGTGCAACTGCAATCTTAAAAAGAATTGATCCTGTGTTGAAAATATTGTACAAATGACACGTTGTAAACTCTTTGTTATTGTCACGCATTGTGGCGCTTTGTCAAATGCGATGCTTAGTTAGTTGTCGTTAAATTTTGAACAAAAACATTTCCAGCCAAACATTTCATGCTATTGTTTACATGTAAACATTAGAATTTGACGTATTCTCAGCGTAATAAATGGATTTCCTTAAAATGCTATCTTTATGATGTATTGTGAACAAACGTTCTTATATGAATATCATCAATTCACATAGTGCATGCATTGAATGTAAATGAACTTCCGATACAACAGTGAAATGGATCAGTTTGATACATCATTAATTCTACGTTGCGGGTATGTGTTTCACAGTCATAACATGTGACGCGCTACCTGTTGACAACCACGGGTACTACACGAATGCGAATTGCACTTCTCGGGAACAAGCTTACGACGACACGTGTACACTGGAGTGTCACTTGGGCTACATACCCAACGGGGACCCGGAGAAGACGTGTCAACTGGACGGAACATGGAATTCGTCAACGCGATGTATTGGTAAGTGTCACCTGGATGGAACATGGAACTCGTCAACGGGGTGTGTTGGTAAGTGTCACCTGGGTGGAACATGGAACTCGTCAACGAGGTGTGTTGATAAGTGTCACCTGGATGGAACGTGGAAGTCGTCAACGCGATATATTGGTAAGTGTCACCAGGGTGGAACATGGAACTCGTCAACGGGGGTGTTTGTAAGTGTCACCTGGATGGAACATGGAATTCGTCAACGTGATGTATTGGTAAGTGTCATCTGGGTGGAACATGGAACTCCTCAACGCGGTGTATTGGTAAGTGTCACCTGGACGGGAAATGGAACTCGTTAACGGGGTGTATTGGTAAGTGTCACCTGGACGGAGAAGGAACTCATCTACGCGATGTATTGGTAAGTGTCAACTAGACGGAAAATGGAACCTGTTTATTCGATGTATTGGTAACTGTCAACTGTGCTACATATTCGTCGGTGATCAACCTGGTGAAAACGTGTCAGCTAGAGGGGATTCTGAAACCCTGATCTTGGATTGATGATAAGTGTCCAAAGTCTTAATATTCCACAGTGAACGTCTTTGAACTAGCAAGTGCCTGTCAATGGGGCACTCGATGTATTGATGTGAACGGTACCACATACACGACCGTGACACATTGAAGACGTATCAACCTCTATCCGAAATGTTGGCAAGGCAAACGTTCCCAACTATGCGGGTAGCAGTATATAAAAATGGGTTCACGACAACGTACAACATCAATATGTTAATTTGCACACATCCTACGCCGACGTTTTTGTAGGCATATCCACAAGCAGGTGATTCAGTACTAGCTCTGTTTTCAGAATCTTAAGCTGAATGGGGTACGTCGTAAGAAGCCACTATTTGGTATTGTTTACAACGGGGTGTATGTGCGCATGTTATTGAGTGCGTGAGCCTCATTTTGATTTGATGTTATGGTTTATGAAGCGCACATACTCATACACATACGCATACGCACACACACACACACACACACACACACACACACACACACACACACACACACACACATACATACATACATACATACACATACACGCTCACGTCAACTAGTCTCTAATAATAAACATGACATTACCTTTGTTCAGTGGTCACGTGTCCCGCCATCAAGTTAGCCAAGGGTGAGGCGTACGACGACACTTCGTGTACATCTGGCAGGAAGAATTACAACGACACGTGTCAATTGTCGTGTACACTCGGCTACAACTTCTCCAACACTGATAATGTACACAGGTGTACAGAACACGGCAACTGGACTAACCCTGTCACGTGCCAGCGTAAGTTACGCCAATCGTAACATGTTTCTAATATTAACGGCTGGTCCAGCAATCCACGGGAATACTGATGCAATATTCGGTCGCTGGGTGTGTTAATGCAAAACATTGCTGTAAGCAATGAGCAAAATATCCAGTGCAACTGCAATCTTAAAAAGAATTGATCCTGTGTTGAAAATATTGTACAAATGACACGTTGTAAACTCTTTGTTATTGTCACGCATTGTGGCGCTTTGTCAAATGCGATGCTTAGTTAGTTGTCGTTAAATTTTGAACAAAAACATTTCCAGCCAAACATTTCATGCTATTGTTTACATGTAAACATTAGAATTTGACGTATTCTCAGCGTAATAAATGGATTTCCTTAAAATGCTATCTTTATGATGTATTGTGAACAAACGTTCTTATATGAATATCATCAATTCACATAGTGCATGCATTGAATGTAAATGAACTTCCGATACAACAGTGAAATGGATCAGTTTGATACATCATTAATTCTACGTTGCGGGTATGTGTTTCACAGTCATAACATGTGACGCGCTACCTGTTGACAACCACGGGTACTACACGAATGCGAATTGCACTTCTCGGGAACAAGCTTACGACGACACGTGTACACTGGAGTGTCACTTGGGCTACATACCCAACGGGGACCCGGAGAAGACGTGTCAACTGGACGGAACATGGAATTCGTCAACGCGATGTATTGGTAAGTGTCACCTGGATGGAACATGGAACTCGTCAACGGGGTGTGTTGGTAAGTGTCACCTGGGTGGAACATGGAACTCGTCAACGAGGTGTGTTGATAAGTGTCACCTGGATGGAACGTGGAAGTCGTCAACGCGATATATTGGTAAGTGTCACCAGGGTGGAACATGGAACTCGTCAACGGGGGTGTTTGTAAGTGTCACCTGGATGGAACATGGAATTCGTCAACGTGATGTATTGGTAAGTGTCATCTGGGTGGAACATGGAACTCCTCAACGCGGTGTATTGGTAAGTGTCACCTGGACGGGAAATGGAACTCGTTAACGGGGTGTATTGGTAAGTGTCACCTGGATGGAGAAGGAACTCATCTACGCGATGTATTGGTAAGTGTCAACTAGACGGAAAATGGAACCTGTTTATTCGATGTATTGGTAACTGTCAACTGTGCTACATATTCGTCGGTGATCAACCTGGTGAAAACGTGTCAGCTAGAGGGGATTCTGAAACCCTGATCTTGGATTGATGATAAGTGTCCAAAGTCTTAATATTCCACAGTGAACGTCTTTGAACTAGCAAGTGCCTGTCAATGGGGCACTCGATGTATTGATGTGAACGGTACCACATACACGACCGTGACACATTGAAGACGTATCAACCTCTATCCGAAATGTTGGCAAGGCAAACGTTCCCAACTATGCGGGTAGCAGTATATAAAAATGGGTTCACGACAACGTACAACATCAATATGTTAATTTGCACACATCCTACGCCGACGTTTTTGTAGGCATATCCACAAGCAGGTGATTCAGTACTAGCTCTGTTTTCAGAATCTTAAGCTGAATGGGGTACGTCGTAAGAAGCCACTATTTGGTATTGTTTACAACGGGGTGTATGTGCGCATGTTATTGAGTGCGTGAGCCTCATTTTGATTTGATGTTATGGTTTATGAAGCGCACATACTCATACACATACGCATACGCACACACACACACACACACACACACACACACACACACACACACACACACACACATACATACATACATACATACACATACACGCTCACGTCAACTAGTCTCTAATAATAAACATGACATTACCTTTGTTCAGTGGTCACGTGTCCCGCCATCAAGTTAGCCAAGGGTGAGGCGTACGACGACACTTCGTGTACATCTGGCAGGAAGAATTACAACGACACGTGTCAATTGTCGTGTACACTCGGCTACAACTTCTCCAACACTGATAATGTACACAGGTGTACAGAACACGGCAACTGGACTAACCCTGTCACGTGCCAGCGTAAGTTACGCCAATCGTAACATGTTTCTAATATTAACGGCTGGTCCAGCAATCCACGGGAATACTGATGCAATATTCGGTCGCTGGGTGTGTTAATGCAAAACATTGCTGTAAGCAATGAGCAAAATATCCAGTGCAACTGCAATCTTAAAAAGAATTGATCCTGTGTTGAAAATATTGTACAAATGACACGTTGTAAACTCTTTGTTATTGTCACGCATTGTGGCGCTTTGTCAAATGCGATGCTTAGTTAGTTGTCGTTAAATTTTGAACAAAAACATTTCCAGCCAAACATTTCATGCTATTGTTTACATGTAAACATTAGAATTTGACGTATTCTCAGCGTAATAAATGGATTTCCTTAAAATGCTATCTTTATGATGTATTGTGAACAAACGTTC
The DNA here is from genome assembly GCA_965263245.1 of Metamycoplasmataceae bacterium. GTDB lineage: Bacteria > Bacillota_I > Bacilli_A > Mycoplasmatales > Metamycoplasmataceae > DT-68. Next base: position 1,155 of record CBDHHR010000627.1, on the reverse strand, counting down.
TTATATGAATATCATCAATTCACATAGTGCATGCATTGAATGTAAATGAACTTCCGATACAACAGTGAAATGGATCAGTTTGATACATCATTAATTCTACGTTGCGGGTATGTGTTTCACAGTCATAACATGTGACGCGCTACCTGTTGACAACCACGGGTACTACACGAATGCGAATTGCACTTCTCGGGAACAAGCTTACGACGACACGTGTACACTGGAGTGTCACTTGGGCTACATACCCAACGGGGACCCGGAGAAGACGTGTCAACTGGACGGAACATGGAATTCGTCAACGCGATGTATTGGTAAGTGTCACCTGGATGGAACATGGAACTCGTCAACGGGGTGTGTTGGTAAGTGTCACCTGGGTGGAACATGGAACTCGTCAACGAGGTGTGTTGATAAGTGTCACCTGGATGGAACGTGGAAGTCGTCAACGCGATATATTGGTAAGTGTCACCAGGGTGGAACATGGAACTCGTCAACGGGGGTGTTTGTAAGTGTCACCTGGATGGAACATGGAATTCGTCAACGTGATGTATTGGTAAGTGTCATCTGGGTGGAACATGGAACTCCTCAACGCGGTGTATTGGTAAGTGTCACCTGGACGGGAAATGGAACTCGTTAACGGGGTGTATTGGTAAGTGTCACCTGGATGGAGAAGGAACTCATCTACGCGATGTATTGGTAAGTGTCAACTAGACGGAAAATGGAACCTGTTTATTCGATGTATTGGTAACTGTCAACTGTGCTACATATTCGTCGGTGATCAACCTGGTGAAAACGTGTCAGCTAGAGGGGATTCTGAAACCCTGATCTTGGATTGATGATAAGTGTCCAAAGTCTTAATATTCCACAGTGAACGTCTTTGAACTAGCAAGTGCCTGTCAATGGGGCACTCGATGTATTGATGTGAACGGTACCACATACACGACCGTGACACATTGAAGACGTATCAACCTCTATCCGAAATGTTGGCAAGGCAAACGTTCCCAACTATGCGGGTAGCAGTATATAAAAATGGGTTCACGACAACGTACAACATCAATATGTTAATTTGCACACATCCTACGCCGACGTTTTTGTAGGCATATCCACAAGCAGGTGATTCAGTACTAGCTCTGTTTTCAGAATCTTAAGCTGAATGGGGTA
>CBDHHR010000626.1:0-15220 GCA_965263245.1 Metamycoplasmataceae bacterium | reverse complement strand
GTTTACTGCAATGCTTTTTAAACTGTGGATACAAAACTACGTCAAGGAAGATAAGGAGGAGAGATTATTACCACAATTCCTCAGGCTCAGACAGTGGCGTCAACGACAGCTGAAACAAATAAACAGGATGCCATCAATAAATATTATATACATTCATCACGGTAATAAGCAATGTTGAAACCATTGCTTTTGCAGCAGTCAGAACATTATTTTGTTGTGTTGACAACTGGTCAGTGGTTACCACACGTAATCTACCATATTATCAAGTAATCAACGTAATCTAATACCCATAGAAATGCCAGTTACTGGAGCATCATATGAGAATGATACTTAGATCACTACTTTTATATTTTAATGAGTTTGTTCACAGAAACTCACCCTCAGTACTTCCTCAATGATGTCTGGGATAATTTCATCCACCATAGTGTCCTCAATCAAGTCATTGACAAGAGATCTTGCAAAGTCTGGGTGAGTTGAACAGTATTCCTCTTCTGGTGCCTGTGGTGACAAAAGGTCGTGTCAAATAGTTCAAGGTCATGGAATCAGTTACATACTCAACAAAGCCAACAGTTGAAAACATGTTGATACATGGGATACATCAGAACTTAGACCTTGGGAGAAAAACTGCACAAGTAGATGAATAGTTAACCTGTTTATGGAGGGAGCAGCATTTTGAAAGTCCAAAGAATATACAGCATTATGTTATGTGTGACTAGGTGATGGTTGGCGGGTGGTGGGTACTGGTGGGTGGCAAGTAGTGGGGGTTGGTGGTGGGCGGCAGGCAGTGGGGGATGAGTGGTGGGTGGAGGTGGTGGGCAGTGGGTGGGTTAATGGGTGCTGGATGTAAGGTGGTGGGTGTAGGGTGGTGGGTGTAGGGTGGTGGGTGTAGGGTGGTGGGTGTATGTGTAGGGTGGTGGGTGTATGTGTAGGGTGGTGGGTGTAGGTGTAGGGTGGTGGGTGAAGGTGTAGGGTGGTGGGTGTAAGGTGGTGGGTGTAGGTGTAGGGTGGTGGGTGCCGGGTGGTGGGCGGTGGTTAATGGGTGCCGGGTGTAGGGTGGTGGGTGTAGGGTGGTGGGTGTAGGTGTAGGGTGGTGGGTGTAGGGTGGTTGGTGTAGGGTGGTGGGTGTATATGTAGGGTGGTGGGTGTAGGGTGGTGGATGTAGGATGGTGGGTGTAGGTGTAGGGTGGTGGGTGTAGGGTGCCAGGTGTAGATGTAGGGTGGTGGGTGTAGGGTGGTGGGTGGTGGGTGTATGTGTAGGGTGGTGGGTGTAGGGTGGTGGGTGTAGGTGTAGGGTGGTGGGTGTAGGGTGCCGGGTGTAGATGTAGGGTGGTGGGTGTAGGGTGGTGGGTGTAGGGTGGTGGGTGTAGGTGTAGGGTGGTGGGTGTAGGGTAGTGGGTGTAGGGTGGTGGGTGTATGTGTAGGGTGGTGGGTGTAGGGTGGTGGGTGTATGTGTAGGGTGGTGGGTGTAGGGTGGTGGGTGTAGGGTGGTGGGTGTAGGTGTAAGGTGGTGGGTGTAGGGTGGTGGGTGTAGGGTGGTGGGTGTAGGATGGTGGGTGTAGGTGTAAGGTGGTGGGTGTAGGTGTAAGGTGGTGGATGTAGGGTGGTGGGCGGTGGTTAATGGGTGCCGGGTGTAGGGTGGTGGGTGTAGGGTGGTGGGTGTAGGTGTAGGGTGGTGGGTGTAGGGTGCTGGGTGTAGATGTAGGGTGGTGGGTGTAGGGTGGTGGGTGTAGGTGGTGGGTGTAGGTGTAGGGTGGTGGGTGTAGGGTGGTGGGTGTAGGGTGGTGGGTGTAGGTGTAGGGTGGTGGGTGTAGGGTGCCGGGTGTAGATGTAGGGTGGTGGGTGTAGGGTGGTGGGTGTAGGTGTAAGGTGGTGGGTGTAGGGTCCCGGGTGTAGATGTAGGGTGGTGGGTGTAGGTGTAGGGTGGTGGGTGTAGGGTGGTGGGTGTAGATGTATGGTAGTGGGTGTAGATGTAGGGTGATGGGTGTAGGGTGATGGGTGTAGGGTGGTGGGTGTAGGGTGGTGGGTGTAGGGTGGTGGGTGTAGGTGTAAGGTGATGGGTGTAGGGTGCCGGGTGTAGATGTAGGGTGGTGGGTGTAGGGTGGTGGGTGTAGGTGTAGGGTGGTGGGTGTAGGTGTAGGGTGGTGGGTGTAGGGTGGTTGGTGTATGGTAGTGGGTGTAGATGTAGGGTGATGGGTGTAGGGTGGTGGGTGTAGGGTGGTTGGTGTATGGTAGTGGGTGTAGATGTAGGGTGATGGGTGTAGGGTGGTGGGTGTAGGGTGGTTGGTGTATGGTAGTGGGTGTAGATGTAGGGTGGTGGGTGTAGGGTGGTGGGTGGTGGGTGTAGGGTGGTGGGTGTAGGGTGGTGGGTGTATGGTAGTGGGTGATGGGTGTAGGGTGATGGGTGTAGGGTGATGGGTGTAGGGTGATGTGTGTAGGGTGATGGGTGTAGGGTGATGTGTGTAGGGTGATGGGTGTAGGGTGATGGGTGTAGGGTGGTGTGTGTAGGGTGGTGGGTGTAGGGTGGTGTGTGTAGGGTGATGGGTGTAGGGTGATGGGTGTAGGGTGGTGTGTGTAGGATGGTGGGTGTAGGGTGGTGGGTATAGGGTGGTGGGTGTAGGGTGGTGGGTGTAGGGTGATGGGTGATGGGTGTAGGGAGATGGGTGTAGGGTGGTGGGTGTAGGGTGGTGGGTGTAGGTGTAGGGTGGTGGGTGTAGGTGTAGGGTGGTGGGTGTAGGGTGGTTGGTGTATGGTAGTGGGTGTAGATGTAGGGTGATGGGTGTAGGGTGGTGGGTGTAGGGTGGTTGGTGTATGGTAGTGGGTGTAGATGTAGGGTGATGGGTGTAGGGTGGTGGGTGTAGGGTGGTTGGTGTATGGTAGTGGGTGTAGATGTAGGGTGGTGGGTGTAGGGTGGTGGGTGTAGGGTGGTGGGTGTATGGTAGTGGGTGATGGGTGTAGGGTGATGGGTGTAGGGTGATGGGTGTAGGGTGATGTGTGTAGGGTGATGGGTGTAGGGTGATGTGTGTAGGGTGATGGGTGTAGGGTGATGGGTGTAGGGTGGTGTGTGTAGGGTGGTGGGTGTAGGGTGGTGTGTGTAGGGTGATGGGTGTAGGGTGTAGGGTGGTGTGTGTAGGATGGTGGGTGTAGGGTGGTGGGTGTAGGGTGGTGGGTGTATGGTTGTGGGTGATGGGTGTAGGGTGATGGGTGTAGGGTGATGGGTGTAGGGTGATGGGTGTAGGGTGGTGTGTGTAGGGTGGTGGGTGTAGGGTGGTGGGTGTAGGGTGGTGGGTGTAGGGTGGTGTGTGTAGGGTGATGGGTGTAGGGTGGTGTGTGTAGGGTGGTGGGTGTAGGGTGGTGGGTGTAGGGTGATGGGTGTAGGGTGATGGGTGTAGGGTGATGGGTGTAGGGAGATGGGTGTAGGGTGGTGGGTGTAGGGTGGTGGGTGTAGGGTAGTGGGTGTAGGGTGATGGGTGTAGGGTGATGGGTGTAGGGAGATGGGTGTAGGGTGGTGGGTGTAGGGTGGTGGGTGTAGGGTAGTGGGTGTAGATGTAGGGTGGTGTGTGTAGGGTGGTGGGTGTAGGGTGGTGGATGGAGGGTGGACAGTGGTGGTGGTGGGCGTCACTGATGACAGTGTACCACAGGAAGGTCATCACTATACTATCAAGTGGACCAGTTATTAAAGCAAGTTGACGCTACTGCTGTTGTTTTAAATCAGCTTAAATCTTTCAAAGCCTCGAGTCTCACACCACATATTGGAGGCCGGCTGAATTTAGTGTTACAAGATACAAGATGGTTTATTCAATTTCTGAAAGGGGAAAACTTTCTTGTGGTCAGTAGAAATCATGATTACATACACAGTCACAGACTCATACTCCACACATTCACACTGGTTCTGGCAGTGGTGACAAGGTTACACAATTTAGTCAGGTATAAAATAAATGCATAAAAAATAACTATTGATTTAAAATAAATAGTTAAAAATTTATATAAATTTATATAAATAAATTATTGTTTAATTAAAATGTTAAACCTATTAAAATTGTGAAACATATAAACATGTCTATGCCACAACAACACTTTGTCTGATATTGATTTGTGCATAAACATTGAGGAATTTATTCCTGATAAGACACATTATGGCCATACTCATTCAACAAACCTAAGAAAGTGGTATGTGAAAAGACACATTCTACTACAAATATAATTAACTATGAAATACTTTTTACTGACCATATGACATTCATGTAGAGCTATATAATGCATCTCAATACTCATCAATTCAAAATAACGGAATTTAATGAATTCCTTAAACTCTTACAATGTATGTATATGTGGAAGCTGGTGGTGATTTTGGCGGGTGACGCCTTGTTTCATTTGAAGCAGAACCAGACGTAAATACAGTTGGTGTGCTTCTATAGTGGACTTGCTTTTTCGATTTCCTCTCTGCAACACATAAAAACATTACTTATTTATTAATAATATAATTATTATGTATTAGAGTGACTGCTCCGCAATGTCCAGGTATACAACGTACAGGAGCCCTCAACTGTAGGTTTTAGCTTTGTTCCTACTTAAAAAATAAAACATAAATATAACAATGTTTTTTTGTACAGGAGCCCTCAAATGTAGGTTTTAGCTTTGTTCCTACTTAAAAAATAAAAAATAAATATAACAATGTTTTTTTCTGTCCAGCTGTAATATTTCGCCACAGGTTCCATTAGAGTTAGTATATGGGAGTGTTGGTATGCATTCACATATATGTATATAAATACACTCATACACACACACATATATATACACACATACTTACATACTCATAGTCTCATACATACACACACACTCACTCACAACACACACACTCACAACACACTCACAACACACTCACAACACACTCACAACACACTCACAACACACACACACACACACACACACACACACACACACACACACACACACACACACACACACACACACACACACACACACACACACACACACACACACACACACACACACACACACTATTTGGTTAACTGAAGTGACATTTAGATAAAGTTGACTATTTACACAATTTTACAATTTACTATTTTACCAAGTCAATTTAGTATTGCATTTAACTTATTTATTTTATTGAATGAAATAGGGTTTTAACCCAGATACATGGGGCTTTATATTTTTCTAAATGATATTCTAAGTTATACGTTACAAGTCATTATAGATAGTTACATGACAAAAGGTTAAAGGTTGTGTGCATAAGTGTGTTATACTTTGGGGGAGGTGTGTGTGTGTGTGTGTGTGTGTGTGTGTGTGTGTGTGTGTGTGTGTGTGTGTGTGTGTGTGTGTGTGTGTGTGTGTGTGTGTGTGTGTGTGTGTGTGTGTGTGTGTGTGTGTGTGTGTGTGTGTGTGTGTGTGTGTGTGTCTGTGTCTGTGTCTGTGTCTGTGTCTGTGTCTGTGTGTGTGTCTGTGTGTCTGTGTGTTGTGTCTGTCTGTGTGTTGTGTGTGTCTGTGTGTCTGTGTGTCTGTGTGTTGTGTGTTGTGTGTTGTGTGTTGTGTGTTGTGTGTTGTGTGTTGTGTGTTGTGTGTGTGTTGTGTGTTGTGTGTTGTGTGTTGTGTGTTGTGTGTTGTGTGTTGTGTGTTGTGTGTTTATCAGTACAAGGTGCATATAATTGCTAATGCCTAACTGTGCTCTGATAATTTATTGTTGAGTCTCTGGATGTGAATAAAAGTTGTCAACATGAAGCATGACAGTGGAATCTAGGAGTACATATGTACTCTTTTCAAATATATCATGTAATGCTTTCGTTCATCCAGATATACTTGGCATACATATTACATGTACACGCATGTACCTGTAGATCGACTGAAAGAAATCACTGGTTCTTTCACACACATTGTTGATTAATTATAGTGAACATCAGGATAACATGAACTTATCGTGACAGCAGACAGCACAACCACTTACCTCGGTGTCCGTTAGGGGTATTATAGTGCTGGGGCATCTGGGAGTATGGTGTGTTGCCATGGCGATAAGTACTGCTGTCATCATCATTTGACCACTCGCCCGAATCATCGTAGTGACGTCTGCAAAGTAATCAAACAATATTCAGTGTTAAGATGGGGAAATTATACTCAGTAGTAGTAGATAGAATCACTACAAAACACGAGTAATTTAATCATATGTCTTATCACTGTTACACACACAGCTTGCATTTTTACATATGTAGCAGCTCACATTGTCTTAATATAATTTTACAAGTCTTAGTACAAAGAAATAGATTGTAATTATTACAATTCTGATTACAATTTTCTTAATATAATTTTACAATTGTTAGTATAAATAAATACATTGTTAGTGGATATTTGGTGACCTGCTGGTGGAGTGACCCCTATACAGAGGTGAATTGTACATACCCTGGTAGTAGCCAGTAGTGATTCAGTTAGTACTTATAATTTGGTTTTCAAGGTCACTGCACTCAGTAAATCACTTTTACATATTGTGTGGAATTAGCAGTGAGGGGCCGACACACTTGCTGTGGTTGTTGTGACAACGGAACTGTACGCAATTAACAATGAATGTTAATAACATTTACGTGTCATTAACTTGGCCTAATTCAATCAAAACCTGACTTGTACTGTTCATTCTGCATAGATTATTATCATTACAATTATGATTACTACAGCTGTATTGTATACAAAGACTGACCAAATAAATCAACCTGACTGCCAGGTGGCCCCACCTGTCACGTGACCGTCGCTCTTCTGTCCATGAAGGTACACGACCGTGTCTGCCCAACTGAGGGGGAGTACCATAACTTCCTCCTTCTTGATCAAACTCAGGGCTCATATTTAACCTACAATATTATATAATATACAGCAGTCTGCTCATATATTTTTTACAGTTACTACTAGGTGACCACTGGTTGGCTCCTGACTACCATTTTCTAAAAAACGCTTGTGACCTATGACCAGCTACAGGAAGCATTTTTTGTATTCAAACCTCTGTATCTAGGTTATCATTAGCCTCGGTTACCCAGGCTCCGTGAGGTGGCAGCATTTTTAAGCCCCTCACTCTGCCTGGGGAAAGAAAGGCTCTGCATTTGTTAGGCCTTACCCCATATTAGGGTTGAGACGCTGATTGGCTCTCAGGCCAACTAAGAAATAAAAAGTAAAATAACAATATACTTTTACAAGATAATGATATCCTATGAAAAGCATTCAACATTGAACTTATATTAACACAAAAAATAAGTAAAAATTCAAATTTACAGTTGTATATAAAATAAGAATTACGGCAGGATTAACCAGTATCCGTGAGGTGGCAGAATTGTTTAACCCACACGAATAACATACAAATTAAATAAGGATACCTTTTTTATCAAATAATGCTCAATTATAAAAACTATTCAAAATTAAACTTATATTAACACAAAATTAATAGATATACAAATTTGCAGTTATTTATAAAAAATAGAAATTACGGCAGGATTAACCAGTGTCCGTGAGGTGGCAGCATTGTATAGATCACGCAGATTAACAAAATGTCTTAACAAAATGTCTTAACAGAATTTCTTCTCGCCGTAGTTCCGCAGCCGACCGACAGTCGGTTAAGCGAGACTAGGTTATCATAAGTAACTCTTAATCTGGTTCATAAAAACAGTCTTAACACATAAAAACCTTGCATAATTTTTTGGGCTGGCTACATTACCAAAATATACTTGGCCCATATTTACCACTAAACATATCATAACATAGATATGTTTTTGTAGGCATTTATTAGTGTGCAGAGTTAACTTGTCACTGTCATTAACAGTAGGCCTACCTTCGTAGTGTCGATGGGGAACTGTATCTTCCAAGAGGTAACTGGTGTTTTGTGCGAATCCAATCCATCTGGTGTATTATTTCGTCTGAAAATTCATTCTGTAAATAGAAAAAGGGCTTCATGGAACAACAACGTGACAAACAGCTCAATATTTAAAACACTTAATAATCCAATAACACTTGATGGATCCAGCCTACTATATTTTGATCATGTCATGTGAGCATCACACCTAGAAAGATTCACCATTTTGAGAATGATTGCAGGACAGAGGAAAAGTTGACTCAGAACATGCTTCCAGTTCTATGCTCTGTATGCTATCTGTGCAAGGACCAGGGGAGGTAAAAACCCACACAGAGAAATGTAAACGCACCTGCCATGGATTAACTCAGCTAGGAATTAGGATCTATTCTTCTAAACTCCTAACACTATAATAATCAACCTATTATGACTGTGGACCTTTGCTGGAAGAAGTACAGCCTTCTGTTCGATTTCAGTTTGGATTCTCGAAGTTAACTTATGACTTAATCTTCTTAGCTTGGTGCTTTAATAATAATTATTACTGCTACTACTTAGGCTACTACTACTGCTGCTATAAGCCTAGGCCTAAAGGTGCTGGAGCCCAGAATGTGTGGAATGAGCTGTTAGTATTATGATATAGCATGTAGAAAAAGGCATACTTAAAATTATTCAATGAAGGAACGTCGATGGAATGTTCGCCAACTAACTTAATTAGTGTTATTGATCATTCCCAATGTCCCGTCACACATAGTCTATCGTCAGCAATCGCTCATAAATATACCTTATTCTACATAATTATTATGTCGTCATACTGACAGACGAGTTATATTATAACCACTATTCATCGAGACACGAAGCTTAAATTTCACACGAAGCACATAGATATATAGTTTTAAGTCCACTCCAACCCGTTCCGACGCTCGTTCTGCCCTTGTTCCGGCAATTACAGAGCCACAAGCCTATAACGTATAAGCCTTTTAGTAGTTAGAAGCTAATCCAGGGTTAAACTAGTTGTAGTTCAAACTAGGGCCTAGCCTTAGCCTAGGCTAGCGTTTGGCTTTGCTTTGCCACTGTCAGCCAGGCTTTGCCTTTGAGTTTGAAGCTTTGTATGTTGGCATTCGTTGTATGTTGCTTTGAAGTTTAGCAAACCAGCGATAAGGCACAATCACACTTGCATACATGTCTCTGCTGGCTTCGAAAAAAAATGGAAACACGTAAACATATTACTTGCTACAACTTGTTAAGTAGTTTTAATATTTTTACACCGATTACGAACATGTTAAAAACTTTGTTTATACTTCTCCAAGTACCGGTCGCCATGTCTAGTTCTACATACATACACCGCCACCTGGTGGGTACGACAAATATGCACTAGGTGGCGCCATTCGACAGCCTGGTTCAGAGCCTTAGATACATTATCTATCTAAGGCTCTGGCCTGGTTCAGAGCCTTATATACATATTTATCTAAGGCTCTGGCCTGGTTCAGAGCCTTAGATATATATCTATCAAAGGCTCTGGCCTGGTTAAAACTGGTAGTGGCTTCTTGAACCACTCACGTACAGGTGCCCATGAAATGCATGTAAAACACCTAATGTAAATCTTGTCAAAAGTACCTTCAACGTAACCCAAACCCAAACCCAAACCCAAACCCAAACCCAAACCCAAACCCAAACCCAAACCCAAACCCAAACCCAAACCCAAACCCAAACCCAAATCCAAATCCAAACCTAAACCTAAACCTAAACCTAAACCCTAACCCTAACCCTGTGTGTGTGCGTGCGTGCGTGCGTGCGTGAGTGCGTGCGTGCGTGTGTGTGTGTGTGTGTGTGTGTGTGTGTGTGCTTGCGTGCTTGCGTGCGTGCGTGCGCGTGCGTGCGTGCGTGCGCGCGTGCGCGCGTGAGAGTATAGTAGGCCTCTTCTTATACGGCCAACCCTTCAGCAAACACAGCGACTCTGTTTCAAGGCAAACTGGCCGCTCCTTTTTAAGCCCATGCACACGTACGTAGTCAACATTCGAGACTTTAAAAAGCCGCTACATTGGACTAGTAGCTAGACAATAATATGAAGTTCCGACCACCCATTAGAAAATCAACTGGCCACAGCGCGCAACTTGATCTTACTTCAGTAAATAATCATCATGCCGGTGTAGCACTTACATCTTTCCGGTGTTATAAACGTTCCGATTGACGTTTCTGCGCATGCGCGATAAATGTAAAATCATTAATGTGCAGCGAAAGGTCAATGCATTTATGGTATAAACATTACGGGTTGTTCGTTAGGATATATATAAAGTTATTTGTAGCAAATTAACAAGAGGCAAACATGTTTTGAATCATGTTTTGATAGCAAACGTGACTATAGGGCGCCATAATCCGTGACGGTGATTTAAACAAACGTTAGATGTTATTGCATTGAACGACATTTTAAGCAACTCTTCACAGTAATCATCACAGGAGAGTTGATGAACAGCCCATGGCATTCATACCAAAAATGCTTTGTCGTTTCACTGCACATTGGTGATTTTATATGTATCGCGCATGCGCAGAAACGTCAATCGGAAAGTTTATAACGACCGGAAAAAAGTAAGCGCGACACCGGGCTAAGCCGCTGCCGTGCTCTATCAGTTTGCATCCTTGTGTTTTTTATTATTAGTAGGTTCTAGCCATCAAACACATTATAAATTATGAAATTTGTGTTTCACATTCACCCCTTGCCTGCTTGATGCTTAACGCCTATATATACGACCGAAGCAGCGGATTCCTGCACTTTGTGTAACATTTTGCCATTTGAGTGATGATAAATTTCTTTGCCACAATGTAGGATTGGGAAGTTATATATATATATATATATATATATATATATATATATATATATATATATATATATATATATATATATATATATATATATATATATATGTATGTATGTATATATATATATATATATATATATATATTAAAATTATATACATACATAAAAATACATACACATATATGTATATATAAATTGGTCCCCCGCCCCCCCCCCACTTTTAAAATCGGATCGACGCCCCTGTGTAGAAGATGGTCTAGCAAATTGTCTGAAAAATGTGTGTGAAGCAAGGATATACAAGAAGATACTGTCATCATAATGTTTAGTCTAATGGATGATTTAACCATAGCATTAAACAATTGTAATACTGGATGTATCATATGCACTACAACTTTCTTATACATGTAATCTTATGTATGCTGGTGACCTATTATGTCCCCATCTGTATCAGGACTCAAAACTGGTGCAGGTATGTGGACTTTATGGGTTAAATTGTGATATTATATACAATTCTAAGAAAAGTGCTGTTTTAATATGCAAAACTAAATATATGAAGAAGTGTGATGTTCCACCGTTTAAGATCAATAGTGAAACAATCCAGGACTTTAATAATGTAAAATATTTTGGTCGTTTTATTTCTAGTACCTTACAAGGTGACAATGACCTTTTATGGCAATGCCAACAACTATTATGCTATGGGTAATACGCTACTAGGAAAATGTTACATGTGTTCCACAGAAGTGAGGCTGACTTTGCTTAGAACTTTCTGCTCTCCGATGTACAGCTATCCAACTGTGCTTGAATTACACAGTAGCAAGTATGCATAGACTTCACGTTGCTTACAATAACGTGTTTTGCTAAATCAGCCTAAATATTGCACTGTTTACCAAATAGTAAAGCTGTACACTGTAATTAGAAATACGGTATATAAATATTGATGAGGCATGATGCCTTTGTAATAAGCTGGTAATTGCAATTAACAACAGTGATTTAAAGTGGCACTCCAGGATACAACGATTCTGGATTAAGATATAATATTATAACAGCTTTGACCGAATGTACCATTGTGTATTATTTATCAGTAGTAGAATACTTATATATTTGTATTGACTTTAATGTGTATATGGACATCAGTACATGACGTACAGATCAGTCTGAAATAGAGATGCATGTATTGAATTGAACTGAACTGAATTTAATACGTTTTTTGCTGCTGTTGAGCCATTCGCCAGAGGGCGCCACTGATTTTACGTTCGCGTTAATAATAACAGTACAAATAAGTAACTTCCATGGCGCCAACATCCTCAGCAGTCTAGCTCAGTGGGGCGACAAAAGCGATGGCTTTAGCATTCTCATAGACAATGACAGTGCAAACGTCGTCAACAAATGGCTGGGAGCGCTAAGAAGCTAGGATTTAACTAGTTGTGTGCCATGCTCTACACAACGACTGCAGAAATTAATAGATCATCGGAGACGTAATTGTTTCATACGACAAACATATGACGGTGATTACTGGTAATTCTCCGTGAATGGGTCTAGACCTGAGCCAGTTCAACGTCAACAGAGCAAGTAGTTGATGTTCCTTACGTCACATTTGTAATGTAGTAACATTGGCATTTGCCTAAATTTCATTGTTTAACTAATTATAGTTTAGGGGGAAATGTCACGCTCGGGGGCTGTAAAATACCAAACTGCCCTGGCTTGCGAAGAAATCTGTGCTGCCGTGTCAAACCTTTCGAAAGTTTTTTTCCATTTTACATTACTCCAGCCCACTCAGCTGTGTGAATGAGTACCTGGCTATATACATAGGCGGGTGTGTCTTCGCGCTTTAATTACAGCGTGGCTGCATGCTTCTCTGAAAAGCCGAGATGATGCTTAAATTGAACAGGTCTGCCAGGAAGTAAAGTGTAAAGTGCTTTGAGAAATCCTGACGATTGGAAGCTGCGATATACAGCTGTATAAGATATTACCCTTATCTTTTAAAGAACATGATTTCATTGTAGCGTCTTTAAGATTAACTGACCATCCACCCGAAGGGGATATTTACGCCGTTAGCGACAAGCGAACCGGACGTCAAGGTGGAACGGTTCCGTTAAGGTTCACTACTTCCCGGAAGAGATGTTTCCGTTTGTCGGAGCGTGGTGACAATGGTCGCAGTCAGAACGACCTCGTCGTTACATGGTTTAGTCACGCGATGCTTCCGGCGTGTGCCCCGTGACAAAGACGCGCGTTCTCGTAGACGTGTTTGTTTCGAGCCGAGCGGTAATTGGATCCGTTATGCGCGCCGCTCGTGCGTATCGGGGCGTGACGTTTGTTGTCCTCGGAGGCGCCGGTCGCTTCGAGACAACGGCGGTTAAGACAGTGAGATGAGGCGAACTTTTTAGGCCACGTCAGGCGTGACAGTAACGGGTGTAGGCTTACATGGTAGGCACGCACCACCGCATACGATAATGCAGTTACATCGTGACGCACACACGCACGTACGCACGTTCGCACGTACTCACACACAACACACACACACACACCGCACACGCACGCGCGCTCACACAGACGCGCGCGCACACACACGCACGCGCGCTCACACACGTCGTCGTCACCATTAATAATTAATTAGTTTTATTTTTGCTTTATTGGAGTGTGGTAGTATACAGGAGTTAACATTGTGTTCGCCAGATGGCGTGTGTGTGGTGCGCTGTCCGCTTCAACTAGAAATGACACCGCGGCCTGAGAAAAACATGTTGATGTTTACGCAAAGATTACGAAACGAGTTACATAAAAGGCGGCTATGACTTGTCAAGTGAATCAGCATCCTATTATTAGGTATGCTTAAATCACGACGAATGCTTATGTTGCTTATGCTTATAAGTCCGGTTCTCGGGGAAAAGACACTGAATTTAGGTAATTTGCGGTATCAAAACCTCGTGAACTTTTTGATCCTCGAGATCGTCGCCACGTTGAGCTATTATCCAAAAAGCGCGAGTACCGTCTATAAACAAAAATGTCCGAAAACGAGGTAGTTGATTCGTAAGCTTGAGTTCAACATTCGAATTTATAACACAACTGATGGGCCTAAAACACTTACCTGTTTTTGGGGACGTCGTAATTGTGTCAACATCGAGTTTAAAAACAAGGGGAAGAGTATGTAATGTGTAGGTATACGTCATATTTATATAAGTAACCATGCAGGCTTGCAAAACAATCTGCCAAAGATTATTCATTGTATATAATTACTTAAATAATTAACACTTTTATTTATTTTATTATAAGTGACGTATTGTAATCATAACGATATTCATGTAGACTCGAACATTATGATGTGTAACGTTCATAATAGAATTCTATCAATGAATGTCACCGACAGACAGGGACATAATCATTTAGATTAGAAGGTCAATGTCAACGCTACCTTTCAACCTTTTCAAATGTATCTATACAGACAGACAAGCTGATACGTGTTAAGATCACGCGCGATTGTTGTCGAGACCGCGTACACATTCTTTGTGTAACGGAACAGATAACTGTTTATTATGAAACCATGGCAACAGTAACTAACACCCCCACGGCCACGCGCATCGTGACGGAACTGTTATTTAGTAACCACGGAAACGGTCACAACACGTGAGAAGTATCGCGAACCTGAATACGTGCATTTCAACCGGCATATTATTCTACACGCTGCTGTGTGTAATTAGTGTTGACGGTCTGTTTATCTCGGAGATGTGTGTATGCTAGTGGCCCGCCTAGAATCAAAACAACAATTCTAAGGAAACCGCCGCGGTGTTGAAAATGATTCAGCAAACATGTAGCGAGTAATCGCGGGTAAACAAGCGTAGCTCGCGTACACGCAACTGACCGAACGGTATCGATCTGTACCAATGACAAATAAAACATTCATGATACGTGTGTGGCATTCTACGCGGGGAATCTATATTTTGAAAGCGACAAGAATGTAGACCTAACTACGGGTGGTTCTTCAGCGTGATCTATTTGGCAAAGGCGCCTGTTAAACCACCGCTGTCCTTCGTTTTCGGCCGAGAGTGACTAAAATAACCCGGCCGCATAACACGGCTCAAGCCCAGGTCAAGCAGCGTTCGATCGAACGCATTGACCGGGCGTCTCCCAATAAGTAGGCCCACAGGCCGTCTTGTCTGGTACGTCATGGCAAGACTCTGTTTGGGAACTCACATTCCAAGACTCACTATTTTGTATATTGCTGATATCGGCTCTGGGATTGGTAAACAGCGTCAAAACAATATTAAGTAGAACAGAGGCTGGTTGGCACTGAGCCAACTAGGTCAGTCGCGTGCATATTGGGGCACTTTCTGGGTCAAGTGAGATATATTGGTATATGTCGGTATTTTTGAGTGTCGTCATAACTGTATTCACCACAATATCTATCCTGTATCAGATGACAGCTACGTACGAATCTAAACAATGAATCCAATAATAGCGTAACCCTATGACGTGTTGTGAGATAGGAATTTACAAATAGGGCCAACGACGTTTGCGCTTTAACGAACTAACACCATAAATGAAGCCCACGTCCTGGTTAACACAAAAGCCCCGTGACATAC
>CBDHHR010000625.1:5000-8595 GCA_965263245.1 Metamycoplasmataceae bacterium | reverse complement strand
TGCGAGGGACATCACCAGGCTGAAATACAGGGTGACGTCACAAGTTGGCGATCCCTCTATATTTATATATATGGTGTGACTGATGAACCGTCGTCGCGATGTAGTGCAAACAACTTTACGAAGAAGTCTACCAATCCTTGCGGAAAGACTAATCGCATATATCTGATAATATTTAAAAACAAAACGTAGACACATAGAGGTATTGATAGACTGAGCAAATCAGACAAATCAGACGGAGAGACGGGGACAGAGCGAAGGAGAGATGGAACGACGGAAAGAAGCAGAAACGTTAAGAAGAGAAGAGAGGATATATATATATATATATATATATATATATATATATATATATATATATATATATATATATATGTATATATATATATATATATATATATATATATATATATATATATATATATACATATAGAGAGAGAGAGAGAGAGAGAGAGAACAGAGAGAACAGAGAGAACAGAGAGAACACAGAGAACAGAGAGAGATATAGAGCGAGACAGAGAGCGTGACATAGATAAAAACAGATAGAGAAAGAGTCAGACAGACAGACAGACAGACAGACAGACAGACAGACCGGGAGCTAAAGCGGGTGGGACGGAGGGAGGGAGGTGGGAAGGAGGTAGACGGAGTAACAAAAAGACATAAAGACGGGGAAGCTGACGTAGGTGACGGAGAGAGAGAGAGAGAGAGAGAGAGAGAGAGAGAGAGAGAGAGAGAGAGAGAGAGAGAGAGAGAGAGTGAGAAGAGAGAGTGAGAAGAGAGAGAGAGAAGAGAGCGAGTGAGAAGAGAGAGAGAGTGAGAAGAGAGAGAGTGAGAGAGAGAGTGAGAAGAGAGAGAGAGAGAAGAGAGAGAGTGAGAAGAGAGAGTGATAAGAGAGAGAGTGAGAAGAGAGAGAGAGTGAGAAGATAGAGAGAGAGAGAAGAGAGAGAGTGAGAAGAGAGAGTGAGAAGAGAGAGATAAGAGAGAGAGAGTGAGAAGAGAGAGAGTGAGAAGAGAGAGAGAGTGAGAAGAGAGAGAGTGAGAAGAGAGAGAGAGTGACAAGAGAGAGAGAATGAGGAGAGAGAGAGGTGATGTTAATATCCATCTTATTTCCTGCAGCCAATGGACCAGTCAATGGGGGTTGGACAAAGTGGAGTTTGTGGTCAGACGACTGTCCACGGGTGCGACAAACCAGGCGTCGTTCCTGCACAAACCCGACAACCGCAAATGGTGGAAAACCGTGCGTTGGACGCACTTATGAACGTCGTGCTTGTCCTGGTAAGTAACGTGAGCGACTCAGTCATAATATGTAGAACCATTCTCCAGGCCGAGTTTATATTGCTGATGAACAGCAAACTGCCATGGATGTCAATGTAGGGACAGTGTTCGGTTTCTCGTGTGTTGCTAACATTCATATTACTTATGTAGTATAGTATATATGATACATGACTTCAAGGAGGTAACCGAGGACGGACATGGTGAGAGGACAATTTATTTTGCTCTAGAAAATAAGTTTCTTTCAGCGCAACACCTGGACAAGTCGTCCCATCTATCAGTAGCAAGCAAAAACCGGAGTTCCGGTAGACGTTTGCAAAACACTGTTATTTTTCAGTAGTATATTAATGTTTACTCGTGAAATGTCGATTACATGCTCACTCGGTAAAAGAGAATACTAGCGGTTTTTTAAATACTAAGTTTTGTTTCACATCGTTTACATGAACTAGAAAAGTATATCTGTGGCACTCTATGATCTTATATATATATATATATATATATATATATATATATATATATATATATATATATATATATATATATATATATATATATATATATTATATACAGAGTGCGAAATAAGTCCGGTCCGATCATCCTGGACGAGTAGTTTTAGAGTTCGGACTAGTACAGTTTTAGTAGACTAGTCCCGTCGGACTGGCTATGACTTGAAAATGGCAGTTGTTTACGGACGCCCGTTATTTACAACCGGACTACGTAAGTGGTGCCTCCTAGCGATTATTAATATGGAACCACTTGAACGGAGCGAAATATACGGTGGCATACAGCGTCTCGCGTCTCGTTTTGACTTTCTCATAGTCATCATTCGACGGTGTCGCAATGGCGAATTGAGGATTATTTTGCTAAACGTCCAAAGACCAGTACAGGTAGTAGTATACATAGCAAAGTGAAATCTAGTGCAAAGCAGAGGCCAAAATGTTCATTGGCTTCAACATTAACATCGCCCGACACGGTCCGTCTTTGCTCGCCGACTTCGTCCGACCCTGCCCGTGTATATGCCTCGACGTCGTCCGACCCTGTCCCTGCGCCTCGACTTCGATCGACCCTGCCTATGCCGACGCCTCTACTTCTTCCCACGCTGCCCGTCTTTGCGCATCAACTCCGCCTGTCGCTGCCCGTCCTTGCGCATTGCCGTCGACTAGGCCTGGGGTCAGCCCTACCAAGATCACCTCCGTGCCCCAAAGAAAACGACGAAAGTCTGACTACGAGGCAATTGCGAGAAACCAGAGATTGTTAACATCATGGACAGAGAAGTTTCCATGGCTTTACAAAGACGAGCGGGTAGACAAGTTGTTTTGCTCATGGTGTTTGTGCCATGGAACTCCTCACACATTTGCTGACGAGAAAAGTCCTTTGGTCTTGGGTTCGGATAGTGAATGGAAGAACAGAAAGGACGGCTTGATAACGCATGACGGAAGTCAGGATCAGAGGCGAGACGAGGCAGCCCACAAGACACAACGAGGCCCAATGGGTACAGTCATTGAGAAGATGACTAACGAAAAGACTGCTGTCATAAAGAATCTTTTGCATACAGCCTAACACGTTGCCATATATACATTGCCATTCCGCCATTATCAGCCTCTGTGTGAGCTGCAAGAGAAGAACGGTGTGTGCATGGGTGGGTACTATGGAAATGACAAAGCATGCAAGATAATATTAGTGATGCAGAGAGAGACCGGGTCAGAGAGGGCGTGGGAAGGGCACAGTGGGTTTCTGTGATGGCTGGTGGAAGTACTGGCCATAGTCTGCAAATGCCACTGGCATATTCGATGCCATAAAGACGGGCCTGGACAACATTGGCGTGACTCTAGAGAATTGTGTTTGCACAAACATGAACGGGGCATGTGTCAACCAGGGCAAACGCAATGGAATGACCTGGAAGATGGTTGAAGCCGTTCCATAAAATTTTGTTAACATCTGGTGTGTGGCCATGCTTGATATTATCAAAGTGTCGAGCTGTGTCGTAGGTCTTGTAGAAGAGTGCGTCAATTTCGTCTACAGGTTCTACTATCTTCCTCGAAAAGACGCCGGGATCTCAAGCAAATCGGTGAGATTATTGACGAAGATGTTGCCTACTTCAGTGCGCCAAAGGGCACTCGGTGGATGGCGAGCAGACAACGAGCCTACTCTGCACTCAGGCAGAGCCTGGCCGTGGTCTGTGCTCACATGGAAGAAGCAGTCAGACCACATTTGCATTTTCCATAGGCGACCATTATAACGTTTCCTTCATTTCCTACTAATCTTGATCAGCTCTGTTATTGACAATTTCACAGCATATTTACCGTGAACTTTTAATACCTCAGGCTCC
>CBDHHR010000624.1:0-6813 GCA_965263245.1 Metamycoplasmataceae bacterium | reverse complement strand
AGATATGGCGGTGACTGTGCTGCTGGTGGTGGTGACTGTGCTGATGGTGGTGGTGACTGTGCTGCTGGTGGTGGTGACTGTGCTGCTGGTGGTGGTGACTGTGCTGATGGTGGTGGTGACTGTGCTGCTGGTGGTGGTGACTGTGCTGATGGTGGTGGTGACTGTGCTGATGATGGTGGTGACTGTGCTGATGGTGGTGGTGACTGTGCTGATGGTGGTGGTGACTGTGCTGATGGTGGTGGTGACTGTGCTGCTGGTGGCGGTGACTGTGCTGCTGGTGGTGGTGACTGTGCTGATGGTGGTGGTGACTGTGCTGCTGGTGGTGGTGACTGTGCTGATGGTGGTGGTGACTGTGCTGATGATGGTGGTGACTGTGCTGCTGGTGGTGGTGACTGTGCTGATGGTGGTGGTGACTGTGCTGATGGTGGTGGTGACTGTGCTGATGGTGGTGGTGACTGTGATGATGATGGTGGTGACTGTGCTGATGGTGGTGGTGACTGTGCTGATGGTGGTGGTGACTGTGCTGATGGTGGTGGTGACTGTGCTGCTGGTGGTGGTGACTGTGCTGATGGTGGTGGTGACTGTGCTGATGGTGGTGGTGACTGTGCTGCTGGTGGTGGTGACTGTGCTGGTGGTGGTGGTGACTGTGCTGATGGTGGTGGTGACTGTGCTGATGGTGGTGGTGACTGTGCTGATGGTGGTGGTGACTGTGCAGATGATGGTGGTGACTGTGCTGATGGTGGTGGTGACTGTGCAGATGATGGTGGTGACTGTGCTGCTGGTGGTGGTGACTGTGCTGATGGTGGTGGTGACTGTGCTGATGATGGTGGTGACTGTGCTGATGTTGGTGGTGACTGTGCTGATGTTGGTGGTGACTGTGCTGATGATGGTGGTGACTGTGCTGATGGTGGTGGTGACTGTGCTGATGATGGTGGTGACTGTGCTGATGATGGTGGTGACTGTGCTGATGATGGTGGTGACTGTGATGATGATGGTGGTGACTGTGCTGATGATGGTGACTGTGCTGATGATGGTGGTGACTGTGCAGATGATGGTGGTGACTGTGCTGATGATGGTGGTGACTGTGCTGATGGTGGTGGTGACTGTGCTGATGATGGTGACTGTGCTGATGGTGGTGGTGACTGTGCTGATGGTGGTGGTGACTGTGCAGATGATGGTGGTGACTGTGCTGATGATGGTGGTGACTGTGCTGATGGTGGTGGTGACTGTGCTGATGGTGGTGGTGACTGTGCAGATGATGGTGGTGACTGTGCTGCTGGTGGTGGTGACTGTGCTGATGGTGGTGGTGACTGTGCTGCTGGTGGTGGTGACTGTGCTGATGGTGGTGGTGACTGTGCTGATGATGGTGGTGACTGTGCTGCTGGTGGTGGTGACTGTGCTGATGGTGGTGGTGACTGTGCTGATGGTGGTGGTGACTGTGCTGATGGTGGTGGTGACTGTGCTGATGGTGGTGGTGACTGTGCTGATGGTGGTGGTGACTGTGCAGATGATGGTGGTGACTGTGCTGATGGTGGTGGTGACTGTGCAGATGATGGTGGTGACTGTGCTGCTGGTGGTGGTGACTGTGCTGATGGTGGTGGTGACTGTGCTGATGGTGGTGGTGACTGTGCTGCTGGTGGTGGTGACTGTGCTGATGGTGGTGGTGACTGTGCTGATGGTGGTGGTGACTGTGCTGATGGTGGTGGTGACTGTGCTGATGGTGGTGGTGACTGTGCAGATGATGGTGGTGACTGTGCTGATGGTGGTGGTGACTGTGCAGATGATGGTGGTGACTGTGCTGCTGGTGGTGGTGACTGTGCTGATGTTGGTGGTGACTGTGCTGATGTTGGTGGTGACTGTGCTGATGTTGGTGGTGACTGTGCTGATGATGGTGGTGACTGTGCTGATGGTGGTGGTGACTGTGCTGATGGTGGTGGTGACTGTGCAGATGATGGTGGTGACTGTGCTGATGGTGGTGGTGACTGTGCAGATGATGGTGGTGACTGTGCTGCTGGTGGTGGTGACTGTGCTGATGATGGTGGTGACTGTGCTGATGTTGGTGGTGACTGTGCTGATGGTGGTGGTGACTGTGCTGATGATGGTGGTGACTGTGCTGATGGTGGTGGTGACTGTGCTGATGTTGGTGGTGACTGTGCTGATGATGGTGGTGACTGTGCTGATGGTGGTGGTGACTGTGCTGATGATGGTGGTGACTGTGCTGATGGTGGTGGTGACTGTGCTGATGATGGTGGTGACTGTGCTGATGGTGGTGGTGACTGTGCAGATGATGGTGGTGACTGTGCTGATGGTGGTGGTGACTGTGCAGATGATGGTGGTGACTGTGCTGCTGGTGGTGGTGACTGTGCTGATGTTGGTGGTGACTGTGCTGATGTTGGTGGTGACTGTGCTGATGTTGGTGGTGACTGTGCTGATGGTGGTGGTGACTGTGCTGATGTTGGTGGTGACTGTGCTGATGATGGTGGTGACTGTGCTGATGGTGGTGGTGACTGTGCAGATGATGGTGGTGACTGTGCTGATGGTGGTGGTGACTGTGCAGATGATGGTGGTGACTGTGCTGCTGGTGGTGGTGACTGTGCTGATGTTGGTGGTGACTGTGCTGATGTTGGTGGTGACTGTGCTGATGTTGGTGGTGACTGTGCTGATGATGGTGGTGACTGTGCTGATGGTGGTGGTGACTGTGCTGATGGTGGTGGTGACTGTGCAGATGATGGTGGTGACTGTGCTGATGGTGGTGGTGACTGTGCAGATGATGGTGGTGACTGTGCTGCTGGTGGTGGTGACTGTGCTGATGATGGTGGTGACTGTGCTGATGTTGGTGGTGACTGTGCTGATGGTGGTGGTGACTGTGCTGATGATGGTGGTGACTGTGCTGATGGTGGTGGTGACTGTGCTGATGTTGGTGGTGACTGGGCTGATGATGGTGGTGACTGTGCTGATGGTGGTGGTGACTGTGCTGATGTTGGTGGTGACTGTGCTGATGGTGGTGGTGACTGTGCTGATGATGGTGGTGACTGTGCTGATGGTGGTGGTGACTGTGCTGATGATGGTGGTGACTGTGCTGATGGTGGTGGTGACTGTGCTGATGATGGTGGTGACTGTGCTGATGATGGTGATGACTGTGCTGATGGTGGTGGTGACTGTGCTGATGGTGGTGGTGACTGTGCTGATGATGGTGGTGACTGTGATGATGATGGTGGTGACTGTGCTGATGGTGGTGGTGACTGTGCTGATGTTGGTGATGACTGTGCTGATGGTGGTGGTGACTGTGCTGATGGTGGTGGTGACTGTGCTGATGATGGTGGTGACTGTGCTGATGGTGGTGGTGACTGTGCTGATGTTGGTGGTGACTGGGCTGATGATGGTGGTGACTGTGCTGATGGTGGTGGTGACTGTGCTGATGTTGGTGGTGACTGTGCTGATGGTGGTGGTGACTGTGCTGATGATGGTGGTGACTGTGCTGATGGTGGTGGTGACTGTGCTGATGATGGTGGTGACTGTGCTGATGGTGGTGGTGACTGTGCTGATGATGGTGGTGACTGTGCTGATGATGGTGATGACTGTGCTGATGGTGGTGGTGACTGTGCTGATGGTGGTGGTGACTGTGCTGATGATGGTGGTGACTGTGATGATGATGGTGGTGACTGTGCTGATGGTGGTGGTGACTGTGCTGATGTTGGTGATGACTGTGCTGATGGTGGTGGTGACTGTGCTGATGGTGGTGGTGACTGTGCTGATGATGGTGGTGACTGTGCTGATGGTGGTGGTGACTGTGCTGATGGTGGTGGTGACTGTGCTGATGATGGTGGTGACTGTGCTGATGATGGTGGTGACTGTGCTGATGTTGGTGGTGACTGTGCTGATGGTGGTGGTGACTGTGCTGATGATGGTGGTGACTGTGCTGATGTTGGTGGTGACTGTGCTGATGGTGGTGGTGACTGTGCTGATGATGGTGGTGACTGTGCTGATGATGGTGGTGACTGTGGTGATGGTGGTGGTGACTGTGCTGATGGTGGTGGTGACTGTGCTGGTGGTGGTGGTGACTGTGCTGATGATGGTGGTGACTGTGCTGATGTTGGTGGTGACTGTGCTGATGATGGTGGTGACTGTGCTGATGATGGTGGTGACTGTGCTGATGTTGATGGTGACTGTGCTGATGGTGGTGGTGACTGTGCTGATGATGGTGGTGACTGTGCTGATGTTGGTGGTGACTGTGCTGATGGTGGTGGTGACTGTGCTGATGATGGTGGTGACTGTGCTGATGGTGGTGGTGACTGTGCTGATGGTGGTGGTGACTGTGCTGATGGTGGTGGTGACTGTGCTGATGGTGGTGGTGACTGTGCTGGTGGTGGTGGTGACTGTGCTGATGATGGTGGTGACTGTGCTGATGTTGGTGGTGACTGTGCTGATGGTGGTGGTGACTGTGCTGATGATGGTGGTGACTGTGCTGATGTTGGTGGTGACTGTGCTGATGATGGTGGTGACTGTGCTGATGATGGTGGTGACTGTGCTGATGTTGGTGGTGACTGTGCTGATGGTGGTGGTGACTGTGCTGATGGTGGTGGTGACTGTGCTGATGTTGGTGGTGACTGTGCTGATGGTGGTGGTGACTGTGCTGATGATGGTGGTGACTGTGCTGATGGTGGTGGTGACTGTGCTGATGGTGGTGGTGACTGTGCTGATGGTGGTGGTGACTGTGCTGATGGTGGTGGTGACTGTGCTGGTGGTGGTGGTGACTGTGCTGATGATGGTGGTGACTGTGCTGATGATGGTGGTGACTGTGCTGATGGTGGTGGTGACTGTGCTGATGGTGGTGGTGACTGTGCTGATGGTGGTGGTGACTGTGCTGATGATGGTGGTGACTGTGCTGATGGTGGTGGTGACTGTGCTGATGGTGGTGGTGACTGTGCTGATGGTGGTGGTGACTGTGCTGATGGTGGTGGTGACTGTGCTGATGTTGGTGGTGACTGTGCTGATGGTGGTGGTGACTGTGCTGATGATGGTGGTGACTGTGATGATGATGGTGGTGACTGATGGTGGTGGTGACTGTGTGGTGACTGTGCTGATGGTGGTGGTGACTGTGCTGATGGTGGTGGTGACTGTGCTGATGGTGGTGGTGACTGTGCTGATGGTGGTGGTGACTGTGCTGATGATGGTGGTGACTGTGCTGATGGTGGTGGTGACTGTGCTGATGTGGTGACTGTGATGATGATTGTGGTGGTGACTGTGCTGATGGTGGTGGTGACTGTGCTGGTGACTGTGCAGTGATGGTGGTGACTGTGCTGTGCTGATGGTGGTGGTGACTGTGCTGATGGTGGTGGTGACTGTGCTGATGGTGGTGGTGACTGTGCTGATGGTGGTGGTGACTGTGCTGATGGTGGTGGTGACTGTGCTGATGATGGTGGTGACTGTGCTGATGGTGGTGGTGACTGTGCTGATGGTGGTGGTGACTGTGCTGATGGTGGTGGTGACTGTGCTGATGGTGGTGGTGACTGTGCTGATGGTGGTGGTGACTGTGCTGATGGTGGTGGTGACTGTGCAGTTGATGGTGGTGACTGTGCTGGTGATGGTGGTGACTGTGCTGATGGTGGTGGTGACTGTGCTGATGGTGGTGGTGACTGTGCTGATGATGGTGGTGACTGTGCTGATGGTGGTGGTGACTGTGCTGATGGTGGTGGTGACTGTGCTGATGGTGGTGGTGACTGTGCTGATGATGGTGGTGACTGTGCTGATGGTGGTGGTGACTGTGCAGTGATGGTGGTGACTGTGATGATGATGGTGGTGACTGTGCTGATGGTGGTGGTGACTGTGCTGATGGTGGTGGTGACTGTGCTGATGGTGGTGGTGACTGTGCTGATGGTGGTGGTGACTGTGCTGATGGTGGTGGTGACTGTGCTGATGATGGTGGTGACTGTGCTGATGGTGGTGGTGACTGTGCTGATGGTGGTGGTGACTGTGCTGATGGTGGTGGTGACTGTGCTGATGGTGGTGGTGACTGTGCTGATGATGGTGGTGACTGTGCTGATGGTGGTGGTGACTGTGCTGATGGTGGTGGTGACTGTGCTGATGGTGGTGGTGACTGTGCTGATGGTGGTGGTGACTGTGCTGATGGTGGTGGTGACTGTGCTGATGGTGGTGGTGACTGTGCTGATGGTGGTGGTGACTGTGCTGATGGTGGTGGTGACTGTGCTGATGATGGTGGTGACTGTGCTGATGGTGGTGGTGACTGTGCTGATGGTGGTGGTGACTGTGCTGATGATGGTGGTGACTGTGCTGATGGTGGTGGTGACTGTGCTGATGGTGGTGACTGTGCTGATGATGGTGGTGACTGTGCTGATGATGGTGGTGACTGTGCTGATGGTGGTGGTGACTGTGCTGATGGTGGTGGTGACTGTGCTGATGATGGTGGTGACTGTGCTGATGGTGGTGGTGACTGTGCTGATGGTGGTGGTGACTGTGCTGATGATGGTGGTGACTGTGCTGATGGTGGTGGTGACTGTGCTGATGATGGTGGTGACTGTGCTGATGGTGGTGGTGACTGTGCTGGTGGTGGTGGTGACTGTGCTGATGGTGGTGGTGACTGTGCTGATGATGGTGGTGACTGTGCTGATGATGGTGGTGACTGTGCTGATGATGGTGGTGACTGTGCTGATGGTGGTGGTGACTGTGCTGATGATGGTGGTGACTGTGCTGATGGTGGTGGTGACTGTGCTGATGGTGGTGGTGACTGTGCTGATGATGGTAGTGGTTTAGTCGTTGTCATGATGGTTATTGTAGCAGCCGTAGTGGTAGTTG
>CBDHHR010000623.1:22500-30000 GCA_965263245.1 Metamycoplasmataceae bacterium | reverse complement strand
AAAACACATTAGACTTAACTCCATACGTTAACACAATATTAAATACAATATCATAAACCTTGGTCATAAAGAATAAACTAAAACAATTGTGCCGCATTTCAACTACGGTATTTCATCGTGGGGTATTGATAAAAAAATGCTGTCCAAACTGCAGAAAAGGCCAATTCGAATAATTACCCGCAGTAAGTATAATGCATACACATGCGCTATAGTGAAATTACTAAATCTACTGAAACTGGAAGATGTTTTACTCGCCAGTGTGTGATGTTCTTCTATAAAGATGTACTCAATCGCTTTCAAGTTTTTTTAAATCAATATTTTTTTAACGAAATGTTGAATATCACGACACTATATTAGGTTCTACATAACAACATTACTTAGATAAATGGCACGTTGCATTTATGAAAACACTCGTACACGCAGCCACTATGATTTTCTACGTACACCAAACCATATTTTACAAATATATATGCACAAGCCCAAACTGCATTTATGTATTTAACTCGCAACGATGCACTGTTCTTCTATACTTAGACATTTATTCATCATTAATCGCAATATTGGTTTGTATACCACCTTGGGAGTGGTATATATATTTTAGTTACAATAACACATAAATCGGTGGTTCTCGCGTAAGCGGCTTTTGTAGTAAGTACCCTTAGTGAGAAGTTCTCCACATTATATTACTGACATTGTATTTCTTTGTACCCTTAGTGAGAGTCTCTCGACATAACACTACTGACATTGTATTTTGTAGTACCCTTAGTGAGGGTCTCTCGACATTACAATTATTACTGACATTGTATTTTGTAGTACCTTTAGTGGGAGTCTCTCGACATTATATTACTGACATTGTATTTCGTTGTACCCTTAGTTAGAGTCTCTCGACATAACACTACTGACATTGTATTTTGTAGTATCCTTAGTGAGGATCTCTCGACATTACAATTATTACTGACATTGTATTTTGTAATACCCTTAGTGAGAGTCTCTCAACATAATATTACGGACATTGTATTTTGTAGTACCCTTAGTGAGAGTCTCTCAACATAATATTACTGACATTGTATTTTGTAGTACCCTTAGTGAGAGTCTCTCGACATTATATTACTGACATTGTATTTTGTAGTACCCTTAGTGAGAGTCTCTCAACATAATATTACGGACATTGTATTTTGTAGTACTCTTAGTGAGAGTCTCTCGACATTATATTACTGACATTGTATTTTGTAGTACCCTTAGTGAGAGTCTCTCGACATTATATTACTGACATTGTATTTTGTAGTACCCTTAGTGAGAGTCTCTCGACATAATATTACTGACATTGTATTTTGTAGTACCCTTAGTGAGAGTCTGTCGTCATTATATTACTGACATTGTATTTTGTAGTACCCTTAGTGAGAGTCTCTCAACATAATATTACGGACATTGTATTTTGTAGTACTCTTAGTGAGAGTCTCTCGACATTATATTACTGACATTGTATTTTGTAGTACCCTTAGTGAGAGTCTCTCGACATTATATTACTGACATTGTATTTTGTAGTACCCTTAGTGAGAGTCTCTCGACATAATATTACTGACATTGTATTTTGTAGTACCCTTAGTGAGAGTCTCTCGACATAATATTACTGACATTGTATTTTGTAGTACTCTTAGTGAGAGTCTCTCGACATTATATTACTGACATTGTATTTTGTAGTACCCTTAGTGAGAGTCTCTCGACATAATATTACTGACATTGTATTTTGTAGTACTCTTAGTGAGAGTCTCTCGACATAATATTACTGACATTGATTTTGTAGTATCTCTTAATGAGAGTCTCTCGACATAATATTACTGACATTGTATTTTGTAGTACTCTTAGTGAGAGTCTCTCGACATAATATTACTTACATTGTATTTTGTAGTATCCTTAGTGAGAGTCTCTCGACATAATATTACTGACATTGTATTTTGTAGTACTCTTAGTGAGAGTCTCTCGACATTATATTACTGACATTGTATTTTGTAGTACCCTTAGTGAGAGTCTCTCGACATAATATTACTGACATTGTATTTTGTAGTATCTTAGTGAGAGTCTCTCGACATAATATTACTTACATTGTATTTTGTAGTATCTCTAGTGAGAGTCTCTAAAATGTCATACATTATATTACTGACATTGTATTTTGTAGTACTCTTAGTGAGAGTCTCTCGACATTATATTACTGACATTGTATTTTGTAGTACCCTTAGTGAGAGTCTCTCGTATTTTGTAGTACATGAGATATTACTGACATTGTATTTTGTAGTACCCTTAGTGAGAGTCTCTCTGACATTCACTAAGGGACATAATGTATATCCTTAGTGAGAGTCTCTCGACATAATATTACTGACATTGTATTTTGTAGTACTCTTAGTGAGAGTCTCTCGACATAATATTACTGACATTGTATTTTGTAGTATCCTTAGTGAGAGTCTCTCGTCATTATATTACTAGTACTCTTAGTGAGAGTCTCTCGACATTATATTACTGACATTGTATTTTGTAGTACCCTTAGTGAGAGTCTCTCGACATAATATTACTGACATTGTATTTTGTAGTACCCTTAGTGAGAGTCTCTCGACATTATATTACTGACATTGTATTTTGTAGTACCTTAGTGAGAGTCTCTCGACATTATATTACTGACATTGTATTTTGTAGTACTCTTAGTGAGAGTCTCTCGACATTATATTACTGACATTGTATTTTGTAGTATCATTAGTGAGAGTCTCTCGTCATAATATTACTGACATTGTATTTTGTAGTATCCTTAGTGAGAGTCTCTCGACATAATATTACTGACATTGTATTTTGTAGTACTCCTTAATGAGAGTCTCTCGTCATTATATTACTGACATTGTATTTTGTAGTACTCCTTAGTGAGAGTCTCTCGACATTATATTACTGACATTGTATTTTGTAGTACTCTTAGTGAGAGTCTCTCGACATTAGTATTACTGACATTGTATTTTGTAGTACCCAAAATTGACGTGAGAGTCTCTCGACATGAATATTACTGACATTGTATTTTGTAGTACTCCTTAGTGAGAGTCTCTCGTCATTATATTACTGACATTATATTTTGTAGTACTCTTAGTGAGAGTCTCTCGACATTATATTACTGACATTGTATTTTGTAGTACCCTTAGTGAGAGTCTCTCGACATAATATTACTGACATTGTATTTTGTAGTATCCTTAGTGAGAGTCTCTCGACATTATATTACTGACATTGTATTTTGTAGTATTCTTAGTGAGAGTCTCTCGACATTTTATTACTGACATTGTATTTTGTAGTACCCTTAGTGAGAGTCTCTCGACATAATATTACTGACATTGTATTTTGTAGTATCCTTAGTGAGAGTCTCTCGTCATTATATTACTGACATTGTATTTTGTAGTACCCTTAGTGAGAGTCTCTCGACGTTATGTTACTGACATTGTATTGTGTAGTACCCTTAGTGAGAGTCTCTCGACATTATATTACTGACATTGTATTTTGTAGTACCCTTAGTGAGAGTCTCTCGACATTATTTTTACTGACATTGTATTGTGCAGTACCCTTAGTGAGAGTCTCTCGACATTATATTACTGACATTGTATTTTGTAGTACCCTTAATGAGAGTCTCTCGACATTATATTACTGACATTGTATTGTGTAGTACCCTTAGTGAGAGACTCTCGACATTATATTACTGACATTATATTTTGTAGTACCCTTAGTGAGAGTCTTTTCGACATTATATTACTGACATTGTATTTTGTAGTACCCTTGTGAGAGTCTCTCGACATTATGTTACTGACATTGTATTGTGTAGTATCCTTAGTGCGAGTCTCTCGACATTACATTACAGACAGTGTATTTTTCATATATTATGTACGTTCTGTCAAATAAAAAATGTTCCAGTTCCAGTAGTATGTCATACAACAGCTAGATTGAGACGCGGACACAATAGTTTAGCAACAAACGCCTAGAGCATTTTTGGTCTGTACGCTTCTGTGACGTGGTAGATGCTCCTGGTAATTTTGTACATGTACAAGTGTACAACACCCGCCGTTGGTTTAATCTGACTTTCCTTAAAGTAGCATATTCTAGATGAGTCTTACTGCTACGGTTACATGGTGGATGTTCTTGGTAGTTATGTGTTATTAGACCTATTTACGGTGTTTCATATCATAGGCATGTCTCATATTCCCGTCGATCCAAAGTTATTGTAGCAAACTACTGAAATATCAAGTCACATACGTTCCTTTTCATACCCAATATACGATGTAATTATACCTTTACCTGTAAAGATGTTCATTGAATATGACACATTAACTTAATAAGTACGTCTTTCGTACTGACTACGGTAGCGTGTCTCATTAAAAGAACGTGTGTTATCTGAACAGAAACTATCCTGACTCATGTTCAGTTATGCTGGCATAACATTCTTCATTGTAGTTGCAAAATATTACTTTGTATTAATTATTTTAGATGTATAGACACAACGCAGATATAACTAGTTTTCCATCAGATGTATACAGTAGTGCTCAGTTGATGTCGATTTCGCATATTTCCCAAAGTTCGTGCGTTTTCAGTATTTGAATAGTCACGTGTTTGCAGTCTACCCCATTACATATATATATATATATATATATATATATATATATATATATATATATATATATATATATATATATATATATATATATGGAGGCTCACGTGGTCACACCGCCGCTCCAAGTCCCAGGCTTTCCGCTCAATGCGCTATTCCTGTAGATTCCAGATATTTCGCACTGTGACAACTTTGTCTAATCAACACGATGACGTCAGAGTTGGAACAGACGAGATGGCGACCATTGATCGTGACGGTGAACGATGCCTTGATTACTTCTGGCATATATCTGTTGATGACGAAGCCGCGGTGGACACATTTACCCTGCGGCGGTGGAGTCCAGCGCCGGTTTATTTTGTTCTGGTGTAATCGTATTTATTTCATGTCGATTTCGCATATTTCCCAAAGTTCCTGTGAATTTGGAATATGAATAGTCACGTGTTTCCAGTCCTCTCCATCGCAGACACATTTGGCGACACACGTGGTCAGACCGTCGCTCCCAGACTCAGTGTTTCCGCTCAATGTGCACTTCCGGTAGACTCCAGTTGTTTCGCATTGTGACCAATTCGTCTTTCCGATCAACACGTTGACGTTGGAGTTGGAACAGACGAGGTGGCGACCAGTGATCGTGACGGTGAAAGACGTCTTGGTTGCTTCGGGCACACATCTCGTGATGGAGAGACCACGGTGGAAACACCTACCACGCCGCTCTGGGAACCAGCGCTGAGCTCCGGCTGACCACGTGTACATGTCAGTCTGTGCAAGAACAAGGCACGTGTCGTTGTTGTCGTCGTTCAGTTGGACTGCCTCGTCCATCGTCACCGGGGGGTCCAAGAGAGATTGAGATGACACTAAAACAAAAACAAAACATAATTTTGTATGAAAGATAAAATTATATCGCTGATTCCGTTATTAATTCTCGGGGGCCATTTTATCCCCTACCATTCTCCGTGCGCATGTGGGTCCTAAATTAAATTGTTCGCACGCATTCCGCACAAATTGTTTACACCATGGAAACTAAGAAACCATATATATATATATATATATATATATATATATATATATATATATATATATATATATATATATATATATATATATATATATATATATAAGGTATTTTGAAAAGGTAGAGTTTTCTGATCGTGCCCGTGGCGTGACAGAATAATCCCTGTAAGTTTGTTGCCCGGGAGTTAAGCAGACTAGAATGCTCATTAATGTAAATGTGTTAAAAAGGAAACATTTCTGCATCAAAAATAAAAGGTGCGCACAGCGTTTTCATCGCTTTGTTATGTAAACACGTCTGTGAAGGCAACAATTATGGATGTGTTCTGTTTCATCCACGGTCGCACCAGTTTTGTTACTGTGCATATAGACATGCTTTGTAATTTACTATTCGAACAGACGCACAATTTGGAAGGAACACTTTAAACACGTTATATATATATATATATATATATATATATATATATATATATATATATATATATATATATATATATATATATATATATAACCATTTAATACAACTAGATTAACATTCCTCCGTTTGGAATCCACTGACGTTTGAACGTCATTGAAACACCTCATTTGTCATCTTAATTTTACAACTTTAATAATATATATATATATATATATATATATATATATATATATATATATAAAGTTGTATTATTAAGATGACATTTGTATTCTTAAAATATGTTGGGGGTTATACCAACAATTCAGATATAACACATACGTATGTCTGATAATTGTTGCACTATATAAAGCCACGTACCTGGATAAAACGTAAACACAACGTTTTCTTCGTTTGGTTCTGTCAGCACGTTGGCTAGAGTCACTATTTTCCCGTAGCGTTCACCTTTGTCCTCAAGTCGCATGACTTCTTTGGTTCCTGGCATGAATCCCACGCCTCCAGAGATAACGTTGTTCGCCCATTTCACCCAGAATTGTCTCTTCTTGCTGCAGTCTTGGGTGAATGCAGACGTCTTTCTGGTAGTTTTCTTGATGGCCACGCCCCTGATGATGTTATCATCATTCGGGTTACTCGCAAAGTTGAGTTCATAAGCCATGTGGATGTGAGCATTCCTGAGCTGCACCTTAATTCGACTGCAGGTCTTGACATCAAACAGGAGAACGTTCTCATTCCTCTGCAACTGAATCTCGTTACTCGTGAGTCGGTGCAAACACTGCTCTGCACCATCTGCAACATAATATAATGTACATAATGTGCTATTTATTATGTATCTGTGAATTACTCAAAACATCATTCAAACTTTCCAAATAACCGCGTGTCTGTGAAAGTCTGGGCTGGAGGGATTCCTTGAAAACGTTAGACTCTTTGCTATTTTCTATTATTTTAATTAACATTAATTATTTCATATACATATTTGCCTATATTTCATTACAAATGTGTTATATAACGTATAACCGCGATATTAAAACTATCCTCCGCTCAGTTTCAAAGCAACCGAAATTTTCAGGGTAATTTTACTTACGCGTACCTGATGGTTGACAATCTTCTTTTAGTAACGCAATGCTACGTTTGTTCTTGTCTTCGGTTTCTCCAAACTGACTACGTTCGTCGATCTTCCCATCAGCTGTTCCCCTCATAATACTAAAACGAAAACTCAGTGTCATAATTGTAGTCATACCTTACAATATAACCAACGCTCGGGCGATTGCAAGATCAGCTCTGGCAATTACGATACATGTCGTCCCTATAGCCAGAGCAGGTCTGGTCGTATGGGGACGTGCATGCACGACCGGATGGCGACATGTTCAGCGATCACACGACAACATAGTAATTCCTTTACATAAATGCGACATTTTGAGAGATTTAGACGATCTTTGTTAGGAAATTCAGAGACATA
>CBDHHR010000623.1:10000-17500 GCA_965263245.1 Metamycoplasmataceae bacterium | reverse complement strand
TGTGCGTGTGCGTGTGCGTGTGCGTGTGCGTGTGCGTGTGCGTGTGCGTGTGCGTGTGCGTGTGCGTGTGCGTGTGCGTGTGCGTGTGCGTGTGCGTGTGCGTGTGCGTGTGCGTGTGCGTGTGCGTGTGCGTGTGCGTGTGCGTGTGCGTGTGCGTGTGCGTGTGCGTGTGCGTGTGCGTGTGCGTGTGCGTGTGCGTGTGCGTGTGCGTGTGCGTGTGCGCGTCTGCGTCTGCGTCTGCGTCTGCGTGTGCGTGTGCGTGTGCGTGTGCGTGTGCGTGTGCGTGTGCGTGTGCGTGTGCGTGTGCGTGTGCGTGTGCGTGTGCGTGTGCGTGTGCGTGTGCGTGTGCGTGTGCGTGTGCGTGTGCGTGTGCGTGTGCGTGTGCGTGTGCGTGTGCGTGTGCGTGTGCGTGTGCGTGTGCGTGTGCGTGTGCGTGTGCGTGTGCGTGTGCGTGTGCGTGTGCGTGTGCGTGTGCGTGTGCGTGTGCGTGTGCGTGTGCGTGTGCGTGTGCGTGTGCGTGTGCGTGTGCTTGTGCTTGTGCGTGTGCGTGTGCGCGTGCGCGTGCGCGTGCTCGTGCTCGTGCGTGTGCGCGTGCGCGTGCGCGTGTGCGCGTGTGCGTGTGCGCGTGGGCGCGTGTGCGCCTGAGCGCGTGTGCGCGTGTGCGCGTGTGCGCGTGTGCGCGTCTGCGCGTCTGCGCGTGTGCGCGTGTGCGCGAGTGAGTGTGTGCGTGTGTGCGTGTGTGCGTGTGTGTGTGTGTGTGTGTGTGTGTAGGTGTGTGTGTGTTTGTGTGTACGTGCGTGATTGAGAGCGTGCGTGCGTGCGTGCGTGCGTGTGTGTGGTTGGGCTTAAGAAGGTATGTATATCTGCAGATTGTATTACATTAAACAGTATTGACGCACATTGCAAAGTAATTAGTTTTATTAATTATTTTTATTATATTTGTTTATGCTGTTTATCCTATATGTTATCATTTGTAAAATAAAATAAAAAAAGATATATACATATAATCATAATATTTTACCTCATTACGCCATTGATTTCGTAAAATCATCAATGTATTCGTATAGTTACGTTATGTTCCATGTGCAGTTGCGTTAACAATCACGACACTTGGGAAGATTAAATATACACTTTGTAATATTATTGTAAATAAATTATGTTATTATAATTATTTTAGTCACTCTTTACGACAATGGACATATTTGTGTCAAAACGAGGACTTATTACAAAGTACAATAATCCGTCGATAAATGTCATTATTTGACACTACTACTACCAACTGAGAGCATAGCTAGATGTACATTACCTATCTGTCATGTCTGTCCAGTACACGGTAGTGTACATAATGTTTGGAAAAACGCCGATGAATGTAGGTGGACGCTGAGTTGTGTAGCTCGTTCTGCGGTTTTGTCCGTAATAATCCGCGCTTTCAACAACGTTGCGTCCTATAAACAACGTTAGTAAGATATATGTATATGTATATATGTATATATATATATATATATATATATATATATATATATATATATATATATATATATATATATATATATATATATATATATATATATATATATATAGGTGTTTGTGTGTGTGTGAGTGTGTGTATGTGTGTGTGTGTATTTGTGTGTGTGTGTGTGTGTATGTGTGTGGGTGTGTGTGTATGTGTGTGACTGTGTGGCGGCCTAGGAAAACCAGTCGGAAATCGCTACGCATATTTGGCCGTAAATGCGTCGTAAAAGTGTTTTTTGGGTCACTCAGTCCATTTTGAGACTTTACTACGATGTTTTTGCTAACATACTTATCTATACGTTCACCAAGTATTTTCCTGAATACACAAGTGTAACTTGCATTTTTGGGGTATTTTGTAACTGGGAAGATCGTTCTACGCAGCGAAAGTTACCGGATTTGTATTTGGAAGTTGGATTTGAGTTGTTTTAGTAGTTCGATTAGATTTTAGTTTAGTTTGATGTTGCTGTACATATTTCTTAACTGTTTAACATGTTATTGGAGCGGATTTCGTTGGAAAGACAGACTTCGTGGCAAATTTCATTTCGTTTTTACGATCTTCGAAATTTCGAAGATGGCGGCGCCCATGGACGGACCGAAGCCGAACGATATCGCTCGTTGTCTGAACGCACTGGCGTAGATGATTATGCAGGATATTGCCAACGCCGACATCATCAGTGACCTTGTGAATGTGTGAATGATTACTTCATCATACGACCAATGGCAACGATAAGAGCAATTCTGACTTGTGTGAATTCGTGGAAGACTTTGCTACCTCTTGCGTGTTGATTATTAATGTACATTTCTGCTAACAAACACCTATGACTTTTGACATATACCCTCTTTAAACTACTGTAACCGTGTCCTTAAATAACCAAAATATTTGGATAATTTAATATTCCAAAGCTAAGGTATACATCTACATTTATTTTGTAGTAATAACACTGCACATACAGCAGTAAAAAATGAATTTGACATTTTCTCCTGCCATCAAGTTTGACGTGTGGTCTGTTTAATTTAAAGTAACTTTAAAAGCATCCATCATAATTGGATTATGTTTTCAGGACAGTAAAGGTAACAAATGCAGCTACATTTACCTAACAGAACTTTATAAGGTAACTGCAACAGTTATTGTGTTATGCAGCATAAAGTGTGGTCTTCGTGTGAAGAATGAATCTTGACTTTAAAACTCGTTTTTCTCCTTAAGTAATTTCTGATAGGGACCTTCTTTGAATTCCTGTAACTTTGCTTCTAGTGGGAATATTTGAATTCAGTAAAGAGTACAGGATATGTAAATAGTGTATATTTCGATTTCTTAAATAAAAATGGAAATTATTTGTTGTCAATGTGACTGGTTTTCCTAGGCCGCCATATATATATATATATATATATATATATATATATATATATATATATATATATATATATATATATATATATATATATATATGTGTGTGTGTGTATATATATATATATATATATATATATATATATATATATATATATATATGTATATATGTGTATATATATATATATGTGTGTGTATATATATATATATATATGTGTGTATACATATATATATATATATATATATATATATATATATATATATATGTGTGTGTATATGTATATATATATATGTATATATATATATGTATATATATATATATATGTATATATATATATATATATATATATATATATATATATATATATATATATATATATATACAAACTCACGAGAACATACCAAAACCAATAGATGGAAATAGCTCCGGTCTCATGTCGACGGGAGAGCCCAATACATATAAATGTTGTTGTGTAGCAGCCCTTGTGAAACAAACATCACGCTGGCACATGACGACTGACAGGAGTCCCACTAGTTAATAATTGAAATCCTCTAAATGTTTTACTGCGAATCCGCGAGAACGCCACTATGGGTGTTATTGATTTATGTCAATAAACTAAACGACACACGTATTGTGACACAAATGCATCCAGCTTATACCCTTAGTTGAGGATATTTAACCCTAACCACACACATTCACTCACACATATATACGCACATGCAGGCGAAAAACACACACATAGTTTGAGAAATAAATACATCTTACCGGGATCGTTACTTGTGGATGTCATGAGACAGGCAAACACCAGGACTAGACACACCAACATAAATCGGTGTCTAGCTGCTGAACTTAGCAAAGAATTTGTTTGCGAAATCGACATCTTCGCTGCAGAGTTGAACCTCCGATCTCGTCGC
This sequence comes from Metamycoplasmataceae bacterium, assembly GCA_965263245.1. Taxonomy (GTDB): domain Bacteria; phylum Bacillota_I; class Bacilli_A; order Mycoplasmatales; family Metamycoplasmataceae; genus DT-68. Next base: position 13,728 of record CBDHHR010000623.1, on the reverse strand, counting down.
GATGTTGTGTACGACTGATCTGTGTGTTGTGACGGCGCGTTGCCACAGCGCGTTGTCATAGCGCGTTGTCACCGCTCGAGTTCAGAAGTCGTCGCCACAGGTACTCGATCGATAATTGAATAAAAAGCGTGTACCGGATGAGTCATCGTCCAGATAATAAATATTACGAAGTCGCCTTCAAAGATAGTTCGGGTGCATTATTCGGAATTTAGTGATTCATCATCATCATTGTGCAGCCACAGTGTCCCGTGGTTGGACGAAGGCTTCAGCATCCTGCCTCTACAGCTGCCTATCTTCCGTTATCTTCTGCAATACGGTACCCTTCCTGTAGTCGTCTAGTTCGTCTCTCCACCGTCTCGCCGGTCTTACTCTAGATCGTTTCCATTCATAGTGTTTCCGTATGGTATGTCCATCGGTTATATCGTATCCTGCGGATGTGCCCTGCCCATGTCCACTTCCAACTTGTTCAGTCACGTCTGTGACCTTTGTCTTTTCTCTTACCCATATGTTTACTTTTCTGTCCTGGTATGTGATGTTTAACCTACTTATTTCCATTGATGTTGTTGCTAACTTGTTTTTTGTTTCCCTTGTGCAAATAACTGTTTGGCTAGTGAAAGCCCAATTTCCGCTATATGCTTGGCGAGTACTTTCCATCCGGCCGTGGGCTTTCTTTGAATCTCCTGTTCCAGGTAGACGTAGCTTTCCGTTTTCTCTAATTGAGTGGTGTTGACATAACATTGGTGTGTCATTTTCCATCATCACCTTAATTTTCATTCCCTGCTTTTCACTTTCATCAGCTGGTATATATTGTATCTGCTGTAGTTCGTGTGGTGTATTAGCGCATGTGACTATGTAGTCTGCGAAGTGAAGATAACTGAGATATTCGCCGTCTGGTTTTTCAAGTCAGTTTTCGGAATATGTTTTCCAGTGTTGCTGTTAACAATTAAGCGATATGGTATCTCCCTATCGTACCCCTCTCCTGGGTGACGGTCTTGTTGTTGTCCTTGTGTAGATCGACTGTCATCGAGTAGTTCCCGAGTTCTATGTACAAATTTGTATCCCCTGTTCTTGAAGCGAGGCCAGTATTGCTTAGATTTGCCATTAGGTTTTCTCGTAGTTGCCTAACGCTATGCAGAGTTCGGCACTTTTCCTTCATATGGTTTATAGTACGAAAACTAATTGTTTATATTTAATGTAGGATTTTAGCCATGTCGACCGAGGAATTAGCAGTTTGCTAGTAATTGAAACAATGTGATACGTGTTTACGTGTGTGTGTGTGTGTGTGTTTGTGTGTGTGTGTGTGTTTGTGTGTGAGTGTGTGCGTGTGTGTGTGAGTGTGTGTGTGTGTTTGTTTATATGTCTCTCTGTCTCTCTCTTCCTGTGTGTGTGTGTGTGTGTGTGTGTGTGTGTGTATGTGTGTGTGTGTGTGTGTGTGTGTGTGTGTGTGTGTGTGTGTGTGTGTGTGTGTGTGTGTGTGTGTGTGTGTGTGTGTGTGTGTGTGTGTGTGTGTGTGTGTGTGTGTGTGTGTGTGTGTGTGTGTGTGTGTGTGTGTGTGTGTGTGTGTGTGTGTGTGTGTGTGTGTGTGTGTGTGTGTGTGTGTGTGTGTGTGTGTGTGTGTGTGTGTGTGTGTGTGTGTGTGTGTGTGTGTTTACTCGCAATAGTGTTACATCGGATCGGTCTCTGTGCGTTGCCATGACGCGTTCTCACAACCCGTTGTTACGGCTAATCAATTAATGAAGAGATCAGCGGGACACACTTTCGAGTATTGGATGTGTCCACTGGTCATTCTGATGTTTGGTCTATACATGTATATAGAATAATTTCACAGTTTGACGATCTCTCCCACAAGCGTGTTTTGCTGATATTGTTTGAGTTACTAGGCAAGGCATGCTACACACTATCATTTTATCTAGATTTAAGTTTGCAAATTGATTTTTCACCATGTAACGAATACAACTCACTCGAGAACGTGAAACGTGAAACGTGAAACGTGAAACGTGAAACGTGAAACGTGAAACGTGAAACGTGAAACGTGAAACGTGAAACGTGAAACGTGAAACGTGAAACGTGAAACGGGAAACGGGAAACGTGAAACGGGAAACGTGAAACGGGAAACGTGAAACGTGAAACGGGAAACGGGAAACGGGAAACGGGAAACGGGAAACGCGAAACGCGAAACGCGAAACGCGAAACGCGAAACGCGAAACGCGAAACGCGAAACGCGAAACGCGAAACGCGAAAAGCGAAACGCGAAACGCGAAACGTGAAATCTTTATGTATGTATGTATGTATGTATGTATGTATGTATGTATGTATGTATGTATGTATGTATGTATGTATGTATGTATGTATGTATGTATGTATGTATGTATGTATGTATGTATGTATGTATGTATGTATGTATGTATGTATGTATGTATTATATATTGATTATATTATATTATATTATATTATATTATATTATATTATATTATATTATATTATATTATATTATATTATATTATATTATATTATATTATATTATATTATATTATATTATATTATATTATATTATATTATATTATATTATATTATATTATATTATATTATATTATATTATATTATATTATATTATATTATATTATATTATATTATATTATATTATATTATATTATATTATATTATATTATATTATATTATATTATATTATATTATATTACATTACATTACATTACATATATATATGATCGACTTCATCATCAAGAGGTGTCGGGATATGATGGACATCCACAGTAGCCGAGTCATGCTGGAAGGATCACCAGATGCTGAGGTCAAACGTGGATTTCAGAATACGAAAAAAGCCCAGCAGGCATGGGACAATAAGCCGACCAAGCTCAGCACAGTAAAACTAAGTACCATCAGCCATAGGGGAGTTTTTAGCAGGATGAAGTCAATGCTCTCGCCCAATGGGAGGAGAAGGAAAGCTCAACACCAGACGAGGAGTGGGCAGCTCTGCAGCAGGTCGTATACAACACAGCCAAGACACATATTTACATTCCAGACAGAAAACACCAGGACAGGTTCGACCCCAACGACCAGGAGCTACATACTCTTGTGTTGCAAACCAGGAGCACTGTTACAAATATGCACCCGTGCACTGATGTCAGACTGGTGGGAAAAGAAGGCAGTGGAGCTTCAGAGAGCTGCTGCCAGAAACGACATGAAGGGCTTCTACAATGGACTAAAGGATGTGTGGGGACCCAATACGAAGGGACCTGTTTAACAGAAATCAACAGATGGAACGGAGACCTTCTCTGATAGCAAGATAGTTGTGGCAATATGGTGTGAACATTTCCAGAAGCTACTCAACGTCCCTGGCGACATAGACCACGAAGCTCTGGGCAACATCCCGCAGCGCAATACCAATACAAGACTCGATTAGAGTCCAACCATGGCTGAGATGGCTAGAGCAGTTGCCTGCCTGAAAGATGGCAAATCACCTGGGGGAGCTGGACGTTCTGCTGAAGTATGGAAGCACGGAGGAGACAATATGTTCAGCAGACTGCATCAACTAATTGCCAAGGCCTGGGAGGTGGGTTCTGTACCACAAACATGGAAGGATGCCGGCATTGTAACCATCTACAAGAAAGATGACCGAACATATTGTGGGACCCTACAAAGGAATATCCCTTCTTTCCATAGCAGGCAAGATCTTTGCCAGTATCCTCCTCAATAGACTATCTACCCAC
>CBDHHR010000623.1:2500-5000 GCA_965263245.1 Metamycoplasmataceae bacterium | reverse complement strand
ACAACCTGTGTTACTTACACATAGGACTACATGTGAATATGTCACCTCATATATTTTTGTCTCGTGCTTCATTCGATCCAGAGTTACTTTAGTAAACAAGTGGCGTACTACTCTTAATTACAGTTGCTAACGGTTAGATTGATTAACACTTTTAAATTCCTAGACCGAACGCATGTGCACATTTTTGTTTCATTTCTTATGTGGTGACATTTACTGGATGTCGATTTCGCATATTTCCCAACGTTTCTGCAAGGTGGGTATATGAATAGTCACGTGTTTGCAGTCTTTGCCATTGCAGATACATTTGGCGACACACGTTGTCAGACTGTCGCTCCCACTCCCGGTGCTTCCGGTCAATTTGCACTTCCGGTAGAGCCCCGATGTCTCGCAGTATGGCCATTTGGTCTGTCTAATCGACACGATGACGTCGGGGATGGAACAGACGAGGTGGCGACCAGTGATCGTGACGGTGAAAGAAGCCTTGATTGCTTCTGGTACACATCTGTTGATGACGAGGCCGCGGTGGACACACTTACCCTGCGGCTGTGGAGACCAGCGCCGAGCTCCGGCCGACAACGTGTACATGTCACTCTTTGTCAGGACAAGGCAAGTTTCATTGTTGTCGTCGTTCAGTTGGACTGCCTTGTCCATCGTCACCGGGGGGTCCAAGAGAGGTCGAGATGAAACTGAATCCAAAACAGAAAACAATATTGTCTAAGAAAGATAAAATGATATCGTTGATTCCATTTTATCCCGTACCATTCTCGCTGCGCAAGTGGATACTGTGAGTGTTAAATTATATTTTTTCGCACGCATTTCGACCAACATATTTACCCCATGGAAACTAAGAAAGTTGACAGAAATATAAGGTATTTCGAAAAGCTAGAGTTCTCCGTTCGTGCCCGTGGCGTGATGGCTTGATCCCTGTAAGCTTCGAGCCGGGAGTCAAGCAGACTAGAAAAACAATTGCAAGTGCATATATACATGCTACGGTATTTACTATTCGACCAAACGCCCACTTTTAAAGAAACAATACAAACATATTGTTTAAAATTGTTATATTTTATTCTTAAAATAGGTTGGGGGTTATAGCAACAATACAGATATAGCACAGCAACATACGTATGTCTGATAATTGTTGCATTATATAAAGCCACGTACCTGGATAAAACGTAAACACAACGTTTTCTTCGTTTGGTTCTGTCCGCACGTTGGCTAGAGTCACTATTTTCCCGTAGCGTTCACCTTTGTCCTCAAGTCGCATGACTTCTTTGGTTCCTGGCACGAATCCCACGCCTCCAGAGATAACTTTGTTCGCCCATTTCACCCAGAATTGTCTCTTCTTGCTGCAGTCTTGGGTGAATGGAGACGTCTTTCTGGTAGTTTTCTTGATGGCCACGCCCCTGATGATGTTATCTTCATTCGAGTTACTCGCAAAGTTGAGTTCATAAGCCATGTGGATGTGAGCATTCCTGAGCTGCACCTTAATTCGACTGCAGGTCTTGACATCAAACAGGAGAACGTTCTCATTCCTCTGCAACTGAATCTCGTTACTCGTGAGTCGGTGCAAACACTGCTCTGCACCATCTGCAACATAATATAATGTACATAATGTGCTATTTATTATGTATCTGTGAATTACTCAAAACATCATTCAAACTTTCCAAATAACCGCGTGTCTGTCAAAGTCTGGGCAGGAGGGATTCCTTGAAAACGTTAGACTCTTTGCTATTTTCTATTATTTTAATTAACATTAATTATTTCGTATAACTATTTGCCTATATTTCATTACAAATGTGTTATATAACGTATATCCGCGATATTAAAACTATCCTCCGCTCAGTTTCAAAGCAACCGAAATTGTCAGGGTAATTTTACTTACGCGTACCTGATGGTTGACAATCTTCTTTTAGTAACGCAATGCCACGTTTGTTCTTGTCTTCGGTTTCTCCAAACTGACTACGTTCGTCGATCATCCCATCAGCTGTTCCCCTCATAATACTAAAACGAAAACTCAGTGTCATAATTGTAATCATACCTTACAATATAACCAACGCTCGGGCGATTGCAAGATTAGCTCTGGCAATTAGGGTACATGTCGTCCCTATTGCCGGAGCAGGTCTGGTCGTATGGGGACGTGCATGCACGACCGGATGGCGACATGTTCAGCGATCACACGGCAACATAGTAATTCCTTTACATAGATGCGACATTTTGAGAGATTTAGACGATATTTGTTAGGAAATTCAGAGACATACATAAAGTGCGGCTTTGGCAATAAGCGCGGAAGTCGGTCTTTTTGCGAAGTGTACATATACGTGCATGTACGTCCGTTAGCGATATTTTCATTGAACAGCCTTCAACGTAGTAATGACGTCATAAAAAGCAACGTTGATGCGTTTAGTTTCGTGAATACTAGTATCCTCAAGTACGTACATACACAACTCGAACGCATTATTATTATTATATGAAAGCATTGTATACGTGTGGTTTACAGTTT
>CBDHHR010000622.1:20000-22149 GCA_965263245.1 Metamycoplasmataceae bacterium | reverse complement strand
CATACACACACGCATGCACGCACGCACGCACGCAAGCACGCACGCACGCACGCACGCACGCACGCACGCACGCACGCACGCACACACACACACACACACACACACACACACACACACACACACACACACACACACACACACACACACACACACACACACACACACACATTATAACTGCAAGAGTTGAACAATCAATCACATGGTGTACTGATATATAATAAACCATGGTTATAATTATTATATGAAAACTGTGTTTAAAAAAAAAATGATAATGTACTTTAAGTACATTAAACATCATGTCTGGTAAATAACATTTCAAGCGCAGCAGTAATTGCTACATCAGTACATATATCCTAAGGCTAAGCAACTGTATATATTATATTAATTATAAGGTAATCTTACTTACGGAATATGAAGTTTGGTCTATCCCCACTGAACTCACGCCATCTACCAAGTCTAATGTGAAAACTAATGAATACGCGTGAAAATGAGTGCACATCGTGATTTTTGTTTAGATAAATGACAGTAATTTCAATGTTTGATCACAGGGCAATGTTGTGCAGCATACGTGTAATAAATTCACAATGTGACATTTTACTTGACAGATCAGTTGTCACTCATGGTTTATCGAGGTGTGGCCATAATAAACTGCAATACACAGTGTTTTGTTTACTCACCGTCTACTTGTTACCTGGTAGTTTCCAGTCTTTACCGCTCTGACGACAGCATTTCTCATGCGGGTGTCACTTGCCAAGTGCGTCTTCTTTGTTATGTACTGCTTTATGCAGTTCGTGTATTGTTTGAATTCGCTATCGACACGTCTCGGCATCGTGGTCGTTGTGCAGAGAAATGACAATAACACGTGCGCGCTAGAGTGTGCAACGTAGGGGGTCGAAAACAGGTCGTCGCTGCAGCGCGCAGAAATTATTTATTATGTAACACTGTCGCCGCGAGGGTCATAAACTCAGTCTCGACATTCTGGCACGAGGTCAAAGTTGATCGGCCACCTGAGGTCACCTTAGGTTACGCCAGTTCGGCGCGCACGTGCATACGTGGAACGACGTTCTGGACGTTGCATACCGTCGCGCTAACCTTCGCCATGAACCGCTAACCTTTTGACATGAACCGCTAACCTTCGACGTTCTGGACCGCTCGACGTTCTGGACCGCCACACTGGTGCAGGAAGATAACCAGCTGTCAGCGGACGCAACCAGCCAACCACCCCCCAGCCCGCGTGGGTGGCCGCGTGAACTCTGCCAAAAGCAAAGGAATCTCTCCGCGTATCAGGGTCGCTGTACGTCAAACGAAACGACGCCACAATAAGCTGCATATATTATACACAGTGATTATACTTTTTTTTAAATAAAAGCGACAATTTGTAGTTGTTTATTGCATGTTATTAATTGGCTGCGTACAAGGGGCCAGTTTCACGGAAGTGTTTGCATAGTAAAAGGCAACTTGACCCGGACGTTTGACATATAAGACGTATCTCGAATAAGAGTTCACAACGGCAAGCATCGTGAATAACTACGTAATTATCCGTCGAGCAGTTGTATAAAAGCTACTTGAAATCGGGACCAGTAAAATATATAAATGTTTATTGATTTATATACCACCATATTCTATGGTGCGGTACAATACAAAAAGCACAATGGAAATTAACATAAAATTTTACACATTACACAAATTATTAATATAATGTAAAAGAGTAAAATAAATTAAAATGTCGTTACTACTATTTTTATAATACTAAATAAATGCATGATAAAAAGTAAAATTAATAATTTTAGTAATAAAGTAATAGTAAACTAGATTAGTTAACCAGACATTGGAGAATGAAGCACTTTGCTGGTTAGTCGGTTTTGGTCTCGCACTGAGCGCCACACGTATTGGGTTGTTATAACTTGGTTGGCCCGCTACATCGCATTTCCAGGAGCCGTCTCGCGATGACGTGAATTAAGCGAGTAAGCTGCGATTGTCTGATGACGTAAGAGACATGTCATCGCATTACAGATTTACGGCGGTCGCCAGGAACGAGGTTGACGTCGGGCGTCAGTCGTGGGTGTCAAGACTATTCAGAAGCCTGATTCACGATGTGCCTCAGTGCTGTGGGACAGGAGCCTCTGGGTGGAAGTGCGGCTTGTGAGTC
>CBDHHR010000622.1:0-5000 GCA_965263245.1 Metamycoplasmataceae bacterium | reverse complement strand
AGACCACATACGCAATAGTTTTAGGGTACACCCTATTTGTTTTCACGTGACGCTTCGGTGTCTACTGGTGCCGCCAAATGCCAACTCCGCGACATATTTAGCGAGACAGAAACATGACAATAATAATAGTAATTCGTCAGGCGTACACAAATAGCAGCCGGAAATATATTTTTGCCGCCGGCGCTTCTGATTCTGCGAAGTCTGCGGGGCACTTCTTCCCATCTAGATGTCAAGTGACCCCGGGAGATTTCAGTCCGATGTCTAGGCGGCAAAACGTACTGGCTACAAAAGCGATCAGTCACGTTCACGTGGAGGAGACCGCCGCTTTTGGGGAAATGTCACAAATACCGCTACGGACAATACCATAAGACGTACGTGTCTTAAAACTAGAATAATGAGTATCGATGAAAGTTGACGCACGAAATCGATGCCCAGAAATGCCCCGTGGTCAGATCGATAAATATTAATGCGGTTATCCATCTGGTCACCGAATTTTGCCACACCGTCACACAGTGCGTGCATCTACGCGGACATATCGCTCTGTCATTTCGCATTAATTCACGAAGCCCCTCTCCTGTTTCGCCAGGCGCTCGCACGGCCCCGCTGAACGGCGCTGAAGTGGACACCGCGTTGCCGTGGAGACGACGATAACTTCGTAAAGCGGCTCGATGGGACTTGCACAAAGATGGCCACCAGAAACGTCTGTCGCGTCGCCCTCCTAATGTCTCTTCTGTCCGCCGCCGCCGCTGCTAATCTCATACACACTGAGGGTAAGTGGAAGACATGCGTGTCACTTGCAGTCATATACTTGAAGCCGCCATCTTGTTTTCTTTAGGAGCTGTGCTTTTCAATAATCTTAGTAACACTGTCAAAACTAGTCAAATCCACAAAGAGTTCAACGATAAATGTAAAACCTATTTTAACCATTTTATAACTCTTTGGAGTATTTTAACAAACTGAGCTGAGGGCAACTTACCTCGCAATTATACCATAGTTGTATCTTATTGTCGATTTTATTAATTTCAAATTAATTTATACTGTATGTCTGTTGCATCATCTATCTTTTTATTGTACATCATTTAATATTGTATGTCTGCACGACTGTGTGTATAAAGACCCCAGTGAAAAAAGACGTCCAGTGTATATTTTAATTTGCGCTGTATTTTGCTGATCAATACCAGTGTTGATGAAATGGAATACCTCATGACGGGAAACATATAAAACAATATATTAATAACGTTTGTATTTTGTCTTCTTGCAATTTTTTGACAATAAGTAGGTAAGGCATGCCATTTTATTTTATAATGTGTATACACTTATAAAGAGTGAGAACTCCACACTCACCTGGATATAGCTATGTGCTAGACATGAGTAATTAACAAAGAAATAACTATATCAGGCACAAAGGATTTGGTAAGAAAATGCCCTTTGGTTGCCCAGGTAGGTCTAAGTCACGCTGGTCTTAACTACTTGCTTACTTACTTATTTATACTTTTTTATTGTTTGCATTTTACCTGTTATCTTGGAAATGTTTTTCTTCCTTTCTTTCTTCCAATTCGTCATAACTGTGTAGTGTATTGTCTTTGTGACGCATGGTGTGACGTCACAAGTGTATCACAGTCAGTATAAGGACGTCACCGGGGTATCTTTCATTGGGCAATCTGTCTTCCTACAGCACAACGCTATACAATAACACCAAAAAATTCTTCGATTTCGTTGTAGAAGTACTTTGTTTTGAATCATGCCTGTGCCATCTCACATCGCGTGCGTTTTATAACACGTAACGGTGCTTTCGGAACAAAAAACGATAATTTCGGCAATTTCGTGTTTTCCTATTTCATGAAGAGTCACATTATTATTTGAGAATCAATTCCTTGACACTTGCGTTTGGTGATTTATTGTTACACTCTCATAAAATATAGAGAGAATGCCTAAAACGACGTCAATTAAATCAATCGTCTTCTTCATCATCTCCTAATACGACGAATCACAATGTTTTTATAAAAGGTAGCAACAGAACGGTATTACTAAAATTACGCCATTGAGTCATTAATTCAAAAGGCCGTACTGCGCGCTGCAGTCCTGTATTGCTTGATTAAAAAATTTCATTCATCATTATTTGTTTAGTAATTAGCATGTCCTAATACATAGGACATAGAAGAAACGTCTAAAGTGTGCTTTTCGTGGAATAGGAAAAGAAAGATGAATTTACCATATGTTCGTGTCAGGATGTTCTCAGACGAGGTCTGAACTCATTTGCCATGCCACCTGAAAGAAGGATTAATTGCTCCTGACACGCCAGGCTGTGGGAGCATGCTCCAGGCTTAGAGATACTGACACCAAACACTTGTATCAAAAACCATCCACGCAAACCAGAGCTGTTTGCCATGCGAACTAGCCCTGGCGTATCAACAACGAGAAGTGCACGATTTAAGATTTAGATTTAACAAGATTTAACAGATTGCCACCTAGAGATTCAACTCTAGATGGCAGGTGGACTAGGAAGCCATTTGGCTTATCGAGAGTCCAACCTATCTATCTAAGTATACCCCGCCCTTCTTAGGTATATGTCGATTTTATTTTTAAATATATTAACACTACTAGCACCTACACAATCAGCTGATAATTTGTTCCATTCGTTTACTGTTCTTTGTGAAAATGGAAATTTTCTAATATCTAGTCTACACTGCTTCTTTGCTAATGTAACTCCATGTCCTCTAGTCCTTCTCTCTTCCTTGACTGTGAAAAAAATATTTCTGTCAATATTTTCATATCCATTCAATATTTTAAACACCTCAATCTGATCTCTCAATCTTCTGGTTTCTAGTGTTGTTAAACCACATTCTTTTAGACGCATTTCATAACTAATATTCCTGAGTTTTTGTATCATTTTGGTTGCTCTCCTTTGTACTCTTTCTAGCATAACAATATCCTTCTTGCGATATGGCCTCCATGCTTGTATACAATATTCTAAGTGAGGCCTAACTATTGTTTTATACAGCGGTATTATAAGTTCTTTTTCTTTGTACACTATATTTCGCCTAATTAATCCACGAATTTGGTTTCCCTTCGCTGCTGCAATTCCACACTGCTCTGATACCTTCATGTCAGCACTAATAGTTAACCCTAAGTCCTTTTCCTTTAAGGTAGTATTTAGTACAGTATTACCCATTGTATATTGTGCATCTTCATTCCCATGTCCTGTGTGAAGGCACTTACACTTTCCAAAATTAAACAGCATTTGCCACTTCTCAGACCATTCTATCAACTTATTAAGATCATCTTGTAAATGCTGTCTATCTGCATCACTTTTAATTTTCCTAAACACTTTTGTGTCGTCCGCAAACTTCAACACCTTGCTTGTTATGTCATTATCCAAATCATTGATATATATTAAGAATAAAATAGGTCCCAGTACTGATCCCTGCGGTACTCAACTCAAAACCGCTTTCCAGTTTGAAACCTCCCCATCAACTACTACTCTTTGTCTTCTATCAATAAGCCATTTTTCTATCCACTTGATCATTCCATTTCATATGCCATGGGCATTTAGCCGACTCGAACTAGTTTATTAACTTAGCCAATCGTGCCTGTTTCACCCGTGAGAACAGCCGAAATACTCGCTCTTATTTGAAGACGGACAAACCATTTATGGGAATTCCAGTATAACCAATCACACGAGCTGCTCAACGGTTTTGTGTATTCGAATATTTGCTTCTACATTCCGAACATTGCATGTAACACGAGCAGCGTCTGGCTGAAATCACCCAAAATTATATTGCATGACCGGAGGCCGATCATACTCCTCGTGAGCGATTTCATTGACTGAGCTTAAAAGATGAGTTTGGCAAAGGGACCTGCCAGGGGTACTGATGGCTGGTACTGATGTAATCAGCAGCAGCGATCCCTGATGCGGTAGGATGTGAAAACAAGACAACGGCCACCACGACACAACAAATACAGCAGAAGACATGTTCTCTTTAGACAGACGTCTGGCACAGAAAGAATGAACATAGTCACAGCGGCCACTACAACTGCCTATGGAGCAAAGGACAAAAACAGGAACCGTCACAACAAACGTCTTCAATGTGTATCAGCATCGTAGTTGTCAAATTGCCATTCCCACATATAATTTGGTTGCGCTGTCTGCGTTGGATGGGCGTGCCCTCTAGATCTGTTATGTATGCCCCGTAGAGTTATCGAATGAGTTTCCAAGACCTTCGGAAATTGTGCGCCACGAAAATACTCAATTATACAAATCCGACGACAGCGGAGTCATGCTGAAGCTGCGGGTGAACACTTACGGAACGAAACATTTGCAACAGCACCCATCCGCCCTCCGCCCTCCGCCCTCCGCCCTCCGCCCTCCGCCCTCCGCCCTCCGCCCTCCGCCCTCCGCCCTCCGCCCTCCGCCCTCCGCCCTCCGTTCTCCGCCCTCCGTTCTCCGCCCTCCTTCTTCTGACGTCAGAATCCGAAGCCAGCGAAGCCGGCTCAGCCCACCCAATTCGATTTTTTTTCGGCCACCAGTGTTTTTGGCGAGCCTCCCAAATGGGGGTGCACTTGAAATTGTGGGCACTTTGGGACGGCCCTAGGCTCTACTCGTACGCACGCAGTGGGACGGATCGTCTTAATGAAACCATCCCGCCAGACCCTCTTCCCGCCTCCCAGATCTGCGCGCGCTGAGCGGCATGCACCCTATTGATCGCTCCCAATCATTAAGCCTTGAAGTGCTAATGATGTGCTTCCCTAGCTACGATCCCCGGGCTTCAACTCGTAGGGAATCCGGAAGGAGCGCAGCTTGTTAGGAGAGCGGCGGCGGCCGAGCGCCACTCGAGGCGGTGATGAAGTGACGGCGTCTCCACCGAGGGCGAGTCGGTCGTCTCCGAGCACAAGGCAATTAACCATCGGTTGTTATTAAGATTCCTCCTTGCAGCTGCATGGTGAATATCAAAACTAAACCAGGGAAACCACAGCGAGGCTCTGAGATGTGACGAACACAA
>CBDHHR010000621.1:0-5536 GCA_965263245.1 Metamycoplasmataceae bacterium | reverse complement strand
ACTTTGCGCTCTGACAAGTAGGCCACCGGCTCAATCCACACGAACGAGTCAATGACTATCAACGTCATTCCATGCTAATTGTTATGCTGCTCAGGTCTATGTCCTGCACCCTTGGCAATTCATCTTCGCTCTAAGCTGCAGGTCGCGATCAGTTTTGCAGGTATTTCTTTCCTCTGAGCGCCAAGAAGGATATTTTAAAAAATTTTTTGTGCTTGTGATGATGACAAATGTTATGGTGAGAGCATGTCTTAACCAAGAAATAATAAAAATTTCGAATTTGATTCAGGTAAAATGTTAAGAATAACGCATGTCCGAGACCGAAATTTAACCGAAAGCCGAATTTATCCATAAGCCGAATTTGACCGAATGCCGAACGTTCCGAAGTTCCGAAGTGTGGATTGAACACACGACATTATAATCGTGAAGTGACACTTACTCATTTGACACAAGCGCAAACTTTGCGCTCTGACAAATAGGCCACCGGCTCAATCCACACGAACGGGTCAATGACTATCAACGTCATTCCATGCTAATTGTTATGCTGCTCAGGTCTATGTCCTGCACCCTTGGCAATTCATCTTCGCTCTAAGCTGCAGGTCGCGATCAGTTTTGCAGGTATTTCTTTCCTCTGAGCGCCAAGAAGGATATTTTAAAAAATTTTTTGTGCTTGTGATGATGACAAATGTTATGGTGAGAGCATGTCTTAACCAAGAAATAATAAAAATTTCGAATTTGATTCAGGTAAAATGTTAAGAATAACGCATGTCCAAGACCGAAATTTAACCGAAAGCCGAATTTATCCATAAGCCGAATTTGACCGAATGCCGAACGTTCCGAATTTCAGAAGTGTGGATTGAACACACGACATTATAATCGTGAGGTGACACTTACTCATTTGACACAAGCGCAAACTTTGCGCTCTGACAAATAGGCCACCGGCTCAATCCACACGAACGGGTCAATGACTATCAACGTCATTCCATGCTAATTGTTATGCTGCTCAGGTCTATGTCCTGCACCCTTGGCAATTCATCTTCGCTCTAAGCTGCAGGTCGCGATCAGTTTTGCAGGTATTTCTTTCCTCTGAGCGCCAAGAAGGATATTTTAAAAAATTTTTTGTGCTTGTGATGATGACAAATGTTATGGTGAGAGCATGTCTTAACCAAGAAATAATAAAAATTTCGAATTTGATTCAGGTAAAATGTTAAGAATAACGCATGTCCAAGACCGAAATTTAACCGAAAGCCGAATTTATCCGAAAGCCGAACGTTCCGAAGTTCCGAAGTGTGGATTGAACACACGACATTATAATCGTGAAGTGACACTTACTCATTTGACACAAGCGCAAACTTTGCGCTCTGACAAATAGGCCACCGGCTCAATCCACACGAACGGGTCAATGACTATCAACGTCATTCCATGCTAATTGTTATGCCGCTCAGGTCCATGTTACCTGCACCCTTGGCAATTCATCTTCGCTCTAAGCTGCAGGTCGCGATCAGTTTTGCAAGTATTTCTTTCCTCTGAGCGCTAAGAAGGATATTTTAAAAAATTTTTTGTGCTTGTGATGATGACAAATGTTATGGTGAGAGCATGTCTTAACCAAGAAATAATAAAAATTTCGAATTTGATTCAGGTAAAATGTTAAGAATAACGCATGTCCGAGACCGAAATTTAACCGAAAGCCGAATTTATCCGAAAGCCGAATTTGACCGAATGCCGAACGTTCCGAAGTTCCGAAGTGTGGATTGAACACACGACATTATAATCGTGAAGTGACACTTACTCATTTGACACAAGCGCAAACTTTGCGCTCTGACAAATAGGCCACCGGCTCAATCCACACGAACGGGTCAATGACTATCAACGTCATTCCATGCTAATTGTTATGCTGCTCAGGTCTATGTCCTGCACCCTTGGCAATTCATCTTCGCTCTAAGCTGCAGGTCGCGATCAGTTTTGCAGGTATTTCTTTCCTCTGAGCGCCAAGAAGGATATTTTAAAAAATTTTTTGTGCTTGTGATGATGACAAATGTTATGGTGAGAGCATGTCTTAACCAAGAAATAATAAAAATTTCGAATTTGATTCAGGTAAAATGTTAAGAATAACGCATGTCCAAGACCGAAATTTAACCGAAAGCCGAATTTATCCGAAAGCCGAATTTGACCGAATGCCGAACGTTCCGAAGTTCCGAAGTGTGGATTGAACACACGACATTATAATCGTGAAGTGACACTTACTCATTTGACACAAGCGCAAACTTTGCGCTCTGACAAATAGGCCACCGGCTCAATCCACACGAACGGGTCAATGACTATCAACGTCATTCCATGCTAATTGTTATGCTGCTCAGGTCTATGTCCTGCACCCTTGGCAATTCATCTTCGCTCTAAGCTGCAGGTCGCCATCAGTTTTGCAGGTATTTCTTTCCTCTGAGCGCCAAGAAGGATATTTTAAAAAATTTTTTGTGCTTGTGATGATGACAAATGTTATGGTGAGAGCATGTCTTAACCAAGAAATAATAAAAATTTCGAATTTGATTCAGGTAAAATGTTAAGAATAACGCATGTCCAAGACCGAAATTTAACCGAAAGCCGAATTTATCCGTAAGCCGAATTTGACCGAATGCCGAACGTTCCGAAGTTCCGAAGTGTGGATTGAACACACGACATTATAATCGTGAAGTGACACTTACTCATTTGACACAAGCGCAAACTTTGCGCTCTGACAAATAGGCCACCGGCTCAATCCACACGAACGGGTCAATGACTATCAACGTCATTCCATGCTAATTGTTATGCCGCTCAGGTCCATCAGTGTCCTGCACCCTTGGCAATTCATCTTCGCTCTAAGCTGCAGGTCGCGATCAGTTTTGCAAGTATTTCTTTCCTCTGAGCGCTAAGAAGGATATTTTAAAAAATTTTTTGTGCTTGTGATGATGACAAATGTTATGGTGAGAGCATGTCTTAACCAAGAAATAATAAAAATTTCGAATTTGATTCAGGTAAAATGTTAAGAATAACGCATGTCCGAGACCGAAATTTAACCGAAAGCCGAATTTATCCATAAGCCGAATTTGACCGAATGCCGAACGTTCCGAAGTTCCGAAGTGTGGATTGAACACACGACATTATAATCGTGAAGTGACACTTACTCATTTGACACAAGCGCAAACTTTGCGCTCTGACAAATAGGCCACCGGCTCAATCCACACGAACGGGTCAATGTCTATCAACGTCATTCCATGCTAATTGTTATGCCGCTCAGGTCCATCAGTGTCCTGCACCCTTGGCAATTCATCTTCGCTCTAAGCTGCAGGTCGCGATCAGTTTTGCAAGTATTTCTTTCCTCTGAGCGCTAAGAAGGATATTTTAAAAAATTTTTTGTGCTTGTGATGATGACAAATGTTATGGTGAGAGCATGTCTTAACCAAGAAATAATAAAAATTTCGAATTTGATTCAGGTAAAATGTTAAGAATAACGCATGTCCGAGACCGAAATTTAACCGAAAGCCGAATTTATCCATAAGCCGAATTTGACCGAATGCCGAACGTTCCGAAGTTCCGAAGTGTGGATTGAACACACGACATTATAATCGTGAAGTGACACTTACTCATTTGACACAAGCGCAAACTTTGCGCTCTGACAAATAGGCCACCGGCTCAATCCACACGAACGGGTCAATGACTATCAACGTCATTCCATGCTAATTGTTATGCCGCTCAGGTCCATCAGTGTCCTGCACCCTTGGCAATTCATCGTCTCTCTAAGCTGCAGGTCGCGATCAGTTTTGCAAGTATTTCTTTCCTCTGAGCGCTAAGAAGGATATTTTAAAAAATTTTTTGTGCTTGTGATGATGACAAATGTTATGGCGAGAGCATGTCTTAACCAAGAAATAATAAAAATTTCGAATTTGATTCAGGTAAAATGTTAAGAATAACGCATGTCCGAGACCGAAATTTAACCGAAAGCCGAATTTATCCGTAAGCCGAATTTGACCGAATGCCGAACGTTCCGAAGTTCCGAAGTGTGGATTGAACACACGACATTATAATCGTGAAGTGACACTTACTCATTTGACACAAGCGCAAACTTTGCGCTCTGACAAATAGGCCACCGGCTCAATCCACACGAACGGGTCAATGACTATCAACGTCATTCCATGCTAATTGTTATGCTGCTCAGGTCCATCAGTGTTCTGCACCCTTGGCAATTCATCTTCGCTCTAAGCTGCAGGTCGCGATCAGTTTTGCAGGTATTTCTTTCCTCTGAGCGCCAAGAAGGATATTTAAAAAAATTTTTTGTGCTTGTGATGATGACAAATGTTATGGTGAGAGCATGTCTTAACCAAGAAATAATAAAAATTTCGAATTTGATTCAGGTAAAATGTTAAGAATAACGCATGTCCAAGACCGAAATTTAACCGAAAGCCGAATTTATCCGTAAGCCGAATTTGACCGAATGCCGAACGTTCCGAAGTTCCGAAGTGTGGATTGAACACACGACATTATAATGGTGAAGTGACACTTACTCATTTGACACAAGCGCAAACTTTGCGCTCTGACAAATAGGCCACCGGCTCAATCCACACGAACGGGTCAATGACTATCAACGTCATTCCATGCTAACTGTTATGCCGCTCAGGTCTATGTCCTGCACCCTTGGCAATTCATCTTCGCTCTAAGCTGCAGGTCGCGATCAGTTTTGCAGGTATTTCTTTCCTCTGAGCGCCAAGAAGGATATTTTAAAAAATTTTTTGTGCTTGTGATGATGACAAATGTTATGGTGAGAGCATGTCTTAACCAAGAAATAATAAAAATTTCGAATTTGATTCAGGTAAAATGTTAAGAATAACGCATGTCCGAGACCGAAATTTACCCGAAAGCCGAATTTATCCGTAAGCCGAATTTGACCGAATGCCGAACGTTCCGAAGTTCCGAAGTGTGGATTGAACACACGACATTATAATCGTGAAGTGACACTTACTCATTTGACACAAGCGCAAACTTTGCGCTCTGACAAATAGGCCACCGGCTCAATCCACACGAACGGGTCAATGACTATCAACGTCATTCCATGCTAATTGTTATGCTGCTCAGGTCCATCAGTGTCCTGCACCCTTGGCAATTCATCTTCGCTCTAAGCAGCAGGTCGCCATCAGTTTTGCAGGTATTTCTTTCCTCTGAGCGCTAAGAAGGATATTTTAAAAAATTTTTTGTGCTTGTGATGATGACAAATGTTATGGTGAGAGCATGTCTTAACCAAGAAATAATAAAAATTTCGAATTTGATTCAGGTAAAATGTTAAGAATAACGCATGTCCAAGATCGAAATTTAACCGAAAGCCGAATTTATCCGTAAGCCGAATTTGACCGAATGCCAAACGTTCCGAAGTTCCGAAGTGTGGATTGAACACACGACATTATAATCGTGAAGTGACACTTACTCATTTGACACAAGCGCAAACTTTGCGCTCTGACAAATAGGCCACCGGCTCAATCCACACGAACGGGTCAATGACTATCAACGTCATTGC
>CBDHHR010000620.1:5000-12345 GCA_965263245.1 Metamycoplasmataceae bacterium | reverse complement strand
TGCATACCAGGAATGTTGTGACAGAGGGGGGACCACTTCCCGCCCTTCCCCTAATGTACACCCAAAATAATACCGTTCTGTCCGTGCGGCGCTGCTGTGGCAATACAGCCAGTTCGGCAGTGGAGTTGCACTAAGCAGGTTCAGGAAACGCGAAAGGGGTGCTACCGAACCGTTGCGAGTTTTTGCCAATGAGTCGAATGACTTGGCTCGACGGGCCTATCCAAACCGCGATCTGCAAAGTCGTCTGACACTGATGAAGGGACCATTCACAGCCACGGTGACGGGCAATTTCACTCGGCGCCTGTGTTCTGTTGAGAGTGATGCGTCTCTCGAACGGCTGGTGCACACAGTTGATGACAAAAGTGATCATTATAACCAGTGTACGGTGGTTAAACCAGATAATAGCGGCGTATGTACACTAGCAACACTGGTTGTCATGAGGCGAGCTCCCACGACACAATTGCCAGCGACGATGCTGAGATCTACGCGCTGATATATCGGATAAATGTGTTGGAAAACCCGTCGCACCGTAAAAATGGTAATTACAGCACTCCAATCTATAGCACACACCAGAGAGAGGATATCCGCGATACTCAACATTTGCGTATCACCTGCTATAACCGCGGATAACAGGGCCACATTGTACGGTATTGTACACACCACGTCGTCGTCAGACCTACTTTAGATCCCGATTCGATGATCGGGCTAACCCACAGTGGCGCAGCAACACCTCTCATTCGCATAAGAGGTCGCGATCACAGACTAGCATAAACCCGATAAATACTAGCCTTTCTCCTAACAATGATCCGGGGAATGGACAATTCAGTATGGTGAATGCCTTTCGTGACGCCATGTAGTTAAATCGTAGCATATCTTGACGGGAAAGTCGCAAGGCCTCGCTTCGCCCGAAGACAGGGTACGTCATACAGGCTCTTTTCCTGAAAAGAAACTGGGTATGGCGTTACAACATAGCCACTGGTAAGATGAAAGGTGGAGTCAGATGGTCTGGTCTATACTTCGTAGTGGGTCGTCCTTCTGGAGTAACTGTTGCAGGGGAAGAACAATAGTCGAACACATCGACCAATGACATTGACCAATGTCTTACCACCTGAGGTAACTACAAATTCAGGAAGCGGGACACAGATACACCAGTGCTTCCTACTAGATGAGTGTACTGTGGGTGACGATAGCACGGTGGTCGGCGGCCAAGGGACGGCTACCGATGATGCTATAAACCTTCGGCGTGGTACACGCACATATCGCCACCTACTCTGCTTGACCCATAGGTCAACACATTGCTGATTACATGGTCGTAATCCAGGCGAATCACAATTAACGAAGGCAGAGCTGGGAGCGAGGAGCTTGTTTGTTTGTGTTGGTAGCCTTAGTTTGTTATTAAACCGTTTAAACCAATATTGAAGTGCATTGTTATGCATATATTAAAGGTGCATAGCGTCATTTTAGGTTTCCTCATAGCATTGACACACATTGTAAATAAAATACCCAGTATTTAAAAAAGTAAACTCATTTAAAATTAAAATGAATACTGTCTGACGGTATTAATTACAGTTAGATTTGAGTAATTGTTTATCAGAAGGAATTTTAAATAATTGATACAATACAAAACATATATTTAATAGCTAATATTGTTTTACCAAAGGTTCATATAGCAAAAACTGCTTAGGCATACAGCTGTATTAAACGTGCACTTACTGGAGAGGTGAATAATGTTAGTTGCGGGCTGCACCACAGTTTCGAAATGCCCTGCTTAAGTTAACTTTTTTATTTCAGACCATATTTTCTCACTGCATATCTCATGTTTTTCAAGTACAACAGGGTCCCTCTCGCTTTAAAATGTACACCATCTACACAAATATAAAAAAGAAAAAGAAACAAAAATATACATTAATCATTTTTTATTTTTAACAGGACAGAAGGGAGAACATCAACTGCTATCGTCGATCTTGCATTAGTGATATTTGTTTAATGTATATTGCCATGGGAATATGCCGGCTGGATGTACTCCTATGCTTCCGGTATATACGCGTAGTCTTGTCCAATATATATGTTATTCACTTTTAGGCAACTCATATAACCCCATCTTTTTTACAGGTACACCTGATCAGTCATCATGAATTTAGAGTTCACATCCGCCACCTATACTCCGTTGCCAGTGCATTAGGGTCATTGTTCATGTTCCAAAAATCCTAAATAGAGGATACTTGAACTAAGTACACCCATTTCCCATAAATACATACATACACACATACATACAATCATACATAAATATGTATGTACATACGTATACGCGTACATACATACGTACATATGTACATATGCCTTCATGTATTTTTGCAGTTTAGGCCAGCCAAAAAACAAGAACACCATCTACTGCCATAATCTTTAGCAGTATCATTCGTGAGGTTTCATAACATGTTTGTTATATAAAAATATAAGAATATTGACGTAGTATTAACCATCATATAGCCTTTCGGAATTATGTGTTAAAACAATTAACACTATCTCGCTATCAGGAAATGGAATTACTGAATGACGATCAAACATGTTCACTACAGTTGTATTATATCAAATATTATTCTGTAATTTGTAAAACAAATTCGCTACATGAATGGTTTGTGTAACACAACAAATTAGTTAATAATTATATGTATTACGTCATAGCAAATATTTGAAATTACCTCTAATAAACACTAAACAAATGTTCATTAATCGTAGTAAATACCATCATATATTGTATTTTATATACTTTGTGTTTCAATTTCTTGTATATTTTGACAGATTAAAGATAGTCATTTAGTGTTGTTATAGCACAAGTAAAGCATAGCCCTATAGCTGTGTGCAACATTGGTGTTAGATTATATATATATATATATATATATATATATATATATATATATATATATATATATATATATATATAAACTGGTGTTTTATTGGTTTACTGGTGTGTCTGCCTGAACTGCAAAACGTACCGTCCTCTCGGCTACATACAGAACGAGACATGAACTGCTTTAAATGAACAATTTGTATATCTATAGATATACAGACCTTCGCTCAAGACCATTGTCTTAATGAGTGAGGCATCAACTCAACAGCCACTCATACAAGTAAGAACAGCTAGTCAATATGACGGGAGAGAAAATATGTTGTAATTACGTCTTTTTAATATGATAGTTGCGACTTTAAAAGAAGTACTGTGGACTATTAATTTCGTTATTACATCTTTTTAATTTTGCAGTTGCGATATTTAATCGGCCACTGTACGTATATGGTGTTGGCAACTGGGTAAATTTGTCACTGCAGACGACGAGTGTGTGTCAAGGTTTCATTATGTCATCTGTCCTACCAACGGTCTCACACGCAGGAGAGACGGGGACTAGGCAAGTGACAGAGACAGGCGAGCCGAAGCGTCGACGAAGCCGATCCAAGTGAGTCTAGTTCACGAACTGTACACACATAGGTGACCCACACGTAAGTTAACATGTGGTAATATCTATAATAATGATAATTCTATAGTCACGTTTACTGGTAGACAACAAAGCCGCTCTCTCTCTCTCTCTCTCTCTCTCTCTCTCTCTCTCTCTCTCTTTCTTTCTTTCTCTCTCTCTCTCTCTCTGTCTCTGTCTCTGTCTCTGTCTCTGTCTCTGTCTCTGTCTCTGTCTCTCTCTCTCTCTCTCTCTCTCTCTCTCTCTCTCTCTCTCTCTCTCTCTCTCTCTCTCTCTCTCTCTCTCTCTCTCTCTCTCTCTCTCTCTCTCTCTCTCTCTCTCTCTCTCTCTCTCTCTCTCTCTCTCTCTCTCTCTCTCTCTCTCTCTCTCTCTCTCTCTCTCTCTCTCTCTCTCTCTCTCTCTCTCTCTCTCTCTCTCTCTCTCTCTCTCTCTCTGTCTCTCTCTCTCTAACCATAAATCTAACCATAATATTTTTTTGTCACCACACAATAATTGATATGTATGGTGACAAAAATCCAGTGGTGCATGGTAATATTAAAAAAGGACTTTACTCTCATAAACCTTGAAACATTGACGTACGTCCATTACAGAAAAAGTAAATATGGTATCTTAATTACTTTTGTTTCATCACGGTTGTCCGGCCAGTACAAATCAAGACGTCGAAGATCACCCCCTAAGGCTATGATTTTATTTTCCAACACAACCCGTAAACTACACGTGGCAAGAAAGATGCATTCATAGTAACTGAAAAGCGGAATGACGTATATCATGATGTATATGACAGTGCGTTGGTTCATGTAACCCTTTAACGGTCCAATCCTTTGTGTTCATTCTGCTGTAATATGTAAAATTTATACTGCGTGTCATGGTGCTATAACAAAGATCTACAAGACAATTCGCTTCTATCGTCTCAGTTGACATTATTGTTTCGCTTAACGCATCGTCTCATTTCACATGTCGCTCCTCTTGACGTCTCAACTTGTGTGAACTCACGTCGAACACACGTTAAATCCAGCGGTGTGTGAAGTACTCAGGAGTGGGAATATTCACGTCACAAAGATTACACCAAAAACAGATCATCGAGATCGTTTTTAGTTTTTATTCGCGCTGATCTTCGCCCGCCCAATAAATAAATAAATTTGATGTGCTGTTTGCAGATGTTCCGTGCTGGTGGCTTTAGGGCTGGTTGTGATTGCAATTGTGGCAGCAGCTGTCACACTCACGTTAGTCTTTCGCAACCGACAATCGTCCTGTTCCATAGACGAATCGTGTAGCGCCGCGAATGAATCTACTCCAACGCAGCCACGTCGCTCCATTTCCGCCAAGTATCGCTATGCAGCTGTAAGCAGCGATACAGAAATCTGCTCGCAAATTGCCACGTAAGTTTACGGTAAACAAAACCCAAAAAATCAAAGCGAAACAAAACAATACGCTTCTATTATAGGAACAAAAATAACAATTAGCGACTACAATCAAGACTATTATGCCAGCAGACTGCTAGTGGTTTTATCGTATATGTAGATATACCATTTAGACAACATGGACTGCGCCATTGTTGTGATATTGACGTCACGAATGCTTACACTTTCCAATTCGCCAGTCGCTACTAACAACAGTGTAGTACTGTTGTAAAGTAACGATTTTCACGGCAATCTTTATTTGCTTCGTCACTGTAAGTACTAAGATGTTACAGGTAATATGTGTCTAGTTTAACAACATTAATGCCTTCTCAATAGTTGGCGCGACACAAGGCGTTTAATGAAAAGAGAGAGACTCCATGTTCGAAACGTTTAGAATTGTTATAGCGTTACTTAAGAACATGCGTTCGTGGCAGTGACATTCTCGGCAGACGCGGTGGCTCGGCCGTTGACGCCGCCATCGCAGGCATCATCTGTGTCGGGGTCGTGAAGCCGCACAGCAGTGGCATCGGAGGCGGGTCGATAGCCACAGTGTACGACACGTGAGTACTGTGTGTGTGTGTGTGTGTGTGTGTGTGTGTGTGTGTGTGTGTGTGTGTGTGTGTGTGTGTGTGTGTGTGTGTGTGTGTGTGTGTGTGTGTGTGTGTGTGTGTGTGTGTGTGTGTGTGTGTGTGTGTGTGTGTGTGTGTGTGTGTGTGTGTGTGTGTGTGTGTGTGTGTGTGTGTGTGTGTGTGTGTGTGTGTGTGTGTGTGTGTGTGTGTGTGTGTGTGTGTGTGTGTGTGTGTGTGTGTGTGTGTGTGTGTGTGTGTGTGTGTGTGTGTGTGTGTGTGTGTGTGTGTGTGTGTGTGTGTGTGTGTGTGTGTGTGTGTGTGTGTGTGTGTGTGTGTGTGTGTGTGTGTGTGTGTGTGTGTGTGTGTGTGTGTGTGTGTGTGTGTGTGTGTGTGTGTGTGTGTGTGTGTGTGTGTGTGTGTGTGTGTGTGTGTGTGTGTGTGTGTGTGTGTGTGTGTGTGTGTGTGTGTGTGTGTGTGTGTGTGTGTGTGTGTGTGTGTGTGTGTGTGTGTGTGTGTGTGTGTGTGTGTGTGTGTGTGTGTGTGTGTGTGTGTGTGTGTGTGTGTGTGTGTGTGTGTGTGTGTGTGTGTGTGTGTGTGTGTGTGTGTGTGTGTGTGTGTGTGTGTGTGTGTGTGTGTGTGTGTGTGTGTGTGTGTGTGTGAGAGAGACAAAGAGAGTATATGTGTGTATATGTCTCTGTAAAGCCTCATATATATATATATATATATATATATATATATATATATATATATATACAGTGTATATATATATATATATATATATATATATATATATATATATATATATATATATATACACTGTATATATTATATATATATATATATATATAATATATACAGTGTATATATATATATATATATATATATATATATATATATACACTGTATATATTATATATATATATATATATATATATATATATATATATATATAAAAGCATTCATATACATACACATGCACTCATGCACTCATATGTATGTATGTATGTATGTATGTATGTATGTATGTATGTATGTATGTATGTATGTATGTATGTATGTATGTATGTATGTATGTATGTATGTATGTATGTATGTATGTATGTATGTATGTATGTATGTATGTATGTATGTATGTATGTATGTATGTATGTATGTATGTATGTATGTATGTATGTATGTATGTATGTATGTATGTATGTATGTATGTATGTATGTATGTATGTATGTATGTATGTATGTATGTATGTATGTATGTATGTTTACTGTCGTGTATAACATATTCGATGTGCTTAACAGTGTAACAATATGCACACGTTGTAGACCCAGAAACAGAAAAGAAAAGGAATTGGTGAACATCATATCTCGTGAGGTCGCCCCTTTCGCTGCCCAGGTTGATATGTTTGTGAACAATCCGAAAGCGTCACTAACAGGTACACATAAGATTCACACATACGCACACGTATACGCACATGCACTTGCACATGCAAATGTACATGCACGCGCGTGCACACACGGACACGCGCACGCTCGTGCCTGCACCAGCACCCTCACAAGCATACCCACACGCACACACACAAGCAGACTCACAGACACGCGCACACGCACACGCCCATACACACAGCACGCGCACGCGCACGCGCACGCGCACGCGCACGCGCACGCGCACACGCACACGCACACGCACACGCACACGCACACGCACACGCACACGCACACGCACACGCACACGCACACGCACACGCACACGCACACGCACACGCACACGCACAAGTATGGACGGCCTAACATACACTCACGCGCGCACTGAATTATACATCATACAGCAATATAGCCCATTGCCTTAATTCCTAACTATTCCCATCCATTTCCCATTCCCCGTCTGTTCCACAGGCGGACTTGCTGTGGGCGT
>CBDHHR010000619.1:0-7234 GCA_965263245.1 Metamycoplasmataceae bacterium | reverse complement strand
GACATATTGCGTCTGCACGTCTAATCTCTGCAATGGCGTCTCGTTCCAGAGCGTCTCCGTCGTTTCCATGGTTACGCTGGTTCTGTGTGCGGTCTGTGCCTCCAGGTGGCTGTAAGAAGGGCTCGTGATTTCGTTGCATTGACGATCGTGCTACTTACCAGCATAAACAATGAAATGGAAGCTCTCGCCAACGTAGACACATGTGTTTCGTGGCAACCACGGATATAATATTATATACAAAGACCAGCTTTCTAACAAGAACTCGTCTTACTAAACCAAGTCTAGCGTAATGCATTATTTCTACCTGCAAATGCATGTCTACTACCTGATGATGACACGTGCCAATACATTATTCGTGTATTGTGAATTTCTTGGGAAGATTTATTCACACACCGCATTGTGCGTGTAATATGATGTGAATACTAAATAATAAATGGGTGAAAATGGTCTCATGTACTTGCGATAAAATCTCACCGGAAGCCGTATGGCTGCAGTGCTCCAGTTAGCATTGTCAGGTCAGAGTTATACGTAATACAAGGTTTTGACAAAGATAGAAATGTTTTCTCCCTCCTTTTGATGAATTCCTTCGGAAACAAGCCCCTTGGAAATAATTCTCCCAGTATAAAACCACTCCAAAACTCCAGGCTATACGGACAAGACACTTCCTATATATATATATATATATATATATATATATATATATATATATATATATATATATATATATATATATATATATATATATATATATATATTGAGGGCGTGGCGTGGCGTGGCGTGGCGTGGCGTGGCGTGGCGTGGCGTGGCGTGGCGTGGCGTGGCGTGGCGTGGCGTGGCGTGGCGTGGCGTGGCGTGGCGTGGCGTGGCGTGGCGTGGCGTGGCGTGGCGTGGCGTGGCGTGGCGTGGCGTGGCGTGGCGTGGCGTGGCGTGGCGTGGCGTGGCGTGGCGTGCGTGGCGTGGCGTGGCGTGGCGTGGCGTGGCGTGGCGTGGCGTGGCGTGGCGTGGCGTGGCGTGGCGTGGCGTGGCGTGCGTGGCGTGGCGTGGCGTGGCGTGGCGTGGCGTGGCGTGGCGTGGCGTGGCGTGGCGTGGCGTGGCGTGGCGTGGCGTGGCGTGGCGTGGCGTGGCGTGGCGTGGCGTGGCGTGGCGTGGCGTGGCGTGGCGTGGCGTGGCGTGGCGTGGCGTGGCGTGGCGTGGCGTGGCGTGGCGTGGCGTGGCGTGGCGTGGCGTGGCGTGGCGTGGCAGGTAGATAGACGGCGTTTGTATCAATCATTTTATCAGGTGTACATGTGTGCGTGTATATGTGAGTGTGAGTATGGATGCATGTGTTTGTGAGTGGGCGTGTTAGAAAGTGTGTCAGTATGTGTGTGTGTGTGTGTGTGTGTGTGTGCGTGCGTGCGTGCGTGCGTGCGTGCGTGCGTGCGTGCGTGCGTGCGTGCGTGCGTGCGTGCGTGTGTGAATGAGGGAGAGCGTGAATGTTAATGTATCTATTTAAAAGAAACGGAAGACACTATAACTGTTTAATTACGTTTGCTGCACAGATCGACCTCAACTGTTCACTATATCTATATTATCTGCGTCTACGGGATAGATCAATGCGTTCTTTCTATCACTCAACACGGTTGCAATCATACAGGTTTATAAATAATTGCATTTATAATATGGTTACCTCCGAAATAGGGCTCAACCTAGCGCCACTATATAGATCCGTCACGCCTACGGTCGTGGGCGGCCACTCATGCGTTACCGAAGGCAAAATTGTCAGCGTGTCCATGTAAGGCCTACATTTGCAATACTGTGCATGTTTTTTGGTTTTGATTTTGTGTTTCCGTACACTTTTTTTATGTATATCCCACGTTTGTGTTTGTCGAGATGTTCACAACTAATATATCTGCATAAAACTCATTTGTAAAGTACGTCTTAGTTGTGGTTCAACTGATTTTGCAGTGGGTCTCGTTAATAGTTCCATGATGAAACGGAAGTAATTACAGTCATAGAAATATAGCTCCGTGATAACACGTTAACCGAGATCGCCTTTTTCTCTTTTGTTTCATCGTGGCGGCCCCTGACGGAGTAGGCAGGAAAATCCTTCTCCACCTGGTGAAAGTAGCCGCTACTGGTAGTGGACTTGTATTTGTCCCTTCTTGATATGGCATGTATAATATCTGCAAAGTACGTTCCCAAAACCACTTTGCAGCCTCCACTCTTTTTAAAGAGCGAATGACGATAGAAACGCAGTAGTTTAATGTAGCAAAATCAACAGACAGATAATTATGTTACGATTCTTAAAACGTAATTGCTAGCTGATATATAATATTTGTTATCATTTAAGGTTATTTTCGTATTATTCTATCTTACATTTTATTTTTCAGTTGAACGTCTTTACAGGCGAAATGTTTTATATTACGAGCTTTTTTAGAGCTTAGTAATGTGACTAAACACAAATTAGCAGGCACAAAGCCATCAACATGCATGTTCTATTCATGAGAACGTAAAGTTAAATAAACACAAACCTAGGAGCCAGCACCCACGCGTCATGTACACAAGTCACTTGCACTTTCATATTCCATTTTATTTTCATGGACAAACTATACAAACTACTACAAAAACTCCAATATGCCAAAAAAATAGGAATCATTTAAAGTTCGTTATACATGGAATACGAACTGTACATAATTCAGTTTTACAGTCTTGCAAAGTGTGTGCCTGCGTGTCTGCGTGCCTGTGTGTCAGCGTGAATGCGTGCGTGCGTGCGTGCGTGCCTGCCTGCTTGTCTGCCTGCCTGCCTGCCTGCCTGCCTATCTGCATGCGTGCGTGTCTGCGTGCCTGCCTATCTGCATGCGTGCGTGCCTGCGTGCCTGCGTACCTGCTGCGTGCCTAAGTGCCTGCGTGCCCTCCTGCCTGCCTGCCTGCCTGCGTGCCTGCCAGTACGTATGAATCCTGCCTGCCTGCCTGCCTGCCTGCCTGCCTGCCTGCCTGCCTGCCTGCCTGCCTGCCTGCCTGCCTGCCTGACTGCCTGCCTGCCTGCCTGCCTGCCTGCCTGCCTGCCTGCCTGCCTGCCTGCCTGCCTGCCTGCCTGCCTGCCTGCCTGCCTGCCTGCCTGCCTGCCTGCCTGCCTGCCTGCCTGCCTGCCTGCCTGCCTGCCTGCCTGCCTGCCTGCCTGCCTGCCTGCCTGCCTGCCTGCCTGCCTGCCTGCCTGCCTGCCTGCCTGCCTGCCTGCCTGCCTGCCTGCCTGCCTGCCTGCCTGCCTGCCTGCCTGCCTGCCTGCCTATCTGCCTATCTGCATGCGTGCGTGCCTGCGTGCCTGCGTACCTGCTGCGTGCCTAAGTGCCTGCGTGCCCTCCTGCCTGCCTGCCTGCCTGCGTGCCTGCCAGTACGTATGAATCAAATAAGATATCTCAGAAATATACTTTTGTTCTCTTCAGTGATAACCCACTCGAGGACACACTATTTTTGTGCAGTTCATCCGTGTCATCGAAACAAATAATGTTTGCATAAAAAATTGCTGCAGCGATAGGCCTAATGGCAGTGGTTGGCGGTGTATATGGGCTCCTTGTAAACCTGAGACTCCGTCTAAATAACATATCCAATAATCGCAAAATAATGTCGAAACGGTCGACGCCGCCCACGCATAACACATCAAACAAACAAATTAACATTCTCTTCCACCTATGTAATTATGCACAAACTATGAGTACATTTGAGTGCGCTAAGATGTTTATGTAAGGACGCTGTTTGGTTTTTAACGCGCTTGCCTGAGTGCCTGTCTGCCTGTCTGCCCGCCCTCCCGCCCTCTCCTTGTATTATATTTGACTCACGTGACGATTCTAACTGGAGCTATAAAGCAGGTATTCAGCTTCCGGATAGATGTTCATCCAAGTACGTGAAGCCATTGTCCCACATTTATTGTTAGTTATTCACATTGTATAACATCGAAGTGTTTTTCAAAGAGTACATGGAGGAAAAGGCTATGGCATAGGGAACAGAGAAGGGGAGAAGATCTTGGAAAGCATGGAGAGCCTAGATTTGGCACTAGTAAACACTTTCTTCAACAAAAAGGAAGAGCATCTAATCACCTATAAGAGTGGGGGAACAGCTCACAAATTGATTTCATCAAGACACGAAGAGCTGATCTGAAGGAAATGCGAGAATACAAGGTAATACCAGGAGAGGAGGTTAAATCTCAGCATCGGCTGCTATGTGCAGTCCTGAGGACAAAAGAAGCAAAACATGGGGGAACGTCCAGAGAAAAAGACACTAATGCAGAAGAAAGTTGGAAATTATTAAAGAAAGTCGTCATGAGGGCAGCAGAAGAGCTATGTGGAGGGAAACACCTGGAGAGGGACACCTGGTGGTGGAGTGAAGAGGTGCAGGAGAACCTGAGAATGAAATGGCAGATGCAGGGTGGAAACGAACTGAAGGAGGCCTATAAGAACTTGAAGAGATAGGCAAAAGCTGCACTAGCCAAAGCTAAAAACGAGGCATACAAAGAGTGGTATGACAAGATGGGAACAGAGGAAGGTGAGCGGATGATCTACAAGGTGGCAAAACAAAGGACATGATCAAGAAGATATATTGGGGAAGTGAATGTGATTAGAGTCCAAATAGGGGAGATGCTAATAGATGAGGTAAAGATCAAAGAGAGGTGGAGAGAGTATGTCAGCAACCTACTAAATGTAGAAAACAGCTTGCAGAAGTACCAGCAGTAGAAGGACCAGTCCACGAAATATCAAGGGAAGAGGTGACGAAAGCCAAAAAGAGCGTGAAGAAGGGAAATGAAATGCTGCAGGATGCTCAGATCATCAAACACATAGGGGAGAGTGGAGAGGACGTGATGCATGAAATACTGAAGAAAGCTTGGGAAGAGGAACATATACCAAAAGAGTGGAAGAAAAGTGAGATCGTCCCCATATATAAGCAAAAGGGGGACCCACTATCATGTGGTAACTTTAGAGGCATTAAGCTGTTGGAACATGGGATGAAGCTGTTTGAGAAGATCCTAGAGCGCAGACTCAGAAAACTGATCACAGTCAACAACATGCAATTTGGATTTAGTCCAAGGAAAGGTACAACACATGCAGTATTTATCGTACAACAACTGCAAGAAAAACACATAGAAGTCCACAAGGAGTTATTCTTTACCTTCGTAGATTTGTTAAAAGCGTATGACAGGGTGCCCAGAGATCAGGTGTATTGGTGTTTCAGAAGGAGAGGGGTCCCAGAGAAGCTAGTCAGGCCAGTAGAAGCAACATACCATGGAGCATCAACAGTAGTGAGAACCACGCATGGTAGAACTGACGAGTTTCCCATCAAAGTTGGCCTACACCAGTGATCAAAGCGAAGCCCATTCCTGTTTATCGTAGTACTATATGTCTATATGTGAACTGCTGTTTGCTGACGATCTGACAGTAGTAATAGACACAGAGGCGGAGATGCAGAGGAGGTGGCTTGGTTGGGAGATTGGGATGGAGAGCAAGGGACTAAAAGTCAACAACGGGAAGACGGATGTGATGGTCAGTAGCAGGAGAGGAACAAAAGCAAATATCAAAGACGCCAAGGCACAAGACTCAGGCAGGTGAATAAAGTCAAATATTTAGGTGTCACCATCAGTGAATAAGGAGGATCAGAGGAAGCAATAAAAGCAAGAGTTATTGCAGCCAGGGGCAAGTTGCGAGACCTATCTGGAGTTATCTGTGACAAGAAAATGCCAAGGATATTAAAGATCAAGCTCTACATTACTGTCATTAGACAAGTTCTTCTGTACAGAGCAGAATGTTGGACAGTTAGAAAGAAGGAGGAACATATTCTCGAGAAAACAGAGATGAGGATGTTGAACAGAATTAAAGGTGTAACACTGAGAGACAAAATAAAGAGTGTGGACATCAGAAAGGAGCTAGGAGTATATAGCATACAAGAGAAAGTCAGAGAAATGAAATGAAACTACGCAGGTATGGACACATGCAGAGAATGAAAGAAAACAACGAAGTGAGAGCAGATGTTGACATGATAGTGCCAGGAAAAAGACTAAGAGGGAGATGGATGGATTGCTTGCGAAGGGATATGCATGAACTGCGGATCAGCCCGGAGGGTGCCCAAGACAGAACATTTGGAAATCAAGAATTCGGACCGCTGACCCCACCTAGTGGGAAAAGGCGAATAAGACGAAGATCATGTTACATGCACGATGCAGTGTGTGAATTAATCGTTTCAGGAAATTCACAATACACGAATACTTTCTTGGCTTGTGTCGTTATGAGATAGAAGACATGCATTTGCAGGTAACAACAACGCATTACACTAGACCTATATTCCATAATTCACTATGTCGAGTTCTTGTTGAAAGCTGGTCTTTGCAGATATCCGTGGTGACCAGGACACACGTGTGCCTATGTTGGCGAGTGTTTCACTGTTCAAGCTGGCAGACAGCACGACCGTCAATTCAACGAAATTACGAACCCTTCTTATAGCCACCTAACGGCACAGGCACTAGCGTAACCATGGAAACGACGGAGACGCTCTGAAACAAGGCGCCATAACAGAGATCAGACTTGCAAACTCAAGCCTTCAAGTCAGCGCAATACACATCGGCCGTCTGGCACTCGTCCTTGTCGGTTTGTTGAGGAGCACAGACCCACTGTATATACTTTTTACCTAGAACAAACTAGAACGATTATTAGGCGCGGGCGTAATTATAAAAAGAAAAAACTGAAATTTAGGTACCGACGTAGTCTAACAAAGAGGTACCACAATAACTAATCCGACATAGGGCGCCCTGACGCAATTAGGGTCTTTGTGCCGTCTTTTGCGTGTTCTTGACGTGTGTAAAATGCGGCACCGTTTTGCGGAACATTTTGCGGAACGCTTGTTTAAATCATCCTACAATCAGCTGTTGAACTCGTATGACTCCGAAGTCTCACACATAGCTAAATATGGATACATTCTGACATGTCCGTCAATGTGAAGGTATACTATGTACACTGATGTACATTTACAGCCGATGGAACGTCGACTTGTGGCCCGACGACAGGTGTGCTGGCTCGATGCCGGAAAGGATGTTTAGAATCATCTACAGCTAGCCGTATTCATCACACGAGACTGCTACGTCTTCACACATATTTAAATATTGATATCGTATAACATGTCCGTCAACACGAAAGCATAATATATAAATTAATGTACGTTTACAGTGGATGAAACGTCTCGGGACGTTCGATCGAATTCCATGCCAATGTGGCGT
>CBDHHR010000618.1:0-10707 GCA_965263245.1 Metamycoplasmataceae bacterium | reverse complement strand
CATTATCCAGTTCTCAGGAAACCGCTTGACACTTAACTTCCCTGACAGATCTGTTTAATCAAACGCCATGTCAAATTCTCTAGGAAGCACACACGCACGCTACAATTACTTTGCTAAGGCTGCTCCACCAAACTATCCTATATTGTATGTAGCCAGGTACTCATTCATACAGTTGAGTAAACTGGAGCAATGTAGAGTGAGTAAACAGGATTCGAATCCGGGTTCTTTTCGTCGATAATCCGAAGCTCTGCAGGTGAGATATTGCGCTGATATTAGATTGATCAATCTCCCTGGGGATAAATAGCAAGGTGCGATTTAAGCTGTCCTGACGACTGTCTATTGTCCTATATAAAAAAATTATAATAGTATTATAAAGGTTGTCTTATGCAGCGCAGTATCCAGTCTTTGGAACAGATCAAAAGTGTTGTGGTTGACTATTTGGTTGATCTGGTACTGGTAATTCAAATACGACATCGTGATAATATTGTCACATGCAAGTGTTACAACACTGGCATAAACATTTATATCTGCATCACTAAATATAAGCCTAAGACTTGATTAACAACCGGTGTGACGTAGACTAAACTATCTAAGGTCTTAGTACTACTAAATTTGGAGTCGACTTTCGTAACCTGGTTCTCGGCAAGCCTAATTGAATTATCTTCCGCCGCAGGAGAGAGAGACAAAGTCGTCAGCCTCCACTGAGCCTGCTGTTTCTGTTGTTATTCGTGAATCCCGAGTCAAGCAGGATTACGTCTTTGAAAGGTATATAACCAAAGGATGCGCGCACATTTTACTGTTTCCGTCTCGCGAGGTAAGTCAGTGGTCTGGCCAAGGGTACGCATTTTTGTAGATGAACTAAGAGTGGAGGACAGTTGCGTTTAGGTGAACACTGGGTGATGTTTAGAGCCCAATGGCTCAGGGGTAGAGCTTCGGACTCTCGACTACGAGAACCCGGTTTCGAATCCTGTGCTGCCGTATTAAACATTGGGCATGTTTGTTCACTCAACATTGCTCCAGTTCATTCAGCTGTATAAATGAGTACCTGACTGTAGACAAAAGTTGATATATGTACGAGCAGCCTTCGCGCATTAATTGTAGCATATGGCTGGATGCTTCCCAGAGAAGCAGAGATGGTGTCTGAGTGAACAGGTCTGTCAGGGAAGTAAAGTGTAAAGCGCTTTGAACCGTCCTGAGGACTGGATACTGCGCTATATAAGAACTTGTATGTACTTTACTTTATATTTAGACTTTACGTAAATAATTCCAACGACAGATTACGCTTAAAAGAAAATGTGTTAAACATGAACTGGTAATGGGTATTTTTCAGGACAATTTCGTTTCACGCTACTAACAATCGACAAGCCATGACTTACATTTTGATGCAGCACATTCGAAATAGTTGGTGGAATTTGTTATTAAGAGCGCAGTACGTTTAAATAAAACTGTCGCCTTTGTATAAATCGTTTACCGAACTTTTCTGTTTTAGATAGCAAGATGGCGTCGACAGTACTGAAGACAGTGGCGGCCTCGCGTGTTACTCCGTTTCAACTGGTCGGAACAAACATTAGACGCTATCCTGTTGGCCTTACAACAATAAAGGTGTGTGTCACATATAACCCCGTTAGAACAGTGAAGTGTTTAATTTAATATATAATATATGTTCATTTTATAATATATATATATATATATATATATATATATATATATATATATATATATATATATATATATTCCCTCGTTTTATTTATAATGTAGCAAAGCAACGAGATGTGAATATTAGAACGTAGATATTTGCTTTTTTATTAACATATTTTTATGTTTAAAGAATTTTTATATGTACACAAAACAAAGAATATGATCTCTTTGACGATTGCTTATGTCAGGTGACTGCAGCGAAACGTACCATGGCGACAATTGGTAATGGTGGCGTGGCATCCTGCCCCGTGGACGGCACTCAGGCGCTGAAACCATATAGCGAGATGCCAGGACCAAAAGGCTTACCCTTCATAGGAACATTGTTGGAGTATACGAGGAAAGGCGGCTTCAGATTCAACAAAATGTTCGAGGTAAGACGGGTGTGTGGGAAAGTTAGGAGTCAAGCATTCACATACACACGCACCTGCACACAAACACACACACACACACACACACACACACACACACACACGCGCGCGCGCGCGCGCAAGTAGCTCTGTGGCACGGTGGTTAGAGCTTCGGACTATCGACTAAGAGAACGGGGTTTCGAATTATATGGGTTTTTTTCAATTTAAATATCTCCAGTGCAGTCATATGTATGGCTGAGTACATGACTATAGACAGTGGTAAATATTTGTGGACGATTAGCCTTAGCGCATTAAATGCAGCGTAGCTGAATTCTTTACATAGAATCCGAGATGGTGATCGATTGAACAGGTCTGACAGGCAGTAAAGTGTAAAGCGCTTTGCGAAATCCTGAAGATTGGACACTGCGCTATATAAGAATTTACTTGTTTCTCGCCAACAATGTCACAACCTTATCTCGTGTACGGGACGTGCTTACAACTAGGTGTATCGGGTGACGTACACGCCCTACCCGACCCGTGTGACTGCCAGTTACGTTATGATTCTACACAGTGTCACTTAACCGACTCTTGCTCGGCGGGTAACTTCATCGAGAAGACAGTCCAATCAATTAACCGGCTTTTGAATGTTATCCGCAAGAGGGCTAAACGTGCTGCCACCTCGCGGAGCCTGGGTAGTCGAGGCTAGATTCCGCAAGGCCGTCTTGTACCAGGTGATGCAGATCCGGTCGGAGCAGTACGGTCCGGTCTACAAGGAGAACATCGGCGCAGTGACGTCCGTCGTCATCAGTGACCCGGACGAGTACGCCAAGGTGATGCGGGGAGAGGGCAAGTGTCCCAACCGCCTCGAGATGGACCCGATGGTCCACTACCGCAAAAAGCGCGGCATGAGTCTCGGAACCGTCAACTCGTGAGTAGAACAACCACCTCTTTGACGAGGTGCTCTCTCTCTCTCTCTCTCTCTCTCTCTCTCTCTCTCTCTCTCTCTCTCTCTCTCTCTCTCTCTCTCTCTCTATATATATATATATATATATATATATATATATATATATATATATATATATATATATATATATATATATATATATATATATATATATATATATATATATATATACAGAACAACGGGTGTAATGCCTTGACGATTGGTGATGTCAAGTGACTGTAGCTAACCATGGTGTTCGTGAGTAATGACGGCGTGGCATCTAGTCTCGCTTAACCGACTGTCGGTCGGCTGCGGAACTACCCCGAGAAGACAGTCTGGTGAGTCTCTAAGTTTAATTTTGAATAGTTTTTATATACAGCATTATTTGATGAAAAGGTATCCTTATTTAATGTGTATATTTTTCGTGTCGGGCTAAACAATGCTGCCACCTCACGGATTCTGGTTAATCCTGCCGTAATTCTTATTTTATAAACAACTGTAAATTTGAATTTCTAATTATTTTTGTGTTACTATAAGTTCAATGTTGACTACTTTTCATAGGATATCATTATCTTGTAAAAGTATATCGTTATTTTAATTTATATTTCGTAGTTGGCCTGAGAGCCAATCAGCGTCTCTACCCTAATCTGGGGTAAGGCCTAACAAATGCACAGAGCGGAGTTGAGGGGCTTAAAAGTGCTGCCACCTCACGGAACCTGGGTAACCGAGGCTATGTGGCATCTTGTCTCATGGACAGTACACAACCGATGCAACCAGTCAGCAAGACCTTAATTACTTGTCTAGTATCCAACATATCCATAGGACACTTAGATAATCTGTTTCCCAACAATTGTGCTTTCTGAAATCTAAAATATGGCAAACCTGCTACCTATGTAGCTACGCCCATAATATGGAATCAATTCCCGATCACCATCAAATAATGTGAACCGATAGCCACGTTTTGCAAAAATAACCGCTAGATTTGTTTGTTTGAAATGTCATTCCGTCGACGGTCTCTTGGTGAAATGATGACCCTTTCACGTCCCCGTCAGCGTTAGCGAGTACGCCTAATGTATATTGCACGTTGCGCCTGTAGACACAGACTCCACAAGAAATAGGCGCTGTAAAAGGTTATTACCTAAATGCTGTGAATGTGACACCGTCAAATCGTAAGTACCACAATCATCCCCTTGAGGAGGTGCTTCACTAATATTGATATGCTGCGAGAGCCTCACGATTACCAGTGTCTCGTTGACGCGACGGTGTCCAAATGTTATAGCGAGCATGGGAAGTGTGTGTCATGTGACAGACCATGGGAAGTGTGTGTCATGTGACAGACCATGGACACGTACTACCGGTGTGTACTCATACTCATACTTTTTGCTGTACTTGTAGTTGAGGCAGCGTGGAGTAAATGTAACGTGTATAACTCCATAAGACAACAATAATTATCTTCATGTAGTGAGGCCATCGCATGGAACAATGATTATGGCGAGTTCAACCTTATGCTTTTGTTCTTATAGTCAACGCAGTCAACGCATTGAGTGGTACATATATCGTGCCAAGCTCGCTATGAGTTTGTTCTTGTAGTCAACGCAGTCAACGCATTGAGTGGTACATATATCGTGCCAAGCTCGCTATGAGTTTGTTCTTGTAGTCAACGCAGTCAACGCATTGAGTGGTACATATATCGTGCCAAGCTCGCTATGAGTTTGTTCTTATAGTCAACGCAGTCAACGCATTGAGTGGTACATATATCGTGCCAAGCTCGCTATGAGTTTGTTCTTATAGTCAACGCAGTCAACGCACTGAGTGGTACATATATCGTGCCAAGCTCGCTATGAGTTTGTTCTTATAGTCAACGCAGTCAACGCATTGAGTGGTACATATATCGTGCCAAGCTCGCTATGAGTTTGTTCTTATAGTCAACGCAGTCAACGCATTGAGTGGTACATATATCGTGCCAAGCTCGCTATGAGTTTGTTCTTATAGTCAACGCAGTCAACGCATTGAGTGGTACATATATCGTGCCAAGCTCGCTATGAGTTTGTTCTTATAGTCAACGCAGTCAACGCATTGAGTGGTACATATATCGTGCCAAGCTCGCTATGA
The DNA here is from genome assembly GCA_965263245.1 of Metamycoplasmataceae bacterium. Lineage (GTDB taxonomy): Bacteria > Bacillota_I > Bacilli_A > Mycoplasmatales > Metamycoplasmataceae > DT-68. The sequence goes on along the minus strand of CBDHHR010000618.1, from coordinate 5,607 downwards.
GTTTGTTCTTATAGTCAACGCAGTCAACGCATTGAGTGGTACATATATCGTGCCAAGCTCGCTATGAGTTTGTTCTTATAGTCAACGCAGTCAACGCATTGAGTGGTACATATATCGTGCCAAGCTCGCTATGAGTTTGTTCTTATAGTCAACGCAGTCAACGCATTGAGTGGTACATATATCGTGCCAAGCTCGCTATGAGTTTGTTCTTGTAGTCAACGCAGTCAACGCATTGAGTGGTACATATATCGTGCCAAGCTCGCTATGAGTTTGTTCTTGTAGTCAACGCAGTCAACGCATTGAGTGGTACATATATCGTGCCAAGCTCGCTATGAGTTTGTTCTTATAGTCAACGCAGTCAACGCATTGAGTGGTACATATATCGTGCCAAGCTCGCTATGAGTTTGTTCTTGTAGTCAACGCAGTCAACGCATTGAGTGGTACATATATCGTGCCAAGCTCGCTATGAGTTTGTTCTTATAGTCAACGCAGTCAACGCATTGAGTGGTACATATATCGTGCCAAGCTCGCTATGAGTTTGTTCTTGTAGTCAACGCAGTCAACGCATTGAGTGGTACATATATCGTGCCAAGCTCGCTATGAGTTTGTTCTTATAGTCAACGCAGTCAACGCATTGAGTGGTACATATATCGTGCCAAGCTCGCTATGAGTTTGTTCTTGTAGTCAACGCAGTCAACGCATTGAGTGGTACATATATCGTGCCAAGCTCGCTATGAGTTTGTTCTTATAGTCAACGCAGTCAACGCATTGAGTGGTACATATATCGTGCCAAGCTCGCTATGAGTTTGTTCTTGTAGTCAACGCAGTCAACGCATTGAGTGGTACATATATCGTGCCAAGCTCGCTATGAGTTTGTTCTTGTAGTCAACGCAGTCAACGCATTGAGTGGTACATATATCGTGCCAAGCTCGCTATGAGTTTGTTCTTGTAGTCAACGCAGTCAACGCATTGAGTGGTACATATATCGTGCCAAGCTCGCTATGAGTTTGTTCTTATAGTCAACGCAGTCAACGCATTGAGTGGTACATATATCGTGCCAAGCTCGCTATGAGTTTGTTCTTATAGTCAACGCAGTCAACGCATTGAGTGGTACATATATCGTGCCAAGCTCGCTATGAGTTTGTTCTTATAGTCAACGCAGTCAACGCATTGAGTGGTACATATATCGTGCCAAGCTCGCTATGAGTTTGTTCTTATAGTCAACGCAGTCAACGCATTGAGTGGTACATATATCGTGCCAAGCTCGCTATGAGTTTGTTCTTATAGTCAAGGCAGTCAACGCATTGAGTGGTACATATATCGTGCCAAGCTCGCTATGAGTTTGTTCTTATAGTCAACGCAGTCAACGCATTGAGTGGTACATATATCGTGCCAAGCTCGCTATGAGTTTGTTCTTATAGTCAAGGCAGTCAACGCATTGAGTGGTACATATATCGTGCCAAGCTCGCTATGAGTTTGTTCTTATAGTCAACGCAGTCAACGCATTGAGTGGTACATATATCGTGCCAAGCTCGCTATGAGTTTGTTCTTATAGTCAAGGCAGTCAACGCATTGAGTGGTACATATATCGTGCCAAGCTCGCTATGAGTTTGTTCTTATAGTCAACGCAGTCAACGCATTGAGTGGTACATATATCGTGCCAAGCTCGCTATGAGTTTGTTCTTGTAGTCAACGCAGTCAACGCATTGAGTGGTACATATATCGTGCCAAGCTCGCTATGAGTTTGTTCTTGTAGTCAACGCAGTCAACGCATTGAGTGGTACATATATCGTGCCAAGCTCGCTATGAGTTTGTTCTTGTAGTCAACGCAGTCAACGCATTGAGTGGTACATATATCGTGCCAAGCTCGCTATGAGTTTGTTCTTGTAGTCAACGCAGTCAACGCATTGAGTGGTACATATATCGTGCCAAGCTCGCTATGAGTTTGTTCTTATAGTCAACGCAGTCAACGCATTGAGTGGTACATATATCGTGCCAAGCTCGCTATGAGTTTGTTCTTATAGTCAACGCAGTCAACGCATTGAGTGGTACATATATCGTGCCAAGCTCGCTATGAGTTTGTTCTTATAGTCAACGCAGTCAACGCATTGAGTGGTACATATATCGTGCCAAGCTCGCTATGAGTTTGTTCTTATAGTCAACGCAGTCAACGCATTGAGTGGTACATATATCGTGCCAAGCTCGCTATGAGTTTGTTCTTGTAGTCAACGCAGTCAACGCATTGAGTGGTACATATATCGTGCCAAGCTCGCTATGAGTTTGTTCTTGTAGTCAACGCAGTCAACGCATTGAGTGGTACATATATCGTGCCAAGCTCGCTATGAGTTTGTTCTTATAGTCAACGCAGTCAACGCATTGAGTGGTACATATATCGTGCCAAGCTCGCTATGAGTTTGTTCTTATAGTCAACGCAGTCAACGCATTGAGTGGTACATATATCGTGCCAAGCTCGCTATGAGTTTGTTCTTGTAGTCAACGCAGTCAACGCATTGAGTGGTACATATATCGTGCCAAGCTCGCTATGAGTTTGTTCTTGTAGTCAACGCAGTCAACGCATTGAGTGGTACATATATCGTGCCAAGCTCGCTATGAGTTTGTTCTTATAGTCAACGCAGTCAACGCATTGAGTGGTACATATATCGTGCCAAGCTCGCTATGAGTTTGTTCTTGTAGTCAACGCAGTCAACGCATTGAGTGGTACATATATCGTGCCAAGCTCGCTATGAGTTTGTTCTTGTAGTCAACGCAGTCAACGCATTGAGTGGTACATATATCGTGCCAAGCTCGCTATGAGTTTGTTCTTATAGTCAACGCAGTCAACGCATTGAGTGGTACATATATCGTGCCAAGCTCGCTATGAGTTTGTTCTTATAGTCAACGCAGTCAACGCATTGAGTGGTACATATATCGTGCCAAGCTCGCTATGAGTTTGTTCTTATAGTCAACGCAGTCAACGCATTGAGTGGTACATATATCGTGCCAAGCTCGCTATGAGTTTGTTCTTATAGTCAACGCAGTCAACGCATTGAGTGGTACATATATCGTGCCAAGCTCGCTATGAGTTTGTTCTTATAGTCAAGGCAGTCAACGCATTGAGTGGTACATATATCGTGCCAAGCTCGCTATGAGTTTGTTCTTATAGTCAACGCAGTCAACGCATTGAGTGGTACATATATCGTGCCAAGCTCGCTATGAGTTTGTTCTTATAGTCAAGGCAGTCAACGCATTGAGTGGTACATATATCGTGCCAAGCTCGCTATGAGTTTGTTCTTATAGTCAACGCAGTCAACGCATTGAGTGGTACATATATCGTGCCAAGCTCGCTATGAGTTTGTTCTTATAGTCAACGCAGTCAACGCATTGAGTGGTACATATATCGTGCCAAGCTCGCTATGAGTTTGTTCTTATAGTCAAGGCAGTCAACGCATTGAGTGGTACATATATCGTGCCAAGCTCGCTATGAGTTTGTTCTTATAGTCAACGCAGTCAACGCATTGAGTGGTACATATATCGTGCCAAGCTCGCTATGAGTTTGTTCTTGTAGTCAACGCAGTCAACGCATTGAGTGGTACATATATCGTGCCAAGCTCGCTATGAGTTTGTTCTTGTAGTCAACGCAGTCAACGCATTGAGTGGTACATATATCGTGCCAAGCTCGCTATGAGTTTGTTCTTGTAGTCAACGCAGTCAACGCATTGAGTGGTACATATATCGTGCCAAGCTCGCTATGAGTTTGTTCTTGTAGTCAAGGCAGTCAACGCATTGAGTGGTACATATATCGTGCCAAGCTCGCTATGAGTTTGTTCTTATAGTCAACGCAGTCAACGCATTGAGTGGTACATATATCGTGCCAAGCTCGCTATGAGTTTGTTCTTATAGTCAACGCAGTCAACGCATTGAGTGGTACATATATCGTGCCAAGCTCGCTATGAGTTTGTTCTTGTAGTCAACGCAGTCAACGCATTGAGTGGTACATATATCGTGCCAAGCTCGCTATGAGTTTGTTCTTATAGTCAACGCAGTCAACGCATTGAGTGGTACATATATCGTGCCAAGCTCGCTATGAGTTTGTTCTTGTAGTCAACGCAGTCAACGCATTGAGTGGTACATATATCGTGCCAAGCTCGCTATGAGTTTGTTCTTGTAGTCAACGCAGTCAACGCATTGAGTGGTACATATATCGTGCCAAGCTCGCTATGAGTTTGTTCTTATAGTCAACGCAGTCAACGCATTGAGTGGTACATATATCGTGCCAAGCTCGCTATGAGTTTGTTCTTGTAGTCAAGGCAGTCAACGCATTGAGTGGTACATATATCGTGCCAAGCTCGCTATGAGTTTGTTCTTATAGTCAACGCAGTCAACGCATTGAGTGGTACATATATCGTGCCAAGCTCGCTATGAGTTTGTTCTTGTAGTCAAGGCAGTCAACGCATTGAGTGGTACATATATCGTGCCAAGCTCGCTATGAGTTTGTTCTTATAGTCAACGCAGTCAACGCATTGAGTGGTACATATATCGTGCCAAGCTCGCTATGAGTTTGTTCTTATAGTCAACGCAGTCAACGCATTGAGTGGTACATATATCGTGCCAAGCTCGCTATGAGTTTGTTCTTATAGTCAACGCAGTCAACGCATTGAGTGGTACATATATCGTGCCAAGCTCGCTATGAGTTTGTTCTTGTAGTCAACGCAGTCAACGCATTGAGTGGTACATATATCGTGCCAAGCTCGCTATGAGTTTGTTCTTATAGTCAACGCAGTCAACGCATTGAGTGGTACATATATCGTGCCAAGCTCGCTATGAGTTTGTTCTTGTAGTCAAGGCAGTCAACGCATTGAGTGGTACATATATCGTGCCAAGCTCGCTATGAGTTTGTTCTTGTAGTCAACGCAGTCAACGCATTGAGTGGTACATATATCGTGCCAAGCTCGCTATGAGTTTGTTCTTATAGTCAACGCAGTCAACGCATTGAGTGGTACATATATCGTGCCAAGCTCGCTATGAGTTTGTTCTTATAGTCAACGCAGTCAACGCATTGAGTGGTACATATATCGTGCCAAGCTCGCTATGAGTTTGTTCTTGTAGTCAACGCAGTCAACGCATTGAGTGGTACATATATCGTGCCAAGCTCGCTATGAGTTTGTTCTTGTAGTCAACGCAGTCAACGCATTGAGTGGTACATATATCGTGCCAAGCTCGCTATGAGTTTGTTCTTATAGTCAACGCAGTCAACGCATTGAGTGGTACATATATCGTGCCAAGCTCGCTATGAGTTTGTTCTTATAGTCAACGCAGTCAACGCATTGAGTGGTACATATATCGTGCCAAGCTCGCTATGAGTTTGTTCTTATAGTCAACGCAGTCAACGCATTGAGTGGTACATATATCGTGCCAAGCTCGCTATGAGTTTGTTCTTATAGTCAACGCAGTCAACGCATTGAGTGGTACATATATCGTGCCAAGCTCGCTATGAGTTTGTTCTTGTAGTCAACGCAGTCAACGCATTGAGTGGTACATATATCGTGCCAAGCTCGCTATGAGTTTGTTCTTGTAGTCAACGCAGTCAACGCATTGAGTGGTACGTAT
>CBDHHR010000617.1:0-5562 GCA_965263245.1 Metamycoplasmataceae bacterium | reverse complement strand
CTGGATGAGATGGGAGCGAGAGACGTGATTGGTGGAGAAGAGGTGGTGATTCCCATGAAGGGACAGAAAGAAAGAGACAGCGAGAGACAGCGAGAGAGAGAGAGAGAGAGAGAGAGAGAGAGAGAGAGAGAGAGAGAGAGAGAGAGAGAGAGAGAGAGAGAGAGAGAGAGAGAGAGAGAGAGAGAGAGAGAGAGAGAGAGAGAGAGAGAGAGAGAGAGAGAGAGAGAGAGAGAGAGAGAGAGAGAGAGAGAGAGAGGAAGAATGGGAGCCATCCACATTCGGCTGTACTTTCTAGGTCTTGTGTTTTCAAAACTTTTTCTTAAAACAATAAAATATAGAATATTCTATAGTATTTTTTATAGTTGTCTATATGAAATATCCTGTAGAATAATCTATGGGATTTTTTTAGTTTTCTATTGAAATTATCCTATGGAATAATCTGGGATTTTTGTCAGGAAATATCCTATTGAATTTCTATAGGATTTTTCCTACAGAAAACTCAAAATCCTGTACAATATTCTATAGCATATTTCGTATAGGATATTTCCTATAGAAAAAAAAATACTATAGAATATTCTTTAGGATATTTCCTATAGAAAACTATAAAAAAGTACTATAGAATATTCTTTAGGATATTTCCTGTGGAAAACTATAAAAAATACTATAGAATATTCTTTAGGATATTTCCTATGGAAAACCAAAACAAATACTACACTGTATAGAATATTCTATAGGATTTTTATGGTTTTCTATAGAAAAACATTCTATAGAATATTCTATAGAATTTTTATGGTTTTCTGTAGAAAAACATTCTATAGAATATTCTATAGCATTTTTATGGTTTTCTATAGGAAATATTCTATAGGATATTTCCTATAGAAAACATAAATATTCACTAGAATATTCTGTAGAAAATTATACACAAAAATCCTATAGAATATTCTATAGAAAACTAAGCAAAAATCCTATAGAATATTCTATAGAAAACTATATACAGAAATTCTATAGAATATTCTATAGATAACTATTGGCAAAAATCCTATAGTTTTCTATAAGCAAAAATCCTATAGACTATTCTATAGAAAATTGCCAAGGGATAGTTGCTATTCCAAAATAAGTCAGACCTTTTACTACATGACACATGTATTTGCATGACATATTTACAATACAATTATATTTTAAAGTAATACAAACATGGTCATCTCGCCAGAGGTATAGGTTACATAACTTAGAAACTTCCCTTGGCAAAAAAAACTTTACATTTTCTATAGAATATTCTATAGGATTTTTACTTATAGTTTTCTATAGGATTTTTGCCAATAGTTTTCTATAGAATATTCTATAGAATTTTTGTAGATAGTTTTCTATAGAATATTCTATAGGATTTTTGTATATAGTTTTCTATAGGATTTTTGCCAATAGTTTTCTATAGAATTTTTGTATATAGTTTTCTATAGAATATTCTATAGGATTTTTGCCTATAGTTTTCTATAGAATATTTGCCTATAGTTTTCTATAGAATATTCTATAGAATTTTTGCCTATAGTTTTCTATAGAATATTCTATAGAATTTTTGCCTATAGTTTTCTATAGAATATTTATGGTTTCTATAGGAAATATCCTATAGAATATTTCCTATAGAAAACCATAAAAATGCTATAGAATATTCTATAGAATATTTTTCTATAGAAAACCATAAAAATACTATAGAATATTCTATAGTATTTTTTTTAGTTTTCCATAGGAAATATCCTAAAGAATATTCTATAGTATTTTTTAGTTTTCTATAGGAAATATCCTAAAGAATATTCTATAGTATTTTTTTTAGTTTTCCATAGGAAATATGCTATAGAATATTGTACAGGATTTTGAGTTTTCTGTAGGAAAAATCCTATAGAAATTCAATAGGATATTTCCTGAAAAAAATCCGATTATTCCATACGATAACTTCAGTAGAAAACTAAAACAAATCCCACAGATTATTCTACAGGATATTTCATATAGAAAAACATAAAAAATACTATCAAATATTCTATTGTTTTAAGAAATATCGACAAAATATTCTATACGATGTTTTATATAGAATTCTATAAAAAGTAGTACAACGAATACATGTGTATATCTGTTGATCTTACAAGTTATATATATATGATATCATACGTTTTTATTACAAGAAAATCATTATGAAAGACATCCTAATTTGGCATGTGCTGACACTGTAATGAAGGCATGGTGGTCCTAGTTGACGACATTTGTTGTAGCCATTACTTTGACTGCCCCGTTCAATTTCTGCCGGATGACAGATCTTATGTCACCATCTGTCTTCTGCGGGAATAGGCTTTGGGCAGCAGCTGCAGAAATGAAAATAAGCACGTACAATACAATTATAGTTATCATAGATGTCATGGCGCTGTACATTTATATATATATATATATATATATATATATATATATATATATAACTCCACCTGGTGATTAATTGTGAGTGTTAATAAGCAGTGACAATAGGTGTCACTGCGGTTTGATCAGGGGGAAGATAGCTGGATGTGGGAGATCGAGTGGGAGAACAAGGAATGATCCGAGCCATGAGGTTATGTTTCCAGTGGGAAATGAGAAGTTGCTTTGCCTGCTTGCTGCACTGATGATTTGGCAGTAGAAACATGTGTTCCTGACATCGGATTGTGGACAGTGTTTTGAATTGAAATAATGAATGAAATAAATGACAAACATTATGTCTAAAAATTACTCGAATATGGACACACAACTGTGTGCAAGTATTGTTAATTGCATTCATAAACAACCAAATATAAGAATATCTGTATATGCCATAAACGCAGTTATTTTTCAAAATTACCCATTACAATGCATGTACAGGCTAAGGTATAAATTAACAACCTTGGCTAATAAAACCAGGATAATTGGTATATGTTCTAACAATTTGACACGACCACAAATTATTTCATATAAATTAAATATATGTGACCTGTTCTAACGAAATGAGTCACATGTCAAAAATGTCGCGCACGCACAGCCAAAGTTATTCGACACTGAACATGCCCGGGGTATAAAGCTTCAAACTGAGAAAATCGCATTTGAAGTTCACGGTCACACCAGTACATGATCTGAATCTGAATGGGATACATCGTAAAGAAACCAATATTGGCTATTATATACGACGTGGGGGGTGTGTGCGCATGTTATTGAATGTTTGAGCCGCAGATGAGGTGACTGAAATCAGTTATGGTTTCAGCCTGGACCTGCAACTCGTTTAGTTGGTTCCAGTCGGCAATTTTTTTTTTTTTTTTTTACAAAAAATGAATTCTTAAATTATTGTTCAGTGTGGGCTGTGGGTACTATAAAACTTCTGGTGTTGTTGGACAAAATTTGAGGATACATGGTGGGGAAGTGTTTAGGTTTAATGTGTCTTGTTTGTTTTTTGGGGGCCAGAAGAAAGTTTCAGTGGGGAGGGCTGGGATAGATCCTCTGACAGTTCTGTACATAAATTTTAGTCTTTGGTCGCGTTGTCTATTATCTAATGTGTCGAGGTTAAGGATCGAGTGCGTTGTTTTGATACAATTAAATACCTTGAAACATGTGCACACACAAATTTGTGCCCCATGGTGTGTACTTAGCAATGCATATGGGACACACCACAAATCACCGACGGTCAGCTCATATGGCGCTGCGGTGTCTTAGTGGCAACCATGAAATGGTCAGCATATTTTAAAGATACAACAGTTTTGTTACAACTGTGTAGGTAATAAATTATCTACAAAATATATGCAACATATGTGGTTGATGCTAAGCCAAGGTGCGTACTTATGCATGTTAATATAAAATTCAATCATTTTTTAAAGCCAAGGTACACATTATACATGTAGACATATTGCACATTGAAAGCTAAAGGATTAATGATGGCTACTGAATAAAAAAGAATAAAATAACTTGCATCTGCCACACCTACTATTTTCATGCAACAATAATACATGGCGAGGAGAGAGAAAGTACAGCATCATTGGGAACAGGTGCCAACATTTTGGTAATTTAGTTGATAGGCATATATGACAGAAGCATACATTATATAATATTATAACTTACTTAGAAATATGTAAATGTTATAAAAATACTAATAAATAAATAAAATAGTATACATAAAATACAGAATAACTTGCATGTAAAGTATCTTACACCAGTAATATATAATAAAACATTATTACCTTTCGCCATTCTTAATGCCAGAAAGAGTGCTGACTTCTCTTCTTCCAGCACCTTGATTCGCTCGGTGCTGTCACGAGCCTTTTCCAGTGACTTGAGTACTATCGTGTTTTCCGCTTCAACCATGGTTAAGCAGTGTTGCAGCTTGTGCAATGTTCACACTCTACTTCTCTGTCTTTGCCATAGGTGTCCTACAATTCTACAGCTGCTATGTTAAAATGGACATATATCAGAATTATAAAGATTTCCAATTCTATGCGAACAAAACCCCATTGAAGGCTTTATCACTGGAGTGCATGTAACATTGTTCATAGTATATACATCTTTAAAATACAGGTCACATAGCAAACTGTACATGTATTAGTTTGACAATTAATTATTTCATAAAATACCTTCAGGTTTCCTAAAATAGTGGCTGTCGATGACTTCATCAATTTGTTTTTGTGGCACCTTGCAATAAAGTGGCCTTCACGGTGGGTAAAATTTCCTGAAAGCAAATCATGGAATTGTGAATACAGAATGCACAAAATTGTAATGGCCCAGATCCACACAAAACTAACTGATGTTGATTGTGAGGACCTGTACCAAAAGTCATCTTTTTATTGGAATCTAAGATGGTCATCTTGTATATCGTGCACATATGGTGATATGCCATTGTTTAATGCTGGTATATAAAATCTATTATGGCTAAGTGAAGTTAATCTGAAATGTACAGTAGGTAACATGGACATCCTGATTATATTTAACATGAGAACAAATAATGCATTTCTATGTAATACATTTGTTGTAGCTATTTCATCAAAGTTCAGATTCTCTAATTTTAAGTAACGATATTAGATTTAATTAACATACTGATTGAGAGAAGTGCAAACCGCACGCGCGCTCACGAGAAGAATACTGGCCGTACTACAATACATACTTGCAGTGAGGAATAAATATTATAACTTACGAATCGTACAAATTATGGCACATATATAATTATACTTTTATAAAGTTTGTTTTGGCCAGCATCGTTTCCAGTACGTGCATGCAGACAATTTCATGAACCTACCTGCAAAGGTACTTTTGCAGTGACATATGCTTTCAACATCTTTCCATTCAGCCGCGTTTTGGCCAGTTCGATCACCAACACTTCTGTCTTATTCAACACGATAGAATCTACATCTGCTGGTTCTTCGATCCAAGTAACCTTCCCAATATCAATTGCGTTCTCCTTGTAAAATTCAAGAGTGCGTACATTTTTGCTGTCGACATGTTGGCCGGCCTCAACTTTGAATATCCCGTCAACGCCAACCCGCCATCTCTGATTGGATAACCTTGAGTTCAGAAGCGTGGTCGGATACAAAA
>CBDHHR010000616.1:0-7875 GCA_965263245.1 Metamycoplasmataceae bacterium | reverse complement strand
CATTACCTATTCAACACTACATGTTCGACTGTATAACTGTCTTAAGCTGCCTTCCACCATAAGGATAACATTTTTGCAAGTCATATTTCCAACCTGCCACGAAGCTTGATCGCCGCTGGCAAATGCAATCGCCTGCAATGCACAATATATCATCTGAAACCCTCTCTATATGCTAATTCTCAGAAACAGATTGCGCCGTCTGGTTGATCTAATCTTGATATGAACTATTACGATAGTCGCTACACAATAGGCATTGTTCATTGCCGTTAGAAATGCAATTTGTCGCTACCGCTGTCTCGAGTCACTCAGTCGTAGCAGCGAACACAACACAGCTGTTATGGCGGAATAAACTGAGACTCGCTGGTCAGGTTTGACGACTTTAATTGCTATTCTTCTTCCTGAGACATGCAGGACACTGTGTGTCTATCGAAAGACTTGTGTTTGTATATATTCCGTGCTTTCTCTAGTACGTGTTATACATTCTGTACTTGTCTCACTCTATGCCTTTGCTACACGATTCTCTGATCTCAACAGTTGCAGTCTTTCGATTTCTATTCGCACAGTTCATCGCCACCACAGAATATGCCGTTCATTTCTTCTTATTCTGACGCCATGCAATCGTTTCTCGAAGTTGTACCATCCTCCTTCATGCTCCGTATTCTTACTCCCAGTTGTAGCATCCCTTCACAACACAAGCTACACTCACGACTCGAAGCCTAGTTTGTGACAATTGGCATTGCCAGAAGGTCACACGTACATAACTGAAAAATAAAACGCGGTGCCTGGACATGACCTTTTATAGCTAATTGCTTTGCAAGTTTGTTAAGACCATATAGTTACGTGTTCCATAACCAAGCACGTTAATTGAGTATTTGTCTGTAAATGGGCACCGCGGATTAGGTATTGTAACAATGTACTGGATGATGATATATACCATTATAGCCTTTGCAAACCCTGTGATCATTGTGTAGGTTAAATGGACCCAGCAAACTCTGATGAAAGGGTCCGTGTTAGCCAAGGCTATAACTATTGGACGACTATGCACTCGCTGTCTATTTATACGGATATGATTACTCTGGACCGCAATGCAAACTCGTGAGACCGTATTCAAGGTACACTGGCACAGTAATAACTCGTACAAATAACTGTTAATGTAATCACCATTGGACGCCACGACAAATATCACACAATGTGTGTTTGTTTCAGCAAACAGTTACCTTAACTTATTATCCGACCAGGTCATAAAACACTCCTACAACGTATCATGAATTCGCAGTCTAGGTTATGGCATACACAATGTCTATGCGGTTTTGATCTAGTCGGTAAATACATTACGGGACCAGCAATGCAGAGTGATACATGGCAGCTATATAGAGCCATGGGTGGTTTAAATCATTAAATCTATCACACTATCAGTCTCTACCACACTCGCGCTCGCGCACGCACGCACGCACGCAGACAGACAGACAGACAGACAGACAAACACACACACACACACACACACACACACACACACACACACACACACACACACACACACACACACACACACACACACACACACACACACACACACACACACACACACACACACACACACACACACACACACACACACACACACACACACACACACACACACACACACACACACACACACACACACACACACACACACACACACACACACACACACACACACACACACACACACACACACACACTGGCCCTACCCTTTGCAGTGGGGGGCTACTATGGGCGCGTCTGAGTATGTTTACATGCATGTATGTATGTCAGTGACCACTACGTGCAAATGATATTCTATGAGTCATCTCGCGTGCATGGATTTGTGCGTGATCGTTCGTGGGCGTTAATCTATTGTAATAGGACGATTGCATGTCGAATGATCAAAGGTCCGTGGCGACTGGCAACGCGCGATTCGTCAATCTGAATCAATATTCGATCTGACCAACACATGAATTATTAACCTGCATCATGTCGGACTGGGACTAGTCGCCATTCTAAACAAACCCGCGGCGCGCTCACAGACTATGCCGTGCCTTTCCGCACGGAGCGAGCGATAAAATGGTGCATTGCCATGTCGCCACGCTTCACTGCGTCTCACACAATGCTCCATTCAACTGGAGTCTGCCCAACTCGACGCTTGCTTCCATTCAACAAACTACGAACACTTTTTCTCGTTATGCAGACCGTTTTATAAGCTATGCCTATGACTAATGTGTACTCGTAATAAATGGATGTCTACAAACGTTATCCGTGTAAGATCAACTCTACTTCTCACAAGGGGCGGCTCTTTCACCAATACCAATCCAGACCTTAATAGCAGTCCCATGTATGGTTGTTGTTTTCTTATTTTAGCTAGTTACTACACATACCATAATAATATATGATCATGATTAGTAAGAAACTGCAATTGGATATGCCTTGTTTGCGTGCATTTATGTATGCGTCATTGGTTAAAGAAAGTACCTCAGTCAGCCTCATTTGTGAACTTAATCACACATGTCTCGTCGCCTCTGGCGATGTACAACAACGACATCCCACTGGCGTACTCATAGGTAGTGTAAACACGTCAACCTAGACAGTCGGCGACAAGGACACACGGGGCAGTGTCGCCCACTCACACGCCGATATAATAGTTTACATTTCGCAACAATCCAACACCTGAGTGACACATACCACGAGCACATAAGACGTGTGGGTGCCAATCTATGGTGCCAACACGTTTAATCATCAGTTCAACGTCTTGTTACGACTTCACACGATTTAAACTTAGTTGGCTCTGTGGGTTATCGCAGCGTAGTTTAATGACGTTTCTGTTTGTTCACAATAAAGAAGGCGATATGAACTATCAACGCGGGAATCCGACGTATGTACATACAACAAGAACAGTACATGGAGTAATCCATCATGTCTCCTCTTCCGATGACGCACGACACGATGAAGGCCATGCGGTTCCATACTAACTTTCATAACTTTCATGGGAACTATGTGTTTGGATGTAGCGTATTTGCGCCAAAATGGTCGCCTGTTCATCAATTAATCTATTCAAACAGGAACATGACAGCCGCCATACACTCTTCCAAACATGACCTTGGTTGAAGTCCCAGACCAACAATCACGAGCCAACAAACTGCTGCTTGCTCCTAATTAGGCCGAACAAAAGTAGGAGTCCTAGAATAGCCTGTCTCAACTTCACCGGGAGCGCTGGACGCTGTGTAAGTTTACCGCAGAAGTGAGAACACACTCAAACTGATCTTAGGGTAGACTATTAGAGTCTTGCCGACAAAACAACTGAGAGTTATCATGTCCAAAACAAAGCATCTTTGTTGTTGCAGGTAAATAATTATACTGAGCCATCTGTCACATGTGTTTGGATAAGCAATTAGTGTCATCGGTGTCTTGATTAAAAAAATCCAGTCGCTTTTCATTGTCATAGAAAAGAAGTGTTCAAACGTAGCACTTCTATAGATAGTTTGATGGCTATTATGTAGGCATGGTCGTGGTTTTCAATGAGTAACATCTAGCCGCGTGGTCTACATGAGAATAATAATAATGCTACATTGTCGGCCTATATATTCCTACATATAGTTTAGCTTGTAGTCTTTTCTAAAACTAAACTAACATACACCTATGTTATGCTTTTGTTCGACTTAGGACCAGGTAGGCCTATATATATATATATATATATATATATATATATATATATATATATATATATATATATATATATATAATTTAAATATATATATATATATATATATATATATATTTATATATATATGTGTATGTGTGTGTGTGTGTGTGTGTGTAATACGTATAGAAACATAGGTAACCAAAATCTACAAGTTGTGTGCAAAGACTGGGCCAGAATTTCCTTTGTGGTTTCGTGGTGGCGCAATTTGTTTTAATACTGCACACGGTGCTGTATACCTCCTTTAGTTAAACAGTAGGGCACTTGTATTGTGGCTGACCATGAACACAAAGTATACACTGTATACGATTTGACAAGACAATAGACTAGCCTCGGGCATTTCAATCGCGGACCTGACCGTGGAATAACCATAGTCGGGTCATGGGTTTACACCAGCTGTGCATACTGTACGGTATCGCTGTCATCCCGCAGTGTGTCAACTACGAAAGTAGTTTACAAGACGACACATCGCACGTCTGTCTCACGGTGTCAGCGACAACTACACGAGCCAGGCATGGATTCGCGTAACTAGGCCACGGCAGACTTGATCAGCGGCCCAAGCCGACGGGACAGCGGCACCTGCGTCCGCGTTATAAATACACCGACAAGAACGTAAACACCGGCGGTACAGAAACGTCAAATCAACAAATCGGTCAGTGCCCATTCCTACCTTCCTTTGTCGCTCTGTGTGTCGTCCGCTACCTATCCACTCGTCGAATCCCTTCGTTCATCCGAAGGCTGTCGCGCGCCGAAATATCCGCCGCTTGAAATTCGAACTGCAAACACTGCGGCTGTTCGCCTACGCTTTGACGGCGCCGCCTGCTAAGCTCGGTACGCCCAGGCGCTGTGACGAAAGACGTTAAGGTGAAGGTCGCCGTCACACTTAGTCTCGGTCACCCAGGCTGCGGATGTCGGATCTGGTCTCTCGTTCCACGTGAGTGACTGTGTTGTGTACTATAATATGTACGTACTTACCCGCCATTTAGCAGGTAGAATTGATTGTAGACATTATGCGTTTCACAACCTGCATTGTGTTTATTTAAATATCGATTTGTTGTGCCTTGAAAGCATTCAGCCACGCTGAAAGTATGCCTATTCTTCGCGAGAGTTATTCCTTAATCGTATTTTCACGATTGAGATTGCGACATTTGACATGACTCCGCTATAGCCCCAGCGGTTTGTAGCGTTGACGCGTGTGTTTTGAATGACCGCCCCTGTGACTACGAGGCCAAGGTAGCACTTCCCAGCGTGCGGAATAAAGATAAATAGGACATAATAAGAATAATCAACTTATTTTCGTGTTCATGTCCTATACAGGTTAACCTTTCTGCTGTTAAAATACTCCTTCTCTTAACAACATATTTATTTTATATTCAAAGTTTCCCTTCTCCAAACTTAGTGAATTCACTCCAGGTTACTTCTTTACTCCATCTGTGGGATGACTTATTCCCCAGGCCATAGACACAATGCAAGCGTCTCTTTTGAAGAAAAAACAAAACATGTAGGACAATCAGGGTGAATACCATGTTCCAGGTATCGAAACTGGATTCAAACCACTCTCCCTCGACTGATCATCTGGCATGTTCTCTTCTGCATGAGCACCATATCCAAACAGTGATTGTCTCAAGAGAGTGGTAGGATTCGACAACAACTCTAACAAGACAATGAGATTATGCTCGATAACGTACGTCAATGTGATGAAATAAATGCCGTCATTTTACGATAACTTTGGTCCTTCGACAATTACGGCCTAAAAGTCTTGCTCGCAAAAGGGAACGCAGGTATGATGTTGTGAATGGTTAATTTACCATGGCGTGGAACACTGACCACAGTGATAAACGTCACATTATTGGACCACGTTAGACATGGTTCTTTTGCATACCCTCTATAGCATAAACACGTTGCGGGTTTCCAAACCGTACTGGTATATCAACAATGCCCTTATTAATATTTGAACGTTTATTAGCAGGTTTGATAATCTTGCTGGTATAGTTGTGCCTTTCAGACCAGAGGAAGAGTCCGTCACATTTTAATGTCTAAGCAACAGTAGGTGTAAGACCACATTTGAGTTCCCCACAGGCGGCCATTGTAGCGTTTGTTCCGTTGCCCGTAATGTTTTTCTACCAGGACATTCATATTTTCAGATATTAACTAGCCGTCATTCACACACGTGCTGTATAAAATTCGTGAAATTCTGATACTTAATTTCCCCACAATGCAATCTGTAATCAAACACACTTTAAGTTCTGCTAAAACCAGACACTGCGTTGCCTGGATCGCATCACCAAACAAAATTACGCCTGTATCTACACGCAGAAAAACACCGATTGTCATCTGTCATAATTTGACAGCTCTGATACCACGCTACACAAATACATAATTTCTACTCACTCAACGCTAAACAATTCATCACAGAAATTCAAACAACCTGCATAACGTCATTTCTGTTGGGAACTCTTTCGTTGCACGTGGAATGGCGGACGAACATCTTATTGCGGTCATACACCACGTGTATATTGTTTAATCACTTAATCATTACCAGTTCCATTTTACCAAGGCATAGTTCACACGCAACCCCATGGTAAGTGAACCGCTGGCCCATTACTCCATTTACAAACTCACACCGGCAACGAATGCTCTGCGCTGTCTTGCCAAATCACATAGAAATGGATAACAGCGTACACCTTCACTCACGCCTCATTCTCTACGTATCGGTAAGGTATTATTCTCGTGGAAAAAGTACGAATCCTGCACGACCTGTCGTATAACGTGTGTCGACACCCGACGATAAATCAAGTCCCGGATTCAAGTCTACGCCACCGCTGTGGTTTATTCAATAGCAAAACACCACCTGACCTACACGTACGAGGGTGGGGCCAAATGTTGATTCTCTTCACTTTCGCGTAATGTTCCGTTTTTGTGACATTCGGCGCTAAAATGGCTTAGCGTAAAAAGGTCTTGAAATTCAATGGCTTTGCGAGTAGTTAATAGAGCATTAGATGAATGGTTGCTTGGGACCAGAGGAAGAGTCCGTCACATGTGAAGGGCGCAAACAAAAACATCGTATTTATTATATATTTTTAGGACTTTGCTCATTTATACGGCGCCATTGTGGCTAGGGCCACGACAAGGACACGCTGTGGGTCAGCAGAGGAACTCAACAAAACAAACTAAAAACGTTGACCCGACCGGAAGTTATTGGTTAAGAGATGAGACGTCATGACAACTAATAAAACGCCCAACACCCAGTTGGGTGATAAACGTTTGTAGATGAATGTTCTCGTGGCTACTTTGAAACCCGAGACACTCGTCTTTAGTATACTCGTCTTCAATATAATGTGTCAGAGAATGCTACATACATACTCCGACACACACGCACACATATACATACACACACACATACACACACATACACACACATACAATCACATACACACACATACACACACATACACACACACATACACACATATACACACACATACACACACATACACACACATACACACACATAAACACACGCACACACGCACACAAACACACACACATACACACACAAACACCCACACATACACACACATACACACACATACACACACATATACACACATACATACACACACACATACACACATACACATACACATACACACACACATACACGCATACACACATACACACACACATACACACAGGCACACGCACACGCACACACACACAGACACACACACACACACACATACACACACACACACATACACACACACGCACACAAACACACAAACACACATACACACACATACACACACATACACAAACACACACACATACACACAAATACACACACATACACACACATATACACATATACATACACACATACACACATACACACATACACACATACACACATACACACATACACACATACACACACATACACACACATACACACACATACACACACATACACACACATACACACACATACACACACATACACACACATACACACACATACACATACACACACACGCCCACACACACACACGCCCCACACACACACACACACACACACACACACACACACACACACACACACACACACACACACACACACACATACACACACACATACACATACACACAGACGCACACAC
>CBDHHR010000615.1:0-10536 GCA_965263245.1 Metamycoplasmataceae bacterium | reverse complement strand
CGGTTTCGGCTGGTTTCGGCTGGTTTCGACTGGTTTTTAGTGGATTCGACTCATTTCGACTCTGGTTTCAACGGGTTTAGACAGTTTTTGTACTGGTTTTTACTGGTTTCGACTCGTTTCGTCGACTGGTAGAGACTGGTTGAGACTGGTAGAGACTGGTGGAGACTGGTAGAGACTGGTTGAGACTGGTTTCGGTTGTTTTCGACTGGTTTCGACCGGTTTTTACTGGTTTCGACTGGTTTCGACTGGTAGAGACTGGTTGAGACTGGTAGAGACTGGTGGAGACTGGTAGAGACTGGTTGAGAATGGTTTCGGTTGTTTTCGACTGGTTTCTCGTACAGACTGGTTGACACTGGTAGAGACTGGTGAAGACTGGTAGAGACTGGTGGAGACTGGTAGAGACTGGTAGAGACTGGTAGAGACTGGTTGACATTAGTTTCGACAGTTTTCAACGGGTTTAGACAGTTTTTTACTGGTTTTTACTGGTTTCGACTCGTTTCGACTGGTAGAGACTGGTTGAGACTGATAGAGACTGGTGGAGTCTGGTAGAGACTGGTAGAGACTGGTTTCGGTTGTTTTCGACTGGTTTCGACCGGTTTTTACTGGTTTCGACTCGTTTCGACTGGTAGAGACAGGTTGAGACTGGTAGAGACTGGTGGAGACTGGTAGAGACTGGTAGAGACTGGTGGAGACTGGTAGAGACTGGTAGAGACTGGTTGACATTAGTTTCGACTGGTTTCAACGGGTTTAGACAGTTTTTGTACTGGTTGTTACTGGTTTCGACTCGTTTCGTCGACTGGTAGAGACTGGTTGAGACTGGTAGAGACTGGTGGAGACTGGTAGAGACTGGTTGAGACTGGTTTCGGTTGTTTTCGACTGGTTTCGACCGGTTTTTACTGGTTTCGACTGGTTTCGACTGGTAGAGACTGGTTGAGACTGGTAGAGACTGGTGGAGACTGGTAGAGACTGGTTTAGACTGGTTGAGACTGGTTTCGGTTGTTTTCGACTGGTGGAGACCGGTTTTTACGGCTTTCGATTCGTTTCGACTGGTAGAAACTGGTTGAGTCTGGTAGAGACTGGTGGAGACTGGTAGAGACTGGTAGAGACTGGTTGAGACTGGTAGAGACTGGTGGAGACTGGTAGAGACTGGTAGAGACTGGTTGACATTAGTTTCGACTGGTTTCAACGGGTTTAGACAGTTTTTTACTGGTTTTTACTGGTTTCGACTCGTTTCGACTGGTAGAGACTGGTTGAGACTGGTAGAGACTGGTGGAGACTGGTAGAGACTGGTAGAGACTGGTTGATACTGGTTTCGACCGGTTTTTACTGGTTTCGACTCGTTTCGACTGGTAGAGACTGGTTGAGACTGGTAGAGACTGGTGGAGACTGGTAGAGACTGGTAGAGACTGGTTGAGAATGGTTTCGGTTGTTTTCGACTGGTTTCGACTGGTACAGACTGGTTAAGACTGGTAGAGACTGGTGGAGACTGGTAGAGACTGGTGGAGACTGGTAGAGACTGGTAGAGACTGGTAGAGACTGGTTGACATTAGTTTCGACTGTTTTCAACGGGTTTAGATAGTTTTTTTACTGGTTTTTACTGGTTTCGACTCGTTTCGACTGGTTGAGACTGGTAGAGACTGGTGGAGACTGGTAGAGACTGGTAGAGACTGGTTGAGAATGGTTTCGGTTGTTTTCGACTGGTTTCGACTGGTACAGACTGGATGAGACTGGTAGAGACTGTTGGAGACTGATAGAGAATGGTGGAGACTGGTAGAGACTGGTTGAGACTAGTTGAGACTGTTTCAGACTGATTTCGACTGGTTTCGACCGGTTTCGGCTGGTTTCGGCTGGTTTCGACTGGTTTTTAGTGGATTCGACTCATTTCGACTGGTTTCGACCGGTTGAGACTGTTAGAGACTGGTTGAGACAGGTAGAGACTGGTAGAGACTGGTAGAGACTGGTTGAGAATGGTTTCGGTTGTTTTCGACTGGTTTCGGCTCGTACAGACTGGTTGACACTGGTAGAGACTGGTGAAGACTGGTAGAGACTGGTGGAGACTGGTAGAGACTGGTAGAGACTGGTAGAGACTGGTTGACATTAGTTTCGACTGTTTTCAACGGTTTAGACAGTTTTTTACTGGTTTTTACTGGTTTCGACTCGTTTCGACTGGTAGAGACTGGTTGAGACTGATAGAGACTGGTGGAGTCTGGTAGAGACTGGTAGAGACTGGTTTCGGTTGTTTTCGACTGGTTTCGACCGGTTTTTACTGGTTTCGACTCGTTTCGACTGGTAGAGACAGGTTGAGACTGGTAGAGACTGGTGGAGACTGGTAGAGACTGGTAGAGACTGGTGGAGACTGGTAGAGACTGGTAGAGACTGGTTGACATTAGTTTCGACTGGTTTCAACGGGTTTAGACAGTTTTTGTACTGGTTGTTACTGGTTTCGACTCGTTTCGTCGACTGGTAGAGACTGGTTGAGACTGGTAGAGACTGGTGGAGACTGGTAGAGACTGGTTTCGAGGTTGAGACTGGTTTCGGTTGTTTTCGACTGGTTGAGACTGGTTTCGGTTGTTTTCGACTGGTTTTTTACGACTTTCGATTCGTTTCGACTGGTAGAGACTGGTTGAGACTGGTAGAGACTGGTGGAGACTGGTAGAGACTGGTAGAGACTGGTTGAGACTGGTAGAGACTGGTGGAGACTGGTAGAGACTGGTAGAGACTGGTTGACATTAGTTTCGACTGGTTTCAACGGGTTTAGACAGTTTTTTACTGGTTTTTACTGGTTTCGACTCGTTTCGACTGGTAGAGACTGGTTGAGACTGGTAGAGACTGGTAGAGACTGGTTGATACTGGTTTCGACCGGTTTTTACTGGTTTCGACTCGTTTCGACTGGTAGAGACTGGTTGAGACTGGTAGAGACTGGTGGAGACTGGTAGAGACTGGTAGAGACTGGTTGAGAATGGTTTCGGTTGTTTTCGACTGGTTTCGACTGGTACAGACTGGTTAAGACTGGTAGAGACTGGTGGAGACTGGTAGAGACTGGTGGAGACTGGTAGAGACTGGTAGAGACTGGTAGAGACTGGTTGACATTAGTTTCGACTGTTTTCAACGGGTTTAGATAGTTTTTTTACTGGTTTTTACTGGTTTCGACTCGTTTCGACTGGTTGAGACTGGTAGAGACTGGTGGAGACTGGTAGAGACTGGTAGAGACTGGTTGAGAATGGTTTCGGTTGTTTTCGACTGGTTTCGACTGGTACAGACTGGATGAGACTGGTAGAGACTGTTGGAGACTGATAGAGAATGGTGGAGACTGGTAGAGACTGGTTGAGACTAGTTGAGACTGTTTCAGACTGATTTCGACTGGTTTCGACCGGTTTCGGCTGGTTTCGGCTGGTTTCGACTGGTTTTTAGTGGATTCGACTCATTTCGACTGGTTTCGACCGGTTGAGACTGTTAGAGACTGGTTGAGACAGGTAGAGACTGGTAGAGACTGGTAGAGACTGGTTGAGAATGGTTTCGGTTGTTTTCGACTGGTTTCGGCTGGTACAGACTGGTTGACACTGGTAGAGACTGGTGAAGACTGGTAGAGACTGGTGGAGACTGGTAGAGACTGGTAGAGACTGGTAGAGACTGGTTGACATTAGTTTCGACTGTTTTCAACGGGTTTAGACAGTTTTTTACTGGTTTTTACTGGTTTCGACTCGTTTCGACTGGTAGAGACTGGTTGAGACTGATAGAGACTGGTGGAGTCTGGTAGAGACTGGTAGAGACTGGTTTCGGTTGTTTTCGACTGGTTTCGACCGGTTTTTACTGGTTTCGACTCGTTTCGACTGGTAGAGACAGGTTGAGACTGGTAGAGACTGGTGGAGACTGGTAGAGACTGGTAGAGACTGGTGGAGACTGGTAGAGACTGGTAGAGACTGGTTGACATTAGTTTCGACTGGTTTCAACGGGTTTAGACAGTTTTTGTACTGGTTGTTACTGGTTTCGACTCGTTTCGTCGACTGGTAGAGACTGGTTGAGACTGGTTGAGAATGGTTTCGGTTGTTTTCGACTGGTTTCGACTGGTACAGACTGGATGAGACTGGTAGAGACTGTTGGAGACTGATAGAGAATGGTGGAGACTGGTAGAGACTGGTAGAGACTGGTAGAGACTGGTTGACATTAGTTTCGACTGTTTTCAACGGGTTTAGACAGTTTTTTTACTGGTTTTTACTGGTTTCGACTCGTTTCGACTGGTAGAGACTGGTTGAGACTGATAGAGACTGGTGGAGACTGGTAGAGACTGGTAGAGACTGGTTTCGGTTGTTTTCGACTGGTTTCGACCGGTTTTTACTGGTTTCGACTCGTTTCGACTGGTAGAGACAGGTTGAGACTGGTAGAGACTGGTGGAGACTGGTAGAGACTGGTGGAGACTGGTAGAGACTGGTAGAGACTGGTAAAGACTGGTTGACATTAGTTTCGACTGTTTTCAACGGGTTTAGATAGTTTTTTTACTGGTTTTTACTGGTTTCGACTCGTTTCGACTGGTTGAGACTGGTAGAGACTGGTGGAGACTGGTAGAGACTGGTAGAGACTGGTTGAGAATGGTTTCGGTTGTTTTCGACTGGTTTCGACTGGTACAGACTGGATGAGACTGGTAGAGACTGTTGGAGACTGATAGAGAATGGTGGAGACTGGTAGAGACTGGTTGAGACTAGTTGAGACTGTTTCAGACTGTAGTTTCGACTGGTTTCGACCGGTTTCGGCTGGTTTCGGCTGGTTTCGACTGGTTTTTAGTGGATTCGACTCATTTCGACTGGTTTCGACCGGTTGAGACTGTTAGAGACTGGTTGAGACAGGTAGAGACTGGTAGAGACTGGTAGAGACTGGTTGAGAATGGTTTCGGTTGTTTTCGACTGGTTTCGGCTGGTACAGACTGGTTGACACTGGTAGAGACTGGTGAAGACTGGTAGAGACTGGTGGAGACTGGTAGAGACTGGTAGAGACTGGTAGAGACTGGTTGACATTAGTTTCGACTGTTTTCAACGGGTTTAGACAGTTTTTTACTGGTTTTTACTGGTTTCGACTCGTTTCGACTGGTAGAGACTGGTTGAGACTGATAGAGACTGGTGGAGTCTGGTAGAGACTGGTAGAGACTGGTTTCGGTTGTTTTCGACTGGTTTCGACCGGTTTTTACTGGTTTCGACTCGTTTCGACTGGTAGAGACAGGTTGAGACTGGTAGAGACTGGTGGAGACTGGTAGAGACTGGTAGAGACTGGTGGAGACTGGTAGAGACTGGTAGAGACTGGTTGACATTAGTTTCGACTGGTTTCAACGGGTTTAGACAGTTTTTGTACTGGTTGTTACTGGTTTCGACTCGTTTCGTCGACTGGTAGAGACTGGTTGAGACTGGTTGAGAATGGTTTCGGTTGTTTTCGACTGGTTTCGACTGGTACAGACTGGATGAGACTGGTAGAGACTGTTGGAGACTGATAGAGAATGGTGGAGACTGGTAGAGACTGGTAGAGACTGGTAGAGACTGGTTGACATTAGTTTCGACTGTTTTCAACGGGTTTAGACAGTTTTTTTACTGGTTTTTACTGGTTTCGACTCGATTCGACTGGTAGAGACTGGTTGAGACTGATAGAGACTGGTGGAGACTGGTAGAGACTGGTAGAGACTGGTTTCGGTTGTTTTCGACTGGTTTCGACCGGTTTTTACTGGTTTCGACTCGTTTCGACTGGTAGAGACAGGTTGAGACTGGTAGAGACTGGTGGAGACTGGTAGAGACTGGTGGAGACTGGTAGAGACTGGTAGAGACTGGTAGAGACTGGTTGACATTAGTTTCGACTGTTTTCAACGGGTTTAGATAGTTTTTTTACTGGTTTTTACTGGTTTCGACTCGTTTCGACTGGTTGAGACTGGTAGAGACTGGTGGAGACTGGTAGAGACTGGTAGAGACTGGTTGAGAATGGTTTCGGTTGTTTTCGACTGGTTTCGACTGGTACAGACTGGATGAGACTGGTAGAGACTGTTGGAGACTGATAGAGAATGGTGGAGACTGGTAGAGACTGGTTGAGACTAGTTGAGACTGTTTCAGACTGATTTCGACTGGTTTCGACCGGTTTCGGCTGGTTTCGGCTGGTTTCGACTGGTTTTTAGTGGATTCGACTCATTTCGACTGGTTTCGACCGGTTGAGACTGTTAGAGACTGGTTGAGACAGGTAGAGACTGGTAGAGACTGGTAGAGACTGGTTGAGAATGGTTTCGGTTGTTTTCGACTGGTTTCGGCTGGTACAGACTGGTTGACACTGGTAGAGACTGGTGAAGACTGGTAGAGACTGGTGGAGACTGGTAGAGACTGGTAGAGACTGGTAGAGACTGGTTGACATTAGTTTCGACTGTTTTCAACGGGTTTAGACAGTTTTTTACTGGTTTTTACTGGTTTCGACTCGTTTCGACTGGTAGAGACTGGTTGAGACTGATAGAGACTGGTGGAGTCTGGTAGAGACTGGTAGAGACTGGTTTCGGTTGTTTTCGACTGGTTTCGACCGGTTTTTACTGGTTTCGACTCGTTTCGACTGGTAGAGACAGGTTGAGACTGGTAGAGACTGGTGGAGACTGGTAGAGACTGGTAGAGACTGGTGGAGACTGGTAGAGACTGGTAGAGACTGGTTGACATTAGTTTCGACTGGTTTCAACGGGTTTAGACAGTTTTTGTACTGGTTGTTACTGGTTTCGACTCGTTTCGTCGACTGGTAGAGACTGGTTGAGACTGGTTGAGAATGGTTTCGGTTGTTTTCGACTGGTTTCGACTGGTACAGACTGGTGAGACTGGTAGAGACTGTTGGAGACTGATAGAGAATGGTAGAGACTGGTTGAGACTGGTAGAGACTGGTGGAGACTGGTAGAGACTGGTTGAGACTGGTAGAGACTGGTGGAGACTGGTAGAGACTGGTAGAGACTGGTGGAGACTGGTAGAGACTGGTAGAGACTGGTTGAGACTGGTTTCGAGACTGGTTTCGACCTGTTTTTACTGGATTCGACTCGTTTCGACTGGTGGAGAGTGGTAGAGACTGGTTGAGACTGGTTTCGGTTGTTTTCGACTGGTTTCGACCGGTTTTTACTGGTTTCGACTCGTTTCGACTGGTAGAGACTGGTTGAGACTGGTTTCGGTTGTTTTCGACTGGTTTCGACCGGTTTTTACTGGTTTCGAATCGTTTCGACTGGTAGAGACTGGTTGAGACTGGTAGAGACTGGTAGAGACTGGTTTAGACTGGTTGAGACTGGTTTCGGTTGTTTTCGACTGGTTTCGACCGGTTTTTACTGGTTTCGATTCGTTTCGACTGGTAGAAACTGGTTGAGTCTGGTAGAGACTGGTGGAGACTGGTAGAGACTGGTTGAGACTGGTAGAGACTGGTGGAGACTGGTAGAGACTGGTAGAGACTGGTGGAGACTGGTAGAGACTGGTAGAGACTGGTAGAGACTGGTAGAGACTGTTTGAGACTGGTTTCGGTTGTTTTCGACTGGTTTCGACCGGTTTTTACTGGTTTCGACTCGTTTAGACTGGTAGAGACTGGTTGAGACTGGTAGAGACTGGTAGAGACTGGTTTAGACTGGTTGAGACTGGTTTCGGTTGTTTTCGACTGGTTTCGACCGGTTTTTACTCCTTTCGATTCGTTTCGACTGGTAGAAACTGGTTGAGTCTGGTAGAGACTGGTGGAGACTGGTAGAGACTGGTTGAGACTGGTAGAGACTGGTGGAGACTGGTAGAGACTGGTAGAGACTGGTGGAGACTGGTAGAGACTGGTAGAGACTGGTTGACATTAGTTTCGACTGGTTTCAACGGGTTTAGACAGTTTTTTACTGGTTTTTACTGGTTTCGACTCGTTTCGACTGGTAGAGACTGGTTGAGACTGGTAGAGACTGGTGGAGACTGGTAGAGACTGGTAGAGACTGGTTGATACTGGTTTCGACCGGTTTTTACTGGTTTCGACTCGTTTCGACTGGCAGAGACTGGTTGAGACTGGTAGAGACTGGTGGAGACTGGTAGAGACTGGTAGAGACTGGTTGAGAATGGTTTCGGTTGTTTTCGACTAGTTTCGACAGGTACAGACTGGTTAAGACTGGTAGAGACTGGTGGAGACTGGTAGAGACTGGTGGAGACTGGTAGAGACAGGTAGAGACTGGTAGAGACTGGTTGACATTAGTTTCGACTGTTTTCAACGGGTTTAGATAGTTTTTTTACTGGTTTTTACTGGTTTCGACTCGTTTCGACTGGTTGAGACTGGTAGAGACTGGTGGAGACTGGTAGAGACTGGTAGAGACTGGTTGAGAATGGTTTCGGTTGTTTTCGACTGGTTTCGACTGGTACAGACTGGATGAGACTGGTAGAGACTGTTGGAGACTGATAGAGAATGGTGGAGACTGGTAGAGACTGGTAGAGACTGGTAGAGACTGGTTGACATTAGTTTCGACTGTTTTCAACGGGTTTAGACAGTTTTTTTACTGGTTTTTACTGGTTTCGACTCGTTTCGACTGGTAGAGACTGGTTGAGACTGATAGAGACTGGTGGAGACTGGTAGAGACTGGTAGAGACTGGTTTCGGTTGTTTTCGACTGGTTTCGACCGGTTTTTACTGGTTTCGACTCGTTTCGACTGGTAGAGACAAGTTGAGACTGGTAGAGACTGGTGGAGACTGGTAGAAACTGGAAGAGACTGGTGGAGACTGGTAGAGACTGGTAGAGACTGGTTGACATTAGTTTCGACTGGTTTCAACGGGTTTAGACAGTTTTTTTACTGGTTTTTACTGGTTTCGACTCGTTTCGTCGACTGGTAGAGACTAGTTGAGACTGGTAGAGACTGGTGGAGACTGGTAGAGACGGGTAGAGACTGGTTGAGACTGGTTTCGGTTCTTTTCGACTGGTTTCGACCGGTTTTTACTGGTTTCGACTCGTTTCGACTGGTAGAGAAAGGTTGAAACTGGTAGAGACTGGTGGAGACAGGTAGAGACTGGTAGAGACTGGTAGAGACTGGTTGAGACTGGTTTCGGTTGTTTTCGACTGGTTTCGACCTGTTTTTACTGGTTTCGACTCGTTTCGACTGGTAGAGACTGGTTGAGACTGGTAGAGACTGGTGGAGACTGGTAGAGACTGGTTGAGACTGGTTGAGACTGGTTTCGGTTGTTTTCGACTGGTTT
Organism: Metamycoplasmataceae bacterium; assembly: GCA_965263245.1. GTDB lineage: Bacteria > Bacillota_I > Bacilli_A > Mycoplasmatales > Metamycoplasmataceae > DT-68. Next base: position 1,354 of record CBDHHR010000615.1, on the reverse strand, counting down.
CGACCGGTTTTTACTGCTTTCGATTCGTTTCGACTGGTAGAGACTGGTTGAGTCTGGTAGAGACTGGTGGAGACTGGTAGAGACTGGTTGAGACTGGTAGAGACTGGTGGAGACTGGTAGAGACTGGGAGAGACTGGTGGAGACTGGTAGAGACTGGTAGAGACTGGTTGGCATTAGTTTCGACTGGTTTCAACGGGATTAGACAGTTTTTTACTGGTTTTTACTGGTTTCGACTCGTTTCGACTGGTAGAGACTGGTTGAGACTGGAAGAGACTGCTGGAGACTGGTAGAGACTGGTAGAGACTGGTTGAGACTGGTTTCGGTTGTTTTCGACTGGTTTCGACCGGTTTTTACTGGTTTCGACTCGTTTCGACTGGTAGAGACTGGTTGACACTGGTAGAGACTGGTGGAGATTGGTAGAGACTGGTAGAGACTGGTTGAGACTGGTTTCGGTTGTTTTCGACTGGTTTCGACCGGTTTTTACTGGTTTCGACTCGTTTCGACTGGTAGAGACAGGTTGAGACTGGTAGAGACTGGTAGAGACTGGTTGAGACTGGTTTCGGTTGTTTTCGACTGGTTTCGACCGGTTTTTACTGGTTTCGACTCGTTTCGACTGGTAGAGACAGGTAGAGACTGGTAGAGACTGGTAGAGACTGGTTGAGACTAGTTGAGACTGTTTCAGACTGATTTCGACTGGTTTCGACCGGTTTCGGCTGGTTTCGGCTGGTTTCGACTGGTTTTTAGTGGATTCGACTCATTTCGACTGGTTTCGACCGGTTGAGACTGTTAGAGACTGGTTGAGACAGGTAGAGACTGGTAGAGACTGGTAGAGACTGGTTGAGAATGGTTTCGGTTGTTTTCGACTGGTTTCGGCTGGTACAGACTGGTTGACACTGGTAGAGACTGGTGGAGACTGGTAGAGACTGGTAGAGACTGGTAGAGACTGGTTGACATTAGTTTCGACTGGTTTCAACGGGTTTAGACAGTTTTTGTACTGGTTTTTACTGGTTTCGACTCGTTTCGTCGACTGGTAGAGACTGGTTGAGACTGGTAGAGACTGGTGGAGACTGGTAGATACTGGTTGAGACTGGTTGAGACTGGTTTCGGTTGTTTTCGACTGGTTTCGACCGGTTTTTACTGCTTTCGATTCGTTTCGACTGGTAGAGACTGGTTGAGTCTGGTAGAGACTGGTGGAGACTGGTAGAGACTGGTTGAGACTGGTAGAGACTGGTGGAGACTGGTAGAGACTGGTAGAGACTGGTGTAGACTGGAAGAGACTGGTAGAGACTGGTTGAGACTGGTTTCGGTTCTTTTCGACTGGTTTCGACCTGTTTTTACTGGATTCGACTCGTTT
>CBDHHR010000614.1:0-17371 GCA_965263245.1 Metamycoplasmataceae bacterium | reverse complement strand
GCAGTGCAACCTTCTTTCAAACTTGTAATTGCATTTCCTCCTTAAAGAACAGATTGCAAAGCAGTTTTGTTACCTCCAAGTAATGACTTCAAACATCTCACGCTGAACAATAAACAGATCTAAAAGAAACAGCGAGGTCGGCAAGTCGACTATTGAAAGCGGTCTGTAGAATGCAGACCCCGACAAATAATATGAACATCGTTTTCGCAGCAAACATTGCTGATTTAGTTAAAGCATGAAATGTAGAAATAGAAAACTGCACTGGCGTTGAGGGAAGACAGCTTTATGTTGGAGGGTCCACTTCTTATTCACATTACTAACCAGCATTTGCAATGTGTATAAATGTGAGACAACACGTGTAAGAACGCAACCCGGGATTAGAAGCTCAGTATCGTCCAACTGATCGACCTACCAGTCAATTCCATGAAGAAACCAAACAACAAGTCATATATATCTCTAGCCAGAATTGCACGGGTTGGATTCACGACAGAACACGATCTGTTTGGTTGCTCTTTACTATTTATAACTGTCAGCACGGTACCCGCAAGACTGCTGGAAACAAATTTGGCCCACGAGCCACGGTTTATGAAACATCTTCACTCAGTCATGTCGGCCATTAGAGTCGCACTTTGCTGGCTATCATAATTCCCCCTAAGACGCCTCCGTCGTCCCCTGGCGTTCATAATTCCCCAGGACCCAGCCCAACATTGTCCTTCAGTAAAGTGTATATCCTTTTCTGCCCTGACCTGTTTTACCGTGTGCTAACTGCTTCAATCTATACTCATGTGAAATGTTATCTTCGTATCAGCAGTTTTAATATTATGGGTGTCTTTGTTCACGTCGCTACAAAGCTGTACATCTGTCCGATGATTTTCCAGTTAATATATCGCGGCATTCTATACAATTACAATACTTACTTTGTTGTTTTTGAGCTACTGTCTTCGTGTCATAGATATGCAATCATACAATGGATATTTCGATACCTCCTTGTTTAGATATCTTTGGTTGCAGAACCGACATAAGGGTCGTATTGTTTGAAGTGTTCGAGCATGTCCATAATAGTTCTTCTCTAGTTAATGTTGATGTCATCACAGCGGTTGTTGGTCATGACATTTATCATTCCTGAATTGACAATAAAACCTGTTTCTGCACACGAGAATTCCACTACCGTGCACAACACCCTGGTATGTGTTCTAAGCGATTTTAACCTGTTGTACAAGATGGAAGTATTCCCAAATCTGAGATCACCTTCTAAGGGCAACCCGGGATGAATTACATGCAGGAAGGACTATCATTGACCATCTGGTAAGAACAATGGATAACATTTGATCGCAAATCTTCTTGCACATTTCCAGACTTTCAAAAAGCCTTAGCCACGTCTTGACAAAAGTATCAAGATTCTGGAGGTATAGTATATTTCTGATCAACCAGTGAAAGCTGCTTGCAACAAGAACAAGTCGAGGCAGCCATTCTGCAAGGAGACAATTTGTGCTCTTCGTCCTATTTCTTGATTTTGCATTGTAACAAGCAACTGGATCAGTCGTTGAATTGGGAATCCTACCTACAAGATTTAGAACGCGACTATACCTGCCATTCGGGTGTAACTACAAATATTTGGACGATGCTGCTACAATAGCAGATACGTCAGAATGAACGCTAACGAATAAAAAGTCGCGTAAATCTAGATTTCACTAAATTGCAAATACGTCACTGTGGTTGTTAGGCGACGACTTGTCAAACAGGAGGTCATTACAGATTTTTTACTTGCAGAAGACATCGCTCTCCTAACAGAAGAAGACCACTAATATACTGGTGCAGTGGCACAGCGGCAAGACCTTCGGCCTCTCAACTAGGAGAAACCGGATCTCAACTAAGAGAACCCGTGTTTTACTCTTGTGCTCCCGTGTCAAACCTTGGGTAAGTTCGTTCATTCTATATTGCTTCAGTGCACGCAGCTGTATGAATGGTAACTGAATGTACACAATGGTGAATATCTATGTACGAATAGACTTCGCGCATAAATTGTAGTGTGCATTGATGCTTCCCGGAGAAGCCGAGATGGTGTACAATTGAACAGGTATGTCAGGGATGTAAAGTTTAAAACGTCTTAATCTGGCCTGAGTAGTGGATGCTGCGCTATATTTGAACTTACTGCTACCTTTTTTACCCATTCATATATGGTTTTTTACCCATTCATATATGTTTGTACAATCCAAAACAAACAATGTGTTGGATTTAGAAAAGGTTCAACAACGTGATTTGCATAATATCACTCTACAGAATCGACATTCAGCTGTTAGTGTTTACATATAACGCTGTGTGCGGTGATGCTCCAAAATATTTAACCGGCCTTCCATGCCCATACAAACCTACGAGAAACCTGCACTCTGCCAACAATATCTTTTAACGGTTATGCGGACTCGTGTCAAAGCTGGAGACAACTCGTTTGCATCCACCGCGACGACCTTGCGGAACACTGCCTCATGACGTTAAAACGACTGATAGGCTAACTACTTTCAAAACACGCCTAAAGACTCATTTTTTCGACTCTCTTTTTTCGTCGCATAGTTTAGTTTCCGCATTAACGTTTTATTTAGCTTTGGCTTATGTATTAACCTATTGAATACGACGTGTGTGTGTATATATATATATATATATATATATATATATATATATATATATATATATATATATATAAGTTAATTATTTTTAAAGTTTTTATTTAATTACTTATTTATTTGTATTTTACAACAACAAACATTTTATTTTAGAAACATTACAATGGATTTAAATGTATTTGAAATTATCATATGTATTGTTAACTGGCAAAATGTCCTAGGGACACATCACGCCAGTGCGCATGGTGGGTCGTCTGACTTAATTGCTAACATGTTGGATTAAATTATTTTGAAATGAGTTTAGTAATTTGCTTGAGATAGTGCTTTGGTGTAGAGAATTCTATTTTTTAGTAGGGTTGGGAAGAAGCTGTTTCCAAATATGTTAGCAGCGTGTCTAATTTGTAAGAATTGACTCTCATGTTTGCGTGAGGATCTAGTGTTGTGTTGGATATAGTGATCTAGCGGGATATCTATAAAGTTATGTGCCATCTTGTATATTATGCTAAGTCGATTGATTTTGTTTCTTGTTTGGAGGGTGTCCTACTGGAGGTCTTTAAGAAGTCGTGTTACTGTTACTGTATGCCAAGATAACAATATGATTTAATACATCTACCTTTTTGGCCACAGAAGGTGTAGAGACTTGGTGTCGGCTTTCTTCAGGCTAATGTCATTGTAAAGCATTTGGTGGGATTGCATTTTATAACCCAGGTGTTTGCCATTCCTCACGTTTGAGTAGATCATTTTGGAGGAGAGAAGTGTCACTGTCTGATTTAACTGGTAAATATAGTAGGCAGTCATCTACAAAAAGGCCCCAGTACGGTTCCATGTGGTACCCCAGAGGTGACTTGAATTGGTTTGGATGTTGATCCATTTATTACAACCTGTTGAGCTCTTCCTATAATGAAGCTTTCTATCCATGATGATATTGGGCCTGTGATGCCATAGTATTTTAGTTAGCTCCTCACTTATGGAACGATCTACCACGCAATATGCGAACATGTGATTCATTATACCAGTTCAAAAGACTCCTTAAAACTTATTTATTCAAAAGAAATTTTTACTCATGAACATTGACGGACGTTTTAAGTTTTTAGGATTTACTTATATATATATTATTCTGAGCTGCTATTAGTACTTTTACATTCATAATATGTATTATTATTATTATTATTATTATTATTATTATAGTAAGTTTGTGTATTTTATTTTATTTTAAGTATGTGTATTTCGATATTTGAAGCCATGTTTTTATGATTTTTTACTTTTAGTTTCTTTCTATGATTTGTTGTAACAGCGCCTTCGAACAAGGTAACTTGGATTTATGGCGCTATATAAATGCTTTTATTATTATTATTATTATTATTATTATTATTATATTAATATTTGAAAATGCATCCTGGGTGGGTATGGTGCAAGGAGCTAACCATATCACCAACTTGAGTGGTAGTGATTAAGCCAATAAAAATGAGTAATAAATAAATATGCACTCACTTAGATACACATACACATATAAAAAGAATAAAAAGAAGATATATGCACACTATAATAAACACAATCCGTTGATAAAATAAAAATAGGCGAAAAGGCCTGTTAGTAGATAGTTTATTGTGTGATCAACCTGCGAGATTCTGGATTTTACTAACAGTTGTGTAGTCTTAGCAATTTATGTGGTGCTTGACTGAGTTGCTTTGTGGATGATTTTACTTTGCGCGGTTATATGACCAGGTTATATTCTGTATAGGTTACATACTTTATTTAGCACCAATTATTGGTAAATAATCTTGGCTAATGATTAATTTAGGTTGTAGCTAAAGGTCTAGCTAGCGATGTTTGATGTACTTAGCTGTTTTATAGTTTGGGTTCGGCTTCTTCGGTGATCGTTGGCGTTGTTTATGCTTCTCCAAGATGACGGCTTGGCGGGAAATTAGCAGAATATTTCAAAGTCGTTTTTTGCGATTATTTCAGTTTTGTCACGGATATCTGATTGCAATCTAGGTTTAGTAGCAGATCATTCCCTATTACTGGGAATGTTCTAGATTGCGATCTTATCTGTAAGTATGCTTTTTCAGTAACATTTTGAGCAGCCGTAGTCAAGTTAGTTTGTAATGTCACGCATGCGCACCAGTAATCATAAATATATTTATTTAAAATATTATATATATATATATATATATATATATATATATATATATATATATATATATATATATATATATATATATATGTGTGTGTGTGTGTGGGTGTATGTGTGTGTGTGTATTTAAATTAATAAATTATTTTTATATTATAATGTTATGGTCATTATACTAGATACGTATGTTATATTGTTTTCATTGTTCCAGTTTGTTCCATACTGTTGTTTTAGAAAATGGACGTTAAGTTGTCCATTGTTGTTGCCTGTACAATCTATAACGAGCCACGAACAATTATAACTACTTCCGGCGTTATATTAAATAAAAACATATTATTATTTATTATTTCTGTTAGGAGAACGTGCTGAAGAAAGGAAAAATAACCTAACGGACCGCTCTATAAATGACTGCAACAATTGTTTCTGAAGGCAGTTATAAACTAAAGTTAAAACTATCGAATACCTACATCGCAGAATGGCGTGATACACGTAAAAAAATTGACACTTCCATGTATTTACCAACTGGGTTAATTATTTGTATAGCTATCTTCTATCTGATAATCCGCCTTTCCTTTAGAGACGCTAATTAATTGCGGTGGCGTAGAGAAAACCGTGTATTGTCTAACATTGTAAATATATCACCATAGATCCATGGAATGAAAACGTTTGAACATTATTATAAAACCTTACATGTTATTAATAAAGCTACATCGTTAATCTTTGTTATCATAACACAAAAGGTAATACGTCTAGAATGGAAGATATCATATTTTCAAAGAACCGAATTGCAGTCAAGACATGGGGAACAAAAAAGTGGAAGGCTAAAATTATTAGATGAAGAGACACCGTAGACAGACGGACGAATACATTTTGGTGAGCGTGTGAATATGTTTGAGGGTAATCAATGCAATAATCATCAGATCCACACTAGCATAACTGTACTAACTCTTTTTACATTGGAAGTTTTTATACTATAATCATGATAGTCATTTTCTTCAAGCATGTGTAGCAGTTGATGTTAACAATAACCACATTATATATGTCACAACTAACTCTGTTTCAATTATTATCCGGATTTGAAACAATCATCGTCATCATCATCACTGGACTGGTCGGTTAGGACCGGGGCGTGGATTAACTGTTTCCGTACGTCTCAGTTGTTAATTAATGCTAGGAGGTATATTACTTCAACGTCAACGTTTTCACAGATCAACTTGACCATTTATTCTATTTCCACCCGTTTGTTTTGCCATAAATGTTGTCCACAGATGAATAATAACACTTGATAGTTGTGTCTAGCTAGACGTAGGCGTATCATACGAAGGGGTTTGGTAGAGCAGCCAATTGGTCACGTGGATATTTAGAGACTTCCTTAAAATTTTTGTGTAGCCTACGTCGTGTGTTCTCTGCAGGCGATTCTGTGTATATGTTCTATATACAGTTGCGTGACTAACGAAATATAGTACGATAAAACTTAGTGTCTGCTCGTGCAGCTGGTGTTAAATATAGAGTGAAAGGTGTGATTCAACGAAGATCCTATTTTGTCCTGTGTGGTTATAGGTGTGTGTGTGTGTGTGTGTGTGTGTGTGTGTGTGTGTGTGTGTGTGTGTGTGTGTGTGTGTGTGTGTTTGTGTGTGTGTTTGTGTGTGTGTTTGTGTGTGTGTCTGTTTGTGTGTGTATGTGTGTCTGTTTGTGCCTGTGTGCATGTTTATGTTTGTGTGTGTGTTTTGTCTGTGTGTATCAGTTTGTGTGTGTGTGTGGTTTTTTTATATATATCTGTGTATATATGTCTGTGTATGTATGTTTGTGTGTATGTGTGTGTCTGTTTGTGTCTGCGTGTGTATGTTTGTGTTTGTGTCTGCCTGTGTATGTGTGTGTCTGATTGTATCTGTATGTATCTGTATGTATCTGTATGTATCTGTATATATATATATATATATATATATATATATATATATATATATATATATATATATACATATATACATATATATATATATATATATATATATATATATATATATATATATATGTATATATATATATATATATATATATATATATGTATCTGTATGTATCTGACTGTGTCTGTATGTTTGTGTGAGTGTTTTGACTGTGTGTATCAGTTTGTGTGTGTGTGTGTGTGTGTGTGTGTGTGTGAGTGTGTGTGTGTTTGTTTGTTTGTTTGTTTGTTTGTTTGTTTGTTTGTTTGTTTCTGTCTGTAACTGTATCTGTTTGTGTGTGTGTGTGTGTGTGTGTGTGTGTGTGTGTGTGTGTGTGTGTGTGTGTGTGTGTGTGTGTGTGTGTGTGTGTGTGTATCTGTGTGTGTCTGTTTGTGTGTATGTTTATATTTGTGTATGTGTGTGTCTGTCTGTGTATGTGTGTGTCTGATTGAGTATGTGTGTATGTGTATGTATCTGTAGGTATATGTATGTATCTGTATCTGTATCTGTATCTGTATCTGTATATGTATCTGTATCTGTATCTGTATCTGTATCTGTATATGTATATGTATCTGTATATGTATGTGTCTGGTTCTGTGTGTGTGTGTGTGTGTGTGTGTGTGTGTGTGTGTGTGTGTGTGTGTGTGTGTGTGTGTGTGTGTGTGTGTGTGTGTGTGTGTGTGTATCTGTTTATGTATGTCTGTTTGTGTCTGTGTTTGTCTGTGTGTGCCTCTATGTGTCTGTTTGTGTGTGTGTGTGTATGTGTGTGTGTGTGTGTGTGTGTGTGTGTGTGTGTGTGTGTGTGTGTGTGTGTGTGTGTGTGTGTGTTTGTGTGTGTTTGTGTGTGTATGTCTGTTTGACTGTGTGTGTCTGTCTGTGTATGTATATGTATGTGTGTATATGTTTGTGTCTGTGTGTATATGTCTGTGTCTGTCTGTTTGTGTATGTGTGTGTCTGTGTGTGTCTGTTTGTGTGTGTGTCTGTGTCTGTTTTGACTGTGTGTGCGTGTGTGTGTCTGTGTTCCTTTTTATATTATATATGCGTGTCTGTTTATGTCTTTGTGTGTTTGTCTGTGTATGTGTGTGTGTGTGTGTGTGTGGCGCGCGCGTGTGTGTATGTGTGTGCGTGCGTGCGTGTGTGCGTGTGTGCGTGCGTGCGTGAGTGAGTGAGTGAGTGAGTGAGTGAGTGAGTGAGTGAGTGAGTGAGTGAGTGTGTGTGTTTATTAGTCGAGTCGGAAGACGGGGTACCATGCATCCCCCGGAAATATACTTTTAATCGGTATCACTAGATCGATAAAAATACGTAGAAAACGGTTTGCTATGTTGGCAAGTCAGCAATATGTCCCACGTATCATTTCTATGCAAATCGTGCCGCAATTAAGGAACAGTCTATTTGTTTACTATATCTCAGTCAATATTGCAGATATATGCCAAAATAAGGTGTATATTCTTATGTTATAAGGGTCAGCGTCCATAATAAAAATAATTGACATGATCACATGTGTCTGCGACAGTTTAATATGCATATTATTGCCGCCATTATTGAAAAGTCTATTTTCACCATATCTTTGCCAATATAGCACATAACTGCACAAATAATGTGTTCAGATCCATGTTTTCTGGGTCAGCGATCTCCGAGCAGGACCTGTGGACTTGGCTGCTAAAGCCGACTTCATCGGTCGCCTACAGAGCGGAGAGATAGGAAGCTTATTCGACCCTATCAAGAAGAAGAAACTCAAGACCGTGGAGACTTGCCACAAGAAGGTCACCCTCACATCATCCCTGGGAAAGGTAATCAATCATGTGTTCCAATACCCGAGATCTATTTTGTTTTTTATTTGTTTCATTTTTAGTGCTAGTCATTACTTTTACATTCTAGTTTGATCGTATGTTTCACGTGTCGCATAAATAACAATAGTAAATTTATGTAGCGTCTTTATTTTGAGGAATCCGATGTCAGAGATGTACTATATACAAAATCATTTTGTGTAATCGTAGACAGGCATGAGTTATCGCTGGAGGATGGGACCTCCGAAACCTTACGGTTATAATGCAATTTCAAACAAATAGTATTTAACTGACTTAAAAGGCAAAAAAAGGCAACGGTTTCGTGGCGTACACCTAATAGAGTTAATATAAAGTAACAATTTCCACATATACTCAATTTTTTTACGCCAGCCGTTTACCTGAAAAATATTTTTGAACACCCAGCCATCGAAATACTATGAGCTACGCCATTGTCGACGAAGAATGACGTCAGTACGCTGAGGCTTCTCCAAAGATTAGTTATTCATAAATCCGTCTGGAGGCGCTGTGCGCAGAGAACAAAAATGGCGTGTTTGTTATGGATTATCTAAATCGGATCATTTAACGGATGCAGAAGTATCTGGATATAGATTCCAGCCGCAAAGACAAAGGCACGTATTGGAAGATACACTAGAGGCGAGTGACCACGAAAAGAAAGACACACGGGAAGCTGAACGTACAAAAACAAAACTAGCAGAGACGGTGTCAACTGGTGGCGGTGCCGAACCAATTTGTTGATGCGGTGACAAGTTTGTCTGCAGTCATGAAATGGCTGCAACTCGGCAACGCACGGAGCATATTGATGAAGGTAAATATTAAGTTGTCTATTATTGTTATTGCTTAAATATTATTATCCTGAGGTCCGGACTGCGTAATGATCGTATTATTATGACAAGCGAAATATGATCGCTTAGCTTGGCCTTGGGCCAGCCGGGTCACCTCAGACTCAGTGACCTCAGGCTTGCCGCATTCAACTATTAGACTAAGTATATGTCACTTATTACGTTTTATGGTAATAACACATTTGTTAAGACTTGGTGGGGTTTATCATTTAACATAAATTGTATTGAATAGCTCCAATGAAATTAAATGAATCAGGTCCCACAATTGTGCAGGTGTGTCTATTGTGGAAAATAATCCATACAAATGAATAGTCAATACCTTGCTGTTTTTTTGCATCCCCCAGGTGTGGACACCCATCACATTTGTAATAATAGCAGCTATATTGATTCATATATCATGATCTAAATGCACCGCCTACACAGCAATGGCAGGCAGTTACGATTATTTTATTTGAACATAAACTGCAGGGTTATCTTCTCATCATTTTGCATGTGTCTTATGGATTCATATATAAACATAGATAATGAGTTTGTTTCAAAGAACCCAGAGATATTAGTGACGAGATGAATACAGGAAATGTGTCAGAATTCATGCTTTGTGAAATTATGTTCATTCAGAATAATAATCCATGTTTGCAATGATTTATATAAAACATTTCTTAATGTTCGATTTTTTATTACAGGTGGACTGCTGTGTATTACGAAAAGTCGGATTTGAAATTCTCTGCTTCGAGAAACTGGTGCTTCGGAATGTATTGGTTGCACTGAACCATATACAGATAGATAACTGGCAACTAGATCCATCAACACACAAGTAAGTACACTGTGCATACATTTTATATAATTGTGTTGCAATAAACGTTAATGCATCAAATAAGAAGCAACAATACAACATCAAACAAAGTAGCACTATAAATAAAAAAATAATAGTTATCATTACTTATAGATACAACACATGGAACCATTATAATTTTTATGTAGTGAAAATGGCAGGTATATTTGTGAACATAGTGCATAGTTCCTACTACTGCCCAAAGTATAGAATGGATCATAGAGTAAATTATAGTGCCTAGTCTTTTCACAATAATAATCTAATTGACATTTTCTCTGGTTATCCATTATGAGATGACAACCCAAATATGTGAATGCAGGGACTGGAATTGTCATTAGAGGTTTTAGACAAGATGTTTATGTTTGACAGCTTTCATAATGGTTCAATCAAATTAATAAACATTTCTTGAGCTTACTAGCAATACCCTAATTCATTTTATTCCAAATTATAGAAATAGACCCTCAATAGTTTCTAATGCCACACAGCGATTTAAAAGTGCATATTGTCAACATTAGATGCAATATGCTATAATACTGCCACAGTTTTTTTTTCTTAAAAACCGAAATCCTACGATGATGGGCAATGGTGGATAAGGACTCGGGATGGAGTGTTGGAACCGGTGTGCTCCTTCAGTCCTGTGTTACCAAACTCACTGGTTGATCTCCTGGCCACTGGTGATCGAACAATTATCACCGTCAAGCCCATGAGAGGTTGAGGCGCGGCACCTCAAAAAAGATCATTCTGGATTGCTGTTTACCTAGATGAGTAAATGACTTGAAAAATAAACTTAGTTGAATTTCTTTATTCACAGTACCTTGAATTGATCCACATATTAACCTCTGATAGCAAAAACAACACGATTTCGTAAGTAGATTCCCTCAAAAATCTCTCTCAACTTACCTGCAATAATGGCTGAGATACACCGAAAAGTCACATGTTCGGTAATATTGACTTTTAGAATTAGCCTAGCATGCCAGGGATACACGTACTTAATTCAAGAATTGATTTGATTTGGATTTATGGCGCTATATAAATGCTTTTATTATTATTATTATTATTATTATTATTATTATTATTATTATTATTATTATTATTATTATTATTATTATTATTATTATTATTATTATTATATTAATATTTGAAAATGCATCCTGGGTGGGTATGGTGCAAGGAGCTAACCATATCACCAACTTGAGTGGTAGTGATCAAGCCAATAAAAATGAGTAATAAATAAATATGCACTCACTTAGATACACATACACATATAAAAAGAATAAAAAGAAGATATATGCACACTATAATAAACACAATCCGTTGATAAAATAAAAATAGGCGAAAAGGCCTGTTAGTAGATAGTTTATTGTGTGATCAACCTGCGAGATTCTGGATTTTACTAACAGTTGTGTAGTCTTAGCAATTTATGTGGTGCTTGACTGAGTTGGTTTGTGGATGATTTTACTTTGCGCGGTTATATGACCAGGTTATATTCTGTATAGGCTACATACTTTATTTAGCACCAATTATTGGTAAATAATCTTGGCTAATGATTAATTTAGGTTGTAGCTAAAGGTCTAGCTAGCGATGTTTGATGTACTTAGCTGTTTTATAGTTTGGGTTCGGCTTCTTCGGTGATCGTTGGCGTTGTTTATGCTTCTCCAAGATGACGGCTTGGCGGGAAATTAGCAGAATATTTCAAAGTCGTTTTTTGCGATTATTTCAGTTTTGTCACGGATATCTGATTGCAATCTAGGTTTAGTAGCAGATCATTCCCTATTACTGGGAATGTTCTAGATTGCGATCTTATCTGTAAGTATGCTTTTTCAGTAACATTTTGAGCAGCCGTAGTCAAGTTAGTTTGTAATGTCACGCATGCGCACCAGTAATCATAATTATATTTATTTAAAATATTATATATATATATATATATATATATGTGTGTGTGTGTGTGTGTGTGTATTTAAATTAATAAATTATTTTTATATTATAATGTTATGGTCATTATACTAGATACGTATGTTATATTGTTTTCATTGTTCCAGTTTGTTCCATACTGTTGTTTTAGAAAATGGACGTTAAGTTGTCCATTGTTGTTGCCTGTACAATCTATAACGAGCCACGAACAATTATAACTACTTCCGGCGTTATATTAAATAAAAACATATTATTATTTATTATTTCTGTTAGGAGAACGTGCTGAAGAAAGGAAAAATAACCTAACGGACCGCTCTTGACGCGTCAACCAGGAATACCGGGATGTTCGTTGGAAATACAGATTGTGATATTTTGCCACACATGAAAAAGTGAGTTCTACTACCACAGCGAGGGAAACATTGTTTCTGTTTCTGTTTCTGTTATGTTGTAGTGCAAAACCCCTACTGGGGCATCACGCACTAGTATGGTTGCTCGGTGTGGTAGGGATGGGGTGTGGAGGGGGACGGGGTGGTGGTGTATATTGGTTATTGGAGGTGCCTGAAGGCATCCGTATGTTGCAGTTTCGTCGCACTCTTTATGTGGTGCAGTTATCTATCACCGTGAAACGCTTCCAATGGCCGCGGTTTCTTCATGTTCGTCGTAGTCCCGATTACACAGTTTGTACTATTGAGTCATGCAGCATGTGTTCTATATTTTGTATTTGTTTGAGACTAGTTTCGGTAGTCAACCATTAATATTTGTAGTGGTTTGGAAAAATTAAAACAACTCAAGCTTTCGTAATTGGGAGATTGTAAACGCATAGAGTGCACTGCTGGTGTACATCAATCGCAGTGTTTTTCCATATACAACTATTATTAAAAACGGATATCATTCAAACCAATAATAATCCCAAATCATTGTTTAGTCGGAATATAAAACTACTAATGACACTAAATAATACCTAATAACGACCCCATACTGACCGGTTGTGACAATCTTAATGAAAGTGTGTTGTCTCGGTTAAGAAAGAGCGAGGGACTATGGGGCATGTAGAAACTTCAGTGACGAAACAGTGGAGATTAGGTGAAAGCAGTCGTTCTCACAGAGAACTATAAATGACTGCAACAATTGTTTCTGAAGGCAGTTATAAACTAAAGTTAAAACTATCGAATACCTACATCGAGGAATGGCGTGTTACACGTAAAAAAAATTGACACTTCCTTGTATTTACCAACTGGGTTAATTATTTGTATAGCTATCTTCTATCTGATAATCCGCCTTTCCTTTAGAGACGCTAATTAATTGCGGTGGCGTAGAGAAAACCGTGTATTGTCTAACATTGTAAATATATCACCATAGATCCATGGAATGAAAACGTTTGAACATTATTATAAAACCTTACATGTTATTAATAAAGCTACATCGTTAATCTTTGTTATCATAACACAAAAGGTAATACGTCTAGAATGGAAGATATCATATTTTCAAAGAACCGAATTGCAGTCAAGACATGGGGAACAAAAAAGTGGAAGGCTAAAATTATTAGATGAAGAGACACCGTAGACAGACGGACGAATACATTTTGGTGAGCGTGTGAATATGTTTGAGGGTAATCAATGCAATAATCATCAGATCCACACTAGCATAACTGTACTAACTCTTTTTACATTGGAAGTTTTTATACTATAATCATGATAGTCATTTTCTTCAAGCATGTGTAGCAGTTGATGTTAACAATAACCACATTATATATGTCACAACTAACTCTGTTTCAATTATTATCCGGATTTGAAACAATCATCGTCATCATCATCACTGGACTGGTCGGTTAGGACCGGGGCGTGGATTAACTGTTTCCGTATGTCTCAGTTGTTAATTAATGCTAGGAGGTATATTACTTCAACGTCAACGTTTTCACAGATCAACTTGACCATTTATTCTATTTCCACCCGTTTGTCTTGCCATAAATGTTGTCCACAGATGAATAATAACACTTGATAGTTGTGTCTAGCTAGACGTAGGCGTATCATACGAAGGGGTTTTGTAGAGCAGCCAATTGGTCACGTGGATATTTAGAGACTTCCTTAAAATTTTTGTGTAGCCTACGTCGTGTGTTCTCTGCAGGCGATTCTGTGTATATGTTCTATATACAGTTGCGTGACTAACGAAATATAGTACGATAAAACTTAGTGTCTGCTCGTGCTGCTGGTGTTAAATATAGAGTGAAAGGTGTGATTCAACGAAGATCCTATTTTGTCCTGTGTGGTTATAGGTGTGTGTGTGTGTGTTGTGTGTGTGTGTGTGTGTGTGTGTGTGTGTGTGTGTGTGTGTGTGTGTGTGTGTGTGTGTGTGTGTGTGTGTGTGTGTGTGTGTGTGTGTGTGTGTGTGTGTGTGTGTGTGTGTGTGTGTGTGTGTGTGTGTGTGTGTGTGTGTGTGTGTGTGTGTGTGTGTGTGTGTGTGTGTGTGTGTGTGTGTGTGTGTGTGTGTGTGTGTGTGTGTGTGTGTGTGTGTGTGTGTGTGTGTGTGTGTGTGTGTGTGTGTGTGTGTGTGTGTGTGTGTGTGTGTGTGTGTGTGTGTGTGTGTGTGTGTGTGTGTGTGTGTGTGTGTGTGTGTGTGTGTGTGTGTGTGTGTGTGTGTGTGTGTGTGTGTGTGTGTGTGTGTGTTTGTGTGTGTGTCTGTTTGTGTGTGTATGTGTGTCTGTTTGTGCCTGTGTGCATGTTTATGTTTGTGTGTGTGTTTTGTCTGTGTGTATCAGTTTGTGTGTGTGTGTGGGTTTTTTTTTTATGTCTGTGTATATATGTCTGTGTATGTATGTTTGTGTGTATGTGTGTGTGTGTTTGTGTCTGCGTGTGTATGTTTGTGTTTGTGTCTGCCTGTGTATGTGTGTGTCTGATTGTATCTGTATGTATCTGTATGTATCTGTATGTATCTGTATATATATATATATATATATATATATACATATATACATATATATATATATATATATATATATATATATATATATATATATATATATATATGTATATATATATATATATATATATATATATATATATATATATATATATATATATGTATCTGTATGTATCTGACTGTGTCTGTATGTTTGTGTGAGTGTTTTGACTGTGTGTATCAGTTTGTGTGTGTGTGTGTGTGTGTGTGTGTGTGTGTGTGTGTGTGTGTGTGTGTGTGTTTGTTTGTTTGTTTGTTTGTTTCTGTCTGTAACTGTATCTGTTTGTGTGTGTGTGTGTGTGTGTGTGTGTGTGTGTGTGTGTGTGTGTGTGTGTGTGTGTGTGTGTGTGTGTGTGTATCTGTGTGTGTCTGTTTGTGTGTATGTTTATATTTGTGTATGTGTGTGTCTGTCTGTGTATGTGTGTGTCTGATTGAGTATGTGTGTATGTGTATGTATCTGTAGGTATATGTATGTATCTGTATCTGTATCTGTATCTGTATCTGTATCTGTATCTGTATATGTATCTGTATCTGTATCTGTATGTGTCTGGTTCTGTGTGTGTGTGTGTGTGTGTGTGTGTGTGTGTGTGTGTGTGTGTGTGTGTGTGTGTGTGTGTGTGTGTGTGTGTGTGTGTGTGTGTGTGTGTGTATCTGTTTATGTATGTCTGTTTGTGTCTGTGTTTGTCTGTGTGTGCCTCTATGTGTCTGTTTGTGTGTGTGTGTGTGTGTGTGTGTGTGTGTGTGTGTGTGTGTGTGTGTGTTTGTGTGTGGTTGTGTGTGTATGTCTGTTTGACTGTGTGTGTCTGTCTGTGTATGTATATGTATGTGTGTATATGTTTGTGTCTGTGTGTATATGTCTGTGTCTGTCTGTTTGTGTCTGTGTGTGTCTGTGTGTGTCTGTTTGTGTGTGTGTCTGTTTTGACTGTGTGTGCGTGTGTGTGTCTGTGTTCCTTTTTATATTATATATGCGTGTCTGTTTATGTCTTTGTGTGTTTGTCTGTGTATGTGTGTGTGTGTGTGTGTGCGCGCGCGCGCGTGTGTGTATGTGTGTGCGTGCGTGTGTGCGTGCGTGCGTGCGTGCGTGAGTGAGTGAGTGAGTGAGTGAGTGAGTGAGTGAGTGAGTGAGTGAGTGAGTGAGTGAGTGAGTGTGTGTGTTTATTAGTCGAGTCGGAAGACGGGGTACCATGCATCCCCCGGAAATATACTTTTAATCGGTATCACTAGATCGATAAAAATACGTAGAAAACGGTTTGCTATGTTGGCAAGTCAGCAATATGTCCCACGTATCATTTCTATGCAAATCGTGCCGCAATTAAGGAACAGTCTATTTGTTTACTATATCTCAGTCAATATTGCAGATATATGCCAAAATAAGGTGTATATTCTTATGTTATAAGGGTCAGCGTCCATAATAAAAAAAATTGACATGATCACATGTGTCTGCGACAGTTTAATATGCATATTATTGCCGCCATTATTGAAAAGTCAATTTTCACCATATCTCTGCCAATATAGCACATAACTGCACAAATAATGTGTTCAGATCCATGTTTTCTGGGTCAGCGATCTCCGAGCAGGACCTGTGGACTTGGCTGCTAAAGCCGACTTCATCGGTCGCCTACAGAGCGGAGAGACAGGAAGCTTATTCGACCCTATCAAGAAGAAGAAACTCAAGACCGTGGAGACTTGCCACAAGAAGGTCACCCTCACATCATCCCTGGGAAAGGTAATCAATCATGTGTTCCAATACCCGAGATCTATTTTGTTTTTTATTTGTTTCATTTTTAGTGCTAGTCATTACTTTTACATTCTAGTTTGATCGTATGTTTCACGTGTCGCATAAATAACAATAGTAAATTTATGTAGCGTCTTTATTTTGAGGAATCCGATGTCAGAGATGTACTATATACAAAATCATTTTGTGTAATCGTAGACAGGCATGAGTTATCGCTGGAGGATGGGACCTCCGAAACCTTACGGTTATAATGCAATTTCAAACAAATAGTATTTAACTGACTTAAAAGGCAAAAAAAGGCAACGGTTTCGTGGCGTACACCTAATAGAGTTAATATAAAGTAACAATTTCCACATATACTCAATTTTTTACGCCAGCCGTTTACCTGAAAAATATTTTTGAACACCCAGCCATCGAAATACTATGAGCTACGCCATTGTCGACGAAGAATGACGTCAGTACGCTGAGGCTTCTCCAAAGATTAGTTATTCATAAATCCGTCTGGAGGCGCTGTGCGCAGAGAAAAAAAAATGGCGTGTTTGTTATGGATTATCTAAATCGGATCATTTAACGGATGCAGAAGTATCTGGATATAGATT
>CBDHHR010000613.1:0-2500 GCA_965263245.1 Metamycoplasmataceae bacterium | reverse complement strand
CACGATTATACCCGTGCAGCACGAAAGTACTCGTACGCTTATATATCCGTCCTATGTAATAGTACTCACACGATAATGCCAGTACAACACGAAGGTACTTTCACGATTATGTACATTATGTGCATTATGATGATACTCGCATGATTATGTACCCGTGTAATACGAGCACCTAATGTATTATTGTTCAAACGCTTCCATGTGATGGGCCGATGCTGTGCATGGGCGATATATAGGGCACACATTGTTCACTTCATACCTACATTAAATGTGGCTGTAAGTAATGCAACACAGGCCTACAATTGTAAATAGCAGAGTAGTAGACATTGCATTGCCAGTAAACAAGACAATGATTTGTTCGAAATTGACTGGCATATATCAACAGGCCAAACCATATTAGTTAGAAATTATATTTTATTTTCAAGTTAAACTCGTATTAGGTAATTACAGCTAAGGTAATTATACCTAGCGACAGGCATGTTCTGTGCCTATATCACTGACACTTGCGCGATCTCTTACGTTGTATATGAATGTATGTGTCTTATTCATAATTATGACGATATGTGTGACATATTCATATGTAGGTCCTACAGGATTAGTATAGCTCAGCACAGCGGTCCGAACACCACACGTTATAAAATAATATTTCCATTTTGTTGTTGCTTTCCGGTCTGTAGAAATTTTGTCGTGAACTGACCAATTATAATAAAAACGCGAATACATAATTCATCGTGTGGTAGTCAAGTGTGGTGTTTTATGGTAGCCTATTTGCTGCAACTTTTTTAGGGTTGGTATTTGTGCCACCTCTAAGGGAATGTGATTGCAACAGATTGTAAATGCAAATAGATGTAACGCTGTCAATAAACAATTATAGCCAACGAATGCATTCAGTTCACCATTGTTGTGTATGCAACTTGATAATTTGATAATTTGCATCAAACAGTTGTGGAGTAAACTACGTGAGTATTTGTACATGAACAACAATGCTAAGATGTTACTGTCTCAACTTTAGCTGTTGGAGCACTGAACCCACGTGTTCAACCTTTCGAAGAATAATGATGGTGCTGATCCTAATTAGACAATATACCACGTTTGAAACCGGATGTGCATTAGGCCTATTGATCTTATCCAGATATCGCCAAAGCAACGACAGCACGACAACGTTATATAGGTCACGCTATTGATGACTAATAGTCAAATGACTGTAGTATATGGGGAATTCCATAGGCGAATATTACGTGATATGTCTGGCCTATCATGTTGTTTGTCGCCGAATCGTCCTATAAGAATGTGTTGACGCATTGTTGCTGTGTCCGATTACTGACAATGTCACGCCACTGTAGTTAGGTTAATTGGTCACGGACAATAGCGGAACACAGCGTGACGTACGCATGCGTGCATGCTTGTGTAGGAGTGTGCGAGCGTGTGTGTGTATGACACTCTGTGTGTGACAGTGCATGTGTATGTATGTATGTATGTATGTATGTATGTATGTATGTATGTATGTATGTATGTATGTATGTATGTATGTATGTATGTATGTATGTATGTATGTATGTATGTATGTATGAATGTATGTAAGTATGTATGTATGTATGTATGTATGTATGTATGTATGTATGTATGTATGTATGTATGTATGTATGCATGCATGCATGCATGCATGTATGTATGTATGTATGTATGTATGTATGTATGTATGTATGTATGTATGTATTATTTGGCTAGATACGTACAACATTTGTAAAGTTTTTTTAATTAAATTATCGAACTCTGACCGTCCGACCTACCCAACGTCCCATGCACCCACCTACCCAAACACCCACCTACCCAAACACCCACCTACCCAAACACCCACCTATCCAAACACCAACCTACCCAAGCACCGACCTACCCAAGCATCCGGCAATGCGTGAGCTAGACTGAAAAAAATCCCCTAATGTATTAATAGTAATACATGAGTCATAACTACGCATGAGATTATCGAGCGCACCGCATAGCACAATCAGACAACTAAGAAACCGCTTTGCATGTGGACGCGTTACTTATGTGGACGCGTTATTTGAAAAGCCATGATGTTCTGTACAGTCGTGGTTACCCTTTTGTGTCTAGGGACGGGAAGTGTAACTTGTGCGGGTTTGAGCGGCACTCCTTTCAAGTGTGGGGGACATTTGTGCGATGGAAGGACGGAATACTGCGATAGTCAAGTTGATATGTGTACATCGTGTGAGCTGCCATGTTCGCAGACAACGTCTGACAATAAACGCTGCAAACAACTATGCCCAGGTGGGTTTTATAATAAATTATCCAGTAACATCTCTATAATACAAAAACATTGAATCACATAGGGCCTACAATAGAATGACCTCCAAGAAACTTATGCTGTAATCATCATTAGCTAGTAAATGATCGGCACTTTTGTCGAATCCCAACCAGTTTTGCCAGTATAATTATAATATTGTCTAAGTTTGGTACGTCAGTCATTCAACGTCAACCCGGCATA
>CBDHHR010000612.1:7500-13521 GCA_965263245.1 Metamycoplasmataceae bacterium | reverse complement strand
ATCAAGACGTTAATTGTCTTTCTTGTATTGCCAAGCATACCATCGCAATAATGCTTACTGGCATACACATATGAACGAATACATGTTCTTTATCTGTAACATTTTGTTTATGTTATTGTTTTACTGTGCGTGCGTGCGTGCGTGCGTGCGTGTGTGTGTGTGTGTGTGTGTGTGTGTGTGTGTGTGTGTGTGTGTGTGTGTGTGTGTGTGTGTGTGTGTGTGTGTGTGTGTGTGTGTGTGTGTGTGTGTGTGTGTGTGTGTGTGTGTGTGTGTGTGTGTGTGTGTGTGTGTGTGTGTGTGTGTGTGTGTGTGTGTCTGTGTGTGTGTGTGTGTGTGCGCGTGCGTGCGTGTGTGTGTGTGTGTGTGTGTTGTGTGTGTGTGTGTGTGTGTGTGTGTGTGTGTGTGTGTGTGTGTGTGTGTGTGTGTGTGTGTGTGTGTCTGCTTAACTCCTTTCAGCCTGCCTGTTTTACTAGAGATAGTTGTGTATCCGAATACCACGTGATGTTATGTTAGTTATCGTACACATCATGTATCAGTGGGCCTAGACATGCACAACGATCAACCTTCCCCATACACATTGTCATCATTAGCACAATCACCGTCATCATCACAGGAAAACACATGGCACATATACACCATCGGACAGACAGTCACGTGTTAATATACTCATCAATATCTTTCTGAATATTATATTGTAAAGTTTGTTGATTTTATTTCAAATGGTCGAGAGCTGATGATTGAAATCACTAACACAGTTGTTATGTTCTCTCCAACGAGGAAACTTTCCGAAACAGCACATTACTCAGTCTCCAGTCCGATGATATACAATTCGCCCAGTTCTGATCGCCATCTTGCATATAGCATTGCACTGCATTACCTACAATGATATTCGGCAAACAATTACCTCTCTTAGCATACTGCCTGTTAAACATATATCCATTGGCTTCGGTGTCAGAGGATATTAAATGTAATGACTGAAAGACATTTGCTTTAATTGGCTTCCAAACAAAATGACGTTTATTTTTCTCTTTGGTTCGAATTATTCCTTCGCACAACCATTACGTGTTTACATTTGATGATCAAACACGAATATATTAATCTACTCGGTTGCTTGATACATCTACAAGAAAAGCGACCCTCTGTTCGCAAGTATCACCGGATATAACATTGTCAGCAATGCATTGTGGGAAGGCGCACATACGCAGCGACAACAAAAGCACGTGAGGTATGGTCCCCAGCTTTATAGCACGGACGGATGCAGCACATCATGCCGACAAATACGCATGAAGGTAATCTCATTTAACGGCCGAAATGTATGTGTAGATGTGTTTCTAATGCGTTTTGACGTGTACCGATCAGTTATAGGTTTACTATTTCAAAGCAAGCGCCGAATGTAGGACTGTCGGGGCCCGTGGGAAAGAATTGCATACTGTATATATATATATATATATATATATATATATATATATATATATATATATATATATATATATATATATATATATATACATATATACATATATACATACATACATACATACATACATACATACATACATACATACATACATACATACGTACATACATACATACGTACATACGTACATACATACATACATACACGCATACATACATACGTACATACATACATACATACATACATACATACATACATACATACATACATACATACATACATACGTACATACATGCGTACATGCATGCGTACATGCATACATGCATACATACATACATACATACATACATACATACATACATACATACATACATACATACATACATACATACATACATACATACATACATACATACATACATACATACATACATACATACATACATACATACATACATACATACATACATACATACATACATACATAAATACATACATACATATATACACCTGTGAACCTGTGACTTAATAATTCACTGGGTAAAGTTCAGTCCCCACCCCCAGCCGAGTCCGCGTGCCTATAAAGCCGGGCACCAGTCTGTCGTACGTGCGATGACGTAGCGATGACGTACCATGTCAGCAATCTGGGTGAGCGTGTAGCCAAACTTAACGGTGACGGTGTGCGAGGCGTTGAACACGGGTCGCGCCGCCGGGTCGTAGTTTCTAAGGAGACGCCAAATGAGGCGCTGCTCGTCCGGAAGTCCTTCCGCCATGGACACCGCCGCTACAAGCAGACGTCAAGGTGAAGGTCGGCAGCAAGGTGAAGGTCGGCAGCAAGGCGAAGGTCGAGTTGGAGCGGGGTCGTCATGGCGACCGGCGGCGGCGCGACCGTAAGCGGAAGACACATTCAAAGCGAGGCCGCGCAGGAAGCAGCTGAGCGCGCGTGCGTGCGTGCGTGCGTGTGTGCGTGTGTGCGAGCGAGCGTTTCACATGCAAAGCGTAAAGGTCTCAAGGCGTTGTAATAGACATTGTTGTGTGTCTGGTTTAAATAGTTGTGTATATGGATTAAGTAGATCTACATTTTCACCGCGTCCTGTGACATGTATGTGACACTGCACTATGGACGCCACCCACTTTCAGGTGGCGTAATCTATGTCAGTGAAAACATCATGTACATCTTTTCGTTTTTCAATATGTGTAAACTAAACATTCTTAGAGTCTTGCATGATCTCTGAATAAGAGTAGACTGCACACATTGCCACGTTAGTTAGTTATCAATGTCGTACCTGAAAGAAATATCAGGCATTACGAATATCATTGAGACGAAGACAGAATTACTATGCGTGTTTGAACTATTTTCGTGGCAGATTCATATACAGCAAACACCAATGGCCTCAATTGTATTGGCGACCTGTGCAACGACAGCATTTCACGACAAATATTAAAACAACAACGCGTGCAATGGATAAATGCGATAACAACAACAACAACAATCACAACAACGAAAACAAAAGCCAAGCGAACCTCGGAGAGGAAGCGGCAATTAGGACTGCCAAACCACATGCGCAAGAACGGCAACCTTAGCAGCAGGGACAGACACCAAGCGGCAGCGCTGCGCCTGCGCGATACGCAACATCCGGACACTGCCTGGCGAATCACCAGCCCATTGTCGCCACTTACCATGTCGAGAATATGAATGAGTGTTAGTCCGAAGTGGATGAGAACAGTGTGCGACGCGTTAAATACCGGCCGAACGGAACGCTCGTAGTTACCCAGCAACCTCGCCAGGAGGCGCTGCTCGTCTGGCACGGTGGCGCCACCTGCGACCAGGTCTGTTTGTTCCGGGTGGTAGCGGCGATAGACTTCGAGGCCGGAGCGCGCGCGGACGCGGGGACGCTGCTCTACAACGAGGTGTTAAAGATCGCGGTGTCAATGAGTCTACGTGCACGTCCACGGGGAAGAGAGACTAGACCCGTCTCCAACTCCCGGGAAAGTCGTGACGTGTACAGGGGTTTCTTTGGGAGAGGCATTTGGTTATTCCTCCATTTTGGTTATAATAATCAGCTGCGCAACTGTATTAAAGATACATGCTAACGTGGACACCTTGAAGGCTACAACCGGGAACTTCGACCACTTTCTGACATCACGTATGTGTTGTTTGAAAGGAAGCTGTAACAGCGAGGAAATTAACGGACAATGATGAGAAAAAATGATTACTGTAGCGTGTTCTCGCTGACTGACTTAATATTTGACAATGATATAAGATAGTATGATGAAAGTTCGCATCCAGTAAAATCTCACAATTTATATTAATGTGTCTTAAACGTTTCATCACATTAGCCATAAATGCGGATGAAAGAACAAATTTTTTCGATTCATTATCTTCTTTAAAAGAAGATTTGTTACAACAATGTTTGACATATTATTAATAATAATAACATTCTTATCGAATACTCACTTGTCCCGGTAATTACTCAGACTTATTAGAAGTAAAACATTTAGAAAACGAAATGCTCAAAACATATCCGTATAAACGTAGCGTTGCAGCTGCACTTGAAATCTAACAAAAATGTACCGTTTCAAACATTTCCGCATACCATTAAATAAACAAATGAATAGTTAGGGACCAAGTTAGCTGCACTGCGTTCACCTCCGCTGTGGAAGAGCGGGAATCGGCAATTTGTGTCGGAGTGTTCAAATTGTTATGAAGACTTATTTTGTGAAAGAGGAATTGTTGCTAGACGAGCTGCCCCCATTTGCTTTAAAACAGTCTCCAGTGGATATCTTCCCCGTGAACGAAGCTAATTATCGTGGCCACAACAGCTATCAAATCAAATATAAAACAGTAACAAAACAACGCATGCTTTTTCGCAGGCAAAAATGTGACATTTATATCTAGAATACTATATGCGTTCTTGGATACCCGGGATGGTTGGACCCATATATTCATTTATTATAATTTCCCTACACTATATATATATATACCGTAACATTTCGTTGCATTCGGACCTTTTGTATTATGTGATTGCAAAATATGTTCAGTGGTATTTTCTCGCACATGTGGACGGGATATAATGTGATGCGTAACAGTGAGCCAGTCACGAACAATTGTAAAGGTGTGACCTGCGAGAGGGATACACTTGAATGTAACCACAGTTTGATAAGGTAAATTAGATGTGAACAGCGACTAATATAGATTGAATGACGAGGTAAAGATTTTCCGTTTAAGAAATACGGCAATTTTTTCAATAATTAATTTACAGTAAACTTTTCTGTTCTGTTTCGTAACGCATCATATGTAAATACAAACCGTTCAACATCTTATAGCCCAGCCGATATATGACCAAATATGGCCGAATTGTGCGTTTTATTTTACATTTTATTTATTACTGTAACCCCGAAATGAATGTATTCATATTTACATAACTGAATAGTCATAATGCGATAGGCGAAGTACCGTACGTGAAGCATAACGTGTAAACACGTCACAGTTGTTTCGTCAGTTGCGCTTACTTCCGGTACGCTCAACATCACATGTGCGGCGCATGCGCATGGCTCAGCACACGTACGGAAATAAATCGACACACTAGAGGTCTAATGAAAACACTCGGTCATCAGACCGCTGTCGAAGTAAATATAATCAAACGCATATTACGATCCTTCGTGCACACTCCTCTACAGGCTACGACCGAATGGGCGGTAACTGAAACGCGCCAACGAAAGGGGCGGGACAATTCATGCAAATGTAGAGTGATTGGCGTGTGACTCGCCCTTACCGGCGTAACCGCCATTTCGTTGGTTCGTACGTCGTGCCGGACTAACGGTCCTGGCACGTTGCTTAAGTTTGTGTTGGCTCAAACTGCGGCCTGAAAAGTTTAGATGTTAGTAGCTGAAATGCAATCGTGACCTTCAATCCTCTTTGCAAAGGAATTGCCAAAATGTAGTTGTAGTTTTAACAGGGATTATTTGGGACGCGAAAGGGATTCTTTCGCGTGCCAAATGATAATGAAAAGCGATTCTTTGCTAATGTAAAACCCGTTGTAGTACAAACAACTTTTTATTATAATTATTCCAAATAACACTATGCGTTCATTACATTTATGTTTTATTAATCACTAATGACGTTGACAATATATCGAAAAAGAAACTATTTCGTGACCCAAATAACACCTGAGGTCCTAGTGTAGGCTCGATCCGCCTATATATACATACACGGCACGGTTATTAGTAATTAACAAAACGTAATTCTAATAAAAATAAAGGCATATAATCATATGAAATAATTATATTAGTAAAACGTTCTGTGTACGTTACAAAGAGTCTACAGTTATCAAAGAATCCGTTTTCATTATATTTTGTGATACGAAAGAGGTGAGGTGAGGTGAGGTGAGGTGAGGTGAGGTGAGGTGAGGTGAGGTGAGGTGAGGTGAGGTGAGGTGAGGTGAGGTGAGGTGAGGTGAGGTGAGGTGAGGTGAGGTGAGGTGAGGTGAGGTGAGGTGAGGTGAGGTGAGGTGAGGTGAGGTGAGGTGAGGTGAGGTGAGGTGAGGTGAGGTGAGGTGAGGTGAGGTGAGGTGAGGTGAGGTGAGGTGAGGTGAGGTGAGGTG
>CBDHHR010000611.1:5000-10364 GCA_965263245.1 Metamycoplasmataceae bacterium | reverse complement strand
CAAACACTCGCTGCAGCTCAGAGATCCAAGACAAAGGAATGACGCTTGTTAAGCTACGGGGTCACCCCTGCAAAATCACCAAGCGTTGCTAGGCGTAATACGAACCGTTACTCGGCTTCCGGACTACACAATACCGTGTAACACGTACTAGTAAACAGATAAATGTCACATCACATTGGATAAATACTATTTTAACAAGTTTGTAAAAATATTCATTTATCCCCTGCTGATGTATGTGTGTCTGTGTGTCTGTGTGTCTGTGTGTCTGTGTGTCTGTGTGTCTGTGTGTCTGTGTGTCTGTGTGTCTGTGTGTCTGTGTGTCTGTGTGTCTGTGTGTCTGTGTGTCTGTGTGTCTGTGTGTCTGTGTGTCTGTGTGTATGTGTGTCTGTGTGTCTGTGGGTCTGTGTGTGTGTGTGTGTGTGTGTGTGTGTGTGTGTGTGTGTGTGTGTGTGTGTGTGTGTGTGTGGGTTTGTGGGTTTGTGGGTTTTTGGATTTGTGGTTTGTGTGTTTTTTGAGTTTGTGGGTTTGTGGGTTTGTGTGTGTGCGTATAAGTGTGCATGTGTGTGCGTGTGCGTGTGCGTGTGTGTATGTGTAGGGATGTGTCTGTGTGTCTGTGGGTCTGTGTGTGTGTGTGTGTGTGTGTGTGTGTGTGTGTGTGTGTGTGTGTGTGTGTGTGTGTGTGTGTGTGTGTGTGTGTGTGTGTGTGTGTGTGTGTGTGTGTGGGTTTGTGGGTTTGTGGGTTTTTGGATTTGTGGTTTGTGTGTTTTTTGAGTTTGTGGGTTTGTGGGTTTGTGTGTGTGCGTATAAGTGTGCATGTGTGTGCGTGTGCGTGTGCGTGTGTGTATGTGTAGGGATGTATGTATGAGTCTGTGGATGTGTGTATGTGTCTCTGTGTGTGTCTGTGTGTGCATGTGTGTATATATGATATATGTGTGTGTCTGTATAAGGATGTGTATATGTGTATGTGTATGCGTGTGAATGCGTGTGTACGTGTGCGTGTTATGTCCATGTATTTGTGTGCCTATGGCTGTATACATGGGTGGTGTGAGTGTGATATTTGAGGTAGGGGCGCTTGTAGATGCTGTAATAAAAGACCAAAATACCATCTTTCGGCAAAGTATAATAAAAGACTAAATAACCTGATGTATTGGTGTGTAAAATGATGAAAACAATACGATTACACTTGCTATATTTGGCAAACCATTGATAATACTCGCGACGATTTGACAATGTGAGCTAATATATGTAGTTGTTTGTATTCTACAACTGGACCACCTGGTCCTGAATGTATTCATGGGAATGTGTCTTGATTTCATTGAGTCCATAAGTGAGGAATATAATACAAAAGAAAATAATGAGATTCACATGTTCTACTCGTATATTGATAAATGATAAAGAAAACAAAACGGAAGGTGAACAAAATAGTATTTGCAGGTTTTCGCACAGTTGTTTGGTTGATCTTCCAAGATGACGACACTTCGAACTTTGCTGGTGGTTTGCCTGATGTGTGCCTTGGTAATCGAGGTAAGACAAACGCTTTAGTGTGTTCAGTGTGTCTTTGTTGGGATCACGTATCTGTCATGCAAACATATGCATATGTCCACTTTTTACAAACTCAATCTATTACCAGTGTTTTAACAGGGCATATAGCCATGTTCTTGTATCGCTGTGTTTAAGTACAATTGATTTGCTATTACATACTAAATGTTGGGAACACCGCCCCCAAGAATTACACATCTATGCAGTAAGATGATGAATTGAGATATTATTCGTGGAGATCACCGCCCCAAAGATATCACTTAATGTCAACTTGCATACAGTGTTAGCCACCGCCAATAAAATATTAATTGTTGGGAACACTGTCCTCTAAAATTACACATCTGTGCCATGACACTATGAATTAAGATAGTATTTGTGGAGATCACCGCCCCAAAGAAGTTACAAAATGTCAAATGCATACAGTGTTGGCCACCGCCAATAAATTGTTAACTGTTGGGAACACTGTCCTCAAGAAGAATTAGACACATATGTCGTGATATATATATGAATTGAGATAGTATTTGTGGAGATCACCGCCCCAAAGAAATTACTAAATGTTAACGTGCAATTCGTGTATACAGTGTTGGCCACCGCCAGTAAATTATTAATTGTTGGGGACACGGCCCTCAAAAATTACACACGCATGTCGTGACATTTATGAATTTGAGATATTATTTGTGGGAAGCACCGCCCCGGATATGTTGCTATATGTCAACCTGCATACAATGTTGGCCACCGCCAATGAAATATAAAGTACATTACACGTGGATTGACACCCACATTCCGGAGTGACACCCCGGGATCTGCGCCACCTAGCGAATGGAAGGGACAGCTAAGCAATGTCAAAAAGGCGCACTGCTTTAAAATTAGCGTAATTGCATAAGTTTCATAAAAGAACGTCATCTGGACGAAATCATTTTGGCTGGTCTAAACAAGAGGGATTTATGCCTCCAGCAAAAAGCCCGCCACATTCGGCTCGTAGTTTTGAATTTGCCGAAACTACCCGCGCCGCTCCCGTTTGGGAAATCAAAATGGCGCCAGTTATTCCGTCGCGCGATTTGGAAGAGACATTCTTGTCGAACAACCGAGGCCAGAAAGTTACCGTCGAGCAAGCAGGGCCATGTCCCAACTTCCTGAGCCTATGGGAGAGAGCTGTTGAGGTTATTACCTCTCAACAGGGTAAAGATCACGTCGGGAGGGTTAGCCGCGTTTCGGGCTATAAACGCTGGTTCGCGGAAAGTATTTACGCATGCAACCCGACGACCCAGAAACGAAATGTTATACTTGTGACCTAGTTTGAGAAAAACCGCTAAAAGATCCACGGATTCGACAAACTCGCCTAACCAAAAGGCGTGAATGTGGTCTAAAATTACAATGGTAAGATCAGATTATGCCAACGACATAGATAATTAACGGCCGAGGCGGGATCATAATATGATCGTAACGGAACGCGCGTAACGTGTGGCGACTTCGCCTTTCCGGATACAAATTTTGTTAAGGCACTGCTTGCAATGCTATCTGCGTTGCGATTGGTTGCTGGAAGTAAACACGCGCCACGTGCATTTGACAGTGCGACTTGGCAGGCGGGAGCGTCGTCGAATCGAGGAATACACAAAACCAACCAGAACGCGCGTAAAGTGAACTGAGCGAACTGACCTACCGGGATACATAAAAACATCACGCGCTGTTTTTTTTGTCGCATATAAGATCGTTAGTATCTAGGTGAAAAAACTATTAGTTGAATAAGAGGGTTTATATCACACGATTTTTATTTTCGCAATTAAATGTGTTCCCTTGCCAATGCTTATTATGACATGCATTTAAAACATATATTTTCATTTTAACTACATAACTTTTCTTTACAGTCATGTCCAATAAATTTCATACAAGTTATATATGAACATATAAAAGAAATGAAAATAAACAGTAAACCTTTAAATATAAAATAACTTGCACAAGGCTAGGTTGTAAAGTACAATGTGAATATACAGTATACACATCTACATTACTTGAAACAGATATATGTAAAGACATTTTTATTTCAAAACAAACAACTGATAATACTAATAATTAATAAATATACAAGAAAATATATATTGGAAGACATTTAAAAATAATAAGACAATACAAAACGTAATCATGAATATTATGATCAGGAGAATCACTGATATTCATTACTGGACTGTTGAGTCAGGTTGAAATAATAGTAATGCTTAATGTGTTAACTCTTAAATGTAATATATTTATGACATCATTCAACTCAACATTAACTTATGCAAGGCTAGCTTGTAAAGTACAATGTGAACATATCTTTTATATAACCTGACAAAATAAACATGTCATACTCACTCCTAGTCTTATAATGAGTAAATGTATATTGTAGTGCCATGAACAAAAAATACGACAGAGGCAAATTATCTACCAAGACAAACAATACAAGTTATACAATAATACAATTGTAAACACAATTGCTGTAAAACAACCAGAACACACTCATTGTATGAATGAACAGTATTGGAATGAAGCACAAGTAATTTGACTTCACTGCAACTAAGGCTGTTTTTTCCCCACAAAGATATTGCTAATGTAAAACGTTGCGAATTTGCAACACACACTTATAATTGTATATAGCAAACTGCAGTGCTACAAGTTCATTCTATACATACACACAATATCAATGATGAACATAAATGACAAGCAGACTGCCAAAGTGATGTTATGATTTACAATTTTTTTTATTTTCTAGGTGTGAAAATGGAATTAATGAAACTTGTTGCAATTCCAACTGTTTCTCACATACATTTGATTGAGGTAAACACAATAAAGTTAGTGCTTTTTAGCCAAAGCAATGTTTGCAGACACAACATATGCAAGGTTGTGTGGTGTTAGGCTCTTCTTCTTCTTCTTCTTTTCCTCTACTCGCAAGGACGTGTTGCTGAAGTAATTGTTTCTCTTTACATGTTTTTTCATCAATTAATGTAGTTGTATATTCTGTATGTTCACGTTGTACTTTACAAGCTAGCCTTGTGCAATTTATTTTATCTGTAAGAGTTTTATTGTTTATTTTCATTTCTTTTATATTCTCATGTATGACTTGTATGAAAATTATTGGGAATGACTGTAACAAACAACACTGATATAGTAAAAATGGAAATAAATGTTGTTTTAAATGCATGTCATAATAATTATTAGCAAGTGAGCACAATTAATTGCGAAAATAAAATTTATGTAATCAAAATGGAAATAAATGTTTTAAATGCATGTCATAATTATTAGCAAGTGAGATTAATTAATTGCGAAAATAAAATGTATGTAATGAAAATGTAAATAATTGGTTTAAATGCATGTCATAATTATTAGCAGGTGGGATTAATTATTTGCGAAAATTTAATTTATGTAATAAAAATGAAATAAATGCACGTGATAATAATTATTAGCACTGCATCACAATCGAAACAATATCGTATTTTCGGCTATTTACCCTCTCATTCTACTAATACAGTTTTTCCACCAAGATTCTAACGATCTTCTATGCGGCAGAAAAACAGCGCCTAATGTTTTTATATAGGTCAGTTCGCTCACTTCACTTTGCGCGCGTACTGGTTGGTATGCAGTAATATTTTTAATTCATTGAAATATGAAATTCCTATCGTGAGATTTTATGAAAGATTTTTGAGTCAATACTTCTCATCTGTCGCCACAATAATTACCTTTTCTTGCAACTGTGCCACGAGCAGTTGCTTTGTAAGGTATAAATATATCTGTTCTCCCTGCAAGTTGGTATGTTGCTCACCAAGAACTTGCACCTGCAGATTGCAGGTCTTC
>CBDHHR010000611.1:0-2500 GCA_965263245.1 Metamycoplasmataceae bacterium | reverse complement strand
TATATATCACTCACTGTCTCTTCTCTCTTTTTTCTCTCTCTAGTTCTCTCTCGTTCTCTCTCTCTCTAACTTACACCCATCCTCCTCTCATTTACACACACTCGCACGCACGAATGCATGCATGCACAAATACACACTCGCGGTACCGTAAAATCGCTATATAAGTTAACTTTATACAAAATTCGGCACGTTTATAATCTCTTCTTACTGCATTCGGACGCGCGAAATAGTTTAGTTACTTATAAATAATATAAAAATATTTTTTTAATATCATCACTATGATTTGCAGGAAATGTTTAGTTTTATTATAATATAACAATATTTTATTTCATATAGCGCTACATCCATCATTGTTTGTGGCGCTTCACAACATACTGCTATTAAAACTACCCACAGATAATATTTAAAAATAAATAATAAAAATTCACGTGTCTATAATTATTATTAAATAAACTGACCTATCAGTCATAAAATACAATACAAATTCCATAATAACAATAGTTATAAATGAATGAAAAGATATGGTTAATAGTAATAAATAATTAAAACTGTAAAATAATTACTAAGTAACAATAATTTTCATTCAGCACATACACACACACACACACACACACACACACACACACACACACACACACACACATTTTGCATAAGAAAACATTCCTCAAACTATTTTTTACTTATGAATGATATTTCCACCACCAGATATGTAATAATAATAATATTTGGACCAAACACTTTATTAATTATCGGAACAAATTTCATGCCTGCCTTGCGGTGTCAGTGAATTATGTTTGTTAGCAATGCGACGCTCTTTGTAAATGCCATCATCCTTGAAAAGCAATAAAACACTTGTAGCCTGCATGTTCCTGTGTGGCCTTCGCGTGTGAGTTATTAACCAAGACCGACCAGTAATATATCATTGTGTCAACCGGCGTTGTGGAATACAATGTCCAGCGGTCAGGTCTATTACGGAATTATTCACTTGCCCACTCCTTCGTAGCTGGTAACAATGCTGTTCACTCGTGCCTGCCTTGCGGTGTCAGTGAATTATGTGTGTTAGCAATGCGACGCCCTTTGTAAATGCCACCATCATTGAAAAGCAATAAAACACCATGAAACTTAAAGACACCAGCGGTGCATATAAATTTACCTTAATGGGATAACAACGTGTTATGGTGTATTATTGTACTGAATAATGATTGAAATAGTGGTCTACAGCTTTCATGGCATTACAGAGACGATTACTCATGTTTATGATTTTCTCGACGAAAGCACTATAAAAGCCGTCAGTTTAG
The DNA here is from genome assembly GCA_965263245.1 of Metamycoplasmataceae bacterium. GTDB lineage: Bacteria > Bacillota_I > Bacilli_A > Mycoplasmatales > Metamycoplasmataceae > DT-68. The sequence continues at coordinate 1,202 of CBDHHR010000611.1, read as the reverse complement.
TTGGGGCGACAGTTGAGAAGACACAGGTGAAGACATTCTGTCTGCCGTACAGGTATGTGGAGGCGTTTTAAATGGTAGATGTTATAAAAAATTAAATATGTCTTTTCATTAATGCCATTAAAATGTCGATTCTTGCATGATCATTTGTACAATTGAAGAATAACATTGCACTTTTTAAAATAAAAGTATATAACATTATAAAGGACTCTTCGACGTGACGTGACGTGACATATAAGCTTAAGTTTTTCTCAGTGAAACATCAACTATCAGCTACAAAACATGTGTCATTATTTATTATGACGGTAAAGTGTCCTCTTTTACGTCTACATATTTTTTCAAACATAACCTCAAACTTTAAGTTTCACATGAGAGCTTGTTTTGTAGTGTTGAATATATTTATTGCAATGAGCAAGTGCGTCGAAAAAATATATTATACATACATAAATACACACCTTTATATATATATATATATATATATATATATATATATATATATATATATATATATATACATATATATACGCTCGTGAAGTGTTCCATGTCTGCGGCAGGAGTTATTTGCGTATGTGTGTGAGCGTGTGTGGGTGCATATGTGCGTGCGTATGTGCGTGCCCGCGGGATGAATGTGAGTAGGTGAGTGTAAAAGTGAGATTTAGTCGTACATGTGTTACAAAAAACACCTCCAATATTGTTGGTATGACGTGTTACGACTATTTACGGCATATCTCTGGTATTTCTATTTTGAAGACAGATATATGAAGCGGTAGCATTTTGTTTAAGACCTTGTATCACAAAACATGACCAATACGAACAGGTATCAAAAGGTTTATGTTTTTGAAATTTAAAGCTCTGACGTGAGGAGGGATAGAACACATTGTGTTCGTACCTCAATAGGTAAGTGGAACTCTTCTGGTACTTTTAGGCGTATGAGTAAAGATGCAACTAAGTGGAAAAGAGCGGGTTTGTTTTGTAGCAAGTGTGGAAATGAGTATATATATGAAAGAATCATTGGGCGACAAGTAGAGCAACGTTGTTGAAAACTTATTGCTGCTACGTCAAGCTACCATCCCTGTGTGTGTGTGTGTGTGTGTGTGTGTGTGTGTGTGTGTGTGTGTGTGTGTGTGTGTGTGTGTGTGTGTGTGTGTGTGTGTGTGTGTACGTGTGTACGTGTGTGAGTGTGTGTGTGTGTGTGTGTGCGTCTG
>CBDHHR010000610.1:0-2500 GCA_965263245.1 Metamycoplasmataceae bacterium | reverse complement strand
TACAGGACTGTGTAAACATTGATATAACATTGTGACCGTGAGCCTGCAGGACTGTGTGAACATTGATATAACATTGTGACCGTGAGCCTACAGGACTGTGTGAACATTGATATAACATTGTGACCGTGAGCCTGCAGGACTGTGTGAACATTGATATAACATTGTGACCGTGAACCTGCAGGACTGTGTGAACATTGATATAACATTGTGACCGTGAGCCTACAGGACTGTGTGAACATTGATATAACATTGTGACCGTGAGCCTGCAGGACTGTGTGAACATTGATATAACATTGTGACCGTGAGCCTGCATGACTGTGTGAACATTGATATAACATTGTGACCGTGAGCCTACAGGACTGTGTGAACATTGATATAACATTGTGACCGTGAGCCTACAGGACTGTGTGAACATTGATATAACATTGTGACCGTTAGCTTACAGGACTGTGTAAACATTGATATAACATTGTGACCGTGAGCCTGCAGGACTGTGTGAACATTGATATAACATTGTGACCGTGAGCCTACAGGACTGTGTGAACATTGATATAACATTGTGACCGTGAGCCTGCAGGAATGTGTGAACATTGATATAACATTGTGACCGTGAGCCTGCAGGACTGTGTGAACTTTGGTATAACATTGTGACCGTGAGCCTACAGGACTGTGTGAACATTGATATAACATTGTGACCGTGAGCCTACAGGACTGTGTGAACATTGATATAACATTGTGACCGTGAGCCTGCAGGACTGTGTGAACATTGATATAACATTGTGACCGTGAGCCTGCATGACTGTGTGAACATTGATATAACATTGTGACCGTGAGCCTACAGGACTGTGTAAACATTGATATAACATTGTGACCGTGAGCCTGCAGGACTGTGTGAACATTGATATAACATTGTGACCGTGAGCCTACAGGACTGTGTGAACATTGATATAACATTGTGACCGTGAGCCTACAGGACTGTGTAAACATTGATATAACATTGTGACCGTGAGCCTGCAGGACTGTGTGAACATTGATATAACATTGTGACCGTGAGCCTACAGGACTGTGTGAACATTGATATAACATTGTGACCGTGAGCCTGCAGGACTGTGTGAACATTGATATAACATTGTGACCGTGAGCCTACATGACTGTGTGAACATTGATATAACATTGTGACCGTGGGCCTACAGGACTGTGTGAACATTGATATAACATTGTGACCGTGAGCCTACAGGACTGTGTGAACATTGATATAACATTGTGACCGTGGGCCTACAGGACTGTGTGAACATTGATATAACATTGTGACCGTGAGCCTACAGGACTGTGTGAACATTGATATAACATTGTGACCGTGGGCATACAGGACTGTGTGACCATTGATATAACATTGTGACCGTGAGCCTGCAGGACTGTGTGAACATTGATATAACATTGTGACCGTGAGCCTGCAGGACTGTGTGAACATTGATATAACATTGTGACTGTGAGCCTGCAGGACTGTGTGAACATTGATATAACATTGTGACCGTGAGCCTACAGGACTGTGTGAACATTGATATAACATTGTGACCGTGAGCCTGCAGGACTGTGTGAACATTGATATAACATTGTGACCGTGAGCCAACAGGACTGTTTGAACATTGATATAACATTGTGACCGTGAGCCTACAGGACTGGGTGAACATTGATATAACATTGTGACCGTGAGCCTACAGGACTGTGTGAACATTGATATAACATTGTGACCGTGAGCCTACAGGACTGTGTAAACATTGATATAACATTGTGACCGTGAGCCTACAGGACTGTGTGAACATTGATATAACATTGTGACCGTGAGCCTACAGGACTGTGTGAACATTGATATAACATTGTGACCGTGAGCCTGCAGGACTGTGTGAACATTGATATAACATTGTGACCGTGAGCCTACAGGACTGTGTGAACATTGATATAACATTGTGACCGTGAGCCTGCAGGACTGTGTGAACATTGATATAACATTGTGACCGTGAGCCTACAGGACTGTGTGAACATTGATATAACATTGTGACCGTGAACCTGCAGGACTGTGTGAACATTGATATAACATTGTGACCGTGAGCCTACAGGACTATGTGAACTTTGATATAACATTGTGACCGTGAGCCTACAGGACTGTGTGAACATTGATATAACATTGTGACCGTGAGCCTACAGGACTGTGTGAACTTTGATATGACATTGTGACCGTGAACCTGCAGGACTGTGTGAACATTGATATAACATTGTGACCGTGAGCCTACAGGACTGTGTGAACATTGTGACAGTGAAATGTTTGTATGTGCGTTTGTGTAATGTATTATGAATAAACATCATATAATAATACAATGCTTGGATCCCTAAGGGTGTAATACATCAAACTGTCTTCGTAATCATGATATCTAAGGTATGAATATGTTATGACAAAATAAGGTCTGTTCATAATTTTTATTCGAAAATTATTAAAAACGTA
>CBDHHR010000609.1:22500-27500 GCA_965263245.1 Metamycoplasmataceae bacterium | reverse complement strand
GCGCTCGTTTATAAATGCTTTGCTCACAACTGGAACACCAAATCGTCGATAGGGGAAACCGTAGTTCAACTGTTTTGATATATTTACGACGGATACGCATTTGTGAACAAATTAGGTCAGTCATATCATTATACCAGACAGCGGTCGTAAATGAACCAAGTGGCCCACTTTACGTCAGTTTGCATGACGGAGATATCCCGTAACGGATAGGTCAAAATAAATTGCATTTCCAATCAGAGCCATTTGTCTGTGAGTGTCACATTTCAGCAGTTACAACGTTGTTCTACACGTCCATGCTTACTACGGTCCGGCACGTTTAACAGCGAACAATTACACCTACTTACACGAAGACCACAAACATTGCGACGTTGAGTACAAACGGATCAGCTTACAAAGTTGACACAATTATGGCGTCAGCACAGACGACAATTACGAGTATTTAAACATCGGTAAACGCTAGATCGCGAAGAAGCCCGTATGTTTTGCCGCTCTCGTCTCAGTGGTGTGTAATTAGAAACCAACAGACTCGTCGGTACAGGTGTCGGGGTGAGGATACATTACGTCATTCCATATATATGGAGTATTTACCGAGAAAGTCAATTTCACACCTCAACATTGAAATAGGTCGATATACAAAGCACGAAAGACCCCCTGTTTGAGTACGGGTTATATATATATATATATATATATATATATATATATATATATATATATATATATATATTAGAAAACGGTGTGTATTTTAGGCAGTTCAAATACTGTGACCCAATAAGTAAGTAGTGTGCACGTCGTCATCGTATCCGTTATTCAAGTTGGTAAAACAGTTGCCATTTATATTCACTAATGAATATTGATTACGAGGCAAGGTGAATACACTATGTGATATAAAAGTAAATATATGTTATTACTAATTATCATTACATAGGATATCTGTGTCGGATACATCTTCCTGTTCACCACTTCTAGTTATTTCGTATTTTACGGGTTAGCGCTAAGATTTAAATTTCAAACACATGGCCAGATAATATATAACTAATTAGAGTATATATTAGGACTTTACAATGTAATCGATCACATGTTGTTTCGTTAACCTATAACAGTTTATATTGCTAACATTTCCTTCCGTCTTGTGTGCTATTCGTCTGTCCCAAATATGGAGGTGGCAGACAATCCGGAATCCCCGTTTCCCCTGATGTGTCTGGAAGGGTATCCGGCAAACGTTAATTGTTGTTCACCTCTCTTGGAGCGGGCAACGCAGTTTGTTATTCTTGGCGGCATTATCTAGTTGTTTTTATCGCTTGGCATATTGTTGTTGGCCTAACAGTACCGACCAATCACGCGTAAATATCCAACGCTAGACAACGGAATTTACAGATTTTAGTGTAGCTTTCAGTATTTTGTAATTGTTGGTGTTTTTACTGCATGAACACTGTTTTGTTAAGTGATTTTTCATTCAGGGTAGCATACACGGTATCCCTCTGCACACAGCGTGAACAATTACTCAATAATTCTCTTTTATAGTGTTGTTATCTGTTAGTAAACGGATACTATAGTTCGAGGTGATTAAATGCGTACAACACACGGTCTGGTTAAATTACTCGCTGCTCCTCTGCGGCTACTGAATTTCCAATATATGTTTTTCACATTATGACCACTGACTATAAAACATAATGTTCATTCACCTTTCTGTATATGTCAATTACCCCCCTCGACGACATGCCTCCATGCACTTCTTGTGACTGTGTATTTGCTTTCTCCTATAGGTTTCTCTTCCGTGTTCCAGATGCTCTATGTGAATTTATCCCCCACTTATAATATGAAGGATTCTACCAAACTTAAAAGACTCCTCCGGGTATTGTATAACACTAGTTCTCACCACCCCTTGCCTTCGGGAACTTGGTAATAACCTGTGATTTCCGTTCATTGAGTACACAAACGTCCATCACACCGAAGAACTCAACTTTGGCCTAGAAACGTTTTAACACCAAATAAATCACCTGAACGTGTCGTAGAAGCGCCCGTATATATATATATATATATATATATATATATATATATATATATATATATATATATATATATATATATATATGTTTCTGGTAACTGTGCAACTACTCCGTATATCACATTCTAATTTTGCCACTGAGAAAACGTCTCGCCGGATGTTTAATCGGCACCTTTCTGTTCCGTTTGGTTGCAGCGACTTGGCCGGATGACGTAGCAGCATAGAGACCGACGCCACCAAGTACAAGAGACAAGATGGGCGCCAAGCACTCGGCACATAAGGCCGCGGCTGCAGCCAGCGCAGCAAACCTTGCACGCAACGACATTGTACTTCAAGGTGGGTGGAATTAAACCAGAATCGAATGCTTACAAAATAGGCGCTTTCTGCGACATGTTGACTCGACAAGAAGACGTTATAAGTAATGGCCTCTTTGTTCTGTATCGATTCGCACACGTTTGTCACTTAGTGATATGACTTGAATTCGAAGAAAACGTGGTATAAAAGATAAGTTGATTGTGATGTTTTCGCATGACCTCCAACGCACTTCCGGTTCTTAATCCAGTATTCCAATATGGCGGAATTACATCGGTGTGAGTAAACAAATTAGTACGTTTACATTTTAAAATAGTTAAAAGATATGAAGAATATACTTTATGTGTTCGGTTTTGTTAAAACGATATATTTAACAACATTTATCGTAGTCATGTGAACTCTTACAACCATCTTTACACACACCTCCCGTCTCCCTTTCCTCCCCCTCCATCCCACCGGTCCTTCATTCCTCCCTTTATCTATCCCTGTTTCCTTTTGTCCTTTCTCACTCCACCCCTTCCTGCCTCCTTACTTCCCTGCTTCTAGCTTTTTCTCCCCCCCTTCTTTCACTCTCCCTCCCTCTTTCTCTCGCCCTTCGTCACTCATATATATATATATATATATATATATATATATATATATATATATATATATATATATATATATATATATATATATATACAACAAATTATTTTTGAAATCAATAGCGCACACCCTCTAAAAGATGAAGTTGGGTGAGAAAACAACTGTTTTTAAAGTTCAGAGAAATCCGTTGAGAGGAACAAACGTCTCAACGCACCCAAAGCTTAACGCATAGTAAGAACTAGTCCATTTGACTGTCAGATGTGTTCAATAGTGAACTGATAAATGTTCCATCCTTTGAACGTTTCGGTTGATTTTGTTTCATCCATTTTCTCTCTCTCTCTCTCTCTCTCTCTCTCTCTCTCTCTCAATACCCATCCATCCCTACCTCCTTTCCTCTCTCCATCCCTGCCTCCTCTCTCTCTCCCGCGCTTTCTTTCGATGTCTCTACACAATCGGAATCTCACTTATGAAGGAACTATGTATCGACCAAATTAATCCAACCAATACGGAATGACTTACTTGAATACACATGGAGAATGCAAAGATCTACGAAGCCTAACGGGCGCCATTTGCATACGAACAGAAGTTCACGGAACACCGATCAAGTGAAACGGGGACCAATTCTTTGACATGTCAGCGTGCGCATGACTTATGCCAGGCCTTCATCAGAATGATGCATGGACGTGCGTTTACAATTAAAGTTACTGGATTTCAATGTTCCTACGGAAAGCGAACTCCTATCAAGTCGGAGCTTAAGACGGAAGCCCAGTGTCACAGCCGTTATTACGGAGAAATGATTGACGCGTCTTTACCGAGTCACATCATCAAATCGGTTTTTCTTCGTCGATAATGCAGCGTGGACCACCACGAAACTCGGAGCCTTTCAGATGACGCAACCTAGTGACGTCAACAGTCGATCTACCTTATATAAAACACACGCAAGTACCGTCTAAATGTCAAACGCCGCGAACACATTGTCCGTTAGAATAATATCTTATATTTTACGGGTTTTAGTTATACATTAGTGCTATTATTAAATCGAAATTAATACTCAGACATATGTGTAATATGACAACTACCCCACAAGACGGCGACACATGACTTTCACGACTTGTGATGATATATGTAAATATAATTTAAACAGCGTGCTATTAAAACGAAACCGCAACTTAACTGGACTTAGAATTGTAGTGTCCACTGGGGTGGCTTTGGTGGAACATGCGCTGTAAGAATATGCTGCGAAATCACAAAGAGCAACGTTTTATTTTATCATCAGCCTTTGCCTTGGAGCATAAGGAAACAAGTCAACCAGTTCGTGAACTATATATATATATATATATATATATATATATATATATATATATATATATATATATATATATATATATATATATATATATATATATATATATATATATATATATATATATATATGTATACATATATATATATATATATATATATATATATATATATATATATATATGTATATACATATATATAATATCATAGCTGATTTAGTAATATATAACTACCCAATTGACAGTGAACACAAGCAGTATACAATAAATTTACATTTTGACAAATTATGACGGTGAGCATTATTATAATTATCGATATCCTTATTATCATCTTGTTCGACCTCACAGTCAGCAGTATACCCAGTTAGTGGACGTACACGCCGTACCTCTTTGTACTGGGCGATACACCCCACCCTAGCCCAGCGAAAACACGCCGACATTCAAACGTATCGGAAAAGGAAATGGAATTATGGTTTGACCTCTGACGACTTGAGGATTATCTTGCGCCGACAGTCGCAAGAATCCGGTATTTTCCGGGATTGACGCAAATTGCGCTCCTTGAAGACGACACGAGGACAGGCTAATGGAGTCGATGTGGCTCTCGTCAGACGGTCATGCCATCGGTGATGCGACCTTCAACTCTGACTTTATTATTACCACCGTTATTCGAACGGTTTCATAGAAAGGACACTTTGTTATATAATCCTAGTAAAAACGTTTTAGGGGAAAACATAATACCGTTGCCTTATTTGCCTGCCTGGTTCTAAGAACTGCAGCCATTAAGTAAAAACAGCTTT
>CBDHHR010000608.1:2500-7500 GCA_965263245.1 Metamycoplasmataceae bacterium | reverse complement strand
CAGTGGCAGGGGCAGGGGCAGGGGCAGGGGCAGGGGCAGGGGCAGGGGCAGGGGCAGGGGCAGGGGCAGGGGCAGGGGCAGTGGCAGGGGCAGGGGCAGGGGCAGTGGCAGTGGCAGGGGCAGGGGCAGGGGCAGGGGCAGGGGCAGGGGCAGGGGCAGGGGCAGGGGCAGTGGCAGTGGCAGGGGCAGGGGCAGGGGCAGGGGCAGGGGCAGGGGCAGGGGCAGGGGCAGGGGCAGGGGCAGGGGCAGGGGCAGGGGCAGGGGCAGGGGCAGGGGCAGTGGCAGTGGCAGTGGCAGTGGCAGTGGCAGTGGCAGTGGCAGGGGCAGGGGCAGGGGCAGGGGCAGGGGCAGGGGCAGGGGCAGTGGCAGTGGCAGGGGCAGGGGCAGGGGCAGGGGCAGGGGCAGGGGCAGGGGCAGGGGCAGGGGCAGGGGCAGTGGCAGTGGCAGGGGCAGGGGCAGGGGCAGGGGCAGGGGCAGGGGCAGGGGCAGGGGCAGGGGCAGGGGCAGGGGCAGTGGCAGTGGCAGTGGCAGTGGCAGTGGCAGTGGCAGTGGCAGTGGCAGTGGCAGTGGCAGTGGCAGTGGCAGTGGCAGTGGCAGTGGCAGTGGCAGTGGCAGTGGCAGTGGCAGTGGCAGTGGCAGTGGCAGTGGCAGTGGCAGTGGCAGTGGCAGTGGCAGTGGCAGTGGCAGTGGCAGTGGCAGTGGCAGTGGCAGTGGCAGTGGCAGTGGCAGTGGCAGTGGCAGTGGCAGTGGCAAGGGCAAGGGCAAGGGCAAGGACAAGGGCAATGACAATGACAATGACAATGACAATGACAATGACAATGACAATGACAATGACAATGACAATGACAATGACAATGAAGACGATAATTATAATTATAATTATAATTATGGTGATAACGAAGACGACGACGACACGACAACGACGACGACGATGACCGATAATGTGACGACGACGATGGCGAGAATAATAATAATTAATATTAATATTATTAATCTTTTCGTGGTTATGCCGTAGCATGTGAACACTTTTTCAACGTAACGCTGAGCTTGTGAGTCGAATTTGTCACAAATGTACATTAACCACATAATCTGGCCACTGTGTACGTATTTCTCTGTTATTACTATTCTCTTAATCAAATAAGATACTTTCTTCGTTCACTGATGACACTTCTCTGGCAGTGATGTGACGGTACGTCGCCGGCCACTAGCTTCCTCCACACAAGAGTCCTCCCTCTCAACAATGCCCTTGGCATAAACAGCATTTTCCTGAACAAATCACCAAAGGTACTCAGTCTCACTACAGTGACGTTTGCCGTACAATAATGACCGGTCTCTGGACATTGGTGGACAGCAAACAGTCCCGCGGACACTACCCCTGTGTGCCATCAGGGTTGACCTCGACTAGTGTCACTTATAGCACCTTAACGAAGTAACGTGGCCACCGATGAGACACCGGGGATGGTAATGGTGTATTAATTCTAATTCGCTTATCGAACTGCGTCTATTTGCATTCACGGAGCGCCAGATACCGAACCAAACACCCAATCGGTGAAACCCTGCTGGACGGACGGTCCGGAATGTGACAATCGCTTGACCAGATCGAACTGGAAGTTGACCCCGTGTACAAAATATAGATGTTCCGTTGGGGAAACGACAGAGAAGATGAAGTAACCGGAATGTTCTTGTAAGCAGACGCGGGGTCGATGGCATGCGTTGTGCATCCTTCGGGCCAATAATGGATTACCACTTTACGGCATTGGCAAATCCCAGCGTTGTGCCACTGTACGTAATGTATCGGCGCAATGTTGTGCTTGTATTTGCAAATCCGTTTGTCGCAAAATCACCCGTGTAGTGCAGTGACTATCGATGTAATACTGCGTTGGTTCATCCCGATTATCTATAAACAGTCTGACATCTAGCGGAGAAGCTAACTACCTGATGCTGTATAACACAATTCAAATAACTAAACAGTAGAGTTACGGGTAAATGGAACCCAAGCTTCGAAAGCGGTAGTAGACAAACCCAGTCTTAGGACGCGTTACTACAACCAAAGCTCGATAGTTCTTCCAGAGCACCGTGTAGCAATCGCATATGCTCCGTAAACAACTATACATTCTATATAATTAATAATGCAGTACCGTGGTCGCGAAAGATCCCCCAGGGAACGCGTAATCAAATGAGTACATGGTTCCGCAGCTCAGTGGCATGAAAGTGTGCATAGATATTGTTTGTCTCTTATACGCATCTATTGCAATATTGTCCACAAACCATGTCGCGCGAGCTAATTAAAAAAAGTTCGTTGTTGCATACAAAAAGTACATTGTCATCTTCTGCTGACATCTGAATGTCATGAATATAATTTTATTGAGATACTGTTCTCAGACAACGGTGCACACAAAAACAGACATCGCATATATGATCATCGACTTGCGTTTGTATCAGACCATCTCAACTGTCGCGTTGAAAGCAGGGTACTTCTCTGTTGTGGCAGTACAATTCTCACATAAAGCACATAGGAGATATGCTAACGCAGTTTTAAGATAAAGCCCGACTATGAAAGGTTAAATGCGTTATGTCATAATCTCCGAATTAGAATCCTTCGAGCGTGCATATTTGTCGAGACTACCCGCCCATCATTCTGGGATGTTTGTTTCGAAGTGATGGCATAATCAATTTTGACAGATGACAAAACATCTCGCATATCACACGGAGAATATCGCCAAAGCAATAACATCGCAGTTACCATTACACTTGATAAATAATTTATTGTGCCTATTCTGGAGATTGCTAATGCTCTATGCACCAGTACACACCGTGTACAGATGAGTAAAACGATTGATTTTTCACACAGTTCAGTCGTCCCAACCACATGTCTTTCTTTACACTAGCCTTCCATGTTTTTGTTTGTTTCCCCATTTCTATAATTAATACCTGTGTTTTATGTATAATTGTTTTCAACTTTTTTTATATTGTTGTTTTCGCAAACACTCGTTCGCCCATTAACCCACTCACCCACATAACCATACACTCACTCACCCGCTCACCCATTCACACACTCGTCCACTCACCCAACGACGCACTCACTCACTCACTCACTCACTCACTCACTCACTCACTCACTCACTCACTCACTCACTCACTCACTCACTCACTCACTCACTCACCCACTCACTCACTCACACACTCACTCACTCATTCACACACTCACTAACTCACTCACTTAATAATTAATACCTGTGTTTTATGTATAATTGTTTTCAACTTTTTTATTGTTGTTTTCGCAAAAAACTCGTTCGCCCATTAACCCACTCACCCACATAACCATACACTCACTCACCCGCTCACCCATTCACACACTCATCCACTCACCCAACGACGCACTCACTCACTCACTCACTCACTCACTCACTCACTCACTCACTCACTCACTCACTCACTCACTCACTCACTCACTCACTCACTCACCCACCCACTCACTCACTCACTCACTCACTTACTCACTCACACACTCACACACTCACTCATTCACAAACTCACTCACCCCCCACCCACCCACCCACTCAGTCACTCAACTCACCCACTCACCCACCCATTGTCGTGTTAGAAATACAACGGCCTGGAATTCGTTGTAGGATTTATTCGGAATCGTTGATGGCAGTTCCTGTGAGAAGGTTGTAATCTTCCCACGTTCCACCCACGGCGCCAGTTTCCGACTGAGTGACCTCTGTTCTATATTGGCTGCATCTGTTGCAACATATTTGGAGTTAGAAATAAAGAATGACTCGTTAGGTTCGCCTTCACAGGCACATTCGTACGGGTGAGTAGCGAACAAAATGCGAACTTCGTGTCACATTGAAACCATGATTGCCAATAAGACGCTTCTGATCTATGTGTCGGCTTGTTCAGGAGAAAACATCAGCTCACAAACAAGTGTCGTCCGTCGAATATTGACGTTGTTTTTTGTTGCCTGGCGTCTTGTCTTGTCTTGTCTTGTCTTGTCTTGTCTTGTCTTGTCTTGTCTTGTCTTGTCTTGTCTTGTCTTGTCTTGTCTTGTCTTGTCTTGTCTTGTCTTGTCTTGTCTTGTCTTGTCTTGTCTTGTCTTGTCTTGTCTTGTCTTGTCTTGTCTTGTCTTGTCTTGTCTTGTCTTGTTGCTCTTCTGTTCTCATTGGATCCTATTACGTTGACATCTGTATCGATTCTTTCTGATATATAGCTTTCATATCCAACGTCCTGTATGGCCAATGTTATGACTCCGTGCGGTAGATAGTTTGTTTTTGATTAATTACCCGATCGTACTGCATGTAAAGTTCAAGTACGCTACCCACTAGTCGATTAAACTAGTCCAATTCGCTTTTTCATAATATTGCTATTAAGAGTATTACAAAACTACAAAGTTTTCAGAATTGCTTAGCAAGGGTTGTGACTAGGTCTCCACGTTATACTCATTCTAAGCCGCTTCTAAAGCCTGGCTTTCTTTCCTATATCGTATCATTTTAATGATGTGAATCATTTCGAATCAGGCACTTTCTGTAAGCAGCCGTCGTATTTACATTCTTTGCTTACTCCTGTAAGAAAACCTGTTCAGCTTCGATCATCTAGTTCTGATTTAATGTTGTCCCTAAATTAAATTCTGGTATTGGGACTAGGGATTTTGCTGTGGGTGTGTCTACTCTTTGGAACATGCTTCCTTGTAGTGTTTAATCAGTTGAAGATACTGCTAAATTGTGCCGTCATTTAAAGACATACCTTTACAACCTTGCCTATCCACCACAGCTCCCTGGCGTATCAATCAATCTGATGACAACTCGATTTGTTTATTGACTCTGAGATCGATCAACCCATTTGCATTGATACATCTCTCAGTTTGGTCTCTAAGGATTTTGGCGCAATATAAGTTACCTAATTATTATTATTATTAAAGATAAATATGTGTATAGTGAATCTGTAAGACATTCTTGATTTGCAAAATATCTTTACAGCAGAATCTTTACAAAATGTCA
>CBDHHR010000607.1:0-2500 GCA_965263245.1 Metamycoplasmataceae bacterium | reverse complement strand
CTAACGGGTTGCGTCAAGGAGGAATTCTCTCTCCTTATTTTTTTGTGTTTACATGGATGATCTCAGTAACAAATTAAACAATGTTAATGCTGGATGTATAATAGGTTCCTCGTTAATTAACCATATAATGTATGCTGATGATTTAGTGCTCATGGCACCTTCATCTATGTGTTTAACAATATTATTATGTGTGTGTTCAGAATATGGGATAGAACATAATATTAAATACAATAGTACCAAGAGTAATGTTATGATATTTTCTTGTAAAAAGTTGAAAGATATACACATTCCAAACTTTTTGCTAAATGGTGAAACATTGCCAAGGGTTAATAAGTATAAATATCTTGGGCATATTATCACAGAAGATCTATGTGACAATGATGACATATCTAGGCAATACAAGATAATTTATGCTCAGGGTAATGCCTTGATTCGAATGTTTTAGATGTGTACAGAATCAGTTAAATGTACTTTATTTAAATCCTACTGTACTTCATTATATACATGCCAGCTATGGTGTTGCTATAGTGCAGAGTCAATAAGAAAACTGTGTGTAGCATACAATAATGTGTTTAGATTTTTATACAATGAACCTCGAGATTGTAGTGCGAGTTATATTTTTGTGTCAAGAGGTTTACCCTCATGTAAATGTTAATTAGAAAAACATGTGTATAGTTTTTTGACGTGTATAGCTAAATCGGGCAATGCAATACTACAGAGTATCATGAATAGTGATGCTCTGTATACTTCACCACTGTGTCGCCATTGGCGGAAAATGCTTTATGTATATAGTTATTAGTCATACTTTTGTTTTTATATGGATGTAATGTTCCGGAATAAAGTTATTGAATTGAATTGAATTGAATTGAATTGAATTGAATTGGATTGGATTGGATTGAATTGAATATATATATATATATATATATATATATATATATATATATATATATATATATATATATATATATATACATACTCCCTTCAGCAACAGTAGTTGACAATTTATTTCACATTGAAGCCATTTTAAAAACTGTGTGAACCTTGTGTATACAACGGTTGAATTAGGTCATGAAAGATATAATATATTCACTGATACTCACCGTTACTGGGCGGCTTCCCACTTGCTACCGGCGGAGCTGTGATGACAATAACAACTGTATTACTTTACACAAAAAGATTTCGAAGTTCTGGATCTTCAGCACAAACGTGTGTGTGTGTGTGTGTGTGCGTGCGTGCGTGTGTTTGTGCTTGCATGCATGTGCGCGCTTGTGCTGCCACAGTGTAATGTTGTTGTCGTACTATTATCAAGTTTATACTTAATAACACACAGACCAGACATCGTCACAGACATAACAGTCATCAACCAAGTCAACATTGGAAGTGACCACAGAATGGCTATGAGCAACATCGATTTGGACGTAGAGGTGGAAAGGAATAAATGATGACCAAGAGTAGATACCACACGAAGGGAGTATATTATATATATATATATATATATATATATATATATATATATATATATATATATATATATATATATAGTTGACAATTTATTTCACACTGAAGCCATTTAAAAAACTGTGTGAACCTTGTGTATACAACGGTTGAATTAGGTCACGAAAGATATAATATATTCACTGATACTCACCGTTACTGGGCGGCTTCCCACTTGCTACCGGCGGAGCTGTGATGACAATAACAACTGTATTACTTTACACAAAAAGATTTAGAAGTTCTGGATCTTCAGCACAAACGTGTGCGTGTGCGTGCGTGCGTGTGTTTGTGCGTGCGTGCGTGTATGTGCGCGCTTGTGATGCCACAGAGTAATGTTGTTGTTGTACTATTATCAAGTTTATACTTAATAACACACAGACCAGACATCGTCACAGACATAACAGTCATCAACCAAGTCAACATTGGAAGTGACCACAGAATGGCTATGAACAACATCGATTTGGACGTAGAGGTGGAAAGGAATAAATGATGACCAAGAGTAGATACCACACGAAGGGAGTATGTTATATATATATATATATATATATATATATATATATATATATATATATATATATATATATATATATATATATATATATATATATATATATATATATATATATATACACACATATATAACATACTCCATTCGGCAACATTAGTTGACAATTTATTTTACATTGAAGCCATTTAAAAAACTGTGTGAACCTTGTGTATACAACGGTTGAATTAGGTAATGAAAGATATAATACATTCACTGATACTCACCGTTACTGGGCGGCTTCCCACTTGCTACCGGCGGAGCTGTGATAACAATAACAACTGTATTACTTTACACAAAAAGATTTCGAAGTTCTGGATCTTCAGCACAAACGTGTGTGTGTGTGTGTGTGTGTGTGTGTGTGTGTGTGTGTGTGTGTGTGTGTGTGTGTGTGTTCGTGCGTGCGTGTGTGTGTGTGTGTGTGCGTGCGTGTATGTGCGCGCTTGTGCTGCCAAAGTGTAA
>CBDHHR010000606.1:0-2500 GCA_965263245.1 Metamycoplasmataceae bacterium | reverse complement strand
AAATGGGTTCATTTGTATTTATTCAATCTGCATTGTATATTAATCTACATATTCGTAAAATACATCTATTATAATTTCGGTATTATATATATATAACTGTTTTCATTGATGAAAAAAACATCGCATTGACATACGATACTACACTTCCGGTTTCCGTTCGTTGTGACGCGTCACTTTATTTTTAGTTCCAGCATAAATTATCCTCAGTAAATGTGTTCAAACATTGCTGCATACCGGCCTTTTCACAGGGGTTTAACCAGACAGGCACCTTTGGGAATAGTCTGATGTGGGACACAGGCCGAGGCGAGCAGAGGGGTTGATACTACCAGGGCAATTCGGCACACCCCGGAACAGCCGTGGTCAATTAGAAGTGATCGACTCCAGGCTGCACAAGGATTCTCTGTATTTTACTTCATCCGAGCCATCAATGACATAACTAAACCAGCCACTTCCGCTCGTGCTCTGCTCTACTTTGTTACTGTCAAACGTTGGAACGTCTCTTACGTTTACTGTTTGACGAACCCAAAGGTTGATTGCAGTCATGTTACGACGATGTTAATCGGCTTGCGAGTATAAATTACCATCGTGCATGTCAAGTGTCGGCGAATGTCAATGTGTGTGCTTGTTGTACTTTAATTAATACCTTGATATTAAATTTTTAATGTAGACTAGGTTAGGTACAAACAATAGCTGGATTGCCCCAACATTTGTTGCAAATTGTTGTCTAAATACGCACACTGTATAAGCATGTCTGACGCTACGCCTTTCACATTGACGACGAGCTTATCATGTGATTTATTTTCGGGCACAAATGATATCAGTATGCGAACAGATTTCTCCGTGCGTACATTTAAGCCCGAACGTATGTTGTATTGAACATAATATACAGGTTAATTACGTAAGTAAGCCTAAACACTAGTTCATTTACAAAGGAGACATTGGGATTACAGCGTCCTGATTAGCTGTTTGGCCAACTGAACAATCAACACTGCAGATAGGTGCAGTTGAAGTTTAATGTGTTTCCTTTTCTATTACTTGTCCTGTACCAAAGGGTTTAGTCTGTGTCACGGTCTGAAGACCAACGATGGTGCCAACGGCTTATCGATTACAGGCAACAGATAGAGGGGTAATCAACGCCCGCCTAGGGCCAGGACATTCATCGTGTTACAGAGCGAGTCTCGAAGGCAGTCTTATCTAAATTGAGATCGCCTGTTATGCGCTAGGGACGCGTCGGCGTGCCATGTTATGTACGCCTTCATTAGCATTAGCGCGTTTGGGGTGTCATTAATAACAGAAATATTGTAACTGTCACAACTACCGCAATGATACTGCTACTACTACACAGATACCTCTAACGTTGTTGCTGCTGCTTCTGCTGTTGGTGGGTGCCGCTGGTACAGCTGCTGTTACTGCTGTTGATGTTGGTTCCATCATCCTCACGGGCCGGGAGTCATTGCGGCTGATAACGTCAGTACCCGTTATTCTCTACTCCAGTCACATCCTTTTTAGAAACTATTCCTTTAACGTCAGCCAATGAAATCGTCCACGAGGAGTGTCGTCGTCCATATTATATAATTTTACTAACACGCTGCTCGTCTTACGTGCAATGTTTAGGAATGTTTTATTATATTGGGATTCCCACTTGTCTTAAATTTTGGGTAGGTATTTGGGCTGGTCACAGAGATGCGTTTCAAATTACCACACATAACTTACTTTGATCTGGCGTTGTCAAACTGGCGTTTCAGCGACTGAACTTATTTAACATTATCTGGCCTCGTCGTTGTTGAGTTGCAACAGTTGTGACCCTATCCTGGTTGTAGAGCTCGCAGGAAATGTTGTAGTTAGGGAGCTGACACAACACTTACTTAGTTATTATTTACGTAATTTCCTCCCGCAACAAAAATGCGTATCACGTGGTCATCGCCGCCGCATCACGTGATCGGCAGAAAGCGTGGATAGGTTTTCATCCGTGGATGTTACTCGTCTCATATGTGGGTTCCCGCGTGTTTTGCATTAAAAAGAGCATAAAATTATATAATATATATATATATATATATATATATATATATATATATATATATATATATATATATATATATTCATATACATAATATATAATCCTTTTTGTAATGCATGTTTGCATATGTATGTATAGACCTATGTATATGCATATGTTAATGTTAATGTTTATGTTAATGTTAATGTTAATGTTAATGTGAATGTGAATGTGAATGTGAATGTGAATGTGAATGTGAATGTGAATGTGAATGTGAATGTGAATGTGAATGTGAATGTGAATGTGAATGTGAATGTGAATGTGAATGTGAATGTGAATGTGAATGTGAATGTGAATGTGAATGTGAATGTGAATGTGAATGTGAATGTGAATGTGAATGCATATATATATATATATATATATATATATATATATATATATATATATATATATTATGTGTGTGCGTACGTGGCTGTGCGTGTATGTACACCTAACTGCGGTTTA
>CBDHHR010000605.1:0-5697 GCA_965263245.1 Metamycoplasmataceae bacterium | reverse complement strand
ATAGACACGTATGGGTAAATATTTGATGTGTGTATGTGTTTGTTTGTTTGTTTGTTTGTGTGTGTGTGTGTGTGTGTGTGTGTGTGTGTGTGTGTGTGTGTGTGTGTGTGTGTGTGTGTGTGTGTGTGTGTGTGTGTGTGTGTGTGTGTGAGTGTGTGTTTGTGTGTGTATGGTGTGTGTATATATGGTCTCTCTCTCTCTCTCTCTCTCTCTCTCTCTCTCTCTCTCTCTCTCTCTCTCTCTCTCTCTCTCTCTCTCTCTGTGTGTGTGTGTGTGTGTGTGTGTGTGTGTGTGTGTGTGTGTGTGTGTGTGTGTGTGTGTGTGTGTGTGTGTGTGTGTGTGTGTGTGTGTGTGTGTGTGTGTGTGTGTGGGGGGGAGTGTGTGTGTGGTGATTGTGTGTGCCCATGTGTTTGTGTGTGTGTGTGTGTGTGTGTGTGTGTGTGTGTGTGTGTGTGTGTGTGTGTGTGTGTGTGGGGTGGGGGTGGGGGTGGGTGTATGTGTGTGTGTGTGTGTGTGTGTGTGTGTGTGTGTGTTTGTTTGTGTGTGTATGGTGTGTCTGTGTGTGTGTGTGTGTGTGTGTGTGTGTGGTGTGTGTGTGTGTGTGTGTGTGTGTGTGTGTGTGTGTGTGTGTGTGTGTGTGTGTGTGTGTGTGTGTAGTGTGTGTATGTGGGGGGAGTGTGTGAGTGTGTGTGTATGGTGTGTGTGGGGGGGGGGGAGTGTGTGTGTGGTGATTGTGTGTGCCCGTGTGTTTGTGTGTGTATGTGTATGTGTGTGTGTGTGTGTGTCTGTGTGTGTGTGTGTGTGTGTGTGTGTGTGTGTGTGTGTGTGTGTGTGTGTGTGTGTGTGTGTGTGTGTGTGTGTGTGTGTGTGTGTATGGTGATTGTGTGTGCTCGTGTGTTTGTATATATATGTGTGTGTGTATGCGCGTATATGTACGCGTGTGACTGGTGTGTGTATGTATGTCGAGATAACGACAGACATGAGATAGAGTAAGTGGACCAACGCTAGTAGTGACCAGTACACCAACGCCACCTCCAGGACATGGACCGCGCTTATACGGTCTCTCGTCTACAAGGAACTGTAACAGAATGGCGCTGCCTGACCAAGGACGTGGTTGCTGCCAAGACTGCATGTCGACAAGTTGGTGTTGCGGACCTCCCACTAATTAATTTGCATGTAAACTGCCATTATATTATTTAACATACACGAGTGCACGCACTCACACGCACCGCACGCGCGCGCGCGCGTGTGAGTGGTGAGTGGTGAGTGGTGAGTGGTGAGTGGTGAGTGGTGAGTGGTGAGTGGTGAGTGGTGAGTGGTGAGTGGTGAGTGGTGAGTGGTGAGTGGTGAGTGGTGAGTGGTGAGTCACTGAGTGGTGTATGTGTGCGTCTGTGTGTGTGCGTACGTACATGCGTGTGTTTGTGTATGCTCGCGTGTATGTGTGCGTAATTGCGCGTGCGTGCTTGTGTGGAAATATGACTGTGCGAACCAATTCTATGTAAACCTAATCGTGTATCTGATTAAAACACCATCGCTGCGAAAATATGAAGAACGCCTTAGAAACTAGAAAAACAAGGTGCCAAACCCGCGAGTATAATTATTATAGGACGTAGTTTGAGTGGCGCCATCGAGCGAACGAAACTGCAAAATCAGCGTCTTCTGCTGAAGCCACGTTGACACAATTTGATAGGGTAATCCCGAGCACGTGGACGTCAAAGCGGCGGTGATTGGCTTAAAAATTACGCTTTCTGAAGTGGAGTCTGTAGAGGAGAGGTGTGGGTTGTGTACTATTTTGTAATCGTGTGTTATTATTGACATCTGAACTACGTGTACGTAGCAGCATTCACTCATTGAGGTAAACTTGTGTTAATATAAGTTGACTGACTCTTAATTGTCTTTGAACTCATCTAGTAACTTCGACAAAATTCCGGGAGATGCTAATGCCACGTAGTCGCAGTGCCTTGGCTACCTAGAATAGATACAATTGGCTACCGCTACGTTGGCAGCGCAGCCTCCGGCCGAGTGCGAGTCTATAACGTCTTTCATGACTGTCAAAGTCAAATATTATACTCGGCCTAGCACTAGTTAGTGTATGCGCATAATTTACGACGTATGTTGTATAGTTTTATTTCACAGCATACAGGCCTACATTGTTTTTTGGGGCAAAACTTGTGTTTCACAGCTAGACTCGAGCTACATAAGACGTTGAACTTGGAAGCGACATTCATGATTCTTCCGTTTTCATTTACTTGTTCTTTATAGTTTATTGTCGCAGAGTAGACTTGTAATAGTCGTAGAAAATAAACTTAATTTAATTACATGAAACATGAGTTAAGTACACGCATCATCAAGACCCAAGTGAAAGGCATAAAAATAATAACGGGTACAATAAAAATCAAGCTACTCAGTGTGTATTATAAAAACTTGTAACTTCATAAAATCAGTAAAAAAATGATTTAGTATGCCTACTTTTCCTTAGCCTGTTAACAGTGAGTGCCAATCCGGGATGCAAGTGCGTCTTGTTAATCACTTAATTGAGTCTTGATGCACTTTGTCTTGTGGATATTACATTTTGACCTATTGTTAATGTTTAATCAGTCGTAAGACCCATTCGCAGTGAGTTGTTCCAGAATATCTAATCCAAAATAGCAAACAAATACCCATATCAAAACATGTAATCAATGTTGTGAGCTCGTCTTCACTGACTTTTAGTCTTAGTGCCATTATACAAAATAAAATATTAATGGAAAGTATCAATGAGTGAGTCATTTGTCAATATTAAATATGAAAAAGTGTGTTTCTATAATGTCCGAGCTTATATTGTAGTTTTATGTTTTTGTTTTACAGTATTAAAAAACAAACGAGGGTGTCTGCTCCTAGGTTATACATTTTTATTTAATATTACGTTCTTATGACTAAGGTTTACTGGCTGCCAAATTGTGTTTAGTTACTTGATTAACCTTGGAACAATGTTCGCAATTTGAAAGATTCCATCCGCAGTATGTTCAAAATGTATACAAAACATCCAGTTTCCAAACAAAATTGATTGGCAGTAATGCAGAGGCGAACAGAGTTAACCGCAATATACCTTTTTGATGTTTAACGTTCTAACATTCTAGACACCAGACTTTACAAATTACAGCTCTGCCAATTCTTGGCAGAGGACAGACACCCTTGGTCTGTAAAAGGGGACATCGGTAGCAGGATGTTTTGTTTACAGTAATATGGTTACAAACCTGTAATATCAAAGCCTGTTGTCTTGTGGCCATGTGCAAGCAAGTTCTAATTCAGATTGTTTCCTGAGAATGACATAAATTTAGCAACAGGTCGAATGGCAAGTGATGTACAATGCTACTTATCACTGATCTAAGAAGTTTCAACTTTTCACATTGATGTTATCCCGCCGTACTGTTTCTTCCTAATCCAAGTGTTTTAGCAAAAATGTGGTCCCAATATGCCTAACCCCAAAGCTAAAAATGAAGTGCTTTGTGATGTCTTGTCTACAAATAGACACTCAAATTCACTTGGTGGCACACATACCTACATTTCCTAATATTGCAGGTTTGATCAAATTAGTTTGTGAGATACTATATTAAACGAGAAGACTGTTTGAAGGGCTAAATTTAACTTGAGAAGGCCAATTATATGAATGATGCAGATTTGATGAAGAGATGAGGTGGTTTTGTGTTTTTGCAATGCTGTAGAGGCTATTTCATTGTGGTATAGTTGCTTTTGTTTTCAGACCCATACATGTTGCGACTTACAGCGATGGAATCAGTTGCCACGTTCCTTCTCCTGGCACTTGTGGCTGCAACACTGTCTTCTGCCATACCAAAACATGATGATAATAAACGGGTTATTGACAAGGTAGGACACGTTTATCTGTGCACATATTTCACAATGGTTTTAAATGATTTAGTATAATATATATATATATATATATATATATATATATATGTAATATATATATTGTATGTTTAGAGTGTCTATCTCTTTTCTTTGCCTCCACGAGGTACTTTGGAGCTGACTTGACTGTGACTTTTGATAGGAGCTGAGTGATGAGAAACACTACGCAGAAGGTGAGGAGCACAATCCAGAGTATGACCATGAAGCCTTCCTGGGCAAGGAAACAGCGAAGACGTTTGATGAACTTACTCCAGAAGAGAGTAAAAAAAGACTAGGGTAAGCAACATACTTATTGTAAACATCATGTGTTAACAAATAGAATAGTCTTTTACTTTTGCAGTTGATCATTGATTGTACAAATTCTTTCAAAAGTGCAATATGTTTAGCTTGAAATAGGAATGCTGTGTTCATATGAAGTACATACTACAGTGAGTCTGTCCAGTGGTCTGACAATGTTTTGACTTGTGATTGTTGTTCAATGCTTAACATGTTTACTTTCAGGCTGATTTACGATAAGATTGACAAGGATGGTGATGGCTTTGTAACGGAAGAGGAACTACAGAAGTGGGTGACGCATGTTCAAAACAGATACATTATGACAGACACTGAAAAACAGTGGAAAGAGCATGAGTTAGAAGGGGACACACTGACGTGGACGACATACAAAACGAAGACATATGGTGACCATGGTTGGTAACTTTACATCTTCAATTTTATTTCAACTGTAATTCATCTTTCAAAGTTGCAATTTTAACCATATTTAAACAGTCAGGATATATAACTATAATCGAGATTGCATGTGCGAAATACAGCTTGCACTGAGGGTGCAAAACTTTCAAGGATTTAATCTACAGCCACACAATTACAAAGACTTTTATTTTCAAAATACCCCATACTTCATGAGTTATTATGTTTCAAGGATAAATCTTATTTGCTTATAAAGTAACACGTAATCAGACACTGAAGGTGTGCGTGCAGTCACCCTCAGCCTTGGTGAAACTTAACATCATAACGTACAGCCTGGAAAATGTCTGCATTTGTGTGTACACCATAACAGTTTTTCTTCCCTACCTTTAACCTTTTTCTGTTTTGTCACATTTGATATCAATCAGACGGAAGGTGTACCAAATAGACTCCATGATTATGTGCAGATAAAAAAGCAGCAGGATATGTATACAGCGAAACCTTCTAACTTTGAAATAAGTGCAAACTTCACTAGTTCATCCAACAGAACTGTCTTGGCAAGGCCTGCAGCAACAACAACAGTGATCCTCTGATTTATAGCAGGTTAAAAAGCTGGACAATTTGCTGGAGCAGTGCCCACTTCCAGTAGACACCTCTCTGTCTTTGCTCTTTGTAATCAAGGAAGGCGGGGCAGGGGAGTTTTTGGGAAACAGAGCATGTGGAGGGCTTGACATCATCTCCACATCCACCCTAAAGAACTGCTCCAACCCATTTCTAGAGTCTTTATAGACATCTACAACTATTCTCTACAGCAGTGTAGAGTCCCACGCAGCTTAATCCTCTCAAGGTCAGATTAATGGAAATATATACCTGCTGTTGAATTCTATTAAATCGAGAGATTGTGTTGTGAACGAAACGTGCTATACTTCAGTTGCATAACTGTTAATAAATTCTGGTCTGATTTAAATAAACTTTTCACTAAATTTGTAGCACTAATTCCTTGTGTAAATAGCCAAGTTTGTGCCAGATATGTAAATTTATTACCCAAATATGAATTATCAAAGTTTGAAAATATTGAAATATTTTCCAACAACATTTTAAAGAAAA
>CBDHHR010000604.1:7500-9195 GCA_965263245.1 Metamycoplasmataceae bacterium | reverse complement strand
TGAACAAATTATGCTACATTACAGAAAGGATTAAGTAAATTCAGCATTCTCATATTGCTTAACTTTAACTGAAATATGAGGCAGACTTGCTTAACCGACTCTCACTCAGCTGCGTAATTTATCAGCTGAGTGAGATGTCTGATGACGTAGCTGGCTTTTAAATGTCGTCCGTGTGAATGGCTAAAAAATGCTGCTACCTTACGTAACCTGGGAATGGAGGCTAATCCTGCCATAATTATTGCTTCATAAGTAACTACAAATGTGTATTTCTTTTTTATGTGAATATAAGTTTAATGTTGGATGCTTTTAATAGCATTTATTAAAAGTACATCCTTATTTTGGTTATCCGGTGGTGTTTTCCATCAAGCAACTAAAATCCTAATCATGTGACCCAAATGAAATGAGTGTTCTTTTGTTGGCAGATCCGAGCAAGCTCGCCGTCGACACCGATGACACAGACGATGAAGACGCGCCGAAGATAAGCCTGGCTGAGATGCTTGATGACTTGCACATTGCTGAAGACGCTACTGGCGGGGAGGGAGCCGACATGATGGAATAGCAGCAACTGGTGCAAACACCTATTGGAACAGCCACTTGATGGCATTTACATGCATAGGCTTGTAATCATATTTCTGTGTGCTTTATAAATGTGTGCCCAGAAATGATGTATTGTTTGCAATATATGTTATATGAATTGTAGTCATTGTTGGAAGAATATTATACTAATTTGGGAATTAAAATGTGGTTGCAAAACAAGTTTTGTTTCACCCAATCCACCAGTGAATTGTTATTTTGTTTGACATAGGTAAAAACGTGAACATAATCTGGAAAGATAATTATGACTACATCCCTCTAGAATGTCTTGTTACCAGTTGTAGGGCAACATGGTTTATAACATATTTGATTCCCAGGGCTGCAACCTCATCACTTTGCAAATAGCTATGTCCTTATCTTCTATGGTGACATAATATTGCCTCTAGTGTCCGAACGGCTAAACAAGAAACGTGCTCAAGCAGTGCATGCTGCGTTTACAGCACACACACACACACACGCACACACACACACATTCACACACACACATACACCCACACACACACATTCACACACACACACATACACCCACACACACACACATACACCCACACATACACATTCACACACACACATTAACATACACCCACCCACACACACATACACACACATACACACACACACGTACACACATACACCCACACACACACATACCCACACACACATTCACACATACACCCACACACACACACACACCCACACACATATACACACATTCACACACATACACACACATTCACACATACACCCACACACACACACATTCACACACACATACACCCACACACACATTCATACACACACATATATTATATATGTATACACACTTTCACACACATATATATATATATACATTCACACACACATGCACACATACACATATATACACACACATTCATACACACACATATATATGTATACACACATTCACACACATATATATACATTCACACACACATGCACACATACACATATACACACACACACACACACACACACACACACACACACACACACACACACACACACACACACACACACATACACACACACATAAACGCAAACACACGCAAACACAAACACAACTGGTGCATCATTGATATT
>CBDHHR010000604.1:0-2500 GCA_965263245.1 Metamycoplasmataceae bacterium | reverse complement strand
ACATGTCTTACAACGATACAACTGTTGACATCATGTCTTACAACTATACAACTGTTGACGACATGTCTTACAACGACACAACTGTTGACGACATGTCTTACAACGATATAACTGTTGACGACATGTCTTACAACTATACAACTGTTGACATCATGTCTTACAACTATACAACTGTTGACGACATGTCTTACAACTATACAACTGTTGACGACATGTCTTACAACGATACAACTGTTGACATCATGTCTTACAACTATACAACTGTTGACGACATGTCTTACAACGATACAACTGTTGACATCATGTCTTACAACTATACAACTGTTGACGACATGTCTTACAACGATACAACTGTTGACATCATGTCTTACAACGATATAACTGTTGACGACATGTCTTACAACGATACAACTGTTGACATCATGTCTTACAACTATACAACTGTTGACGACATGTCTTACAACTATACAACTGTTGACGACATGTCTTACAACGATACAACTGTTGACGACATGTCTTACAACGATACAACTATTGACGACATGTCTTACAACGATATAACTGTTGACATCATGTCTTACAACTATACAACTGTTGACGACATGTCTTACAACTATACAACTGTTGACGACATGTCTTACAACGATACAACTGTTGACGACATGTCTTCAACGATACAACTGTTGACGACATGTCTTACAACTATACAACTGTTGACGACATGTCTTACAACGATACAACTGTTGACGACATGTCTTCAACGATACAACTGTTGACGACATGTCTTACAACGATACAACTGTTGACGACATGTCTTCAACGATACAACTGTTGACGACATGTCTTACAACGATACAACTGTTGACGACATGTCTTACAACGATATAACTGTTGACGACATGTCTTACAACGATACAACTGTTGACGACATGTCTTACAACGATATAACTGTTGACGACATGTCTTACAACTATACAACTGTTGACGACATGTCTTACAACGATACAACTGTTGACGACATATCTTACAACGATACAACTGTTGACGACATGTCTTCAACGATACAACTGTTGACGACATGTCTTACAACTATACAACTGTTGACGACATGTCTTACAACGATACAACTGTTGACGACATGTCTTCAACGATACAACTGTTGACGACATGTCTTACAACGATACAACTGTTGACGACATGTCTTCAACGATACAACTGTTGACGACATGTCTTACAACGATACAACTGTTGACGACATGTCTTACAACGATATAACTGTTGACGACATGTCTTACAACGATACAACTGTTGACGACATGTCTTACAACGATATAACTGTTGACGACATGTCTTACAACTATACAACTGTTGACGACATGTCTTACAACGATACAACTGTTGACGACATATCTTACAACGATACAACTGTTGACGACATATCTTACAACTATACAACTGTTGACGACATGTCTTACAACGATACAACTGTTGACGACATATCTTACAACGATACAACTGTTGACGACATGTCTTACAACGATACAACTGTTGACGACATGTCTTACAACGATACAACTGTTGACGACATGTCTTCAACGATACAACTGTTGACGACATGTCTTACAACGATACAACTGTTGACGACATGTCTTACAACGATATAACTGTTGACGACATGTCTTACAACGATATAACTGTTGACGACATGTCTTACAACGATACAACTGTTGACGACATGTCTTACAACGATATAACTGTTGACGACATGTCTTACAACTATACAACTGGTGACGATATGTCTTACAACGATATAACTGTTGACGACATGTCTTACAACGATACAACTGTTGACGACATGTCTTACAACGATACAACTGTTGACGACATGTCTTACAACGATACAACTGTTGACGACATGTCTTCAACGATACAACTGTTGACGACATGTCTTACAACGATACAACTGTTGACGACATGTCTTACAACTATACAACTGTTGACGACATGTCTTACAACGATATAACTGTTGACGACATGTCTTACAACGATATAACTGTTGACGACATGTCTTACAACGATACAACTGTTGACGACATGTCTTACAACGATACAACTGTTGACGACATGTCTTACAACGATACAACTGTTGACGACATGTCTTCAACGATACAACTGTTGACGACATGTCTTACAACGATACAACTGTTGACGACATGTCTTACAACGATATAACTGTTGACGACATGTCTTACAACTATACAACTGGTGACGATATATCTTACAACGATACAACTTATAACAGTACAACTTGCATCGTTATGAACTGTGATTATATAATTTACGGCAGCTTACAACGGTAAAACTTACTTATTTATGCCATGTAATTAACGTAGGGACAAGAAGAGTCGTTTCTTCTGAGTTATGGCTGTCATATACAATCGACTCAAACGGGTTTCTCTCTCTCTCTCTAAGTTTCGAAACGGCGATAGGTGGGATTGAA
>CBDHHR010000603.1:0-2500 GCA_965263245.1 Metamycoplasmataceae bacterium | reverse complement strand
AGAATAATAATAAATCCCTTTCAACACATTTCAGCATAGTCTGAAGGCCAAATATATGAATAAACAACTAAACATTACAGGAATAGACTGCCTCGTGAATGTCTACACATATGTAAGTGCAGACAACATAGTTGCACGTTTGCATCGTATGCGTGAAACAAACACAATGTTCAGTTACGCAGACATTATTATGATGCAATCATTCTTATGCCTCCAGTTGAGAGTGTACGCGCGAGCTCTGTCTCCAAAGGACGTCCTTGACCTGGTGACACAACCAACCCCGGGTCCGTAAGCTTATCTGATGACTCGACCTTATCCGTCGTCGTGACGGTCCTGGTGACTCGATCAACTCCGTCACCACAGATGTTCCTGATGACTCGAGCAACTCCGTCACCACAGATGTTCCTGATGACTCGATCAACTCCGTCACCACAGATGTTCCTGGTGACTCGATCAACTCCGTCACCACAGATGTTCCTGATGACTCGATCGACTCCGTCACCACAGATGTTCCTGATGACTCGATCAACTCCGTCACCCCAGATGTTCCTGATGACTCCATCAACTCCGTCACCACAGATGTTCCTGATGACTCGATCAACTCCATCTCTGTAGACGGTTCTGGTAACTCGGGCGAGTCAGTGTGTGTATCCGGACCCGATGACTCTATCAATTACGTGTTTGTACACACGGTAGTTTACCGGCTGTTGACAACCCGATGACTGTGTGTTTATAACGTCTCTTTTTCTCTCTGTCTGCATCCAGCAGCAACGCTTCGTTAGTTTGTCTCATTGACTTTGGCCAACAGGCATATTTAGTCTACTTTCAGCTGTGTGTGTGTATTGAATAAAATTACTATACATAATATGTGTAAGTGTTTTTATTGGGTATTGGTGCGTTTATATAGAACATGAATTTCAAGAGTTTAATTCTTTTAAAATCGCGACAGCAATCCGTGTCGGACAACTTCAAAAACCAACATTTATTAGCATTGGTCTTCAACTTCTTCTTTCTTCCTCTTCCTCTTTTTCTTCCTCCTCTACATGTCTAACCTCTACTTGCTGAGAATATTGGCGGAAGGGCATGGCAGGTGTATAGGAACAATAAACATGTGTCTTTATTTAGGGTTCAATATGTAAGACCAGTAACAACACAACACTTGCAGAAGAACGTTTTCCCACGTCTCTATAACATGTCACTATGACAACATGTCTCTATGTGCGCATGCACATGTAATTGTCAGGCTGTCCGATGTTCCCATATTGCAGCTCAGTGGTAACATATTTATATGACGCTTTTTACTTAAATTAACTCTTCCGAATTTAAATAAAATGTGTGTTCAACATGAATAATACGATTTTGTGTGTAGTTTTGTGCTACATTAACAGCGCGACTGGACCGCATCCTGTCTAGTAATTACTGCTCTTCGGCATATTACAATCTTCATCTGATCAGCAAAACTCGACACCTGCTGGCGTAAGAAGCGTGCCATGCTGCAGTACGTTGTCTTGTGCAGCGTCGTCTCGACTACTGCAATGCTCTACTCGGTGGATTGAACAGTGGACTCACCAACCGACTCCACTGAGCACAGAATTTGGCCGATCATATCGTCAGACGGCAAAATCATATCCGCCGATTCTGCAATCGCTGCACTGGCTGCCGATAAAGATAAGAATCACCTTCAAGATCTGTACGTAGACCTACATGTATTATGATCCTGCATGGCTTCGCCCAGGACTACCTCAACTGTGCGATAGCTCGCAACGCGCGTACTCGTGTATTGCGATCGGCGAATGACGCAACACTTACAATCGGAAGAAGCAATGTTACGATGGCCGTCCCAAATATGTGCAATAGCTTGCCAAAGTGTGTGCGAACAACTGAAACATTGGCAACTTTCCGGAAATAATTTGGACCACACTGTCTCGTCACACCACGGTACTAGTCTTTTCCCTCCAGCATGATCTCGGTGGTGTTCTACTTCTTCTGGTGGTTAGGCCATCACTCTATATTAGACTATTGTCGAGCTTGGTTTTTAGATTTTTTTCTTCTCTAGAATGAGTGAATACACTATAGGTTACACATTTTCCCCTGTGCGAGATATATTATTTCCCCTGTGAAAGATGACATTCTCACATTTGTGATTCGCCCATACCGATTCCTTCTGGCCTGTTTGTTTTGAAATGTCCACACAGCGATTGATCACAGTAGTGAGTGTATCTGTACCATCAGCCAGTGCCTGTAGAATGGGCAGCCTCCCTGAGATCGGTCCTCTCCATCGCCCTGCATTCGTGACACCGCCCACACCAAACCTTTGGCCATTGTTTTCTTCCTGCATTCGTGACACCGCCCACACCAAACCTTTCGCCATTGTTTTCTTCCTGCATTCGTGACACCGCCCACACCAAACCTTTCGCCATTGTTTTCTTCCTTTCTAAATCAGTGTTGCCGAATCACTCTTCCATAATGTTCTTGCCACTATCAAATGATGGTGAATGTC
>CBDHHR010000602.1:7500-9710 GCA_965263245.1 Metamycoplasmataceae bacterium | reverse complement strand
TATCATCTATCAATGTATATATCATTTATCATCATTATCATATAGACAAACACCAGCAGTCACATTCAAAGAGTGCACTTTCAAACATATAGGTATATCAGCGAGACCCAACTGTACTCAATAATTCACTATCAGGCATATATTCAGTAATCCTTTAGGCTGATTGTACAAAGAATGGCAATTATGCGAAAGCATACCTTGAAGGCCTTCCTCTCCGTGCTGGTACATTGTTGGTGGTGAGGAGGCTTGCGTGTCTCAAGGACTCTGGGAGCTATACCGGCGGGGGCTAGAGCCCCTGGCAGGTTTAACCAAGCCGGGCAGGTCTCAGGGGAGGGACCAGACGAAACCCAGCACCTGGTCCTCCAGGTTGGGGGTTGGGCGTGGGGCTAACAACCCCACCCTATAAAATAAATTATGTTACGGAAACTACAACAATGGAAACTACTACAAGGGGCCCCATAGCAGACTTGAGCCAGCCTGGCAGTATGACCACACCTGTTGAAAGCCTACACCAAGAAGGCAGGTGTGCGACAGATAGTTTGCTCGGGCCCAAAACTAAGATCAGCATAGGGACATGGAATGTCCGTACAATGAACGAGGCCTCAAAGTTAGCACAAGTCATCCGTGAGATGAAAAGATACAGACTGGACATCCTAGGCATTAGCGAGTGTCGATGGACTGGGTCCTGGCGACAGGTGAGCCATGATGGTTCAACCATACTATACTCAGGACATGAGGACACACACATCCGTGGTGTAGCCCTTGTAATCTCCAAACAGAAGGCCTGCTGGAATGGGAACCGATCAGCGATAGGATAATGAAAGCACGCTTCAACTCCAAACACTGCAAGCTTACAATTATTATGTGTTACGCCCCAACCAATGAATCTGACAAAGAGGACAAGGAAGACTGGTACGGACAGCTGCAACAAGCAGCCGCCAAAGTGCCACAACATGACATGCTACTGATCATCGGAGACATGAATGCCAAAGTTGGTTCTGATAACTCCAACTGCGAAAGAGCCATGGATAAACATGGTTGTGGCGTGATGAATGACAATGGTGAACGCCTTGTTGACTACTGCTTGAACAACAACTATGTAATTGGAGGTACCATCTTTGCACACCGGGACATCCACAAGCTCACCTGGAAATCACCTGATGGTAGGACAAGCAATCAAATCGACTACATTATCATCAATAGAAAATGGCGTAGGTCCCTTCAAGATGTGAGAGTTTGCCGTGGAGCTGACATTTATAGTGACCACTATTTGGTAACCGCACGCGTCAAGTTGAAGCTTCACAAAGTGGTACCAGAGAGTCAGCGACGTAAACAACTAGATGTCACAAGACTCGCATGCCCAGTCACCAAACAGGAGTTCGTTTTGGAGCTGAGAAACCGCTTCAATGCATTAACAGACACATCAGAGGAGACTTATCACGACGCTACCAACAAGTGGGACACCATCAAGAAGACCTATGTCGAAGTAGCTACCAAAGTCTTGGGCCACAAGAAGAAGAACCACAAGGAATGGCTAACACCAGAAACATGGAAAAAGATTGAGGAGCGGAAACAACTCAAAATCAAGATGCTGAGCACCAAATCAGCGAGACTCCAACAACAAGTCCAAGAAGCATACAAAGGCAAAGACAAGGAAGTGAAGAAGAGTGCCAGGAAGCTGAGAGTGCTGCAGCAAGAGGTGAACTGAGCACTGTCTACAAGATCACCAAGCGTCTCTGTGGTAACTACACTACTCACTCTGCCCCTGTGAAAGGCAAAGATGGCAGCACTATTACAACTGAACGTGAACAAACTGATAGATGGGTTGAATATTTCTGTGATGTCCTGAACCACCCACAGCCAGATGAACCCGCCGACCCCCCACCAGTGCCAGATGACCTCAACATCGACACCCGTCCCCCAACAGAAGCAGAAGTTAAAAATGCCATCAAAGCTATGAAGAGTGGAAAAGCCCCAGGCGTAGACTCCATTCATGCTGAAATGTTGAAGGCCGACCTCAGTACAGCTACAAGAGTCCTGACTAACTTGTTCGACACCATTTGGGACAAAGAGACTATCCCACGTGACTGGGGCAAAGGACTCATTATAAAGATCCATAAGAAAGGCAACCTCCAAGTCTGTGACAATTGGCGAGGAATCACACTCTTGTCCATCCCCAGCAAAGTCTTCTGTAGAATCCTTCTTGGAAG
>CBDHHR010000602.1:0-2500 GCA_965263245.1 Metamycoplasmataceae bacterium | reverse complement strand
GTTAGTTTATTCCTGAATATAAATGGAAAATCTTACAACATATGACACATTTATTCACGATAAAAGAGTATTCACACATAATTGTTATTACTTGAAACATATAGGTACACATGTTACGCATAGTGTACAACTTTACTTATGTTAGCATTCATATGTACATCTATAACAATAGATACAATAGTTTTCCACAACAAGCTATAAGCATGGCGCTTTTGGTATTTTATTAAGTGCAGATAATACGTAATAATCGTCACAATAATCATTTACATTTTCCAACTCATCTGCCAGGTAATCAGGATAACAAACACACTCGACATACTCATGCACTCCACGCTTTTCGTCTACATCTTCATCGTTTCATCCTCCAAATCATTCTCTTCAACATTCTCCATCTCGGTCCCTCCTCGACTTCCGTCTAAGCCTCTTTTGTATTGATGTATGGATTGCAGCAGCCGTCTTCATCAGAATAGTTGCTGTATGATATTCATTACATTTATTCTTTGTCGCAGTCACATACTTCAGTGCTGCATTTATTGCTGTGTACTCTACCCTCACAGCGAATTAGATCACATAGGTATGGTGGACATAGGTCAGCTTAAGCAATAACAGGAGCTGAGACGCTATCCCAGATCTCCTAGCCGAACTGAGTGGTATCTGCTGACTCGTAAGGTGGGGCTTGCTGGTCTGCAGCTTTCCACAGTATCACCTACAGGTTGGCTCGCTGTGCATGAACAGGTTGGTTGGTTGATGCTGGAGACAGGACTTTGACTTCGTGACTTTTGTTCTTGCTGATGAAGAGTGTGAAGCAGGCAGACTCCATGGATGTCCCCGGAGGCTGACCATTTAGTGATATGAAAAAGGGTCTTGCCATCTCCATCACATCCGCCTGCGTCCGTCCATTTCCCCCGTGCATTATATTGGCAAATTGTCAGTGAGAAGGTGTTTAAGCGCATTGATCTTGACTTTGGCATAAGGACATGAGGTCATATTGCAATTGCCGGTGGCGTGCATGCAATGCTACAGCATACGCTGTGGCAGGGCATTGGCAAGTTCCATCGCTCCATCTGCCCCTTGCACTCCATCTCCTCCCGATACCCCAAACATACAAGTGGGAAACACACGTCTGAGTGTTCGCCTGGTACACGGTTCATGTTTTTGCCAGAGTTGGCCGCAACGACGATACATAATTATAAAGTTCATCATGGTGTGCAATAAATCTGTTACACTAAAAAGCTATGTATTGAGTCATATTATTACTCTTTTACGAAACAGTAATACTTTTAATAACATAGGTTTATTCCTTATAACGTATTTACAATAACTTTCACATATAATAACTTTATGCAGGAAATCTCCCCGAAGATAAACATGAATACCAATGTTATTAACGAGACTTATACTATACACTACGTGTAACATGTGTGACTGTGTGTTTCAAATAATAGACATTACTTTTTTATTTTGAACAATTGTGTCCTATATTGTAAGATTATCCATTATTCATGAATGAACTAAATTATAAATTTCACAGAGAGACAGAGAGACAGAGAGACAGAGAGACAGAGAGACAGAGAGACAGAGAGACAGAGAGACAGAGAGACAGAGAGACAGAGAGACAGAGAGACAGAGAGACAGAGAGACAGAGAGACAGAGAGACAGAGAGACAGAGAGACAGAGAGACAGTGAGACAGAGAGACAGAGAGACAGAGAGACAGAGAGACAGAGAGACAGAGAGACAGAGAGACAGAGAGACAGAGAGACAGAGAGACAGAGAGACAGAGAGACAGAGAGACAGAGAGACAGAGAGACAGAGAGACAGAGAGACAGAGAGACAGAGAGACAGAGAGACAGAGAGACAGAGAGACAGAGAGACAGAGAGACAGAGAGACAGAGAGACAGAGAGACAGAGAGACAGAGAGACAGAGAGACAGAGAGACAGAGAGACAGAGAGACAGAGAGACAGAGAGACAGAGAGACAGAGAGACAGAGAGACAGAGAGACAGAGAGACAAGGCGTTCCACAAGGCTTTGTACTGAGCCTTTTGCTCTTCCTGTGTCACATCAGTGACATACCAGCATCCGTTAAATCTCGCATCAAGTCCGTCTGTTTTTGCAGACGATTGCGTACTACACTGAAACAATCCATACATTCAGTGACCACATTGCTCCAGAGCGACTTAATACGACTTGGGTAGTGGGCAAATAAATGCCACATCCACAATAGTTTTCTATAGATTAAACGATGAAACCCTGAAATATGTAACTACCAACCTTTACCTTGGCGTCACCATATCTGACGATCTAAATTGACACTCCCATATCGCCACACTAATTTAATAAGCAAACAGTACACTTAGCTTCCCAGGACGACACATACGTACATGTCCGATAATTAAATACAAGCTACTTGTATTTACTTACAAAGCCATGTACAATGACGCAGCAGTGTATTTGCGTGAACTCGTGAGCCCGTATCAACCGAGAAATACACTGCGCTCTGC
>CBDHHR010000601.1:10000-12500 GCA_965263245.1 Metamycoplasmataceae bacterium | reverse complement strand
GAATGATGACAAATTTCTTTGCCAAAATGTAGGATTGGGAAGTTCTACACAGCATGGGCGTCGATCGGTGGATGACGAGGGGACCACGTCCCCCCATTTTTCATCCTGAGGGGACAGCATAGGAAATATCCCCCCACTTTTTCAGTTCATAAAAAGAAATTTACAGGCATATAGCGAGGCTGATCACTCCCCTCTCTTAAAAACCCAACATCGGTCTAGAAGTAAAATTTATATACGAGTTCAGATATAAACTTCCGACTACCCAGTGGAAAATTATTATATAAATTACTTGGTTGGCCGCCACTAGATCTTAGTTCAGTAAGTATTCATCATGCCGGGCTCTGTCAATTTGCACCTTTGTGTTGATATGTTAATAGGCACTAGCCATCAAGCACATTATAAATTATAACTTTTTGTTTGTCCTGTCACCCCTTGGATTGCAGCCTGGTCGCCCTAGTGGATACTTATATCGCCTACGGCGGAACAAGCGGATTCCTGCACTTTGTGTAATTTGATCCCATTTGAGTGATGACAAATTTCTTTGCCAAATGGTGGAATTGGGAAGTCCTACACATGCACCCGTCTAACATTTGTATCTTGTCACCACGGACCTTAGATATAAATAGAACACACTAGTAGAACTATAGGGAAAATATTAATACCATGGACTTAGTGCCACGGACTTATATGCACATAAGTCCGTGTTGTCACTCTATGAATCAGGTAAGCAGTTGTGGGTCTAGCCTCCAAATTTTCAGGGATTCGGGTGAGCCATGTCCCAAATATATGTAGCCAACATAACTATTTTAAATAGCATAACATAAAGGCCTTTGTTTATTTTAGAATTAGCACCATATATATATATATATATATATATATATATATATATATATATATATATATATATATATATATATATATATATTAATATATATATATATATATATATATATATATATATATATATATATATATATATTGGTCCCCCGTCCCCCCCCCACTTTTAAAACCGGATCGACGCAGGAGCAGGAGCAGGAGCAGGAGCAGGAGCACAACACGAGACGAGATGAAAGAAATGTTTCTGTTAAAATTATGCAAATAGAACTACCGTAAAAATTGGGACGATCCTATGGAGGTTGGACAGAAAATAAAAAAGAAAATAAAACTGTGTAATTTGACTCCAGAAATGGCAGAAAACCGTCAGTTCTGGAACACCGACGTGTAGATATCTAAAGGTGAACCAATAAGAAAGACTTCTCCCGCTGAGGACATTCGAGAATCATGCAGAATGACATTATTTTTCATGCGGAAATACAACCTCGCCTCAACAGCAATAACGCTTCAGTCGTACGACGTGGTCACTCAACCACAATACTGAGTGAGCTGTCTACATCACATCACTGACCCATCACTGTCCACTACACTATCATCACATGCCAATAACTACGGACGAGGTTTTTGGCATTGCGGATCATCGCCATTAATCGCACTCGCGGAAACCGGTGCTTCCCGATAATTGCCCGTTAAGCGCCGTCCAGATGCGGCAACCATTACAGTTTTACCGCCGGTCATATACGGCGATATAACGGCGCCACAACTAACGGCACTAGTCCCGGACCGGAAGCCAAACGGAAAAGCGCGCGTGTGTAGCACTGTTTGATAGCGCAATAAAACAAACACTAATCCGAAGACACTATTTAGTGTGTAAGTGCCTTCACACAGGACATGGGAATGAAGATGCACAATATACAATGGGTGATACTGTACTAAATACTACCTTAAAGGAAAAGGACTTAGGGTTAACTAGTAGTGCTGACATGAAGGTATCAGAGCAGTGTGGAATTGCAGCAGCGAAGGGAAACCAAATTCTTGGATTAATTAGGCGAAATATAGTGTACAAAGAAAAAGAACTAATAATACCGCTGTATAAAACAATAGTTAGGCCTCACTTAGAATATTGTATACAAGCATGGAGGCCATATCGCAAGAAGGATATTGATATGCTAGAAAGAGTACAAAGGAGAGCAACCAAAATGATACCAAAACTCAGGAATATTAGTTATGAAATGCGTCTAAAAGAATGTGGTTTAACAACACTAGAAACCAGGAGATTGAGAGGAGATCAGATTGAGGTGTTTAAAATATTGAATGGATATGAAAATATTGACAGAAATATTTTTTTCACAGTCAAGGAAGAGAGAAGGACTAGAGGACATGGAGTTACATTAGCAAAGAAGCAGTGTAGACTAGATATTAGAACATTTTCATTTTCACAAAGAACAGTAAACGAATGGAACAGATTATCAGCTGATTGTGTAGGTGCTAGTAGTGTTAATATATTTAAAAATAAAATCGACATATACCTAAGACGGGCGGGGTATACTTAGATAGATAGGTTGGACTCTCGATAAGCCAAATGGCTTCCTAGTCCACCTGCCATCTAGAGTTGAATCTCTAGGTGGCAATCTTGTTAAATCTTGTTAAATCAATCTGATCTAAC
>CBDHHR010000601.1:0-5000 GCA_965263245.1 Metamycoplasmataceae bacterium | reverse complement strand
TATCGCTCATCTCCATACATCGTGGTCTGTTGGTGCATCATTTATTTCAAAACTATACAACTTTATTTTATTTAGTTCAACATTCAACAGTGTGTGACAATGTTTTCTGAACATCGCATAGACTGCGCGGTCGACACGCGCAGTACCTTCCCGTACCTACGAGGTTTGTGGTGCAGTGGCTGCATTGGTCTTCTTTTAAATGCCGTTGTTATAGATACAGAATGGAATCGTAGTAAATATGAACGCTAAATCTAAATATCAAAACACCTTCAATTTAGTCATTATCTTAAGCTAAAATAATTATATATATCATATAAATCAAACATCAACAGCATAATTGAACTGGTGGCATCAGAAGATCTTATATAAGTTTATACATGTCATCATCATCGTATATCGTATATCGTATATATATATATATATATATATATATATATATATATATATATATATATATATATATATATATATATATATATTGGCACTGACCGAATACGTTTGTACTTTTACTTAAGTAGTTTTGTGGAGCGGTACTTTTACTTAAGTAGTTTTTTCCGGGGGTACTTTTACTTTTACTTAAGTAGTTTTTTGGGAGATTACTTTTACTTTTACTTAGTTACTTTTCTGGAGTACTTGTTACAGCACTGGTTATGTGCTGACGGTATTGCTGGCAAGAACACCTCAAATTATAATTATTATCATTCTCTTTATCAACCCAAAAAGTCACAACCGTGGGACTATGTTATGCAACAAATTTACTATAAAAACGTTTAACTATCGCTGAGATGGCAATACAAACTGGTATCTACTAACTGTATTTGGCCAATGCCGGGTGACATTGAATTTAAGACGCACCTTCTTCATAATTATTTTGTATTATTCAACATGTACATCCGTTATGTTCTTCATAATTATTTTTTATTATTCAACATGTACATCTGTTATTTTCTTCATAATTATTTTGTATTATTCAACATGTACATCTGTTATTTTTTCATAATTATTTTGTATTATTAAACATGTACATCTGTTATTTTCTTTATCATTATTTTGTATTATTCAACATGTTCATCAGTGATTTTCTTAATAATTATTTTGTATTATTAAACATGTACATCTGTTATTTTCTTCATAATTGTATTTGTATTATTCAACATGTACATCTGTCAGTTACTGTTGCTATCTTAAATGTGTTCTCTATTAATGTGAACATAATATGTGACTACAGTTACGCTTTAGTTTATGTGACCACACTCTCACGCATATACATATACGCACATCCTCACGCTCTAGTCAACGAATTAAAATTTGTCAGGGAATAATTATTTGGACATAATATCTATTAGATTTTACGAAATAATATAAAACACTACACAAGCCTTAGTTGGATTATACGTTTTTATTAAAGAAATGTAAACATTCAACAATGGCTCGGCCATCATTTAAGAACAAATGGCATAGATCAGTACACCAAATGGCAAAGCAGAAGAGATTAGCGTAAGTCAAATGAGGCCAAAGTGTCGAAATTGTCTATAGTTAGCACTCGATCTTGAAGTGTCAGGTTTCGGAGATCGCCCAAACAGCTGCCGATTCTGTTGGAAAACGTCTGCTCAAAATCGTCCCACAAATGCCGAAGTCGTTTCTGCGTAGAGAGCGAATTCGTGTTTTACGAGGCACGCTAACGGCATTGGTCCCATAAAGAATAATCGGCATCTAAGTGACTTGTTTACTCGAGTTTCCAAGCGCTAAACACATTTCCGTTTGCAATATCGACAGAATGTGATCAACAGTGTTTCTTATTCGTTGTGGGAATCGATTATAATAATAACACGGACTTGTTATGCGTTAGTATCCTCGAATATAAAGCTCAGTGGCTCAACAAAATCAACGGAATAACCAGTCTCAGACAGAGAGGGGAGGGGGTCTACATTGCCGAGTCTCAGACAGAGAGGGGGTCTACATTGCCTAGTCTCAGACAGAGAGGGGTCTACATTGCCGAGTCTCAGACAGAGAGGGGGTCTACATTGCCTAGTCTCAGACAGAGAGGGGTCTACATTGCCGAGTCTCAGACAGAGAGGGGGTCTACATTGCCTAGTCTCAGACAGAGAGGGGATCTACATTGCCTAGTCTCAGACAGAGAGGGGTCTACATTGCCTAGTCTCAGACAGAGAGGGGTCTACATTGCCGAGTCTCAGACAGAGAGGGGGTCTACATTGCCTAGTCTCAGACAGAGAGGGGTCTACATTGCCGAGTCTCAGACAGAGAGGGGGTCTACATTGCCTAGTCTCAGACAGAGAGGGGTCTACATTGCCGAGTCTCAGACAGAGAGGGGGTCTACATTGCCTAGTCTCAGACAGAGAGGGGTCTACATTGCCGAGTCTCAGACAGAGAGGGGGTCTACATTGCCTAGTCTCAGACAGAGAGGGGGTCTACATTGCCTAGTCTCAGACAGAGAGGGGGTCTACATTGCCTAGTCTCAGACAGAGAGGGGTCTACATTGCCGAGTCTCAGACAGAGAGGGGGTCTACATTGCCTAGTCTCAGACAGAGAGGGGTCTACATTGCCGAGTCTCAGACAGAGAGGGGGTCTACATTGCCTTGTCTCAGACAGAGAGGGGTCTACATTGCCGAGTCTCAGACAGAGAGGGGTCTACATTGCCGAGTCTCAGACAGAGAGGGGGTCTACATTGCCGAGTTTCAGACAGAGAGGGGTCTACATTGCCGAGTCTCAGACAGAGAGGGGTCTACATTGCCGAGTCTCAGACAGAGAGGGGGTCTACATTGCCTAGTCTCAGACAGAGAGGGGGTCTACATTGCCTAGTCTCAGACAGAGAGGGGTCTACATTGCCGAGTCTCAGACAGAGAGGGGGTCTACATTGCCGAGTCTCAGACAGAGAGGGGGTTTACCTTGCCTAGTCTCAGACAGAGAGGGGTCTACATTGCCGAGTCTCAGACAGAGAGGGGGTCTACATTGCCGAGTCTCAGACAGAGAGGGGGTTTACATTGCCTAGTCTCAGACAGAGAGGGGTCTACATTGCCTAGTCTCAGACAGAGAGGGGGTCTACATTGCCGAGTCTCAGACAGAGAGGGGTCTACATTGCCGAGTCTCAGACAGAGAGGGGCCTACATTGCCGAGTCTCAGACAGAGAGGGGGTTTACATTGCCGAGTCTCAGACAGAGAGGGGCCTACATTGCCGAGTCTCAGACAGAGAGGGGGTCTACATTGCCGAGTCTCAGACAGAGAGGGGCCTACATTGCCGAGTCTCAGACAGAGAGGGGGTCTACATTGCCGAGTCTCAGACAGAGAGGGGCCTACATTGCCGAGTCTCAGACAGAGAGGGGGTCTACATTGCCGAGTCTCAGACAGAGAGGGGGTTTACATTGCCGAGTCTCAGACAGAGAGGGGTCTACATTGCCGAGTCTCAGACAGAGAGGGGTCTACATTGCCGAGTCTCAGACAGAGAGGGGTCTACATTGCCGAGTCTCAGACAGAGAGGGGGTCTACATTGCCGAGTCTCAGACAGAGAGGGGTCTACATTGCCGAGTCTCAGACAGAGAGGGGGTCACACATTGCTGAGTCGTCTACAGACGTATGAAATTGCTGTAAAGCTATGGATGATAGGTAATATTAAAAAAAAAATAGATTTTTAGACTTCAGAAAGATGAAACTATGTTTCCTTATAATTTAACGCTGACCGGAAGTGAATGTCATGCAGCTGGTGCGGCCACCGAGAATGCTTGAATTCCAGCATTCTTCCGGGGATTGAAAAGAAGATGACAACGACCATGTGAAATGGTCGACTGTTAGGCGTAGCTGTGTGAATGTCTAGTGTTACTATTCAGATTGTTTTGATGAAATGGCTTGATAGGCAATTATATAAATCTTCAAAATAATGCGATATCACACATGGAGCCAACGCTATCGCGTATTGCAATTGGTTGTATAACTGAATGAGTTATGATAGCGCTTATGTTGGAATTGGTTAACCGCACCGTATGCACCAGGTAAGCCGTACCCGTTGCCACGAGGGAGTTTCTCCGGCACGGATTTCGGGATATTAACAGCTGTCTGATCTCCGGCTAATCCCGGCACGACCGCAGCGGTAATGGTCGTTCCCAAGGCGCGCTGTTGCGCTGATGGAATAACCGGGCACGAGGCACAAGTGTCGGACCGCTTGACCTAGCGAAATTGACTTTTCTTTCTGTATGCTAGCCGTGCGTATGTTACTGAACTGATGTGTGAGTTTATATTTGATGTATGCATATGTTTGTTTCTGTGTGTGTGTGTGTGTGTGTGTGTGTGTGTGTGTGTGTGTGTGTGTGTTGTGTGTGTGTGTGTGTGTGTGTGTGTGTGTGTGTGTGTGTGCGCGCGCGCATGCATATGCGCGCGTGTGTGTACGTAATGCATTTTGCGCCTGCGTGTGTATTCTTTGTGTGTGTGTTTGTGTGTTCGTGCGTGCGTGGGTGCGTGCGTGCGTCTGTGTATTTGTGTTTGGGTGTATGTATATGTATGTGCGCGCGTGTGTGTATGTGTTTGTGTGTGCGTGAATGTGCGGGTGAGTGCAAATGTTGTGTCGTTATACACCTACATTTAATTTTTCTAACTCTAGCAAATCATAAGACAACAGAGGCTAATACTTATCAACGTATATAACGACGCACGCTGGATCTCAAAACGAAAAGAATAGCCTCTTTTGTATGACAGCGCACGACATCTGGCGGTCAATGCAGTACACTCGGCAGTAATTACATAAGTACACTTGCGTCCGCTATATGGACCAACTTAGATATACGACGAAACGTAACGACCACAGTGAAACCGTAACTCGAGCGTTAGCTGACGGATAACGTCCACAAAAGGCGCCATGCATTATTCCATTAATATATGTATCCAGTTTGCTTAGCAAATTCAGTGAAGCGATCAACAAAATGGCTGGTGTGTTGCTGTACATAATCGATGGAGTATGCTTAGATACAGTCGAACCTCGTTTTACGGTCACA
>CBDHHR010000600.1:10000-11949 GCA_965263245.1 Metamycoplasmataceae bacterium | reverse complement strand
CTTGTTTTTATTTTTTTTATTTTTATGATATACGCAATGAATATCAAATGCGATAGTTACGATATGCCACGCTCCCTACTTTTCTAGTTGTTTAGTGGGGTATTGAAAATAATCCCACGCTGTTTGATTACATAAATCCGTCTCTGGCATTCAACGTATGGCAGTTTTCCTTTCATAAACATAACGAGAGAAATACACAACCCAATGTAAGGACTGCTTGCAAATGTGTTATACTAATTAAATGTTGTTAA
Source organism: Metamycoplasmataceae bacterium (assembly GCA_965263245.1). Lineage (GTDB taxonomy): Bacteria > Bacillota_I > Bacilli_A > Mycoplasmatales > Metamycoplasmataceae > DT-68. The sequence goes on along the minus strand of CBDHHR010000600.1, from coordinate 11,698 downwards.
CACATGACACGAAACACTCTGCAAAATCTTGTGATAATTTGATTTCAGGTGTCGTCCAGACGCAGAGTTGCATCGACGATTGAGATGGAGAATCAATATTAGAAACAATTGAAAGCACTTACGAATTTGATAAGCGAAAGGTTTCGGTCAGCTACGCTCGCAACAAACTAAGAATTGGACGAAAATGCTTCCAGAATCTGCCACCTTTCGTTTAAAAAAAGTTATGATGTGTCACATTTGCACCATTTCTGATGTATAATATTACATACTAAGACTGACGTTATGACGACACATTGTAACTTTATGAATTAATAAAGGTTCGCATCGATTCATATTGGTATTTGTGACGTGTTTAAAAACAATTATTGGAGGTTTATATTTAACTCAATTAGCGAACGTCAGAATGTCACATACGTCATACATATCCATATATACCCTTACCGATTCCTACTGTAAGATAACAAGAAAATTAAACATTTGTCAAACATAGCAAGACGTGATGACACCAGATGCGATTGACTGATTGATCGGCAATGTTAAGACAAGGAATGCACATATAAACAAACATCACACAGACACGCATTCAGACACATTCACTCTTACCCAAGCAAGCGCGCGCACACACACACACACACACACACACACACACACACACACACACACACACACACACACACACACACATCACACACACACACACACACACACACACACACACACACACACACACACACACACACACACACACACACACACACACACACACACACACACACACACACACACACACACACACACACACACACACACACACACACACACACACACACACACACACACACACACACACACACACACACACACACACACACACACACACACACACACACACACACACACACACACACACATACATTCGTGTCTAAGAATAGTATGCGCTACCCGTAATACCACGCCGAAAACAATAGTTATTACGCAGAACATGTCGGAAAGATCGCTCAGTATTCACCCTTTAAACGCTCAATATGGTCCACATAACACGATTTCAGGGACATTAATTTCGATAGTTAATTTTCGTAGGGAGAATAAACAAAATGTCACTATTGTATTTCAAGTCGTGTGACAAATATTCTAAAGTGCTTAAATTTGATAAACAACCAACAGCAGGTGGTATTTGTTAATTTCGAAAAATGTATTACCTTTTGATAAAAAGCGCGACAATCGTGACGTCGTTCTGCTGTAAGTTACAAAAGCTATGCTAACTCAAACACAATGCGTGTATTTATTGGTGCGCACCTATATACTGTCTGTGTGTGTGTGTGTGTGTGCGTGTGCGTGTGCGTGTGCGTGTGCGTGTGCGTGTGCGCGTGCGCGTGCGCGTGCGCGTGCGCGTGCGGGTGCGGGTGCGGGTGCGGGTGTGGGTGCGGGTGCGGGTGCGCGTTCGCGTTCGCGTGCGCGTGCGTATGTGTGTGTGTTCCCAAGACTGAGCTTTTCACCAGACTGCATTCAGTATACGCTGCCTCCAGGGGCCGGTTTCATAAAACCGCGTAACTTTACGGGCTCGTCACCATCACTCACACGGGCCACACCGTCTTTGCTTTGATTTCTCTGTTTTGCTCTGCACATTCGTGCAATGCACCTGTCTTATTGCACCAGTGACACAGTTCATTGAGTATTTGCATTTTTGTTCCTAGTTAT
>CBDHHR010000600.1:0-2500 GCA_965263245.1 Metamycoplasmataceae bacterium | reverse complement strand
TGTGCGCTTGCTTGGGTAAGAGTGAATGTGATTGCATGCGTGTCTGTGTGATGTGTGTTTGCAGGTGTATGTGCGTTCCTTGTCGTAACATTGCCGACCAGTCATTCAATCGCATCTGGTGTCATTACGTCTTGCTATGTTTGACAAATGTTTAATGTTCTTGTTATCTTAGAGTAGGAATCGGTACCTGTATATATGGATATGTATGACGTATGTGACATTCTGACGTTCGCTAATTGAGTTAAATGTAAACCTCCAATAATTGTTTTTAAACACGTCACAAATACCAATATTAAACGATACGAACCTTTATTGATTCATAATGTTACAATGTGTCGTCATAACGTCAGTCTTAGTATGTAATATTATACATCAGAAATGGTGCAAATGTGACACATCATAACTTTTTGTAAAACGAAAGGTGGCAGATTCTGGAAGCAATTTCGTCCAATTCTTTGTTTGTTGCGAGCGTAGCTGACCGAAACCTTTCGCTTATCAAATTCGTAAGTGCTTTCAATTGGTTCTGTTCCTGATTCTCCATCTCGATCATCGATGCAACTCTGCGTCTGGACGACACCTGAAATCAAATTATCACAAGATTTTGCAGAGTGTTTCGTGTCAAGTGTTAACAACATTTAATTAGTATAACACATTTGCAAGCAGTCCTTACTTTGGGTTGTGTATTTCTCTCGTTATGTTTATGAAAGGAAAACTGCCATACGTTGAATGACAGAGACGGATTTATGTAATCAAACAGCGTGGGATTATTTTCACTACCCCACTAAACAACTAGAAAAGTAGGGAGCGTGGCATATCGTAACTATCGCATTTGATATTCATTGCGTATATCATAACAATTTAAAAAAAACAAGCGACGAAAGAGTTTCGTGCATGAAAGCATTTGTTATGTAACACGAAGACGTTAGAGAGTTGACAAGTTGTTACTCAACGATCGCTAGCCAGTTCGAAAATAAGTACGATGATAGCGAACAACAGTTGGTAAATAGTGAACATATGCAATGTTACGTGTTAGGAATCACCCATTGTTCGAAAGAACCTTGGGCTGGCGTGTCCCGAGGCCCGCGACATTTCTTTCTCTTTTAGTCACAGGCCCCGTTTGGCGATCTATCTGCAATAGAACGTTGGTACACAGACGAAGTTGTCAATTGCGTCATCTTACCAGGGTGAACTTTAGTCGGACTTGAGGCGCTCCTTTTCAGCCAGGTACGCTCTTATTTTGTGGTCCAGTTCAATCACTGGCGCGTCACGTCTTTCTCTCACCTTGTCACCCACGGCCTTCTTCTCATTAAGTTTCCATATCGGTCCCCAGTGCATCGCTTCACTGACCTGAATCAGAAAAAGCAACGTTGCTATTGTCACTAATAGTGTTGTTATCGTCGATAGTTATTGGCGAAGTTGCTGCTGTTGTCCCAGTTGTCGATATTGTCGTTTCTATCTTCATTGTCGTTGTAGGTGCAGTGGCGGCTGTTGTCGTTGTCCTAGTTGTCGTCGTTGTCATTGTTGCGTCTTCAGTGCTGTACATGTTGGCACACTGTTCGTCTTGTCGTTGTTGTCGCTATTGAAGGTATTATCGCTGTTGTTGTCAGTAGTGTTAGTGTTTTCGATTACGTCTCTCCCAATATTTGTGTACAAGTATTCTTCGTGCAATAATTTCAGCGTAACTAAGTGCTTACCAGTGAATACAGTTACCGTATGACAGATTTATTGTACTAAGAAAGAGTAGTGTGTAATGCGCTTTAAACAGTCAAAGCGACTTGATATTAGAGTGTGTGTCTACGAAGACACGTCGCAGCGTTTGTCAGTGTGAATTTGAAACGGTTGATAATTGAATTGGTAAATGTGTCGATTTGTGAATAGTCGCGGTAAGTCTTGTCACACTTACTGGTTAACTTTATTTAATTTGATTTATAATTTCAGTAAATGCATCGTTATATGGTTGATCGCTTCAAACAAAGCGAATGTATACAATTATATTTCGCTTGTTGTGCAGCGCGGTGGCCAATTTTTAAGACCGGCCAAAGAGCCAACGATACAAGCCTAGTTAGGCCTACTAATTCGGACATCCGACTTATCCGGATATGTTCAGCGATTCTATTGTTACTTCGCTATTACTGTCAGTTCACATATCCCAAGCATTTCAACAAAATAGAAAACATTTCAAAACGGAAGCGATATGGCATTGACGGGCACTATCTCCAGGCAATTGCGTACTAAAAAAGACTACGATTTTGATCTAATTGTAATAAAGTAAACACACCAAGATCGGAATAAGAAACAAGTACACATAGCTGCAGATGTATGAAAATGTCAACATACGAAAGTGCGTGTTGTCTTACCTCGAATACGAAGGCACACATCAGACAAACTACCAGCAAGGCCCGAAGTGTCGTCATCTTGGAAGATCTACCAAACAACTCCGCGAACACCTGCAAATAATATTTTCTTTATCGTCTCGTTTATCTATATTCTAATACATTTA
>CBDHHR010000599.1:10000-17504 GCA_965263245.1 Metamycoplasmataceae bacterium | reverse complement strand
CAGACGCACACACATGCATATACACATCAACACGCACACACATGCACATAAACGCACACATACACACATTCATATACGCACATACATGCGCGCGCGCAAATACACGCGCACACACACATGTACGATCGGAAACGAACGCAAGAACGCACATAAATCAGTTAAACTTACTTGACAATATATGACAATTGTCCGTTTGTACTCTATTATGTCTATTCTGCATATTCTCTGTCAATCACATAGTTCTACGATTTTAGAATACTCATTTTTATGTAGCGCATATGTTATAGTCAGCTCTGAATCTGTTGCCAGTGAGCGTTAGTTTTCGATCGATACAATGTTTTCGTTTCCAGTGGCTTGCGAGTATGAACTAGCGGTGATACCAGCGCGAATACCCGTTCTCATTGGAAGACAGATAAACAATTACTGGGAAATCTAGTACGAAAACCAGTCCACCCAATCGATGGTGCAGATGAACGGTTTTCTGTATTCAAATGTTTGTATCTACATCCCAAACACTGCATGTAACACGAGCAGTTAGTGGCTGAAATCACCCAACATTATATCACATGACCGGATGCCAACCACACTCCTTGTGGGCGATTTCATTGGCTGAGCTTAAATTCTGAGGTTTGAAAAGGGATCTGCCAGTGGTACTGCTGCTTGGTACTGACGTAATCAGCCGCAGTGACACCTGGCGGGCGAGGAAGGTGGTGTTTAGCGTTGACTTACGGAGCTGTCGAGACCGAGCGTTAGCAGCATCATAAAGAAGATGAGAGACCAGAACGTCGACCCCGGCAGCGTCGCGATGGCTTCTGGGTACACGATGAAAACGAGGCCGGGTCCTGGAAACAAACATCCGGGTATTTGAAACGGCGAATTGTTTTTTCTTTATCGAACAATTACAATAGAGTATAGTTTTAGTTTTATGGTAGATAGGCATATTATTTCGCGGAATATGTCTGTTTTGATAACAGGAATGCCAAGCTAATGTGTTAATGTAATGTGAGCGTAGAGGTTTCAGAAAACAAACAAAGTAAAATATTTTCTAGCAACACTGCATTTACTGTATAACATTTTCATTTGTGCCTGATATTTGTTGTTGATTTTTGTCGTAGGCATATCCAAGACAGATAAATACCAACACGTGGTGTGAAATACATTCACACAGTATTCAATGATAAGTTTGATGAAAACCAGACAAAGCCAAAATCCATACAATTTACCAGCATGGTCACAGTGTACGTTCCTTTGAGTAATATGAACAATGCAGTTTTGTTTATACACAATACTGACCTAATGTGATTGTCTGAATCAGCATGCGATAACCTATGCTGTTCACTTTGTATGACGCAAAATCCCAATTCAAATGTAATATACTTCTTTCTCCATAACAACAAATTTACAAAGATCGCGATTATGATGGGTGCAAAATAAAAGTCGTACATATGATTACAAACAAATACTGTTTTAGGCGTGATAAAATGTTGCACCACAACTAGTGACATCATATATTGTGAAACAATTTTATTTGCATCACTGCAATGGTTGTACATATGGCCATGAAGTCATTCGTTGGTCAAATAGGCGACTCAAATTGATATCTTAATTATGAAGAAAGACGACCAGTAAACGCTATATACGTTGTCACACTAACAACGATAAAGGTTTAGATAAACAGGTTTCCATTTTGATATGACGCCATCACTATTATTTACGTAACGTAGACGTGATTCGTTCGCAACTAAGCAGTCATGCCACGTGACTTGTTTGCCAAATAGCATTGAAATTACAATATCGTTGCGATAGTATTGTGTCGTGTAAACTCTGCTCTTGCCCGTTGTGGGGGACGACGTAACTACAGTGTGACCGCTTGTGGCAGCATTGTCCTATTGACCTAAGCGGGGATAGATCACAAAGTCGTTTCCGGGTTTGTGATAGAACGAACGGTAAGTGATTTAGATTCAAGACGTAAATGTATTCGCGGATGCTGAAACTGAACGGGTTGTTCGATACATTGCTTTTGGGGTGGTATTATTACGGAACGTTTTAATGAGATTTTACGTTTTTGGGGGATGTGGGGAGCGGTAGTCGCGCGGTAAAGCGTCGGACTGTCAATCGAGGGGACGGTGGTTCAATCCCACCTACCGCGGTTTCGGAACTTAAGCAATTTCGTTCACCCCCCCCCATATTTGTCTGTGTCTTTCAGAAGAGACACTAAAAGCCGGTGGTCCCTTCCATCTGGTGTCTATGCCAGGGGAAGTAAAAGATCCCACACAGGGGATAAATGTGTAACCTGTAGTGGGCTCACTAATTCTAGAGAAGGACAACTCTGACAACCAATGACAGTTGACCGGTGGTCACTAATGGACGAAAAAGAAGAAGTTCAGAAGTATTGATTGATAGTTAATTAAAACTACCGAAACACCGCATAATAATGTTGTTTACAACAAATGATGCCATCCAAATGATTCTGCTTGTGAATTCCAATGCGGGAGTTATCGAATGAGCCAGTGGTATTAATACTCCTTAAAAAAAATTGCGCCAAATTTGTAATTGGAATTTGTTTGCGACACGAACGTTCGACGCAGTCTTCCAAGGGCGAACATAAACATTTAATTAAGCTAAGCTAAGCTGGACTAGGATGATCTTACCTTACCTTACCTTACCTTACCTTACCTTACCTTACCTTACCTTACCTTACCTTACCTTACCTTACCTTACCTTACCTTACCTTACCTTACCTTACCTTACCTTACCTTACCTTACCTTACCGTACCGTACCGTACCTTACCTTACCTTACCTTACCTTACCTTACCTTACCTTACCTTACCTTACCTTACCTTACCTTACCTTACCTTACCTTACCTTACCTTACCTTACCTTACCTTACCTTACCTTACCTTACCGTACCTTACCTTACCTTACCTTACCTTACCTTACCTTACCTTACCTTACCTTACCGTACCGTACCGTACCGTACCGTACCGTACCGTACCGTACCGTACCGTACCGTACCGTACCGTACCGTACCGTACCGTACCGTACCGTACCGTACCGTACCGTACCGTACCGTACCGTACCGTACCGTACCGTACCGTACCTTCCCTTATATCATCTTATGATATCTTACCTTCTGTGGCGACGTTTGCGATGTCTTCCCCGCTGCGCTGTGCCATGTAGCCGAGCACGGAGAAGATGACGAACCCGGACAGGAAGCTCGTGCCGCAGTTGATAGAGCTCGTTACCAGTGCGTCTCTGCAACGTCGCACAAATACGTTCATTATTAGAGGCTTTGTATATGTATGTATATATATATATATATATATATATATATATATAAATTTTTTATTATTTGATTTATATATATGTATATATATATATATATATATATATATATATATATATATATATATATATATATCAAATAATAAAACAAATTGGATATGGTTGGATAGGTGGGTGAAGGGTCCATGTATAATAGGAAAATTGTGGGTAAATGAGTAGCCCCCCATTCCACAGTGAGTAAACAAAATATGCAGAAATTCCGCTCGTGAAATTTGTTTTTCAGCTGTGCCTGTAAACGCCTGTACCTGTGTCTGCATAGACCATTCAATCAGTTTAGTCACTTAATGATATAAATAGATTTCAATGTATCACTGCGATTTATTGGCGTTATTGTATATTTTATTGATGAGTGGTTGATGGGTAGGGTGAGGGTGGGTGGGTGTGTAGGGTATGGGTGTGTGGGGTGGGGGTGGGTAAGTGGGGTGGGGTGTGGGTAAGTGTGAGAGTGGACAAAACAGCGCCTACTGCCACCTGATGTTAACTACGATTACAACTACGAAAAATGACTGGTGATTAACTCATGTGTTTTGTCGGTGTTGCGTGGTGTCGACGACTAAGGACCGGTCAACGGACACAGGATTCGTCGCGTCTTTTGCTAACCGGACGTTTGAATGACCATTAGTCGCCGAATAAAACCTTGTCCTTTGTCGTGTGAACTCTGGACATCGCGTTGTCCTCGGTCGGTGGTACCACTCGTAAGCTACACAAATCGCTAAATGTGAGCCGGAATTAATCGGTCCGCCGTCGGGTCCACTGTGGTTGTGGAATTTATTAATTGGCGTGTTTTAGAGACCACTGTGGTTGTGGAATGTATTTATTGGCGTGTTTTAGAGACCACTGTGGTTCACTCACCTGTAGACGTTGTTGTGGAACTTGTTGTAACTGGCGTAGGCGAGCAAGACGCCAAACCCGGGACCGAGGGAGAAGAACACTTGGGTGGCCGCGTCCACCCATACCTGCAAATACATCTTCCTTACGTCACTTCCGGAACAAGTTTTGTCGCTCTATGTGTGATTATTATGAGCAAGTTTAATGTTGCAATGTAACTGCTATAGGTATGTTGTTGTTGTTGTTGTTGTTGTTGTTGTTGTTGTTGTTGGTGATTGGTGTTGGTGTTGGTGTTGGTGTTGGTGTTGGTGTTGGTGTTGGTGTTGGTGTTGGTGTTGGTGTTGGTGTTGGTGTTGGTTGGTGTTGGTGTTGGTGTTGGTGTTGGTGTTGGTGTTGGTGTTGGTGTTGGTGTTGGTGTTGGTGTTGGTGTTGGTGTTGGTGTTGGTGTTGGTGTTGGTGTTGGTGTTGGTGTTGGTGTTGCGATAATAACTTGAGATCAACGATTTTTGTTCAACTATACTACCAAAAAGAACATGACGGAAGACAGAATTGGCAGAGCTAGAAGTGACTATGAAGTATGTATGAAGAGGATAAGTAAGTATGAAGAGGACAAGTAAGTATGAAGAGGACAAGTAAGTATGAAGAGGACAACTAAGTATGAAGAGGACGCGTTAGTATGAAGAGGACGCGTAAGTATGAAGAGGACAAGTAAGTATGAAGAGGACAAATAAGTATGAAGAGGACAAGTATGTATGAAGAGGACAAATAAGTATGAAGAGGACAAATAAGTATGAAGAGGACAAGTAAGTATGAAGAGGACAAGTAAGTATGAAGAGGACAAGTAAGTATGAAGAGGACAAGAAAGTATGAAGAGGACAAGTAAGTATGAAGAGGACAAGAAAGTATGAAGAGGACAAATAAGTATGAAGAGGACAAGTAAGTATGAAGAGGACAAGTAAGTATGAAGAGGACAAGTAAGTATGAAGAGGACAAATAAGTATGAAGAGGACAAGTAAGTATGAAGAGGACAAATAAGTATGAAGAGGACAAGAAAGTATGAAGAGGACAAATAAGTATGAAGAGGACAAGTAAGTATGAAGAGGACAAGTAAGTATGAAGAGGACAAATAAGTATGAAGAGGACAAATAAGTATGAAGAGGACAAGTAAGTATGAAGAGGACAAGTAAGTATGAAGAGGACAAATAAGTATGAAGAGGACAAATAAGTATGAAGAGGACAAGTAAGTATGAAGAGGACAACTAAGTATAAAGAGGACAAGTAAGTATGAAGAGGACAAGTATGTATGAAGAGGACAAATAAGTATGAAGAGGACAAATAAGTATGAAGAGGACAAGTAAGTATGAAGAGGACAAGTAAGTATGAAGAGGACAAGTATGTATGAAGAGGACAAGTAAGTATGAAGAGGACAAGTAAGTATGAAGAGGACAAGTAAGTATGAAGAGGACAAGTAAGTATGAAGAGGACAACTAAGTATAAAGAGGACAAGTAAGTATGAAGAGGACAAGTATGTATGAAGAGGACAAGTAAGTATGAAGAGGACAAGTAAGTATGAAGAGGACACGTAAGTATAAAGAGGACAACTAAGTATAAAGAGGACAAGTAAGTATGAAGAGGACAAGTAAGTATGAAGAGGACAACTAAGTATAAAGAGGACAAGTAAGTATGAAGAGGACAAGAAAGTATGAAGAGGACAAGTAAGTATGAAGAGGACAAGTAAGTATGAAGAGGACAAGTAAGTATGAAGAGGACAACTAAGTATAAAGAGGACAAGTAAGTATGAAGAGGACAAGAAAGTATGAAGAGGACAAGTAAGTATAAAGAGGACAACTAAGTATAAAGAGGACAAGTAAGTATGAAGAGGACAAGAAAGTATGAAGAGGACAAGTAAGTATGAAGAGGACAAGTAAGTACGAAGAGGACAAGTATGTATGAAGAGGACAAGTAAGTATGAAGAGGACAAGTAAGTATGAAGAGGACAAGTAAGTATGAAGAGGACAACTAAGTATAAAGAGGACAAGTAAGTATGAAGAGGACAAGAAAGTATGAAGAGGACAAGTAAGTATGAAGATGACAAGTAAGTATGAAGAGGACAAGTATGTATGAAGAGGACAAGTAAGTATGAAGAGGACAACTAAGTATAAAGAGGACAAGTAAGTATGAAGAGGACAAGTAAATATGAAGAGGACAAGTAAGTATGAAGAGGACAAGTAAGTATGAAGAGGACAAGTAAGTATAAAGAGGACAAGTAAGTATAAAGAGGACAAGTAAGTATGAAGAGGACAACTAAGTATAAAGAGGACAAGTAAGTATGAAGAGGACAAGTAAGTATGAAGAGGACAAGTAAATATGAAGAGGACAAGTAAGTATGAAGAGGACAAGTAAATATGAAGAGGACAAGTAAGTATAAAGAGGACAAGTAAGTATAAAGAGGACAAGTAAGTATGAAGAGGACAACTAAGTATAAAGAGGACAAGTAAGTATGAAGAGGACAAGTAAGTATGAAGAGGACAACTAAGTATAAAGAGGACAAGTATGTATGAAGAGGACAAGTAAGTATGAAGAGGACAAGTAAGTATGAAGAGGACAACTAAGTATAAAGAGGACAACTAAGTATAAAGAGGACAAGTAAGTATGAAGAGGACAAGTAAGTATGAAGAGGACAAGTAAATATGAAGAGGACAAGTAAGTATGAAGAGGACAAGTAAATATGAAGAGGACAAGTAAGTATAAAGAGGACAAGTAAGTATAAAGAGGACAAGTAAGTATGAAGAGGACAAGTAAGTATAAAGAGGACAACTAAGTACAAAGAGGACAAGTAAGTATGAAGAGGACAAGTAAGTATGAAGAGGACAACTAAGTATAAAGTGGACAAGTAAGTATGAAGAGGACAAGTAAGTATGAAGAGGACAAGAAAGTATGAAGAGGACAAGTAAGTATGAAGAGGACAAGAAAGTATGAAGAGGACAAGTAAGTATAAAGAGGACAAGTAAGTATGAAGAGGACAAGTAAGTATTAAGAGGACAAGTAAGTATGAAGAGGACAAGTAAGTATGAAGAGGACAAGTAAGTATGAAGAGGACAAGTAAGTATGAAGAGGACAACTAAGTATAAAGAGGACAAGTAAGTATGAAGAGGACAAGTAAGTATGAAGAGGACAACTAAGTATAAAGAGGACAAGTATGTATGAAGAGGACAAGTAAGTATGAAGAGGACAACTAAGTATAAAGAGGACAAGTAAGTATGAAGAGGACAAGTAAGTATGAAGAGGACAACTAAGTATAAAGAGGACAAGTATGTATGAAGAGGACAA
>CBDHHR010000599.1:0-2500 GCA_965263245.1 Metamycoplasmataceae bacterium | reverse complement strand
GGTGTCGAAGACAAAACATATCGCCGTTCAACTACATCAGTAACAACAGAGATAGTGAGGTGACACCACCACCACCACCAACAACAACAACAACAATAACAACAACAATAACAACAACAACAACAACAACACCACCACCACCAACACCACCAACACTACCACCACCACCACGACCACCACCACCACCACCACCACCACCACCACCACCACCACCACCACCACCACCACCACCACCACCACCACCACCACCACCACCACCACCACCACCAACACCAAAACCAAAACCAACACCAACACCAACACCAACACCAACACCAACACCAACACCAACACCAACACCACCACCACCACCACCAACCACCAACACCAACACCACCACCACCAACACCAAAACCAAAACCAAAACCAACACCAACACCAACACCAACACCTTCACCTCCACCACAACCACAACCACCTCCACCACAACTACCTCATGACCACAATCACCCCCCCCCCACCGCACCCCCCATCATCAACCGACCTGTTGTCACGGTGCGGCTGTCGGTGGTCGAAGCAGTCTGGTGTGTTCCACGTGTTGTTGCAGGTCGTCCACGGCAGGTTGGCGGTGAAGGAGGCGAAGAAGTAGTAGAGGGCCCACGCGATGATCACGTTGTAGAAGAAGTCCGTGTAGAAGGCGATCAACACGACGGAGCAACCGACACCTGCACGCAGACACGGCGACAGATACAGTAGTCCCCTTCCATAACGGCCACCCCCAATAGCGGTCGTAATTTCGCTCCACTAACTGTGCCATTGTGGCCAGCCGTAGCGCTACACTTGGGCGGTTTTCGTGCGATTTTACTACTTCGCTGCCGTGATACGTCGACGTCTGTGTTTAAGCTATATACCAATCCCAGGTAGAACGGTCACCCTTGTTATACGGTCAATATTCCTTTACGAAAGGGACGGACGTCTATATTATCTTCGAGTTCCTTTTGTAGTGATTGGTGGTGTAGTGACTGGTGATGTAGTGACTGGGGTGATGTAGTGACTGGTGATGTAGTGACTGATGATGTAGTGACTGTTGGTGTAGTGACTGGTAATGTAGTGACAGGTGATGTAGTGACTGGTGATGTAGTGACTGTTGATGTAGTGACTGTTGTTGTAGTGACTGGTGGTGTAGTGACTGGTGATGTAGTGACAGGTGATGTAGTGACAGGTGATGTAATGACTGGTGATGTAGTGACAGGTGATGTAGTGACTGGTGATGTAGTGACTGGTGATGTAGTGACAGGTGATGTAGTGACAGGTGATGTAGTGACAGGTGATGTAGTGACTGGTGATATAGTGAGTGGTGATATAGTGAGTGGTGATGTAGTGACTGGTGATGTAGTGACTGGTGTCATAGTGACTGGTGATGTAGTGACTGGTGATGAGGTGACTGGTGATATAGTGACTGGTGATGTAGTGGCTGGTGATGTAGTGACTGGTGATGTAGTGACAGATGATGTAGTGACTGGTGATGTAGTGACTGGGGTGGTATAGAGACTGGTAGTGTAGTGACTGGTGATATAGTGACTGGTGATGTAGTGACTGGGGTAATATAGAGACTGGTGATGTAGTGACTGGTGATGTAGTGACTGGTGATGTAGTGACAGGTGATGTAGTGACTGGTGGTGTAGTGACAGGTGATGTAGTGACAGGTGATGTAGTGACTGGTGATGTAGTGACAGGTGATGTAGTGACTGGTGATGTAGTGACAGGTGATGTAGTGACTGGTGATATACAGAAGGATCCACGTTTCTGCGGAGTATATACATTAGGGGGCAGTATGAGGGTACGTTACCTTTGAAGAGGGGGCAGACGCGGCCCCAACACGTTATGGCGCCCTTCCGGTGGTACTGTCCGAGGGCCAGCTCCATGTAGAATAGGGGGATTCCCCCGAGGAGCAACATCATGACGTAACAGATGAGGAAGGCTCCTGTACGAGACAGGAACAGAAACTGTCAGGTACACATTACACAGGAAAGCTCCTGTACGAGACAGGAACACAAACTGTTACGTACACATTACACAGGAAGGCACCTGGACGAGACAGGAAGAGAAAATGTCACGTACACATTACACATCTTGTCCGCTCAGACCACACCTCCATCTGGTGGTCTTATGTTGAACTGCCACTGTTGAAGTGTCATGGAAAGCTTTCAGCCGTGTTGCAATTACTGCGCGAAGGCCATTCGTACACACATATTTACCATTTTTATATCCAGATACTATTTCCTATACCTTATTGAACGAATCTGCCAATAATTTGACACGACAGCAAAGGACTAGAAGATGATTTATTTTGGTTGAGAATTCGACGCTCTAGTCATTAAGCCACTGCGCTCTACGAGACAAGATGAACTCATGGACTTGTGCACGTCTGTAGCCTTGCAAACACACGTACCTTCGTATGTACAATTATATGCATGTCTATTCTTACACGCGCGCGTGCAGGAACATTCTGGCACACGCA
>CBDHHR010000596.1:5000-6325 GCA_965263245.1 Metamycoplasmataceae bacterium | reverse complement strand
CCGCGCCTCTAGCGGCTTCTGCTCGGAGACGTGTCGACTGCTGATACCGTACATTGTCGTGCTGCTGACCATCTACTTCGTGGGCTCAATATCTCGAGTGCCGTCCACCATCGTCATGTTCAGGTAGGAAGATGTGTGCACCTCAGATGTGTACACCTCAGATGTGTGCACCTCTCTTAGACGACTCCCTGTTGGGAGACCCTGGCTCGAGTCCTGCCGGTCATATCGAACATTGGGCAAGTTATATACTCTACATCGCTCTAGGTTCTACATCGGTAAGACTGAGTATGTGGCTCTAAATACACTCTACATCGCTCTAGGTTCTACATCGGTAAGTATGAGTATGTGGCTCTAAATACACTCTACATCGCTCTAGGTTCTACATTTGTAAGTATGAGTATGTGGCTCTAAATACACTCTACATCGCTCTAGGTTCTACATCGGTAAGTATGAGTATGTGGCTCTAAATACACTCTACATCGCTCTAGGTTCTACATCTGTAAGTATGAGTATGTGGCTCTAAATACACTCTACATCGCTCTAGGTTCTACATCGGTAAGTATGAGTATGTGGCTCTAAATACACTCTACATCGCTCTAGGTTCTACATCTGTAAGTATGAGTATGTGGCTCTAAATACACTCTACATCGCTCTAGGTTCTACATCGGTAAGTATGAGTATGTGGCTCTAAATACACTCTACATCGCTCTAGGTTCTACATCGGTAAGTATGAGTATGTGGCTCTAAATACACTCTACATCGCTCTAGGTTCTACATCTGTAAGTATGAGTATGTGGCTCTAAATACTCTCTACATCGCTCTAGGTTCTACATCTGTAAGTATGAGTATGTGGCTCTAAATACACTCTACATCGCTCTAGGTTCTACATCGGTAAGTATGAGTATGTGGCTCTAAATACACTCTACATCGCTCTAGGTTCTACATCTGTAAGTATGAGTATGTGGCTCTAAATACACTCTACATCGCTCTAGGTTCTACATCGGTAAGTATGAGTATGTGGCTCTAAATACACTCTACATCGCTCTAGGTTCTACATCGGTAAGAATGAGTATGTGGCTCTAAATACACTCTACATCGCTCTAGGTTCTACATCGGTAAGACTGAGTATGTGGCTCTAAATACACTCTACATCGCTCTAGGTTCTACATCTGTAAGTATGAGTATGTGGCTCTAAATACACTCTACATCGCTCTAGGTTCTACATCGGTAAGTATGAGTATGTGGCTCTAAATACACTCTACATCGCTCTAGGTTCTACATCGGTAAGAATGAGTATGTGGCTCTAAATACACTCTACATCGCTC
>CBDHHR010000595.1:0-8342 GCA_965263245.1 Metamycoplasmataceae bacterium | reverse complement strand
AATAGGCGTATGTTAGGGTACATAGGCAATACACAAGCTATTTTTATTTGATTGAATATTTCTAAGGGCACCTGGCCTCTGCTTCCAGCGGTCTCTTGGTGATGGACACTGGACTTTATAAACTGAGACTAATCCATTATTGGTGACAGACTGGTTATTATGCCAACAACTCAATAGACCCATGTAAATGGCTGCAGTTTCAACTTTAAGACTCTTAATATCCTTTAGTGTCGAATATGTCAAAATTCATCATCATCCATGCTACCGGCTGTGCTGGTGTGAAATGAAAGAAGGTTGACGAGGGCCAGTCTTGCAGTGGAGCAGTACAACGTTGCTGAGAGACGTAAGGCAGTGGAGAGGTTGGTGGGAGACGTAAGGCATTAGAGAGGTTGCTGGGAGACGTAAGGCAGTGGATAGATTGTTTGGAATCGTAAGGCAGTGGGGAGGTTGCTTGGCTTGGAGATGTAAGGCAGTGGAGAGGTTGCTTGGAGACGTAAGGCAGTGGAGAGATTGCTTGGAGACATAAGTCAGTGGAGAGGTTGCTTGGAGACGTAAGGCAGTGGGGAGGTTGCTTGGCTTGGAGATGTAAGGCAGTGGAGAGGTTGTTGGCAGACGTAAGGCAGTGGAGAAGTTGCTTTCAGACGTAAGTCAGTGGAGAGGTTGCTGGGAGACGTAAGGCAGTGGAGAGGTTGTTGGCAGACGTAAGTCAGTGGAGAGGTTGCTGGGAGACGTAAGTCAGTGGAGAGGTTGCTGGGAGACGTAAGTCAGTGGAGAGGTTGCTGGGAGACGTAAGTCAGTGGAGAGGTTGCTTGGAGACATAAGTCAGTGGAGAAGTTGCTTTCAGACGTAAGTCAGTGGAGAGGTTGCTGGGAGACGTAAGTCAGTGGAGAGTTTGCTGGGAGACGTAAGTCAGTGGAGAAGTTGCTTTCAGACGTAAGTCAGTGGAGAGGTTGCTGGGAGACGTAAGTCAGTGGAGAGTTTGCTGGGAGACGTAAGTCAGTGGAGAGGTTGCTGGGAGACGTAAGTCAGTGGAGAGGTTGCTTGGAGACGTAAGGCAGTGGAGAAGTTGCTTTCAGACGTAAGTCAGTGGAGAGGTTGCTGGGAGACGTAAGTCAGTGGAGAGTTTGCTGGGAGACGTAAGTCAGTGGAGAAGTTGCTTTCAGACGTAAGTCAGTGGAGAGGTTGCTGGGAGACGTAAGTCAGTGGAGAGTTTGCTGGGAGACGTAAGTCAGTGGAGAGGTTGCTGGGAGACGTAAGTCAGTGGAGAGGTTGCAGGGAGACGTAAGTCAGTGGAGAGGTTGCTGGGAGACGTAAGTCAGTGGAGAGGTTGCTTGCCCGAGTTCTACGCACTATTCGCATGGTTGTGGCTCTCGCGATGCGGCTCTGCTTTTGGTTAGTGGTTCACTTTGAGATTGCAGACCGCCAACCTGGTCTATCCTGTACGCGAGTCTCCCGTGAAGCCGGGTCGATGTCAAAGTCCTATATGGAAACTTTCAAGTTGTCATAAATGCGCTTCTTTTGGCCACCGTGGAAATCTGCGCTAGTCTGCAGTTCACCATAGAAGGTGCGCTTTGGGATACCTTAATTTTGCTTTTCGGTGCTGTATATCGAACAGCGGAGTTGACAAAACCGCACGATTGTGCAGACACTGGCTTGCTCAATTATCTTATTGACAGGAATCTCCACTTAGCGTTGAGCAACCTGTGAAGAAAGCACATATGGAAACCATTCCGTTTCTTTTCGTGTCACTTCCGAATGTCAGGCTCTCCTTATATATACAGAGAGAGAGAGAGGCAGAGAGAAAGAGACAGCGAGAGAGAGAGAGAGAGAGAGAGAGAGAGAGAGAGAGATAGGGAGAGAGAGAAAGAAAGAAAGAGAGTGTGAGAGAGAGATAGAGGAGATAGAGAAAAAGATAGAGAGAGAGAGAGAGAAAGATAGAGAGAGAGATAGAGGAGAGAGCGAGAAAGGGAGAGGGAGAGGGAGAGAGAGAGAGAGACAGAGAGAGAGAGAGAGAGAGAGAGAGAGAGGGGGGGGGGAGTGGGAGTGGCAATCGTGATAGCGTTTGCCTTGCTTTGGATATTACAACAATTCACTTCAGTCGTCTTTGTACTGATGGTGAATATATAGTTTGTGGACAGAGAAGGATACCCTTTATGTGTTTTTGGTTATAGAAACATAAGGGGTTGGTTATAGTCATTTTCTGTTCTGTTTTAAAGAGATTTGCAAAATAAATTTGTAGAAATGGATTTCGGAGCGCAATTCTAATCACTGCACCAATTGTATTAATTCACATTACTTGGAAATGATCCAAAAGTATATTAATTACATACAGAAAATAGAGTAACCAGCTAGCCACTTTCGCGGTAGCTAATAACCAAGCAGCTCAACAGCGTTTCATTACTAAATTATTAGTATATTATTAGTGTACGGGTTACTGGTTTGCTCGATCTGCCATCTATCACCTCATCTACCCACCGCCTCACTACCTCACCTCACTTACCCACTCACCTCTCGCAATCATTCACTCACTCACTCGCTCACCCGCTCACCCACTCACCCACTCACACACTCACACACTCACCCACTCACCCACTCAACCACTCAACCACTCAACCACTCAACCACTCAACCACTCAACCACTCAACCACTCAACCACTCAACCACTCAACCACTCAACCACTCAACCACTCAACCACTCAACCACTCAACCACTCAACCACTCAACCACTCAACCACTCAACCACTCAACCACTCAACCACTCAACCACTCAACCACTCAACCACTCAACCACTCAACCACTCAACCACTCAACCACTCAACCACTCATTTTCTGTCTGTATTGTCTTAACGCCCAATGGCTTAGGGTTACAGCTTCAGACTCTCAACTAAGAGAACTCTTGTTCGAATCATGTTTTGCTACTCTACATTGGCCCAGTTCACTCAGTTGTATGAATGCATACCTGACTAAAGACCCCGGTGTACATTTGTGCGATACTCGTTGGGGATGACATGGTGGATGCTTTCGCAACCATGATGCGCCAGCGCTGTCGATCTTCCATCTTGCGCGGCAACCGGGCAGTGGGCTGTTTCGTCCAGTTTTTAATATTGTCCAGCCCGGACTTCACTGGTCAGCCTCTGCGTTGTTTTCGCTCAACTGTGCCTTGCACAATGATCTTGGCCAGGGAGTCCTGACGGGAGATGTGACCATATCAAGCCAGTTTCCGTCGCTTGACCGTGGCAAGGAGTGGATCCTGCTTGCCAGGGTAGTTGGAACCAATGTACTTGAAGCTGTCCACTTCTTCAAGTTTATACGCGATCAGTGTGATGGAGGTTGGTGCTTGTTGGGAGCGGATATTCACCGTGACTGCTTTTATCCGGGCTTACTTCCATTCCGGATGCTCCTGCTGTTCTTTCCAGTCTGGTGGTGAGATCCTGGAGTTCTGCTTCGCTGCCTCCCATGAGGTCAATGTCGTCTACAAAGCGTAGGATGCATAGCGGCCGTCCTCCGTTGGAAATGGAGGTGTGGAGGTTGTGGAGGGTCTCCTCTATGGTGTTCTCCAGATAGATGTTGAACAAAATTGCAGAGAGGAGGTATCCTTGGCGAACTCCAACTGAGGTGTGGAAGAAGTCTCCGTTGATGTTTTTTGAAGAACTGCGCTGCTTGAGTCGTCACATACTGCTTTAATGACCTCAATGATGTTAGTGTCGAAGTTGAAGTTCACAATGACTTGCACTTGCCACAGACACTCGTGCCATACACGTTCGAATGCTTTCTTGAAGTCGATGAAGTTATGGTAGAGGACACGTTGGTGTTGCAGATATTTTTTCTATCAGCAATATTATGTTGAAGATTTGTTCGACTGTACTTGTTTTTGGTCGAAATCCTGCCCCTGTTCTTTTGCTAGGATTCCCTCAATCTTCCCTTTGATTCGGATCAGAAGAATCCTCAGCATCACTTTTGTGGGGTGACTTGTCAGGCTGATAATTCTGTAATTCTGACATAGTCTCAGGTTTCATAGTCTCAGATTTTGTCTACGCTAGTGACGTGATTATATTTACGTATACAGACTGTGAATGAAAGCCCAGTACGTTTAACTCAGTTCATAGTCATGAATTGGTACAAAAATTGTATTGCTGTTTGTGTCGTCTAGCTGAAGTATTTTGTATATTTGTCCTAGGATGCTCTGAACACACACCCACACTAACGGGATTGAATGGCACAATTGCCGTCAGCGCAAACGAGTACAGACATAACATGACATGCAGCTGGTTTATTAAACCAAACTCAAATGGGGTAAGTTTGTTCTACTAGTAGTGCGCAATCGTTTGACGTATATTTATAAAACTTGCGTTTTCTTTATAACAATTATGTCATACACAATGGACGATATTAGTTCATATGTATGCTGAATATACTTATTGTGTCATTGTTTATTATTGGTAATGCTACAATCAAATTAAATATTCTTATATCATACAGATGATGTATTGATGATTATAAATGTACATTGATATGAATCGCCAGGTAATGCATTATAGCAAAGCAAGCTACAAAGCAAAGTAAGCCATTTACAAATGTACCAAGTCCATGACGGAATATTCTACGATATATATATATATATATATATATATATATATATATATATATATATATATATATATTGTTGCAGGTCATCCGGCTGAGATTCCCAAGTTTCGATGTAGAAAGTGTCTACGATAAAGTCAAAGTGTACCATGGATCCAACAGTTCGGGAGAACTCCTCGGAACATTCAGTGGGCACAATTCGCCCAGTGATATAATTTCTGACAGCCCTGTCTTCATAGACTTCCGCACTGACTTTTCGAACACGTACAATGGGTTCAAAACTACATACCAGAAACCAGATAAAGCTTAGTGACACCGCAATATAAGCCTCCAGATTTCCACAAGTCATCCACATACCCACTCACCCACCCACCTATCCACAAACTCATCCATCCACTCACCAACACCGCTTACCAATACTAAACGAACCCACACATGATTCACTCATCAACGTTCTAACCATCCGTCCACACACCCAGCTGTACTCCCAGTCACATTCATATACTACACATGCACACACGCACACGCACACGCACACGCACACGCACACGCACACGCACACGCACACGCACACGCACACGCACACGCACACGCACACGCACACGCACACGCACACGCACACGCACACGCACACGCACACGCACACGCACACGCACACGCACACGCACACGCACACGCACACGCACACGCACACGCACACGCACACGCACACGCACACGCACACGCACACGCACACGCACACGCACACGCACACGCACACGCACACGCACACGCACACGCACACGCACACGCACACGCACACGCACACGCACACGCACACGCACACGCACACGCACACGCACACGCACACGCACACGCACACGCACACGCACACGCACACGCACACGCACACGCACACGCACACGCACACGCACACGCACACGCACACGCACACGCACACGCACACGCACACGCACACGCACACGCACACGCACACGCACACGCACACGCACACGCACACGCACACGCACACGCACACGCACACGCACACGCACACGCACACGCACACGCACACGCACACGCACACGCACACGCACACGCACACGCACACGCACACGCACACGCACACGCACACGCACACGCACACGCACACGCACACGCACACGCACACGCACACGCACACGCACACGCACACGCACACGCACACGCACACGCACACGCACACGCACACGCACACGCACACGCACACGCACACGCACACGCACACGCACACGCACACGCACACGCACACGCACACGCACACGCACACGCACACGCACACGCACACGCACACGCACACGCACACGCACACGCACACGCACACGCACACGCACACGCACACGCACACGCACACGCACACGCACACGCACACGCACACGCACACGCACACGCACACGCACCGCACACGCACACGCACACGCACACGCACACGCACACGCACACGCACACGCACACGCACACGCAACCGCACACGCACACGCACACGCACACGCACACGCACACGCACACGCACACGCACACGCACACGCACACGAGTTATTGCTGTGTGAAGTAGAGGTGTTTGTGCACCAGCGTAGGTATTGACACCACTGTGTCATAGCGTGGAGCAACTTCCTCCTGTTTCAAAGAGTGTCCATGGTCATTTGAACAGAGACTGGTATACTAGGTGCTGAGATCGTCTTCCGATTGACGGCACTTGATGCAGTGTCGGCAGCGGTTGAATGTGAAAGTCTTCTGTGAGGTATATTTCGGATATCTGGCTTTAACAATGGACGATGAAACTCCCTTATTTAATACCGCTCCCATTTCGATTGAAGTAATTGAAAAGACGTAAGTGCATTAGTACAAGTCGCTTGTTTATCATCACACGGTGGACATGTCAGCATCGATTTGATCGAATAGTGATTACTACTATACGGAACTAGCTGTCAAAGCATCAACCCTACTCTGTGGAACTAGCTGTCACTGTCAACCCTACTATGTGGAACTAGCTGTCACTGTATCAACCCTACTCTGTGGAACTAGCTGTCACTGTATCAACCCTACTCTGTGGAACTAGCTCTCACTGTATCAACTCTACTCTGTGGAACTAGCTGTAACAGCATCAAACCTACTCTGTGGAACTAGCTGTCACCGTACCAACCCTACTCTGTTGAACTAGCTGTCACTGTATCAACCCTACTCTGTGGAACTAGTTGTCACAGAATGAACCCTACTATGTGGAACTAGCTGTGACTGTATCAACCCTACTCTGTGGAACTAGCTGTCACCGTATCAACTCTACTATGTGGAACTAGCTATCACTGTATCAATCCTACTCTGTGGAACTAGCTGTCACTGTCAACCCTACTATGTGGAACTAGCTGTCACTGTATCAACCCTACTCTGTGGAACTAGCTGTCATTGTATCAACCCTTCTCTGTGGAACTAGTTGTCACTATATCAACTCTACTATGTGGTACTAGCTGTCACTGTATCAACCCTACTCTATGGAACTAGCTGTCATTGTATCAACCCTACTCTGTAGAACTAGTTGTCACTGTATCAACCCTACTCTGTGGAACTAGCTGTCACTGTATCAACCCTACTCTATGGAACTAGCTGTCATTGTATCAACCCTACTCTGAGGAACTAGCTGTCACTGTATCAACCCTACTCTGTGGAACTAGCTGTTACTGTATCAACCCTACTCTGTGGAACTAACTGTCACTGTATCAACCCTACTATCTGGAACTAGCTGTCACTGTATCAACCCTACTCTGTGGAACTAGCTGTCGACTGTATCAACCCTACTCTGTGGAACTAGCTGTCACAGCATCACACATCAACTGCAACGACGGGTCCTCGTTTTAGATGTAATCTTAACATTCGCTTGTTTTCTAGAGAAGTGCAACCCGAACGGGGGTCCACTTTCAACCGTGTCATCGACATAAGTTATAAAAAGCACAGGCGCTAAGACGAAACTCCTGTAATACACCACGTGTAGGTTCTGCACCCTCAGAAAAACCTTCATTTACATTAACCAGTTGTTGTCTGTCTGATATGTAGGAAACAAATTTTGAAAGAGAAAATGTCAGAATTGGAAAGATAGGAAGATATAACACAACATCTACTGTTGAGCCACGTGAACAACTACCGGGCAAATCTCTAACAACTCGACGGGTACATGTCCAACATTAATATCTTCTTAGACATGGCGAAACATGGCAACTCAATGAAGCCATGGGACTGTGGGCGTGCGCCAGACTTGACGCAATTTTGTAGCCAATATATACTAGGCAACCAATACACACTACGCAACCAATACACATAAGGCGACCAATACACCCTACGCAACGAATATAGACTACGCGACCAATACACATTTCGTAGCCAATACACACCAGGCAACCAATACACACTACGCAGGAACAGGATATGGGAAGACCATATTGTGAGGGTAAACAGCATAGTAGCAAAACTTATTCTGTGCATAGCAAAGCACTACAAGCTAAAGATAATGCAAGTATATGCACCAGCAACTTCGTACTCAGAAGCAGACATAAATAGCTTCTACAACGACGTCGATGACACTTTTGGGAAACCAAACCACTACACTATGGTGAGGGGGATTTAAATGCTCTAATAGCGAAAACAACAAACCCTATGGAAACGGCAAATGTGGGTTTGAATTGAGAAACGAAAGAGGCGACACCTTGGTAGAATGGGCAACATCAAGAAAGTACGAAATCATGAAT
>CBDHHR010000593.1:5000-10000 GCA_965263245.1 Metamycoplasmataceae bacterium | reverse complement strand
TTCAACGGATCTAATATTATTTTAAGAGGGAGCACATTTCAACGGATCTAATATTATTTTAAAGAGGGAGCACATTTCAACGGATCTAATATTATTTTTAAGAGGGAGCACATTTCAATGGATCTAATATTATTTTAAAGAGGGAGCACATTTCAACGGATCTAATATTATTTTAAGAGGGAGCACATTTCAACGGATCTAATATTATTTTTAGAGGGAGCACATTTCAACGGATCTAATATTATTTTTAGAGGAGCACATTTCAACGGATCTAATATTATTTGAAGAGGGAGCACATTCCAAGCAGTCAGCGGAATGACAGAGAAAGTTTAGTTGCAATTTTTGCGTTAACCAGAACTAGCCAATCGTAGCTGTGAGTAACGTGAGAGCAATGTGTATAAACATGCTAGCTGACACGAAGATGTCGGGAAGGTAAAAGCACATATGTTAACTATGACATGACATAGCACGAAGCCAGTGAACAGACCCTAGGAACACACTGCGTTGTTCTTCGAAGGTTCGTCGACCTTAGTCTCGCTTAACCGACTGTCGGTCGGCTGCGTAACTACGCCGAGAAGACAGTCTGCTGATTGTTGCCGTCTTTTGAATATTATCATCACCTTGTAAAAGTATATCGTTATTTTAATTTTTATTTCATAATTGGCCTGAGAGCCAATCAGCGTCTGTGCCCAAATCTGGGGTAAGGCCGTCCTGGCGGTTACAAATGCAGAGCATTAGTTTCCCAGGCAGAGTTGAAGGGCTTAAAGGTGCTGCCACCTCACGGAGCCTGGGTAACCGAGGCTACGTCGACCTTAGTCGTTTATAACGCCACCGCTGTACGATGTTACTGACCTATTTCTGCCTCAAAATACACGCCCAATAATGGGTAATTGATCCAACCCATCTCTAGAAAACATTTGTACGCAAAACTTGTTTAATGTTCTTTGATTTATTCGCGTCCACACATTCGTGAAGTTAAACTGAGCTACCATATGTAAAGGCCAACATATGACAATCATCGTCACACATAAACAGTACGACAGACGGAGCATTCAGAAAATCAGACGTGACTCGGTAATTTTCAGGCAGATCACGAACTCTAACGTCGACGATAATTTGTGTAACAACAGTTGTCTTGTTAACAATTAAACATGCTCAGCGCAGTACCACTATCGCTAGCTACTTATAGTTATTAACTCGTGGGTTTGCTTATTATATTCGCATTGGCATAGAATGTAACGAAATGGAATTGCCTCTTCGGTAACGACCGGAATGTGTCTCAACCAGTTATCACAGTGAGTTGTGCTGCCTCCTCAAGTGAGCCGTCCTCCTTCGTTCTGTAACACAATAGTAGTCAATCAGTACCACCATCATCACCGTCACCGTCACCGTCACCGTCACCGTCACCGTCACCGTCACCGTCACCGTCACCGTCACCGTCACCGTCACCGTCACCGTCACCGTCACCGTCACCGTCACCGTCACCGTCACCGTCACCGTCACCGTCACCGTCACGCGCGCGCGTGTGTGTCCTAACCAAGGATATAGCAAAACTTCAAAATTCAAAATTGTTTGGCAAGGCTAGTCACACGTTCTCCTCGTTTTCTCGCTCAGTGCCGCTTCTGAAATCATTGCATTGGTTCCCTGTTCATTACCGCATTATTATCAAGATTTGTACAGTAGCCTATCAAGCCCTCTCATCAACACAACCAGCAAATCTGAATTCGATGCTCACTCCAGCAAGAAATTCCAGACAGCTACAATCAATCAGAAGTAACCGTTTTTACATTCCTCGAGTGAACACGAAAGCGGGAACCCGAGCTACACCTGTTGCCGCACCAACTCTTCCTGCCAGTGTTAAGTTAGAAGGAAACATAGTTTCATTCCGCCGGCGTCTAAACATATATCTTTAATGCTGCCTACCGTCCTTAGCTTCCTAGCAACTACACCCATCCGCCGACAACTCGCGCATTGTTTACGATTACGAGTTTGCTTAATCCCTTGGTTTTATCGCGCCACTGAG
Organism: Metamycoplasmataceae bacterium; assembly: GCA_965263245.1. GTDB lineage: Bacteria > Bacillota_I > Bacilli_A > Mycoplasmatales > Metamycoplasmataceae > DT-68. The sequence goes on along the minus strand of CBDHHR010000593.1, from coordinate 7,977 downwards.
CTTGATCTTCGAGGATTGTGGCGCATACGAAGTCATCATTATTATTATTATTATTATTATTATTATTATTACCGCTTCATGTAGTTTAGCTGTGTCCCTTGCCAGGGATAGGAAGGCAGGCATTTAGTGAGATTGATTATAGAACAACTGTGATTGCATAAGAACAACATTACACCGGTATCATCAACTACCGGCCAATAAACCTTCCAAATGTGGTCAGGATGATTGCGAGCCACAGTGTCCGCACCTGGGATCACTGTCATCAAAATACGTAAAATATATGCAAAAATATATGTCAAGGATATACTTACTGTTGGAAGAACCACCTGATGATTACGATTAACCCAATGAGAGGGATGACGAGCAGGAAAAGAAAAAAAGGGCTCCACTGCGTCCTTCTGGCAATTCCCTCTGCAACAGAAAGTAACCTTCCTCGTAATGATCATCTCGTAATGGCTGCCGCGTTATCATCGTCGCTTTGCAATCGGCGTTTCGACAATCATCACACACAAACAATTGTATGCTGATTCGTGTCATGATATTAGATATATGTTGCCATCTGATTGTTTTAGTTTTTAACGATAAATATATATACTGTAATATGTATATTTGTGTATGTATGCGGTATATGTACATAATGTTTATATTAATTTTATCACAACAATACGTTTTGTTATAGCAGTCTTGTATTGTTTTTAATGATTTTATGATCTGTTACATTTATTGATTTTAAACAGCGGTTTTGAATAAGCATTGAAGAGAGCGGTTTATACATTTGGTAGGTAATAATAATAAGAAATAATGCCCAATCGAATACTAGTAGTAGTACGAAGTAACCAATATTATGATAGACATAATTTAGTCCAGGTCACAGAATTTCACAGAAATAAAGCTAGAAATGTACGTTCACCAAACATGTCTTTAAAAATTTGATAAGGCGATGACATTGTATTCGGAATATTATATCTATCGCAGTCGCTGTGAAATTCATTCGATAACACACCTGGCGTTTCGGTGTCACAGAAAACTCCTGTATACCCGAAATCACATTGGCAGTAGAAAGTAGCTTCGTAGTTGTCCCAGCAAGTGCCCTTGTTCCCACACAGCCCTTCACTGCACTGTATAGGGTCTACAGAGAGAAAACAATGGTCTATCCGAGAACACAGAGTTGCTCGGTAGACACTGACGCTTACCTTATTGCAATTTCCATGTCAAAGGATTAGCACGTATATTATTTTCTTGAAAACTGTTTACACAACAATTTCTTCTATGTAACCCTTACACGGTGTGTGTGTGTGTGTGTGTGTGTGTGTGTGTGTGTGTGCGTGTGTGCGTGCGTGCGTGCGTGCGTGCGTGCGAGCGTGCGTGTATATATATATATATATATATATATATATGTATGTATATGTGTGTGTGTGCGTGTGCGTGTGCGTATGTGTGTGTGTGTGTGTGTGTGTGTGTGTGTGTGTGTGTGTGTGTGTGTATGCCTTACACAGAAAGCGATGATTCATAGGCATTAGTCGTAATGTTATGTCGATTGTTACATAAACTGTACGTGTTAACACGGTGGCATGGGATAACAGACCAATCTAAATTGAATAATAAAAACTAACACTATTTGAAATGATTTTATCGTAAATACATCTGCTCTACCATGACATTTCTTATTGACGTTATTAATGTATCAACCGCGAGAAAACGCAACATCAGTTTCCCATAAAAGAAACTGATCCGTATGGTGACATGCACACATAAATAATCATTTTCCACAAACGGCGAAATCACGCAACTTGTTGACACAGAACTGTCGTGTCAGAATATGTTCTTATTCTTGTACCCCGAGAACTCAACATTTGAAGTAGTTTCAGTCGAGGTCAGGGTTGCAGTCGTTCGCTGTATATCAACATATTATGCCAATTAATTAACGCTCACATAAAAGTTGTCGGATTATTAGGCACACGGAGTTGGCCAACTAGTTGGTCGTGTAAACGAACCTTAGGATGCATTGTCACATCACTATACCTAACAATAATCCAATGAAATTAGTAGTAGCGCAGTGACTCATTGCCCAAAGCTTCGGACCCTCGACTAAGAGAACCCGGGTTCGAATACTGTGCTGCGGTATCGGCCCTTGGACAGGCGCCTTCACTCTACATTGCTTCAATTTATTTCATATAGCGTCACATCCAGAATTGTTCGTGGCGCTTCACAACATTAAAATATATTAATCAATCTAGTAAATAATTCCATAACAAAAATACTGATAAATGAATGTATACGTATGATCAATAGTAATAAATATTATAGTAAATGTCAAACATGCTAATTTTTGTATAATAATAATTACATAACGATAATACTAATCAATAAATGTATATGTATTGATAATGATAATGAATAATTTAGGGGGGGAAAATGTTCATGTCGAATTACACTAATATGCAATACAAAAGAAACGTGTCTTCAGTCGATGTTTGACGCTGGCGAGAATGTCACAAGATGCAGCAGCGACAGCGAACGAGCAGTGCCCAGCTTTGGTGCGAGTACGCTTCACTTCTAACATGTTATCGCTCGCAGAACGTACATTTATTTCAACTTTTTGACACAAGTCTGGACGGCTCTACCATAAGGAGTCAGATATGTTTTCAGATAGATTACTGTTCTTGTTCGTGTGCAAACAGCTCCTTGAGTATTTACCGTTTGGGGCAATAGTATCCAACGTGAAGTGCTCAGTGCACAAACAGTGAACGTGTCCAATGGTATCATTGCAGTTTGCTCCGTTGTGGCATGGGAATTCGGCACATGAACCTTTGAACCAAATAACAAACCAAACGTGATATGCGTGTTTGGCACAGTCGTATTTATGTTTGAACAAATAAATACACAGCAAACCACTAATGATCCAAGGTCAATATATTCGATAATATATATGTATATATGTATGTATTATGTATGTATATATATATATATATATATA
>CBDHHR010000593.1:0-2500 GCA_965263245.1 Metamycoplasmataceae bacterium | reverse complement strand
TATGTGATACGAATATGTGATACGAATATGTGATACGAATATATGATACGAATATGTGATACGAATATGTGATACGAATATGTGATGCGAATATGTGATAAGAATATGTGATACAATATGTGATAAGAATTTGTGATACGAATTTGTGATAAGAATATGTGATACAATATGTGATAAGAATTTGTGATACAATATGTGATACGAATATGTGATACGAATATGTGATAAGAATATGTGATAAGAATATGTGATACAATATGTGATATGAATTTGTGATACAATATGTGATACGAATATATGATACGAATATGTGATAAGAATATGTGATACGAATATGTGATGCGAATGTGATACAATATGTGATACAAATATATGATATGAATATGTGATGCGAATATGTGATGCGAATATGTGATACGAATATGTGATGCGAATATGTGATAAGAATATGTGATACAATATGTGATAAGAATTTGTGATACAATATGTGATACGAATATGTGATACGAATATGTGATAAGAATTTGTGATACGAATATGTGATACGAATATATGATACGAACATGTGATAAGAATTTGTGATAAGAATATGTGATACGAATTTGTGATACGAATATATGATAAGGATATATGATACGAATATGTGATGCGAATATGTGATACGAATATGTGATATGAATATGTGATACAAATATATGATACGAATATGTGATACGAATATGTGATACAATATGTGATACGAATATGTGATGCGAATATGTGATAAGAATTTGTGATACGAATATGTGATGCGAATATGTGATACGAATATGTGATACGAATATGTGATACGAATATGTGATACGAATATATGATAAGAATATGTGATACGAATATGTCATAAGAATTTGTGATACAATATATGATACGAATATGAGATACGAATATGTGATAAGAATATGTGATACGAATATGTGATACGAATATGTGATAAGAATTTGTGATACGAATATGTAATACAAATATATGATAAGAATATGTGATAAGAATATGTGATACGAATATGTGATACGAATATGTGATACGAATATGTGATACGAATATATGATAAGAATATGTGATACGAATATTTGATAAGAATATGTGATACGAATATGTGATACGAATATTTGATAAGAATATGTGATACGAATATGTGATACGAATATGTGATACGAATATGTGATACGAATATGTGATGCGAATATGTGATAAGAATTTGTGATACGAATATGTGATGCGAATATGTGATACGAATATGTGATACGAATATGTGATACGAATATGTGATACGAATATATGATAAGAATATGTGATACGAATATGTGATAAGAATTTGTGATACAATATATGATACGAAAATGAGATACGAATATGTGATACGAATATGTGATACGAATATGTGATAAGGATATGTGATACGAATATGTGATAAGAATATGTGATACGAATATATGATACGAATATGTGATACAAATATGTGATACGAATATGTGATACGAATATGTGATACGAATTTGTGATACGAATATATGATGCGAATATGTGATAAGAATATGTGATGCGAATATGTGATAAGAATATGTGATACAATATGTGATAAGAATTTGTGATACGAATTTGTGATAAGAATATGTGATACAATATGTGATAAGAATTTGTGATACAATATGTGATACGAATATGTGATACGAATATGTGATAAGAATATGTGATAAGAATATGTGATACAATATGTGATATGAATTTGTGATACAATATGTGATACGAATATATGATACGAATATGTGATAAGAATATGTGATACGAATATGTGATGCGAATATGTGATACAATATGTGATACAAATATATGATACAAATATGTGATGCGAATATGTGATGCGAATATCTGATACGAATATGTGATGCGAATATGTGATAAGAATATGTGATACAATATGTGATAAGAATTTGTGATACAATATGTGATACGAATATGTGATACGAATATGTGATACGAATATTTGATACGAATATGTGATACGAATATGTGATACGAATATGTGATACGAATATGTGATACGAATATGTGATACGAATATGTGATACGAATATTTGATACGAATATGTGATACGAATATGTGATACGAATATGTGATACGAATATGTGATACGAATATGTGATACGAATATGTGATACGAATATGTGATACGAATATGTGATACAAATATGTGATACGAATATGTGATACGAATATGTGATACGAATATATGATACGAATATGTGATACGAATATGTGATACGAATATGTGATAAGAATATGTGATACGAATATGTGATAAGAATATGTGATACGAATATATGATACGAATATGTGATACAAATATGTGATACGAATATATGATACGAATATGTGATACGAATATGTGATGCGAATATGTGATAAGAATATGTGATACAATATGTGATAAGAATTTGTGATACGAATTTGTGATAAGAA
>CBDHHR010000592.1:0-8982 GCA_965263245.1 Metamycoplasmataceae bacterium | reverse complement strand
TTTGGTGACTGGGCATGCGAGTTTTGTGACATCTAGTTGTTTACGGCGCTAACTCTCTGGTACCACTTTGTGAAGCTTCAACTTGACGCGTGCGGTTATCAAATAGTGGTCACTATAAATGTCAGCTCCACGGCAAACTCTCACATCTTGAAGGGACCTACGCCATTTTCCATTGATGATAATGTGATCGATTTGGTTGCTTGTCCTACCATCAGGTGATTTCCAGGTGAGCTTGTGGATATCCCGGTGTGCAAAGATGGTACCTCCAATTACATAGTTGTTGTTCAAGCAGTAGTCAACAAGGCGTTCACCATTGTCATTCATCACGCCACAACCATGTTTGCCCATGGCTCTTTCGCAGTTGGAGTTATCAGAACCAACTTTGGCATTCATGTCTCCGATGATCAGAAGCATGTCATGTTGTGGCACTTTGGTGACTGCTTGTTGCAGCTGTTCGTACCAGTCGTCCTTATCCTCTTTGTCAGATTCATTGGTTGGGGCGTAACACAGAATGATTGTAAGCTTGCAGTGTTTGGAGTTGAAGCGTGCTTTCATTATCCTATCGCTGATCGGTTCCCATTCCAGCAAGGTGTTGGCCTTCTGTTTGGAGATTACAAGGGCTACACCACGGATGTGTGTGTCCTCATGTCCTGAGTATAGTATGGTTGAACCATCATGGCTCACCTGTCGCCCGGACCCAGTCCATCGACACTCGCTAACCCCTAGGATGTCCAGTCTGTATCTTTTCATCTCGCGGATGACTTGTGCTAACTTTGAGGCCTCGTTCATTGTACGAACATTCCATGTCCCTATGCTGATCTTAGTTTTGGGCCCGAGCAAACTATCTGTCGCACACCTGCCTTCCTGGTGTAGGCTTTCAGCAGGTGTGGTCATACGGCCAGGCTGGCTCAAGTCTGCTATGGGGCCCCTTGTAGTAGTTTCCATTGTTGTTAGTCCCACGCCCAACCTGGAGGACCAGGTGCTGGGTTTCATCTGGTCCCTCCCCTGAGACCTGCCCGGCTTGGTTAAACCTGCCAGGAGCTTTAGCCCCCATCGGTATAGCTCCCAGAGTCCTTGAGACACGCAAGCCTCCTCATCACCAACAAGGTACCAGCACGGAGAGGAAGATTTGCCAATTGTACACAAACCCTATCAGCGCATAGATACTGAAAGGTATGTACAGTCAAACATCACTTTATGTTCACCCTAGGACAATCCCAATTTATGTACAGTTATAGTAAAGTACAGGAAATTAATTCTGCTAATATATATGGTCACCTCAATATTTTTGTCAGGTTCAGCCCAAAGGTTGACTTTGAGGTAAATTTGCTGTGTGCTATGATGAAAATTTATTATAGCAATTGCAATTTTCTGCAGTATTTTGGGATCCACATAACTATAAAAAAATGATTGAAATAAATTAATGCATTCGTTTCATGTAATTTGACTTGTTCATTGTCACTTGTTCCTGTTTTTGGTAGTAGAATTTTACATATTATTATAAGTAATAAGAATTCGTTACTTATACTTATTATTTTAATCACCTCTGTGGTCATAGGCATATAAAAGAATTAAGGGTTTCCACTTGTTGTCTGCGGTCTGCTTTACAACCTGGCCCCTACTTAAATGTAGTTTTTTTTTCTTCAAAATCTTCATCCTCTTTTCTGGCTGTGCTCATTTTCTTTTCTTTCGTTTTTTTACTAGCATATGTTCATAGGTTTTGGTAGTGTCTGGTAATTCTGAACAGTTAGGTGATTTTATGGCTAGAATATTATCTTGATATAATTTCAAAGGCATTTTGTGTGTGTTTGTATGTTAAATCATTTGGGCAAACCTCCTTTTACTACACAGGAATTCATGCCTGGAACGAATTGCCATTTTCCATACAGAGTGTTCAGAACATGAGGCAATTTAAATGTCTACTGAAGCAGTTTTTGTTCAGTTGTCTTAATGATCAGGAAGCCAGCTCATTTATTTATTATTAATCATAATTGATGACGTAATTTTTATTTTTTACTTTTATTATTTATTAGATTTATTTAAGATTTTTTTGTAATAAATAACAAGGTTTTACAAAGTGTTTCTAATCAGGAGATAGTTCCATACTTTTTTATATTGTAATTATCAATGTCATTTACATATATTAGTAATTATTTATATCACTTATTTATTATGGTTGTTTTAGTATGTTATATTTGTCATTTCTGTCAATGTCTGTCATGTGTATGTCAAGGACCACAATGGAAATAAGTGCGTGCACTTTTGGTGTTATCCGAATATTTAAATGTACCTTGTATTTATATGTTATGCATATGTGTACAATGTTTTACATTTTATATTAAATAAATAAATCAATCAATCAACAGTAAAATAAAAGTCTAGTTTTGTCGCTTGCCTCCATTTTTATCTATATCATGGAGTAGAGAGGAGAGCTTCGGAATAATCAGTTACACAAATAAGTGTAATAATAGTAAGTCCTGCAATTAGATATTTATTTTTTATTTATAGTGTCCATTGAACGTTAACTCGCATAGACCGCTTTATTGAGCTTGCGATACCCGGATGTCCCGGAATTTACCCAATTACCGCTCATAAACAACGATTTCGTTCGCCCAAGCGGGCTGCGATTTTATGACTATTCGAATAATATTATGCATCCGAAACTGCAACGAATTAGCGGTACACATGCACACATAAATACATAAACACATAGAAACAGTATGTTTAATGTTATATTTACATTTAGCCGACATGATCATATCGTTGATTGAGTAGCATCGTAATCGCCGACTGTGAGAAAGTCAATTATATTTTCGTTACTTAATCAGTCATTACTACTGCACTGCAGTCTGGTCGTAACTAGGATTGGCACTGTGTTAATGGTGCTCTGTGGAAATATAACTACATGTTGAGCGTATACACTGAACAACAACGTACAAATACACTCACAAAATGGGTGACGACGCAGAGAGTCTAAAACATCACCACCCGCAGTATCCCCTGCCGGAAGAGATTCGCAAAATGGCTCGTGACGAGACAGTGTGTAAATATTGCGGTGTGAGTTATCTCATACACAACGAGATAAAAGCCCTAGAAGAGAAACTGAAGGACAAAGAAAGGCAGTTGGCGTATTACGAAGGCACTGAGGCGAGAGAAGCCAAGTTAACTGAGGAACTGCGGCAGCTGCAAGATGCCATGGAGAAGTGTGATCTCAACCTCACTGCCAAGGATACAGTGTAAATCAAACATTTCTTCTTGCACAAATTATCAACAAGCTCTTGTAGGACATGACTTAGACTTATTCAACATATATATCGGCTACGTTGTCGATGGCTTCATTAATTTTGACGGTCCATCACTCCAATTAATAATTACCATTCTGCCAACTAAGCCTTGTTTAGACATCACCCAGTCTATTGTCTGACTGCCTTTTGAAGTCACTGCAAATTTATGTCACACACACCTTTTTCCTTCTATCCATCCGCCACTTGTTCACTTCTTTCTTCATCTTCTTGCTCAAAATGCTTACCTAAATGAGATTTGTAGAAAGAACTCTTCCCCAGAAGCAGTAAAGATTGTCTCATGTTATGTAATATTTCATGCATATTGGTTTATGTATTTTCAGTATCACAGCACTCCAGGGTGACTTAAAAGCAAAAGATGAAATACTTCAGAATGTGAAAGATCAGCTGGAGAAGTCAAATGAACAACTAGCTGAAGCAATGCAGCAAGTGGCAACTTTCAGGTATAAGTGGTTTGACATTTAATTAGATAATCACCCTTCAGATATGGCAAAGACAGTTGAATGTGTCCATTTCAATTAAGACAATTTTGGCTGTAAGACAGGATGATATAGACATGTTTAACAATGTAATTGACGTACAGTCCAATTTTATCTTACAGTCACAATCTGGTTTTAATCTTTTCAATGTAATAGTATGTTACATGTATACTGATTAATTGTGATTGCATTCAGTGTTCATAATTGTTGCTTTAAAACATGTTAACTAATCATTTGTAGAACGAAAGACGTTTCTCTGTGTGAAAGACTTGCAGCAGCATTGGCAGATCTGATACAACAGAAAAATGCATTGAAGTCACTCCAGATACTGGTACAGGACAAGGACAGGTTACTGAAAGATGAATGCGACAAAATCAACACATTTGTAAAGTCTGCAGGAGAACGGTTAACAAAAGGTTGGATGTTTTCAATAAAAAACTATGAATACATTTGATTATATTGAACAGGGCAGTGTTCTTTTTATTAAATTATTTGAGATAACTTATGGTCATCTAATTGAAATGCTGTATCGTCTCACTTGTTTGATGTCTACAACAAATCAAGAAAGAGTATAGTGACAATAATAAAGTAGTAAGTATGTGAATTAGCATGCATAATTATGCATACATATGCATGCCTTTAGAATACACTACATGCTTATCCACACAAATACATTTGTCATGGTATATTTATATCAAAGTGCACCTTCTTCTTCTTCCGGGCTACCGCCTAGCCTCAACATGCTGAGGATACAGGCGGGCGAACAGGAAAAATCTGAATTTTTTTCTTCGTTTTGGGTTCAATGCAATGTATCAGAACAATAATTAGTGCATGTAAACTGTAATGCGTGCAAAAGAACTAGTTATATCTAAAAAGTGGAATAATGCGCAAAATCTGGATATTGCTCTTAAAGGAGTCAAGGCTGTTTTTATTTACAACATGTTGAGGGAGGGAGTTCCAAAGTCGAATGGTACTTGGGAAAAAAGAATACAAGTGGTAATTACATCTGGATTGAGGGATAAGGTAGAACAAGGAATGTTGCTTTCGAGTGACTGTGTTTACAGGAATGATATATTTATTTGCTGGTATACCCACTAGGACATTTGTTATTTTGTATATCATGCATAGTTTTGCGTCATTTCTTCTGTACTATAAGGCAGTTGGGTAGTAGCCTCCATGAGCAAACAGAGCAAGTCCGATTGTGTGTACCACTATGCCACTGTCGAGTACTCGAGTATGATCAGATAGAGCAACAGGCCAAGTCCGATTGTGTGTACACTGTACCAATATGCCACTGTGAATTATGATCAGACAAGGCAACATGCCAGGTCCGATTGTGTGTACTACCCGGTACTACCAGTATGCCACTTTGGAGTATGATTGCAGCAAAATTCATGTTATAACTGTGGCATTTCACACTGATTTCACACCTCTAGTGAATTAAAATGTACCAATTAAAACATCACCAGTCAGTTTTCAAATGCCTTTAGTACACATGAATTTTTAACATCATATTCAAATACACACCATGAAGTATTATTATGAAGTGTGTGGGGTTATGAAATCAGAACTTAATGGCACCATTGCGGAAAGCATATTACGTATGTGGGGGGGAACAACTGACTTATTTCTAACAGCAAGTGACCACTTGACCTTTAGAGAAGCAGAAGGCTGACAGTCGGACTGCCGAGTTGGAAGCGGATAACAAGAGTTTACAAGAGAAACAGACTGAACTGAGGCAAGAACTGGTGGGGAAAGAGAAACAGATAAATGAATTGAAAGATGCAAACACAATGTCTTCAAAACTAGCAGAAGGAAAGACTCAACTGGAATCAGACAAAAGGGGTATGTGTGAAACAATTAATATATGTCATTCTTTTTAATGCAGTTCATTCATACAGTTCAGGTGTAAGTCAGCACAGAAATGTATGTGTGTGTGTGTGTGTGTGTGTGTGTGTGTGTGTGTGTGTGTGTGTGTGTGTGTGTGTGTGTGTGTGTGTGTGTGTGTGTGTGTGTGTGTGTGTGTGTGTGTGTGTGTGTGTGTGTGTGTGTGTGTGTGTGTGTGTGTGTGTGTGTGTGTGTGTGTGTGTGTGTGTGTGTGTGTGTGTGTGTGTGTGTGTGTGTGTGTGTGTGTGTGCGTGTAATCTCACTGTAAACTTGTTTGGATTAAACCTGTGTACAGTCAGTGTAATGTGTGTGCTACAGTCAGTGTAATGTGTGTGTTACAGTCAGTGTAATGTGTGTGCTACAGTCAGTGTAATGTGTGTGGTACAGTCAGTGTAATGTGTGTGTTATAGTCAGTGTAATGTGTGTGGTACAGTCAGTGTAATGTGTGTGCTACAGTCAGTGTAATGTGTGTGCTACAGTCAGTGTAATGTGTGTGGTACAGTCAGTGTAATGTGTGTGCTACAGTCAGTGTAATGTGTGTGCTACAGTCAGTGTAATGTGTGTGCTACAGTCAGTGTAATGTGTGTGCTACAGTCAGTGTAATGTTTGTGGTACAGTCAGTGTAATGTGTGTGCTACAGTCAGTGTAATGTGTGTGCTACAGTCACTGTAATGTGTATGGTACAGTCAGTGTAATGTGTGTGCTACAGTCAGTGTAATGTGTATGCTACAGTCAGTGTAATGTGTGTGCTACAGTCAGTGTAATGTGTGTGCTACAGTCAGTGTAATGTGTGTGCTACAGTCAGTGTAATGTGTGTAGTACAGTCAGTGTAATGTGTGTGGTACAGTCAGTGTAATGTGTGTGTTACAGTGAGTGTAATGTGTGTGCTACAGTCAGTGTAATGTGTGTGCTGCAGTCAGTGTAATGTGTGTGCTACAGTCAGTGTAATGTGTGTGCTACAGTCAGTGTAATGTGTGTGCTACAGTCAGTGTAATGTGTGTGCTACAGTCAGTGTAATGTGTGTGCTACAGTCAGTGTAATGTTTGTGCTACAGTCAGTGTAATGTGTGTGCTACAGTCAGTGTAATGTGTGTGCTACAGTCAGTGTAATGTGTGTGCTACAGTCAGTGTAATGTGTGTGCTACAGTCAGTGTAATGTGTGTGCTACAGTCAGTGTAATGTGTGTGCTACAGTCAGTGTAATGTGTGTGCTACAGTCAGTGTAATGTGTGTGCTACAGTCAGTGTAATGTGTGTGCTACAGTCAGTGTAATGTGTGTGCTACAGTCAGTGTAATGTGTGTGCTACAGTCAGTGTAATGTGTGTGCTACAGTCAGTGTAATGTGTGTAGTACAGTCAGTGTAATGTGTGTGGTACAGTCAGTGTAATGTGTGTGTTACAGTCAGTGTAATGTGTGTGCTACAGTCAGTGTAATGTGTGTAGTACAGTCAGTGTAATGTGTGTGGTACAGTCAGTGTAATGTGTGTGCTACAGTCAGTGTAACGTGTGTAGTACAGTCAGTGTAATGTGTGTAGTACAGTCAGTGTAATGTGTGTGGTACAGTCAGTGTAATGTGTGTGGTACAGTCAGTGTAATGTGTGTAGTACAGTCAGTGTAATGTGTGTTGTACAGTCAGTGTAATGTGTGTGCTACAGTCATTGTAATGTGTGTGGTACAGTCAGTGTAATGTGTGTAGTACAGTCAGTGTAATGTGTGTAGTACAGTCAGTGTAATGTGTGTGCTACAGTCAGTGTAATGTGTGTGCTACAGTCAGTGTAATGTGTGAGTTGTCTATGCAGGAAACAAACCAGTGAACTGGAACAATCACGTCTGCTGCAACTTAAAGTTCAACAGGCAGCAGAACAAGTTGTCGCAAAGTAAGTCACATTTAATTGCTTAATCCAATTATAAAAGGAAGTACAGTGTATAATGTTTAACATAAAACCATTGCTATGTGGTATAATAATAATAAGGTAACTTTTATTCTACATAAGTGCTTTGAAACCAACCTCAGAGGCACATCAAGATAAAAAGATTGGGCAATCTCAACATTTATAATCAGTATTCCAGTTGTATACAGGTGGGTCAAGGTGCTGGGAGCTATAAAATTGCGACACAAACAAATCCAGCATTGCACTCAATTATTGCATTACAGTTTTGAGCAATGTAAAATCCTGTAAAATGTTATTGCACTTAAACAAATTTATCAGTGATGCCAAAGTCATCAATGATCGTTATATATCCCAAGACTGTGTTGGAGTTTGCAGCATATTCAGTCAGCTATTCTGGTTGCAGATTGAAGCAGGAGTTAGTGCTATGCCAGATGGATTTGTCGTCACAGCGAGAGAAAGTAGAGAAACTGGAGAGTGCTTATGAGGACCGCGAGAGACTGAAGGAAGAAGTGGAGAGGATGTCATCTCTCAATGCATGTGTGTTAATAATAGTAATAAAAGCATTTATATAGTGCCGTAAATCCAGATTTCTCTGTTCGAAGGCGCTGTAAGATTTTAACAACTTCTTTCCCTCCGTCACTCTCATTCACTCACTCACTCATTCACTCACTCACTCACTCACAGGTCAGTCATATCATATTGTTATGTCAAAATGTAGATTTATCACTGAGCTTATTAGCCAACCAGCTGAGAGCCTTTTATATTTTAGTGGGGGTTTAGCTGCCTGTTGCTACCCCTGGTCATGAGGGTAACGACAGGTCACTTGAAGTGTCTTGCTTAAAGAGAACCAGAGTACAGTTCATTCATAGTGTGGGGTAAATGCAAGAGTAGTATTGGCAACCGACCCCCCAGACGTGCCTTGTTTAACTCCATTGGCAGGAACTGTGCATATAGCTGTTAGTTTAATGTGACTGCCAAATGTGAAGTTTCATTCCCACCAATTATTTTAACACCAGAACAGATACAATCATTTAGCTCATTCACCATCGGGACAGGCAGGATTAACATATTCCAAGCGTACATCAAAACCAGAAGTAAGTCTGGTCTGTTACATTGCCAATGGTTTATGTTTCTAGTGAGGTCTGATGAAGTTTCTGAAGCACTGCATCAAGCTCAAAGTGACTTGGAGGCGCTGAAGAGTGAAAGGTAGGAGTGACCTTGAACATCTTTAGGCATCATGTGACATGTCATGTGACATGTCATGTGATCATGACTCTACCAACAGTTCCCTCATTTGTACTTGTCAGTAGTTGGGCATGATTGGCTCGTCTTTATAGCTGTTGATGTACAGTGTATATTTAGCTTTATTGATCCATTGATCCCCTTCAATTATGTTACTTTAATGTGATTATTTATGTGGTTTAA
>CBDHHR010000591.1:0-10000 GCA_965263245.1 Metamycoplasmataceae bacterium | reverse complement strand
TCTTCGCTGTGGCCTGCGCCTCGCCCCACGAGAGCCCGATCTCTTCTAGCTCCGCCATCAGTGTCCATTGCCATGTTGTCTTTTGTCGTCCTGGCTTCCTTCTCCCGGGTAGTGTCCGGGAGATGTTCTTTTTTGGAGCTACCGTCTTTACGCATTCTCAGGACGTGTTCTAGCCATTTCAACCGTCGGAGTTTAATTTCCAGGACAGCACTGTTGCAGCCCGTCCTCTTATAGAGGTCAACATCCTATTGTAGTGTATTATCATATAAAAACACATACAAGTTCTAAATAATTATAAGTAAACACTACTAACTGGAGGCCGAGTCGCGCCAAAATAAGAGGTTAAAGCAAAGTGTACAATCAGACTTATCGTAATTAATATTTTCGTTACAAAATTGTGTTTTTAATTTAATATTAATCCGACTAATGAAGGACGCCTGCTGCAGTTCGTTACCAGCGACGTGGTGTATTGTAAATGGAACAAAAGTATTTCTGAACTGATCTACATAAAATAATAAACTATAATATACAATATAACGCTATTAGTTCAATCAGAACACGTTTAATAAATCGGTAGATGTTGTATTTTGGTGAACTGTCACAGCTACCGACGGTTGACACCTTGGGTCCCGTCCCGCAAGCTCCTATTTGTGTTCACGTTGACAGCAGTGACAATGTGCGGCTGACGCGTATTGACTAGTTACATGTATACATGATCAACGTTTGGAGCAACATTTATCTTAAAGAACAAACTCAGCCTTATGAATAAAAGCAAGAGTCACGTTGTGTCACAACGCAACGCGTACAAGAACAAAAATAAAGCACATTAAAATATGTTCAGCGCATTGCATTGCCCGGATGTCACTTGGCTAACTGCTGTCTTCCAGTGACACCATCATCATTTAAAATAACCACCATGTACACATTTGTAGTCTTACAACAAAAATACAACAAAACAATTGTGAAGATCAAATTTAACAAGTTGTTAATCATCACCAACTCTGTACAACTAAAAACGATTATATAATGGGTCCCAGATCTCCCGAAATTACGCAGGTTCCGATTTAACGTCGTGCATCCCTCCATCCACAATAAATAAAATAAATGTAAACAATGTATATACTATTTTACCTCCACAGTTGAAAGAAACAAATTGGGGCAGCTGTAGTTCTCACCGTTACAGTGTTCTCAATAATTTTATGAACTATTCCTCGATCATTCAACTGCTGCTGGCGCCACCTGTGGAATGACTGATGAATCACTGAAACATACAATAGGCAACATAACTACTTTCGTGTTTTTCCAAATGCAGCACTAATTGGTAGGTCATAGGTCAAAGGTCCGATGAAATGAATAAGTAGATAGAATCGAAAGGATCTCTGCACTTTAGAGGATGTACACTTAACCACGCCAGCTTCGCAAGTCAGAACCACTCCGCTGCGCTACTGTACCCTTGGCGGATAGTTTCCAAAACCGTGGGAGTGACGTATGCAACTATGGTAATTGATTTCGCCAGTCGCCACTGCGTCAGCAGTGAGAACTGCGCAAATGCAAATATAACGACCCGTTTGCATCCTAAGCAGCACGGTTGGCTGAATTTTTTATTATGGTCACCTGACCTGATTTGAACGATACATCCAGTGAGCGATTTCACTGGCTGACGTTAAAATATGAGTTTTTGACAGGGCTGTGCCAGGGGTAGAGAAGAGCTGGTACTTGGGTAATTAGGTGCATCGACCCCATGACGCGCGAGGACGCACTACGCAAAAACTGAGGTAATAAGGCAGTGATTACATTTTTAAAGTTCGTCTAATTTGTTTCAACAACGGATTTTGTTTAATGATGAATTTTTCTTAAGAGCTCTATATAGCTAGATGAAAATGTCCGAAGGGTGGCGTATTCGTCATCCAGTAGCCACAAACGGTGTCGTTGCGTGTTGCTGCGAGTGTAGTTAGGTAAGGAGGGCGGAAAGGTCAACACCTGTGTACATAGTAATTGCCACTGATCGATAGGGTTGGAATACTTATGCAGATTGTAAGAAATAACGCGTGGAGCGCGAAACAGCCCGGCCGGTAGGACGAATTCGTACATCGCCTCGACAGCCGCGAATTACAGCTGCGAATCGACAAGACTAGATTAGTTTAGTTTACATATCAAGTTACATCTCTAAGCAAGATCGTGTGTGTGTGTGTGTGTGTGTGTGTGTGTGTGTGTGTGTGTGTGTGTGTGTGTGTGTGTGTGTGTGTGTGTGTGTGTGTGTGTGTGTGTGTGTGTGTGTGTGTGTGTGTGTGTGTGTGTGTGTGTGTGTGTGTGTGTGTGTGTGTGTGTGTGTGTGTGTGTGTGTGTGTGTGTGTGTGTGTGTGTGTGTGTGTGTGTGTGTGTGTGTGTGTGTGTGTGTGTGTGTGTGTGTGTGTGTGTGTGTGTGTGTGTGTGTGTGTGTGTGTGTGTGTGTGTGTGTGTGTGTGTGTGTGTGTGTGTGTGTGTGTGTGTGTGTATGTATGTATGTATGTATGTATGTATGTATGTATGTATGTATGTATGTGTGTATGTATGTAGTGTCATAATAGTCATTACAAATACATAACATATTTGAGTAAAGTTAACGGTGTTACTGTTTAGGAACAAAACTGATTACATATCATAGATAAAAATTTGGACCTTCAGCAAACCAGTGTCTTAGACGTCCTTTTGTTGCGTGGTGTGTTTGCTTTGTGTGACAATGTAAAATTGGTTATCTAAAGAGGTCGTACACGATCTGCGATGTGCTTTGCCGCGCTGATTAAACCAGTAATAAATTACAAACACATGCCCGTGTCTTGGACGATCTCACACCAGCCTTTGTTGTGCCTCGCGCTATGATGTGAACGTTCCGCCGTTCCGGTGGCCAGACCATTTCTTCCGACCCGCGACGAACCCCGTGACCCGAGGAAGACAAATGGCCATCAACAGGGGCGACAGAACCTGCGGAAACAGCGACTGTGTCACGCAACGGATGAACGGCAAGTCTGAAAAATTGCTTCCTCTAATCACACGGCGTACACATCACAGATCGTCGGCTTACCAGCATCTGCTGACGCCTGTTACAAGCTCTCAACGACCTGGGATTCTCTCACGGTCGCCCGCTATGTAGTTGCTGAATCTGTGAAATATCGCGAAAAGGTCGTGGTTGATTTAAATTTAACAAGATTTCAAATTGAGTAAAATTGTGGGCAAACTCCTATGCATAGGACTAGCGGAGAAGGAAGACTGGCTTATCAATAGTTGTGGTTAAATCAAACTGTTGTTTTTGATGGCTCGCCTTTTTGAGATATTTGTTACAAATGCTTGTAGAATAATCATGCTATAGTCGTGAACACTTTCTGATATAATATTTGTAATTTACATTGTTCCATTCACTAGTTTTAATTCATGGCATAGTCACTGTATCTGTTTAGATTTATTTTAAACTACACGTCACTCAATTATAAATGCAGGTGTTTGGCTTGCGTTGAAAGCTGCAACGTCGTGACACATACCCGCAACCACTGATAGTCTAGCTGATGCACAAACAACTTTTTCATTGCTTACATGATTGAGTCATCGGATGGATATGTAGACGTGTTTTTATAAATCATACAACAGCAGAGTGAACTGTGTCGGAATCGACGCTTCGCCTACAACATGTTTAATCAACGCAAGGTGTTTTCCCTGCGTCAAATTTATTAAGTGGCTGATTTTGTGTGAATAAGGTTCGTTTTTATAACATTCAACGCACTGGGCAAGCCATATATTTTGAGCCAAATACAACGTTAACGATGGCAAACTCAAGCCAGGGTATAACAAATTATTGCACACACCGACTGCATGATGAAATGCAGTATAGTATAGACATTGGCGAACGCCCGAGAGAATAATTAGTTGTGGTGTTATTAATTAGGAATGAAACTATATATTTACTACTAGTTGCACATCTGGGAAAGATAGGATATCACATATTATGAACGATAATAACAATTACTAGCAATATGAGGTGCGCATAGGTCAAACAGGATGTGTGGGTGTCATTTGTGCGGTGCGTGATTGGTATAACAATAATTGTCGGACATCTTTCATATTCTGAATTTGATACATTGTAACATTATTATTTTTCGTGACAATATATTGACATTCTGTCAGCTACTATATATTTATTAACATATACAAAGTAGACATGACTAAGTAAAAATAAGTGACCACAATGGTCATTTGTGATAAGACGTTTATTGTTGGCAGCTTTCTGTACAGTGAATTTCGACCCATCAACGAACGAAGGACATTAGAAACTTAATCCATCACTCATTCCTCCGGTAACCCTTTTGTGATGTAACGGTTGCAATAGCAGAAATAAAAAACGTGCATTGTCTGTGTTAGATGTCCAGGAATTGGCTGGACAAAGAAGGCAAAGAAGAAGAGGAAGAAAAAGAAGAAGAGGAAGAAAAAGAACAAGAAGAAGAAGAAGAAAAAGAAGATGAAGAAAAGGAAGAGGAAGAGAAAGAAGACGAAGAAAAAGAACAAGAAGAAGAAGAAGAAAAAGAAGAGGAAGAAAATAAGAAGAAGAAGAGGAAGAAAATGAACAAGAAGAAAAAGAAGAAGAAAAAGAAGATGAAGAAAAGGAAGAGGAAGAGAAAGAAGAGGAAGAAACAGAAGAGGAAGAGGAAGAAAAAGAAGAGGAAGAAAAAGAAGAGGAAGAAAGGGAAAACGAAGAGAAAGAAGATGAAGAAAAGGAAGAGGAAGAGGAATAAAAAGAAGAGGAAGAAAAAGAAGATGAAGAAAAGGAAGAGGAAGAGAAAGAAGAGGAAACAACAGAAGAGGAAGAGGAAGAAAACGAAGAGGAAGAAAAGGAAGAGGAAGAGAAAGAAGAGGAAGAAAACGAAGATGAAGAAAAGGAAGAGGAAGAAAAAGAAGACGAAGAAGAGGAAGAGAAAGAAGAGGAAGAAACAGAAGAGGAAGAAAAGGAAGAGGAAGAGAAAGAAGAGGAAGAAAAAGAAGATGAAGAAACAGAAGAGGAAGAAACAGAAGAGGAAAGAGTGAAGAGAAAGAAAAAGAAACAGAAGATTAACGGAGTTTCAAGAGGAGGTCAACGTATGCACCTCCACGAGTGAAACATCCCGCCATCCGTCTCCTCGCGAAGTGTTGATCTATTATGTTGTTGCAGCAATTAATATAAGTTGTTTTGACAATATTTACTGGCGCTGATTTGTCAGCCTCATCCACGTCTACAGCAAAGATGTGGTAATGGAGATTTCGAAACAAATGCACAAGCAAAGAGACAGAGACACCATCCGTAACTCAGCTGGAAGAGAGGAATGTCTTGATGTCAGCCAAGTGGGCGAAATGTCCGATGTTTTATGTTTAGTAATCTTTCAGGCCGGGAACCACTCGGTACACGGGCATTCATCGTTGCGAGATGGACGGTAACGATGTGTACGTAGCACGAACGACGAACATCTTCTCCGGCAGAGACTTGCTGTCGTGCTATGTGTAGTTGGCACAGGATCAGTAAAGCGATGTTATGGCCTCTGGAACTGTTTTGTTGTTACCTTTGTTAATTTCTGAGTGCACGTACGCGTGCGGAATGGGTTTAACGTGTGTAGCATATAAAATGAGCGTGTTACAAGTACGTCATTACGAATAGATGTGCGTTCTAATAACACCCACACAAAGAAGTTGTGCGCACGCGTCCGCACGCGCATGCACGCACGCACGCGCACACACGCACGCACAACACACACACACACACACACACACACACACACACACACACACACACACACACACACACACACACATTCACGACCGATACATAGAAGACTCCCGATTCCGCTGAGTTCGACAACGGTTGGATCGCCCGTTGGTGGCAAAGCATCTGTTGCCAAAATGCAACGCACACAGACAATTATGTAAGTACGCCGATTACTCAAACGTCGGAACCAGTTGGTCGTAAATTCATTACGTACACGTGTCGAGAGATAGTCGCTTCCTGCGGGCGTTGCTGACACTGCCATGATATATTCACCGAGTTATACATTTATAATATGACGGACGGGAGAAAATATTGTTTGCTTGCATAACTTACAGTTCCTGTAGTTTTTGCTGAAACAACTTAGTTTGGAGGTGGCACAGGTCAGATGTAGGTTGAGTACATTAACTTTTGAAACACTCAAATACGCACGCACGCACGCACGCACGCATGCACGCACACACCATTCACATACACACACTCGCGCGCACACTCACACACACGCACACCACACACACACACACACACACACACACACACACACGCACACACGCACACACGCACACACGCACGCACACACACACACACACACACACACACACAGTCGAACTTGGTCTTATCTTTGCCACCACAGAACGGAGCAATCGGCTCTTTCCAAACAACGATATCAAGATCGTCCATTTGCATATGATAATACAATATACATGCACATAATCAACAAGAAAATGTAGAGAACAAATTAGGAGTTTTTGACTGAGAATCAATGTGTATAAAACTAAGATCAACACCATTAACATGAAAGAGGAATATAACATATTAAGGACAGCTAGTGACGAAGCATTTGAGCAAGTAGCAGACTTCCGGTATCTAACTTCCTGCAAGCAACGAATGTTACCAGCGCGTTGCTTTTCCTGGCAAGTAAATAGCGGTTGATCAATCCTTTTTATCTAGTAAGAGCAAACTTCGGTCAGTTAAAAAAAAACGTTCGAACCAATTAACTCTATTATATATGGTAACAGATACAATTATATGAGTCTGTGCCTCAAGACGTATTAACAAAACCTAATAATTTTCAACTACACTTAAAGGTATTATGCAACTTCGTTTGTCCCCGATAAAATAGTGTATACAGCATACTGCCTGTTGTTAGACAATTTGTTAAATCATGTTCGAAACTCTCCGCGTGGAATGCACGGCACGCGATCACAGGGCTGCAGGAATCACCCCCATGGGAAGACAGGGAAGGCGACCGCTGTTCCCTGTGCCTAGTGACCTAGTCTCCACGGACCCGTGACTTGCGCGAGACCGCGAGTAAAAAGAGAGACATCGCATTGTGCACGTGACACCGCGCGCCTGTCGAAAGCCCATGCATTAATTACGCATCCATCACATACAATTAGCGTCGCGCTGAACAAAGGATAACTGGCTGATTCACGATAATGTCCCCCATATATTTATTTAGCAGCGACATTATTGCGTCTGTCGCATTAAACAGCCGCTTCATTGCGCTGACTCGCTAATCAGTGTTGACCGTTCGAGATGATAGACTGTGTTATGTGTTTTATCATTTCCCGTGAAATCCAATTGATTAGGACAGAGGTTTTGCGGGAAACACGGAGACAGTGATACGCGTGCAATGCTCGTGACTTTCTATTAACCGTAAACGGCCTTGTCCTGCTCACGTGATCGAGTACATAAGTAATTACATTGCTGATAACGTTATGTATGTGAATTGCGCTATTACTATGATATGACATATCCGATAGACCTAGCATTCGTGCATTGCAACCTACAGCTGATACTGTAGGAAGTCTGCCTTGTGTTTTTATTGCAAGGACGTTAATTTAAGGTGGGAATTTCATCACAACATTCAAGCGGAATGCCAGTCTGATAACAATATGAGTTCGGCACCATTTTGGATAGCTTGCGATCACACAATACGTGGGTCAGTTAATCACCCGTAAGTGAACGACCTATATGGACCAAAGGGTTCTGTTTTACACATTACGCGCACACTTGCGTTCGACTTGTGGTGATCTATGTCTAGCACACATGTTATAGCCTCGTTCAGAGACGAATTTATCGAAGTCGGCCCGTTTTGGATGCAAAGCCTCGTGCATCATTCCGGCAGATCGCCGAAGCCTATCGCTCTGGAGACCGATGAGAGCTTTCGCTCACATTTCACCGGTCGACCGGGCTCGGTTCGGGCCATCACCGTTCGTTACGTCGCTCCGATCCTGTTTTATCGCCTTTTAAATCGAAACACATGGCTCGACTGCGGAAGCTTTCTCGTGTTAAGTGGCCGTGCGCCAAGCCCTCCTCCCGGTCGCGTAATTGGGAGAATGTCGGGTTTTCGGAGGGAAAGAGACCCACGGGGCCAGTAAATATTTATTCTGGTAGAAGTGTGCCTTTAAACAAACGGCCTTTGTTTGTATGACGGGGTTGCACACTGTAACACAGCTGCCTGTTTCTCGTGGAGTTCCTTAGTTTTAATTCAAGATGACGTGCACATACACACGTACACTCATACATACTCTAACAGACATAACACACACACACACACACACACACACACACACACACACACACACACACACACACACACACACACACACACACACACACACACACACACACACACACACACACAGACACACACACACACACACACACACACACACACACACACACACACACACACACACACACACACACACACACAAACACAAACACGTGTGCGTGTGCGTGTGCGTGTGCGTGTGCGTGTGCGTGTGCGTGTGCGTGTGCGTGTGCGTGTGCGTGTGCGTGTGCGTGTGCGTGTGCGTGTGCGTGTGCGTGTGCGTGTGCGTGTGCGTGTGCGTGTGCGTGTGCGTGTGCGTGTGCGTGTGCGTGTGCGTGTGCGTGTGCGTGTGCGTGTGCGTGTGCGTGTGCGTGTGCGTGTGCGTGTGCGTGTGCGTGTGCGTGTGCGTGTGCGTGTGCGTGTGCGTGTGCGTGTGCGTGTGCGTGTGCGTGTGCGTTGTGCGTGTGCGTGTGCGTGTGCGTGTGCGTGTGCGTGTGCGTGTGCGTGTGCGTGTGCGTGTGCGTGTGCGTGTGCGTGTGCGGGTGCGTGTGCGTGTGCGTGTGCGTGTGCGTGTGCGTGTGCGTGTGCGTGTGCGTGTGCGTGTGCGTGTGCGTGTGCGTGTGCGTGTGCGTGTGCGTGTGCGTGTGCGTGTGCGTGTGCGTGTGCGTGTGCGTGTGCGTGTGCGTGTGCGTGTGCGTGTGCGTGTGCGTGTGCGTGTGCGTGTGCGTGTGCGTGTGCGTGTGCGTGTGCGTGTGCGTGTGCGTGTGCGTGTGCGTGTGCGTGTGCGTGTGCGTGTGCGTGTGCGTGTGCGTGTGCGTGTGCGTGTGCGTGTGCGTGTGCTGTGCGTGTGCGTGTGCGTGTGCGTGTGCGTGTGCGTGTGCGTGTGCGTGTGCGTGTGCGTGTGCGTGTGCGTGTGCGTGTGCGTGTGCGTGTGCGTGTGCGTGTGCGTGTGGCGTGTGCGTGTGCGTGTGCGTACCAACGATGTTGTAATTTATTTGCTGGCACAAATTCACGGCTAATGGCCCTCCATTTTGGGTGAACAAGTCTCAATAGGGTGTTGATCTACAGATATTTGTGCATCCTTACCTCATGCCCGTTGAGAGGGTGCAATTTTTATATAAAAAAAATCAACTTCACCACACCTACAATAAAAACTATTACTTTTTTGACACTGGATCCAGCATTGAATTAAAATGCTTTGGAATGTCACATGAACACGATATAATGACCGATGAGTCTCTGCGTTAACACTGTCATTTCCTGTCAGCTCTGCAAAGTCTCGTTTCAGTGGTTTTTAGATTAACAATCAAAGTCAACTGCTTCAGTGATTCAAACAAAGGTAAACATTTTCATTAAACTAACTGTGGTTATTGCTTAAACAATTCAAATGTATGAACGGTGGGACATAAAAGACATAACGACTAGACCCGCTTTAAGTACGCTGATATTATATTACTTTATTTATTTGCTTTTCTTATGCTGAATCCATTTGCTACATAATCACTTTCACAGTTTCCAACAAATTTTATGATTACCATATACTGCGGGGTACATCTAAATTTAAATTCTGCAGAATTAGCAATTTCTTCAATGAAGATAAATCACTGCAAAGGTGTCATCCGTACCTGCGTCTAGCTTCATGACGATTGTTGGTTTGTCAAGGACAATGTCGCATTTTTTGT
>CBDHHR010000590.1:0-8507 GCA_965263245.1 Metamycoplasmataceae bacterium | reverse complement strand
TATGTATACGTATGTATGCGTGTGCGTGTGCGTGTGCGTGTGCGTGTGCGTGTGCGTGTGCGTGTGCGTGTGCGTGTGCGTGTGCGTGTGCGTGTGCGTGTGCGTGTGCGTGTGCGTGTGCGTGTGCGTGTGCGTGTGCGTGTGCGTGTGCGTGTGCGTGTGCGTGTGCGTGTGCGTGTGCGTGTGCGAGTGCGTGTGCGTGTGCGAGTGCGAGTGCGAGTGCGTGTGCGTGTGCGTGTGCGTGTGCGTGTGCGTGTGCGTGTGCGTGTGCGTGTGCGTGTGCGTGTGCGTGTGCGTGTGCGTGTGCGTGTGCGTGTGCGTGTGCGTGTGCGTGTGCGTGTGCGTGTGCGTGTGCGTGTGCGTGTGCGTGTGCGTGTGCGTGTGCGTGTGCGTGTGCATGTGCATGTGCATGTGCATGTGCATGTGCATGTGCATGTGCATGTGCATGTGCATGTGCATGTGCATGTGCATGTGCATGTGCATGTGCATGTGCATGTGCATGTGCATATGCATATGTGTGTATGTGTGTATGTGTGTATGTGTGTATGTGTGTATGTGTGTATGTGTGTATGTGTGTATGTGTGGATGTGTGGATGTGTGTATGTGTGTATGTGTGTATGTGTGTATGTGTGTATGTGTGTATGTGTGTATGTGTGTATGTGTGTATGTGTGTATGTGTGTATGTGTGTATGTGTGTATGTGTGTATGTGTGTATGTTTGTATGTGTGTATGTGTGTATGTGTGTATGTGTGTATGTGTTTATGTGTGTATGTATGTATGTGTGGATGTGTATATGTGTATATGTGTATATTATGTTTATATGTGTATATATGTACATCTGTACAAATCAGACACGAGACACGAGACACGAGACACGAGACACGAGACACGAGACACGAGACACGAGACACGAGACACGAGACACGAGACACGAGACACGAGACACGAGACACGAGACACGAGACACGAGACACGAGACACGAGACACGAGACACGAGACACGAGACACGAGACACGAGACACGAGACACGAGACACGAGACACGAGACACGAGACACGAGACACGAGACACGAGACACGAGACACGAGACACGAGACACGAGACACGAGACACGAGACACGAGACACGAGACACGAGACACGAGACACGAGACACGAGACACGAGACACGAGACACGAGACACGAGACACGAGACACGAGACACGAGACACGAGACACGAGACACGAGACACGAGACACGAGACACGAGACACGAGACACGAGACACGAGACACGAGACACGAGACACGAGACACGAGACACGAGACACGAGACACGAGACACGAGACACGAGACACGAGACACGAGACACGAGACACGAGACACGAGACACGAGACACGAGACACGAGACACGAGACACGAGACACGAGACACGAGACACGAGACACGAGACACGAGACACGAGACACGAGACACGAGACACGAGACACGAGACACGAGACACGAGACACGAGACACGAGACACGAGACACGAGACACGAGACACGAGACACGAGACACGAGACACGAGACACGAGACACGAGACACGAGACACGAGACACGAGACACGAGACACGAGACACGAGACACGAGACACGAGACACGAGACACGAGACACGAGACACGAGACACGAGACACGAGACACGAGACACGAGACACGAGACACGAGACACGAGACACGAGACACGAGACACGAGACACGAGACACGAGACACGAGACACGAGACACGAGACACGAGACACGAGACACGAGACACGAGACACCACACACGAGACACCACACAGCACACAGCACACAGCACACAGCACACAGCACACAGCACACAGCACACAGCACACAGCACACAGCACACAGCACACAGCACACAGCACACAGCACACACCACACACCACACACCACACACCACACACCACACACCACACACCACACACCACACACCACACACCACACACCACACACCACACACCACACACCACACACGAGACACCACACACCACACACGAGACAGCACACAGCACACAGCACACAGCACACAGCACACAGCACACAGCACACAGCACACAGCACACAGCACACAGCACACAGCACACAGCACACAGCACACAGCACACAGCACACAGCACACAGCACACAGCACACAGCACACAGCACACAGCACACAGCACACAGCACACAGCACACAGCACACAGCACACAGCACACAGCACACAGCACACAGCACACAGCACACAGCACACAGCACACAGCACACAGCACACAGCACACAGCACACACCACACACCACACACCACACACCACACACCACACACCACACACCACACACCACACACCACACACCACACACCACACACCACACACCACACACCACACACCACACACCACACACCACACACCACACACCACACACCACACACCACACACCACACACCACACACCACACACCACACACCACACACCACACACCACACACCACACACCACACACCACACACCACACACCACACACCACACACCACACACCACACACCACACACCACACACCACACACCACACACCACACACCACACACCACACACCACACACCACACACCACACACCACACACCACACACCACACACCACACACCACACACCACACACCACACACCACACACCACACACCACACACCACACACCACACACCACACACCACACACCACACACCACACACCACACACCACACACCACACACCACACACCACAAACCACACACCACACACCACACACCACACACCACACACCACACACCACACACCACACACCACACACCACACACCACACACCACACACCACACACCACACACCACACACCACACACCACACACCACACACCACACACCACACACCACACACCACACACCACACACCACACACCACACACCACACACCACACACCACACACCACACACCACACACCACACACCACACACCACACACCACACACCACACACCACACACCACACACCACACACCACACACCACACACCACACACCACACACCACACACCACACACCACACACCACACACCACACACCACACTCCACACACCACACACCACACACCACACACCACACACCACACACCACACACCACACACCACACGCCACACGCCACACGCCACACGCCACACGCCACACGCCACACGCCACACGCCACACGCCACACGCCACACGCCACACGCCACACGCCACACGCCACACGCCACACGCCACACGCCACACGCCACACGCCACACGCCACACGCCACACGCCACACGCCACACGCCACACGCCACACGCCACACGCCACACGCCACACGCCACACGCCACACGCCACACGCCACACGCCACACGCCACACGCCACACACCACACACCACACACCACACACCACACACCACACACCACACACCACACACCACACACCACACACCACACACCACACACCACACACCACACACCACACACCACACACCACACACCACACACCACACACCACACACCACACACCACACACCACACACCACACACCACACACCACACACCACACACCACACACCACACACCACACACCACACACCACACACCACACACCACACACCACACACCACACACCACACACCACACACCACACACCACACACCACACACCACACACCACACACCACACACCACACACCACACACCACACACCACACACCACACACCACACACCACACACCACACACCACACACCACACACCACACACCACACACCACACACCACACACCACACACCACACACCACACACCACACACCACACACCACACACCACACACCACACACCACACACCACACACCACACACCACACACCACACACCACACACCACACACCACACACCACACACCACACACCACACACCACACACCACACACCACACACCACACACCACACACCACACACCACACACCACACACCACACACCACACACCACACACCACACACCACACACCACACACCACACACCACACACCACACACCACACACCACACACCACACACCACACACCACACACCACACACCACACACCACACACCACACACCACACACCACACACCACACACCACACACCACACACCACACACCACACACCACACACCACACACCACACACCACACACCACACACCACACACCACACACCACGCACCACGCACCACGCACCACGCACCACGCACCACGCACCACGCACCACGCACCACGCACCACGCACCACGCACCACGCACCACGCACCACGCACCACGCACCACGCACCACGCACCACGCACCACGCACCACGCACCACGCACCACGCACCACGCACCACGCACCACGCACCACGCACCACGCACCACGCACCACGCACCACGCACCACGCACCACGCACCACGCACCACGCACCACGCACCACGCACCACGCACCACGCACCACGCACCACGCACCACGCACCACGCACCACGCACCACGCACCACGCACCACGCACCACGCACCACGCACCACGCACCACGCACCACGCACCACGCACCACGCACCACGCACCACGCACCACGCACCACGCACCACGCACCACGCACCACGCACCACGCACCACGCACCACGCACCACGCACCACGCACCACGCACCACGCACCACGCACCACGCACCACGCACCACGCACCACGCACCACGCACCACGCACCACGCACCACGCACCACACACCACACACCACACACCTCACACCACACACCACACACCACACACCACACACAACACACAACACACACCACGCACACACCACACACCACACCCCACACACCACACACCACACACCACACACCACACATCACACACCACACACCACACACCACACACCACACATCACACACCACACACCACACAGACACAGATACAGACACACACACACACACACACACCACACACACACCACACATATACACACACACACAGACCACACACACACACACACACACACACACACACACACACACACACACAGACACACACACACACACGCACACACACACCACACACATACACACACACACCACACACCACACCACACACCACACCACACCACACCACGCACACACACCCACACACCCACACACACACACCCACACACACCCACACACACACACACACACACACACAAACCACACACAGACACACACACACACACACAGACACAGACACACACACACACACACACACACACACACACACACACACACACACAGACACATACACACACACACACACACACACACACACACACACACACACACACACACACACACACACACACACACACACACACACACACACACACACACACACACAGTAATGGTTGGGTTATCCGATGCTTACGTCATCCAGGCAGCCGATGAAGAAATAATGTCCACAGCAGGCTGCGATGTGCATTGTGTTGTCTTTATTGACCATAAAACCTACAACAGCAAAGTCCCGCTACCACTAATTTTGTACAGTGATACTTCAGTTTACACTTGCTAGTCGAAGAAGACTGTACAAAATAAGAATTCTTAATGACAATCTAATAGGTGTAGATTGTATAATGTCATATTTTCGAAGAGCTGCTGAAGTATTAAATTATATAACAGTTAATGGTTTATATATTTTTGGCAGATATGGCTGTTAAATAATATAATGATTACTTGTTAGTTTATTTATTAATACAAGTTATGAATCCCGTTTAGATTTTAAAGAATAACGTTTAAAGAAACTTTGGAATTATACATGCAGTTGAAAACTGTTTACAACAAATGTTTAAACTTTCTAGTGTACGTATTATGTTTGCATGATAGCGCAGTGAAAGTGGTATTGAATGTACGAATTGAGAACACCAGAGGAACACCCGAAACGTAATTGAAAGAGAAAGGTACAATGTAATGGGATGCATGACCAATTCCATTAAATCTGTGGGAACATATCATGTGAAAAGAAGGGACAGCGACCCGTTATTAAAAACAGAAAAGGCGCATTAAGATCCGTGCTCTTCTGTCGTTTGGTACAGGCTGTGAGAGTATGAGATAGGCATCGGTGGATGTCTACGACACTTTCACAATGCACTAACACAAACAGTCGGTTGGCAAATCAATACCTGTTAAAGGCGTGACCTCGATAAGTTCACTGTCGACGTACAGTGATAGCTCTGCACCGTCATACACCAAAGCTACGTGCTCCCAGTTTTCCTCCTCTGAACTCTGTGAAGAGAACATAACATACGAATGTATTAATACAGCAAGTTACTTTAAGGTAAAAAGGTATAGATTCAATTAGCGCAGTATCCATTCCTCAGGACTGCTCTAAGCGTTTTACTCGTTACGTTCTGACAGACCTGGTCTATCGGACACCATTCCTGGCTCGACGTGAGAGCACATCATTCGAACCCGGGTTCTCTTGATCGAGGGAGTGACGAACTAGCACTGCTCTGTCGTGTCCGAATTATTCATTTGGTCACGGCGATGCCAATACGATAACAACGGAGGAGAAGAAATATTTTAAAAATAAATTTCAGATGACGGAAGAATGAAATTATACTGCTGATATAATGCTGTATTTTTGTAACGCCAGCCAATTTTTGTCTTCTCTGTCACGATCATGCAATGATAAAACATTGCTTTGAGGATGTTGCTGGAAGTTATTTGTAATGTAGTGTAAACGTAACTTAGCACTACTATAATATTATATTTTGAATATTAAAAAACAAGGAAATAACATATTGTTTAAATTGATGTGCAAATAGCAACAACACTTTAGTAGACATGTGTATCGCCACTGTTGCATTACTATGTTATAACGGGTGCATGTTTAATTAGGGGCTATATTTACCCTGTCAAAGACGTATCTGGTATCGTTTTCTGTTGTGACCACACCCCCTTCGACTTGACTATAGGCGAAGATGCCAAATGCGCCCACATCGTCACAGTCATGATTGAATACAACAGCTTTGGCATAATCCCACACGGCAGTTCGGTTTAGCCATACTGCAATCGTGAAGTGGTCAACTTTGTTGTTCACAAACCATTGTCGTACAAACGGCACCTGAAAACACAAATATATGTACTTATAATTACGGTTATTGTCAAGTAATACTGACGATTACTGTACTTTGCTTTGAAATTCATCGCGTATTTGTAACTTCCATTTGACATATTATATTTTCATTCTATACGCTAACGCTTTATTAACCTCCATGATGCATGAGTACAGTTGCCAAAAATGTCCTAATCTGTACAGTTGGGGTCCACTTAGACACCGCCATTTTTGTTGATAGTTCATGCCATTCAGACGTCTATTTAACAAGATTTAACAAGATTGCCACACAGAGAGATCCAACTCTAGATGACAGGTTGACTAGGAAACCCTTTGGCTTATCGAGAGTCCAACCTATCTAACTAAATATACCCCACCCTTCTTAGGTATATGTCGATTTTATTTTAGCACTAGCACCTACACAATCAGCTGATAATCTGTTCCATTCATGTACTGTTCTTTGTGACAATGAACATTATCTAATATCTAGTCTTCACTGCTTCTTTGCTAATGTAACTCCATGTCCTCTAGTCCTTCTCTCTTCCTTAACCGAGAAAACAATGTTTCTGTCAATGCTTTCATAGCCATTCAATATTTTAAACACCTCAATCTGATCTTCTCTCAATCTTCTGGTATCTACTGTTGTTAAACCACATCCTTTTAGATTTCATAACTAACATTCCTGAGTTTTTTACGACACATTTCCATAAAATCGGTGTGCCTTTTCTTGATTATCTGTTAATGTATTGAAGGAATAGTTTTTAGTTGAGAAGTTTATAATAATAAATATATGTATCATTCCTGTATACTGATATATGCATCAGTGTACAGTCGGCTTACCTCAAAGTAGGTGTCTCCTGTAAAACAGGCGACCTTTCCTCGTATATCATCATCTTCCAGAGACACGCCGTCTCCATATCTGGTCGCGATGGCGTGATTGCACGTGACGTCATCATAGTGGTCATCGTACGGAAAGTGGAGCAACAAGTCGTCAGAGCATGACGTCACTGCAGCACAATACAACGTATTGTCCTATCGTCGCTACATCTTGTAACATTACAACTGTTATATTCTTTCCAATTGTATTACTGCGTACTGCAGCTCGGATTATTGATATCATTGCTTGTCGATTCAGTTGAATAATTGGAATAGTTTACCGAAGAAGTTCGTCAGTGTACAATGTTAAAGGTGTAATATTTGTTACATTCTGTCTCAGTTAATTGACCTTAAATTCGTAAAATTCTAGTGTTCCCTGCAATGTTCGTCAAATTACTACCGATAGACGGCAACGTGATAGGTATTATGCGCAGATCTGTCTATCTCGGGCGTGTGTAGGCCAGGACGCGGTCTCCAGGAGATCGTCGTAAAGTCTGAAGACTCGACACAGGCCG
>CBDHHR010000589.1:15000-20084 GCA_965263245.1 Metamycoplasmataceae bacterium | reverse complement strand
CAATGCAACAGTAATATATGCACGCACGCACGCGCACGCGCACGCGCACGCGCACGCGCACGCGCACGCGCACACACACACACACACACACACACACACACACACACACACACACACACACACACACACACACACTACAATAAACGTTGTTCGGAGTTGCACAGTGTGCTGATAACAACATTATACAGAACAGCCTCACAGAAAACTTAACACAAATCACATATGAATACCCGCACCCTTTAACCAGCTCCAGAGCATGCAACATACATCCATGTATCGCACTTGTTACACCTGATCCATTCCCTCAGTATGGACGACAAGTACCATTCGTGGCATTATGGACATATCGGATTTTCGGCAGCGCGATTCACGTCATCACTGGCAGTGTTTTCTAACTATTTCACAGTCTTTGTGCCCTGGGGTTTTGTATAACTATTTGTAGACGATCGTTTGCGTTTGCGTTTCTTCATTCTAGCTTGGTAAGCTTCTGGTACTGACTTAAGAACTGTCTTGGATGTAACGACCTCACGTGCTTCCAGTTGTGATTGATAAAGGGACCCGGTGAGGTAATCATAAGAAATGTTACGAATTGTTACTAACGTAAATAGTTGTATGTTTTGTCATCTTACCACTCCAGATTGTGGCGGTCTGCACCGCGCCCTTCCTTAACCCAGTATTTATACGATAGATGGCAACGTTTGTTGTACCATGTGTGAGTTAGGACGTGGCCCATATTATCTGGTGGCTCATACTACCGGACTTTCCCCTACGTTTGGCATACATAATTCTGGAGCTCTTTCACTCTTAGTTGTTTTGCTTGTCGCACTATTAGGACTACGGCTCTTGCGCTGTAGGTTA
Source organism: Metamycoplasmataceae bacterium (assembly GCA_965263245.1). Taxonomy (GTDB): domain Bacteria; phylum Bacillota_I; class Bacilli_A; order Mycoplasmatales; family Metamycoplasmataceae; genus DT-68. Next base: position 19,226 of record CBDHHR010000589.1, on the reverse strand, counting down.
ATTGTCATTATCGGTTCAGTTGGTACAGAAAACTAGAGATCGCGACTCTTGGGTCCGACAGAGCGGTAACTAGGGCTGACGGAGCGGTCACCGAGTGTGAGACTCGCAGGCTGCCAGAGACGTGCACGGACACCGAATCACTCTTGAGCAGGACCACGCTACCTAGACCGGCCAGTCCAGAAAACTGAAAATGTCCATTTTCCGAAGCTCTACTCCCGCAAAATACGGTTTTACGGAAATATTTGTAAGTTACGCTTGTTACAGAATGTTACGCAAAATTCAGTCAGTTCTCCTGTCTGTTACGGACCTGCTTTAGTTGACACCTCTCGATAACGATAACCTGTCTATACCGGACACTTATGACTAGACTGATGTTCATCGGAATGACCTGGCCATGAAAGACCCGTTGGGCAATACCAACGATGTCCGTTATCGTCACGGCTAACTGTATATTTTAAATATGATCATGAGTTGTATGATAAATATCCTTCTTTGGACAATAAAGTGAATTGAATTGAAATTGAAATCCTATTCCGTGTGTTTCTTAATAGCGACCTTTATTTGTACACTCTGTTTTCTGTTGCACGACTATTGTCCAGGCGTTTTCAATCAGCTACGACGTTTGTCCATCGATGTATTACCGCTCAGCGTGTCACATATATTGCTTTGTGACGCTCGCAAAAATATCCGAAGTCTCATAAGCAGTTCTAGTAACGCTAACAAATGGTATGCCCGAAATAAAAAAATATAAAACACAGTTAATTTCACAAGCAATGTGACAAATGAAATACTTACGAGACGATTTGTCATATAACATAACTCTATCGATGAAGGATACCTTTTTAAAAAGTGATTGTCTGCTGTTAGTATTTCTGAATTAATTATTATCAAGTTCTATATGGAAATATATTATTTAAAATACTTGTAGCAATAAGAATAACATAATAAATAACTAAATATTACATAACATAGAACGTATAAATAACGGAGTAAATAAAAAAGGATTATTAAATAAATATATTGTAAAAATAATAATAACAATTAAAGCATTTAAATTAAAAAATAGGTGATCATTTGTGAATCAGGAATATTCATTATCACGAATACGATTAACTAATTTCTGACTTTACAGGCAATATTGCTGGGTAGAACTTCGGCTTTACAGGCAATATTCCCGAGCAGGACAGAGTTAACAGCATTAACTTTGATATTCCATTTTCCATGTTCAACGCAGCGAACTTCCCATTAAGAATCACCGTGCTGGCCAACTCCTGGCAGAGGAACATAGTGCATCCTTTTAACCTGTCTACACCAAAGAGACGTCATACTTTTAACTGTAACATAATCCACTTATACCGACACCGGATACCGAGTACGAAAATATGAGTTTATCCCATCTCACGGCTTGGATATCAGAACCCCAAACCCACGCACTTCAAGCTGAAGGTCTCCGCAGTCAGAATCACACAAAACAGAAACAGTTTCCCACGGTTTTGTGACTACATTTCGCGACGCGTCGATGAAAAACACGCCACCGTCGTCTCGTCGCTTGCTTTGTCTTACTACCTGACGACAATCGTAAATTGGCGACGGCAGACGAAACGTCAATTCAGTTGAATCTACGTAGCGCTGGCGTAATATATGTAATGAATGCCAAGCAGGCCATACACAAACAAAAACATCTTAACAAGCAACGGCAAAAAGACAGTCTGTCGCATTGCAATATTCGTGTTTAAATAGAAGTGTATATTGGACTCGCGATCTCGATATGAAACTGCATAAAACACACGTATTACCGGGCAGTCGTCGGATAATGAATTACATGTAAAAAATGCACAAGAGAATAATGAGATAAAATCACTATTGTGTTGTCACGACTGTGGGTCTACTCGGAACAGAAGCGCTGTTACAGTTATACACCGTTCCGTTTACCGCGACCGCCAAAGCACGTGCCTCCTCGAACGGTTTTTCTCGTCTAATTTAAAACGCCTTTTGCCAAAATTCAAAATCTATTTTGTATCCAGGTGTGCTGTCTCCGTGATGTAACATTTTATGCAGTCTTCGTGAAGTCTACAGACGAATGATGGACTTGTTTAATCATTATTTCAAGTGAGTAACAAAACCGAATCATCACGTGAAAGAGCAATACACTAATGGTCTCTTGAATAATGACATGTTCAGTAGTTTGACGATTCTTTAGACCTATTCTAACGTCTTAGCACATTATCAAATGCAGCGATCAAAATTCAGTCATTCTACCATCTAAACAATGTGTTATTTAGCCTTCTGTTGGAATTCCTGTTGGAATTATATACACACACACTACACATCTAGACATCAAAGGGTCTTGTGATATAACCCATTTAAAGAAGTCTCTTTAATAGGCCTACAGTAAATGGGCAAAAATAGTAAAACCATTAAAAAAACATTTACAGGTAGCTGATTGTTTGCAATAATCAAATCCAGCGGAAAATGTGCTTAAAATAAAGTCTTTCAAAAAGCAGCATGCGTGAGTGGAAGTAGAGAGTAGAGAGTAGAGAGTAGAGAGTAGAGAGTAGAGAGTAGAGAGTAGAGAGTAGAGAGTAGAGAGTAGAGAGTAGAGAGTAGAGAGTAGAGAGTAGAGAGTAGAGAGAGAGAGTAGAGAGGAGAGAGGAGAGAGTAGAGAGTAGAGAGTAGAGAGTAGAGAGTAGAGAGTAGAGAGTAGAGAGTAGAGAGTAGAGAGTAGAGAGTAGAGAGCAGAGAGCAGAGAGCAGAGAGCAGAGAGCAGAGAGCAGAGAGCAGAGAGCAGAGAGCAGAGAGCAGAGAGCAGAGAGCAGAGAGCAGAGAGCAGAGAGTAGAGAGTACATGCAGCAGCAGCAGTGACACAGCCATACAATGAAGTACGGTTATCAGGAACAATTAATCGTACAAAACACACCACACCACACCACACCACACCACACCACACCACACCACACCACACCACACCACACCACACCACACCACACCACACCACACCACACCACACCACACCACACCACACCACACCACACCACACCACACCACACCACACCACACCACACCACACCACACCACACCACACCACACCACACCACACCACACCACACCACACACACCACACCACACCACACCACACCACACCACACCACACCACACCACACCACACCACACCACACCACACCACACCACACCACACCACACCACACCACACCACACCACACCACACCACACCACACCACACCACACCACACCACACCACACCACACCACACCACACCACACCACACCACACCACACCACACCACACCACACCACACCACACCACACCACACCACACCACACCACACCACACCACACACACCACACCACACACACCACACACACCACACCACACCACACCACACCACACCACACCACACCACACCACACCACACCACACCACACCACACCACACCACACCACACCACACCACACCACACCACACCACACCACACCACACCACACCACACCACACCACACCACACCACACCACACCACACCACACCACACCACACCACACCACACCACACCACACCACACCACACCACACCACACCACACCACACCACACCACACCACACCACACCACACCACACCACACCACACCACACCACACCACACCACACCACACCACACCACACCACACCACACTCCACACACAAACGTTCAGCAGCAATCTGACAGACGTCACAACACTTTATTTTGTTATTCCTTATTGTGCCCAATTCATATATTTTAATGACAAAGAAACAGTCAAACAGACGCTGTCTGGCCTACTTTAAGCAATGGCGATTTTTTTGTCAAGTGATCTTATTACATCGAACGGGCGAACACAGAGCACGGTTAACCTACTTTGCGCAATGTTTTGCAGGTGGAACAACAAGACATTCGTATAACGGGATGCACATCCATCTCAAGATTTTAAAAACGACGTTTGATGTCACCTGTAAAAATAAATCACTAATGCTGAATCCATCCAAACAATAAAATGACTTGAGGATCCCAGAAAAAACAACATCCTAAGGTTGTAGACCCTGAAACCTGCATACAAAATGGCTGCTATGGCCCAGCCCGGCGGATGGTGGTTGTGAATGTTTCTAGAAACAAGTATTTAGAAGAAATATAAATGACAATCAATCTCTTATAAAGACATGTTTTCAGCCATAAAAACTAAATTGATTAGATGTGT
>CBDHHR010000589.1:7500-10000 GCA_965263245.1 Metamycoplasmataceae bacterium | reverse complement strand
GAATTGGCACGTCTGCACAAGTCCTGGCTGGTCGTCATTTCCCGCTCAAATATTCTACATAGATCATTTCGACAACAGAACTGGTAGTCATTGCATGACTCACTCAAACACTGGTGATATTTCAGGCCATATGAAAACTGATTTATTCTCATGGTGGTACAGGAATATTGTACGTACATAGGCACTCACGATATCGTTGTCAAAATTCTATGCGAGTTGATTTCGTTCAGACAATGAGTTACGAGAGACGTCTATTGGTGGTCTAACAGAAACACACATTATCTCTTGGACGTATAACATATGGCGACACTTATCGGATACAATCTACTCGGTGTTGTGTATTTACGCAGCGGATCATTGAAATCGCGACGGGTGCCGATTTGATATACGGAGCGGTCTCGATCGAGACTGGCAAAAGGGATGACGAACGAGCTGCCTATATTACACACAAAAACTCCTATACCTGCGACACATATCGCGGCGGATACGAGGCAATATCTCCGTGTTATGTCAGGCACAGCGGGGAAATCAATGGAACCGATGTCGGCGGATTCCCAAATTGATTTGATTAATCTCGTCTGGTGGCCGCGGTGAATGCACGGCGCCACAGCCAGAACTCAGTGCCGTGCTCAGCCGTAGCGCATGACATCGCGAGCGAATCCCTTAATTACGGCGCGTTAATTATGGCGTAATTAGCCGTATGGCGTTTGTATATACAAAGAGCGGCGCCATCATTAATGCACCAACGAGTGTTGAATTCGTGTTGGTGGCGCCCCCCAAACGAGTGGTCAGATTAATTATTTGAATGATGTCGCCTGACTTCACGCATGACAGCTGCCAACTGGACGCTATGACAATCACGTGCGTGGTCCCACGATCGTTCTGGTTTCAAAACATTTGCAGTAGGAGTCAACTGTCTGCTACTAAACAAATAACAAAACCCACGTGGCAAATACAAGGACACGCTTTTGTGTACCACAATCAAAATAACTTATCCATGAACCGGCTTATGTTAATGTAAACATGATTCCTCTTTGTGCAACATACCCCACGAGATAGCAGACATTTTGTTGTTGAATATACACGCACACGCATTCGCTCGCACGCACACACGCACGCACACGCACACACGCACACACGCACACACGCACACTCGCACACACGCGCACACGCGCACACGCACACACGCACACACGCACACGCGCGCACACGCGCACACACGCACACACGCACACACGCACACACGCACACACGCGCACACGCGCACACGCGCACACGCGCACACGCGCACACGCGCACACGCGCACACACGCACACACGCACACAGGCACACACGCACACACGCACACACGCACACACGCACACACGCACACACGCACACACGCACACACGCACACACGCACACACGCACACACGCACACACGCACACACGCACACACGCACACACGCACACACGCACACACGCACACACGCACACACGCACACACGCACACACGCACACACGCACACACGCACACACGCACACACGCACACACGCACACACGCACACACGCACACACGCACACACGCACACACGCACACACGCACACACGCACACACGCACACACGCACACACGCACACACGCACACACGCACACACGCACACACGCACACACGCACACACGCACACACGCACACACGCACACACGCACACACGCACACACGCACACACGCACACACGCACACACGCACACACGCACACACGCACACACGCACACACGCACACACGCACACACGCACACACGCACACACGCACACACGCACACACGCACACACGCACACACGCACACACGCACACACGCACACACGCACACACGCACACACGCACACACGCACACACGCACACACGCACACACGCACACACGCACACACGCACACACGCACACACGCACACACGCACACACGCACACACGCACACACGCACACACGCACACACGCACACACGCACACACGCACACACGCACACACGCACACACGCACACACGCACACACGCACACACGCACACACGCACACACGCACACACGCACACACGCACACACGCACACACGCACACACGCACACACGCACACACGCACACACGCACACACGCACACACGCACACACGCACACACGCACACACGCACACACGCACACACGCACACACGCACACAAGCACACACGCACCCACGCACCCACGCACCCACGCACCCACGCACCCACGCACACACGCACCCACGCACACACGCACACACGCACACACGCACACACGCACACACGCACACACGCACACACGCACACACGCACACACGCACACACGCACACACGCACACACGCACACACGCACACACGCACACACGCACACACGCACACACGCACACACGCACACACGCACACACGCACACACGCACACACGCACACACGCACACACGCACACACGCACACACGCACACACGCACACACGCACACACGCACACACGCACA
>CBDHHR010000588.1:0-12090 GCA_965263245.1 Metamycoplasmataceae bacterium | reverse complement strand
CCATCTGCAGGCGACTGGTGGGGAACCAATCAAAGTTCCCCATCATATATGGCATGTTCATGAAAGAGGGGCCATAGGCTCCTTCTTTCATGAACATGCTCGAAGAAAGGCCACAAATAAAAACCGCGATAAAAAACACTATCGCCGAAAAATTGTGAATCACACCAACAACAATCTCATAGTCAATCTCACCAATCATGAATTAGAACCACCACTCCAATCTATGCTCTCAAAGGGCCTCAAGTTTGTACCAACACCAGACAAAACATGTCTGAAAACTATCGTCAATTCATTCAAACAATTTAGACGATCTATGTACATACATTACCATTTCAGGAATTCGTCCAATGATCATCCGAATCCATTCAAAACCACCAGCGAATGGAACCCACCTCTGCCAGACAATCCCAATTTACTTTCATACATCTGTTCTGTTGCAGAGTCCATTCACCAAACATTCAGTCACAAATCTCATGAACAGCTCACATCCAATTTGAATGAAGAGGAAATCAAGTTCCTTGCCACCTACAATATTCACAATCAAAAATATGTCATTAAACCAGCAGACAAGGGGGGTGCTATCGTTATATGGTCCACAACAGACTATGAAAAGGAAGCACTTTCTCAACTTAATGACAACAAATATTATGAACACATACCAGCCAACCCCACCACAGTCATCTCAAACCAAACCATGAAAATCATCCAGTACGTCAAAGATCTCTACAAATTTGGAGACATTGACTACAAAACACTGCAACACTTACTGCCATCTTCACCATCACGTACACCCATTTTCTATCTCCTACCGAAAATTCACAAACCTGGAAACCCAGGCAGACCAATCATATCAGGGTGTGATTCACCAACAGACAGGCTTTCTTCATTCATTGATTTCCACCTCAAACCGCTGTGCAGTTCACTACCATCCTACATCAAAGACACCAATCACTTTCTACAAACCATTTTCAACCTTGACACACCATTACCACCCGACACCATCATAGCCACCATTGATGTCAAATCATTATACACTAATATCCCACACGCTGAGGGGATCAACGCTGTCCTGGAAGCACTAGACAACAAACATGGACGCATGTGGCCACTCCGAAAAATCATACATCAATTCCTTGAATACATACTCAAGGAAAACTATTTCACATTCCAAGACCGACTTTACCTCCAAAAACATGGCACCGCAATGGGTACCAAGATGGCGCCCTCATTTGCAAACATCTTCATGGGCGCACTGGAGCAGACAATACTTTCATCCTCACCCGATCACCTCATACCTCTCCTGTGGAAGAGATTTATAGACGACATATTCCTACTCTGGACACATGGTGAGGAATCATTCCATTCATTTATTGAATATCTCAACTCATTCCACCCAACCATCAAGTTTGAAGTGACACATTCCACCAAGAGTGTTAACTTCCTCGACACCACTGTTTACATAACACCACAACACACACTCCAGACCACATTATACACCAAACCCACTGACCGCCTGCCACTTTTACACCAAACATCACATCACCCAATCACTTGCAAGAAAGGCCTAATATACAGTCAAATGCTAAGATACAGGAGGATTATTACTGACGATAAAGAGTTTGAACAAAAAGCTCAAAAATTAAGAGTAGCTCTCATCGGAAGAGGCTACAAAGACAAAGATATTCTCCCTCACATCAATAAGGCCTCCACATTCACCCAATCACAATTACTCACAAGCCACTCAACCACCAACACATCACGTACCCTACCTTTTGTAATTCCATACAATCCAGACTTAACACCATTGCCTCACATTCTGAAACGACACTGGCAATATATTGAAAACGATCCTGTTTTATCACAGATATGGCCAAATCAACCGGTTATGGCGTATCAAAGACACAAAAACCTCAAAGAACACTTTGTACGCACCAAATTCACCAACCCATCCAGCAGCCAGCAACACACCACACCATAAACCACAAAACCATCCTGAATCCCAACACCACATAATATGAACCACAACCAAAACCCCTCAACCACCCCATTCCACAAACAAACATCCATCAACTTGAACACAACTGACAGGGACCTATGATCATTTAAAATTCCCACCAAACACATCATCCATTCACAAACTTCCAAAAACCACCCTAACAAAGAAACACCTCCACCACAACAACACACTCTACCAAGCTATCCCTAAACATCTGGTCTTGGATTCAGAAATATGTCTAACAAGCGCAGCCGAACACTCAAACACCAATGGGACTACGATGATACCAAATATAATTGAACCGTCCTTGTCTATTACACTGGCAAGTACATGGGCGACACCGAGGCAACACAAAGAATCACAAAATTATCTAATCATGACATACAAAAGGGTAGAATGGTAGCACCCTTAGAACAATAGCAAACAATTCTGTCTGAACTTATATTTTCATGGGACTACATGAGATACAACAGGCCCACTTTTCAGACCATCAAGTCACCTGCTCTTGTGGGCTTACACCATACAATATCGTGTAAGCTAGGTAATACAGTCAATCTAACCATTTCAATTGCCTTTTGGGTCTACACCACATGTACTATACCATTGTAAATAATTCCAACAACCTAAATAATATTGTTCATCATTTTAACACACACCTACATAAATCCACAATTGTGTATGTCTGTTTATAAATTTACAAATTTATACATACACAGACCACGGGTTTGTAAATAATGGACAACCTTGGATTGTAAATTAATATATCAATTTGTCTATACCTTGATCGAAGCCTTCCATTCACAAACCTATTCCTGATTAATAGCCCGCTTAATAAACACACATCGGCAACAAGCAGGTAAGGAAAACTTGGTCGGTGGTCGCATTCACAGGTCCACTCTTCCGAGATTCACAATAGCAACGATTCGGACACATCCCTCCGTCAAATTATCATCAAAAACAACGATCCACTGGCACATTCCTCCATCAAATTATCATCAAAGTCACAAATAATCACTGTCTCAGAACCCCGTTTATCCACAATTATCCATCATAGCACCAAATTTCCTACCAAAATTTGTTTCCACTTTTTTATCTCACTTCCTTTTCCACTTAAAGAATATCCAACAACCGAACCGCATCCCGACCCTAATTGCACCCTGGGCCAACCCAATTCCTAAATATCCCCCATATCCCGATACCACTTCCAACCTTAATCCTAATCTCAACCATTAATTCACACACCATGAATATAATACTAGAAATCAACCAAAATTCGACGAATTCCCTAACCCTATTCCCGACGATATCCCAGCCGGAATCCTCACCTAAACCAAACCCTAACCCTACCCCTACCCCTAGACACTAAACCTAAAACATTCCACCAGATCTTTGCATATAACCCCAACCAAAAACCAAGCTAATCCCAAAATCAAATCCAAACCCAAACCTTAATTAACCCCACCTTCGAACACACCAAACTCAAACCCAATTCCACCACCAGCATATCCCCTGGCACGTTACCAAAGAATAAACACATCACACCAATTATCCACCGCCTTCCCTCACATTATTTGCTTCCACTTCTGCCCTCCCACTTCCCTTTTTCCATTTATTAAAGAAATTCCTAACCCACAATCCCTCCAACCCTGAATCTAGCCCTGCTCCCGAATTAGAATTGCAACCCTGAACCCGATCCCAATAGCAATCCTCACCTAATCCTTAACTCATCCTAAAAACCACCGATTTCCACCCTAAACCCAACTCTAACCCTAATTTCATGTAAACCTTACCCTAACACCCACTTCGAAATCAAACCAGTCCTAACATTGGTCCTAATCTTAATCCTAATGGCATCTAATTCTAACCCTGATCCCAACCCTAATCCTAACCCCAACCCTGACTCCAACCCCACCCACCTGGGGCAATCCACCGGATCCTTTTCCTCTCAGGCCTTGGCCCTAAACGTAAGTAGCATCACGTAACCGTAAGTATCTGCACTTAACCCTTACCGTAACCTTAATCCTAACCAAATCCTAATCCTAACCCTGATCCTAACCCTGACCCTAACCCTAATTCCAACATCCTAACCTCGACCCTTACCCTAGCTGCCCCAGGCTCAAACCCTGAAACATTCCACTGGATTCTTTCTCCTAACCTCAACCGGAACCACTTGGAATCATTTTCCAACACCACACCTCCACATACAACACTCCACTTCCTAAAATCATACCTCCAACCAACCCAAAACCGTACCCAATCCCCCCACCGCCATACACCGTGGCACGTTGCCATGGCGACGTTTACCTCTTTTTCAATCCTCTTCGTCCCTTGAACGCAAGAGTGCAGTCCTTTTCGGCTGTTTTCGTAAGTTTTTTCTCCATAATTCATACTTAACTTTAGCAACTCACCTCCACCTAAACGATTCATACCTCCATTATAATGTTTCCACCCAATCCGACAACAATTCAAGCAATCACCAACACCACAACAGTCTTTTAAAGACAAGAAACACACTTGTTTTTTCGCGCCAAAACTAATTTGTGTGAAACAACGATTTATATATGCAAGCACGTCGTTCCAAGACCAGCTAGCAGGTTAGAAACGTGCTTTCCCAGTTATGCTTGGAACCTGATGACACATAACAAATGTTTTCAACGTAAAACTCCCAGGGACTAGACCTGAGTGGCTACACATCGGCAATCACTCTGGCCTAGGCATTCACACATTACATCAAAGCACCCGGGTTTTGCCACCACCAATTCAATGCACAATCACATTCATTTTGATTCAAATTTTATTCAATTATTCATGTCAATTAATTCCACTATTCATTACAATCATCATATACACCTGACTTCTCCAGGTGACACCTCGCAATGTAAACCCTTAGCAAGGGCATAGCTATTTCAATATATTCCAGGGTCCGAATATCTGCAACAAGGTCCTCTAATCCAACAAAACTGACAGCTAAATGATTAACTCGCAGAGAAAGGGTAACATCAGGAGATTTCCTGGTAATAACGAGTAGCTAATAGGGTCACCAATCAGAACGAATCTGTGAACAAAACAAAAAACAACACAGATTAATCACCAAACAAATCTTCACCCACCACTCTCACTTCGTATTTAGTTAACCTAATTTGCACAAAGAATGGCAAACATGGAGATCGACCAACCAGACTCCGAAAGTATGGAGCTGGCTAATCTTCTCGCGGAAACTGACCCCGATTTTGAACACCTGATCCCTTCCCGAACCCCCACTCCTCCGCCAACACCCACCACCCAAACCCAACCTACCCCTAACCTAGACCCTTCCAATATAATCCCTATACAGAACCTACCCACATTCACATTAAGCCCTGACCCAAATCCCACCCCTTCACCATCAACTAGTTCCCCTCACCATCAATCCACCAACTTGATACCCAGCACCACCAACCTACACCAAACCCCTCCAACACCCAACATTACCTCCTCCACCATCACATCCTCAACACAATCCACCTCCACCACACAATCCACCTCCACCGCACAATCCACCCCCACCACACAATCCACTTCCACCACAATCCACGAACTGGTTAAACTTAACCAACAAAAATCACATCACACTCGCCAACTCACCCTCCTCAACAAACACATCACCAACCACACCACCCCAGCAGGACTCACCATCACCATGCAGCCCTGGGTCGAACTGTCCCAAAAGCACAAAGAGGCTTGGGACACTAGTCTCCGGGACTGCATGTCCACCCTCCTAAACATAATTCACGAACACCACACAGAACAATTAGGGAGGGTGGAACAACAAATAACATCTCACACCTCCACCATCACCAGGCAATATCCCAAGGATGTGTCAAAACCCATCCTGGATTTCGCCACCACACACCATCCACAACAGAAACACAAACCACGCCGCAAACCACGCCACAAACCCATCAAGAAACCACCCATTCAACCATCATCTACACCATCCACCACACCCCTCACCCAACCACCCTCCAAACGAGCCAAAACCAACGGGCCTAAACCACAACACCAGGGTTTTCGGACCAGGCCACATCACCCAAACCAAACCCAAACACCCAATCCACCTCCACCCACCAATCCACTACCACCACCACAACCAGTGTCCAACGTGACACGCGACACCATCTGCAGGCGACTGGTGGGGAACCAATCAAAGTTCCCCATCATATATGGCATGTTCATGAAAGAGGGGCCATAGGCTCCTTCTTTCATGAACATGCTCGAAGAAAGGCCACAAATAAAAACCGCGATAAAAAACACTATCGCCGAAAAATTGTGAATCACACCAACAACAATCTCATAGTCAATCTCACCAATCATGAATTAGAACCACCACTCCAATCTATGCTCTCAAAGGGCCTCAAGTTTGTACCAACACCAGACAAAACATGTCTGAAAACTATCGTCAATTCATTCAAACAATTTAGACGATCTATGTACATACATTACCATTTCAGGAATTCGTCCAATGATCATCCGAATCCATTCAAAACCACCAGCGAATGGAACCCACCTCTGCCAGACAATCCCAATTTACTTTCATACATCTGTTCTGTTGCAGAGTCCATTCACCAAACATTCAGTCACAAATCTCATGAACAGCTCACATCCAATTTGAATGAAGAGGAAATCAAGTTCCTTGCCACCTACAATATTCACAATCAAAAATATGTCATTAAACCAGCAGACAAGGGGGGTGCTATCGTTATATGGTCCACAACAGACTATGAAAAGGAAGCACTTTCTCAACTTAATGACAACAAATATTATGAACACATACCAGCCAACCCCACCACAGTCATCTCAAACCAAACCATGAAAATCATCCAGTACGTCAAAGATCTCTACAAATTTGGAGACATTGACTACAAAACACTGCAACACTTACTGCCATCTTCACCATCACGTACACCCATTTTCTATCTCCTACCGAAAATTCACAAACCTGGAAACCCAGGCAGACCAATCATATCAGGGTGTGATTCACCAACAGACAGGCTTTCTTCATTCATTGATTTCCACCTCAAACCGCTGTGCAGTTCACTACCATCCTACATCAAAGACACCAATCACTTTCTACAAACCATTTTCAACCTTGACACACCATTACCACCCGACACCATCATAGCCACCATTGATGTCAAATCATTATACACTAATATCCCACACGCTGAGGGGATCAACGCTGTCCTGGAAGCACTAGACAACAAACATGGACGCATGTGGCCACTCCGAAAAATCATACATCAATTCCTTGAATACATACTCAAGGAAAACTATTTCACATTCCAAGACCGACTTTACCTCCAAAAACATGGCACCGCAATGGGTACCAAGATGGCGCCCTCATTTGCAAACATCTTCATGGGCGCACTGGAGCAGACAATACTTTCATCCTCACCCGATCACCTCATACCTCTCCTGTGGAAGAGATTTATAGACGACATATTCCTACTCTGGACACATGGTGAGGAATCATTCCATTCATTTATTGAATATCTCAACTCATTCCACCCAACCATCAAGTTTGAAGTGACACATTCCACCAAGAGTGTTAACTTCCTCGACACCACTGTTTACATAACACCACAACACACACTCCAGACCACATTATACACCAAACCCACTGACCGCCTGCCACTTTTACACCAAACATCACATCACCCAATCACTTGCAAGAAAGGCCTAATATACAGTCAAATGCTAAGATACAGGAGGATTATTACTGACGATAAAGAGTTTGAACAAAAAGCTCAAAAATTAAGAGTAGCTCTCATCGGAAGAGGCTACAAAGACAAAGATATTCTCCCTCACATCAATAAGGCCTCCACATTCACCCAATCACAATTACTCACAAGCCACTCAACCACCAACACATCACGTACCCTACCTTTTGTAATTCCATACAATCCAGACTTAACACCATTGCCTCACATTCTGAAACGACACTGGCAATATATTGAAAACGATCCTGTTTTATCACAGATATGGCCAAATCAACCGGTTATGGCGTATCAAAGACACAAAAACCTCAAAGAACACTTTGTACGCACCAAATTCACCAACCCATCCAGCAGCCAGCAACACACCACACCATAAACCACAAAACCATCCTGAATCCCAACACCACATAATATGAACCACAACCAAAACCCCTCAACCACCCCATTCCACAAACAAACATCCATCAACTTGAACACAACTGACAGGGACCTATGATCATTTAAAATTCCCACCAAACACATCATCCATTCACAAACTTCCAAAAACCACCCTAACAAAGAAACACCTCCACCACAACAACACACTCTACCAAGCTATCCCTAAACATCTGGTCTTGGATTCAGAAATATGTCTAACAAGCGCAGCCGAACACTCAAACACCAATGGGACTACGATGATACCAAATATAATTGAACCGTCCTTGTCTATTACACTGGCAAGTACATGGGCGACACCGAGGCAACACAAAGAATCACAAAATTATCTAATCATGACATACAAAAGGGTAGAATGGTAGCACCCTTAGAACAATAGCAAACAATTCTGTCTGAACTTATATTTTCATGGGACTACATGAGATACAACAGGCCCACTTTTCAGACCATCAAGTCACCTGCTCTTGTGGGCTTACACCATACAATATCGTGTAAGCTAGGTAATACAGTCAATCTAACCATTTCAATTGCCTTTTGGGTCTACACCACATGTACTATACCATTGTAAATAATTCCAACAACCTAAATAATATTGTTCATCATTTTAACACACACCTACATAAATCCACAATTGTGTATGTCTGTTTATAAATTTACAAATTTATACATACACAGACCACGGGTTTGTAAATAATGGACAACCTTGGATTGTAAATTAATATATCAATTTGTCTATACCTTGATCGAAGCCTTCCATTCACAAACCTATTCCTGATTAATAGCCCGCTTAATAAACACACATCGGCAACAAGCAGGTAAGGAAAACTTGGTCGGTGGTCGCATTCACAGGTCCACTCTTCCGAGATTCACAATAGCAACGATTCGGACACATCCCTCCGTCAAATTATCATCAAAAACAACGATCCACTGGCACATTCCTCCATCAAATTATCATCAAAGTCACAAATAATCACTGTCTCAGAACCCCGTTTATCCACAATTATCCATCATAGCACCAAATTTCCTACCAAAATTTGTTTCCACTTTTTTATCTCACTTCCTTTTCCACTTAAAGAATATCCAACAACCGAACCGCATCCCGACCCTAATTGCACCCTGGGCCAACCCAATTCCTAAATATCCCCCATATCCCGATACCACTTCCAACCTTAATCCTAATCTCAACCATTAATTCACACACCATGAATATAATACTAGAAATCAACCAAAATTCGACGAATTCCCTAACCCTATTCCCGACGATATCCCAGCCGGAATCCTCACCTAAACCAAACCCTAACCCTACCCCTAGACACTAAACCTAAAACATTCCACCAGATCTTTGCATATAACCCCAACCAAAAACCAAGCTAATCCCAAAATCAAATCCAAACCCAAACCTTAATTAACCCCACCTTCGAACACACCAAACTCAAACCCAATTCCACCACCAGCATATCCCCTGGCACGTTACCAAAGAATAAACACATCACACCAATTATCCACCGCCTTCCCTCACATTATTTGCTTCCACTTCTGCCCTCCCACTTCCCTTTTTCCATTTATTAAAGAAATTCCTAACCCACAATCCCTCCAACCCTGAATCTAGCCCTGCTCCCGAATTAGAATTGCAACCCTGAACCCGATCCCAATAGCAATCCTCACCTAATCCTTAACTCATCCTAAAAACCACCGATTTCCACCCTAAACCCAACTCTAACCCTAATTTCATGTAAACCTTACCCTAACACCCACTTCGAAATCAAACCAGTCCTAACATTGGTCCTAATCTTAATCCTAATGGCATCTAATTCTAACCCTGATCCCAACCCTAATCCTAACCCCAACCCTGACTCCAACCCCACCCACCTGGGGCAATCCACCGGATCCTTTTCCTCTCAGGCCTTGGCCCTAAACGTAAGTAGCATCACGTAACCGTAAGTATCTGCACTTAACCCTTACCGTAACCTTAATCCTAACCAAATCCTAATCCTAACCCTGATCCTAACCCTGACCCTAACCCTAATTCCAACATCCTAACCTCGACCCTTACCCTAGCTGCCCCAGGCTCAAACCCTGAAACATTCCACTGGATTCTTTCTCCTAACCTCAACCGGAACCACTTGGAATCATTTTCCAACACCACACCTCCACATACAACACTCCACTTCCTAAAATCATACCTCCAACCAACCCAAAACCGTACCCAATCCCCCCACCGCCATACACCGTGGCACGTTGCCATGGCGACGTTTACCTCTTTTTCAATCCTCTTCGTCCCTTGAACGCAAGAGTGCAGTCCTTTTCGGCTGTTTTCGTAAGTTTTTTCTCCATAATTCATACTTAACTTTAGCAACTCACCTCCACCTAAACGATTCATACCTCCATTATAATGTTTCCACCCAATCCGACAACAATTCAAGCAATCACCAACACCACAACAGTCTTTTAAAGACAAGAAACACACTTGTTTTTTCGCGCCAAAACTAATTTGTGTGAAACAACGATTTATATATGCAAGCACGTCGTTCCAAGACCAGCTAGCAGGTTAGAAACGTGCTTTCCCAGTTATGCTTGGAACCTGATGACACATAACAAATGTTTTCAACGTAAAACTCCCAGGGACTAGACCTGAGTGGCTACACATCGGCAATCACTC
The DNA here is from genome assembly GCA_965263245.1 of Metamycoplasmataceae bacterium. Classification (GTDB taxonomy): domain Bacteria; phylum Bacillota_I; class Bacilli_A; order Mycoplasmatales; family Metamycoplasmataceae; genus DT-68. The sequence goes on along the minus strand of CBDHHR010000588.1, from coordinate 1,244 downwards.
TGGCCTAGGCATTCACACATTACATCAAAGCACCCGGGTTTTGCCACCACCAATTCAATGCACAATCACATTCATTTTGATTCAAATTTTATTCAATTATTCATGTCAATTAATTCCACTATTCATTACAATCATCATATACACCTGACTTCTCCAGGTGACACCTCGCAATGTAAACCCTTAGCAAGGGCATAGCTATTTCAATATATTCCAGGGTCCGAATATCTGCAACAAGGTCCTCTAACCAACACCCACCACCCAAACCCAACCTACCCCTAACCTAGACCCTTCCAATATAATCCCTATACAGAACCTACCCACATTCACATTAAGCCCTGACCCAAATCCCACCCCTTCACCATCAACTAGTTCCCCTCACCATCAATCCACCAACTTGATACCCAGCACCACCAACCTACACCAAACCCCTCCAACACCCAACATTACCTCCTCCACCATCACATCCTCAACACAATCCACCTCCACCACACAATCCACCTCCACCGCACAATCCACCCCCACCACACAATCCACTTCCACCACAATCCACGAACTGGTTAAACTTAACCAACAAAAATCACATCACACTCGCCAACTCACCCTCCTCAACAAACACATCACCAACCACACCACCCCAGCAGGACTCACCATCACCATGCAGCCCTGGGTCGAACTGTCCCAAAAGCACAAAGAGGCTTGGGACACTAGTCTCCGGGACTGCATGTCCACCCTCCTAAACATAATTCACGAACACCACACAGAACAATTAGGGAGGGTGGAACAACAAATAACATCTCACACCTCCACCATCACCAGGCAATATCCCAAGGATGTGTCAAAACCCATCCTGGATTTCGCCACCACACACCATCCACAACAGAAACACAAACCACGCCGCAAACCACGCCACAAACCCATCAAGAAACCACCCATTCAACCATCATCTACACCATCCACCACACCCCTCACCCAACCACCCTCCAAACGAGCCAAAACCAACGGGCCTAAACCACAACACCAGGGTTTTCGGACCAGGCCACATCACCCAAACCAAACCCAAACATCCAATCCACCTCCACCCACCAATCCACTACCACCACCACAACCAGTGTCCAACGTGACACGCGACACCATCTGCAGGCGACTGGTGGGGAACCAATCAAAGTTCCCCATCATATATGGCATGTTCATGAAAGAGGGGCCATAGGCTCCTTCTTTCATGAACATGCTCGAAGAAAGGCCAC
>CBDHHR010000587.1:0-10000 GCA_965263245.1 Metamycoplasmataceae bacterium | reverse complement strand
CGTGGTGTGACGAGTGTGCGGGTAGAGGGCGATCAGCCGGTCTACGCGCTAGACAGGGTCCTTTGGCTCTTGGCTTCCTGTGGGCGCTGCTCATGCTATGTGTGACCTGATTGTTCCTTTGACAATAACGCAATTTTTTTAATGTGGCTGTTTTTTAGCGAATAATTTCGCAATTCACGAGGAACATTAATATATTGTGTAAGGGTACACGACACGTAAACCAGGACAATAGAGAGCAATGAGGTTTCAAACTGGAAATCGGTTTTGAGTGGAGTACCACAGGGATCAGTACTGGGACCTATTTTATTCTTAATATATATCAATGATTTGGATGATGACATAACAAGCAAGGTGTTGAAGTTTGCAGACGACACAAAAGTGTTTAGGAAAATTAAAAGTGATGCAGATAGACAGCATTTACAAAATGATCTTAATAAGTTGATAGAATGGTCTGAGAAGTGGCAAATGTTGTTTAATTTTGGAAAATGTAAGTGCCTCCACAAAGGACATGGGAATGAAGATGCACAATATACAATGGGTGGTACTGCACTGAATACTACCTTAAAGAAAAAGGACTTAGGGTTAACTATTAGTGCTGACATGAAGGTATCAGAGCAGTGTGGAATTGCAGCAGCGAAGGGAAACCAAATTCTAGGATTAATTAGGCGAAATATAGTGTATAAAGAAAAAGAACTAATAATACCGCTGTATAAAACAATAGTTAGGCCTCACTTAGAATATTGTATACAATCATGGAGGCCATATCGCAAGAAGGATATTGATATGCTAGAAAGAGTACAAAGGAGAGCAACCAAAACGATACAAAAACTCAGGAATATTAGTTATGAAATGCGTCTAAAAGAATGTGGTTTAACAACACTAGAAACCAGAAGATTGAGAGAAGATCAGATTGAGGTGATTAAAATATTGAATGGGTATGAAAATATTGACAGATATATTTTTTTCATAGTCAAGGAAGAGAGAAGGACTAGAGGACATGGAGTTACATTAGAAAAGAAGCAGTGTAGACTAGATATTAGAAAAGTTTCATTTTCACAAAGAACCGTAAACGAATGGAACAGATTATCAGCTGATTGTGTAGGTGCTAGTAGTGTTAATATATTTAAAAATAAAATCGACATATACCTAAGACGGGCGGGGTATAGTTAGATATATAGGTTGGACTCTCGATAAGCTAAATGGCTTCCTAGTCCACCTGTCATCTAGAGTTGAATCTCTAGGTGGAAATCTTGTTAAATCTGGTTAAATATGTATATATATATATATATATATATATATATATATATATATTATATATATATATATATAATATTATATATATAATATTATATATATAATATTATTTATAATATTATATATATATAATAATATATATATATATATAATATTATATATATAAATATATATATATATAATATATCGTTCTCGCTCTCTCATACACACATATAAGCGCACACCCACACACACACACACACACACACACACACACACACACACACACACACACACACACACACACACACACACACACACCCACCCACACACACACACACCACACACACACACACACACACACACACACACACACACACACACACACACACACACACACACACACACACACACACACACACACACACACACACACACACACACCACACACACACACACACACACACACACACACACACACACACACACACACACACACACACACACACCCAGATTTTATTCACCGGTGATGTCATTATTTATTGTTGGATATCCGCCCATGGTCATTGTGTGCGAGTGGTCGGTCAGCCGTCACAATGATTAACGTGTCCTGGTCACTGGTCAGGTCAAGTGCGACACGGACAGCGTCAGACATGGCGACCGTCTCGTTAATGGCGCAAAGGGCGCGGTTATTGTGGTGGCAATAGTCGATGAGACCACCTGAAGGTAGACGAGTAGGTTTCATTTTGTGATGTTTACTGTGATGGAGGGATCGTATTGATTGTTGTTGTCATAGTCGTGCTCGTGTAGAGTCTACATGTTCTAGATATTGTTCCTGGTCCTGGTCATTGTCGTGATCTTACTGATGATAGTAGTAGACTATACGGTGATGATGATGATGCTGAAGATTGCACACACACACACATACACATTCCTGCCATATGTAGTCAAAGTCACACACACACACACACACACACACACACACACACACACACACACACACACACACACACACACACACACACACACACACACACACACACACACACACTCACACACTCACACACACACACACACACTCACACACACACACACACACACACACACACACACACACTCACACACACTCACACACACACATACATACACACACTCACACACACACACACACACACACACACACTCACACACACTCACACACACACACACACACTCACACACACACACACACACACACTCACACACACACTCACACACACACACACACTCACACACACTCACACACACACACACACACACACTCACACACACTCACACACACACACACTCACACACACACACACACACACACACTCACTCACTCACTCACTCACTCACTCTCACACCAATATCCCTCGCCTACCCTCAATGAGGAGGAAGTATCCGGTTGGACTGTGCTGCAGTATCCGTATCGCTTTCTCCGTCAACACGCTCAGACTCGGCTCCGTCGGCGGTTTCACTTCGACTCGGTCAGACTCGTACGCCATGTTATCGTCGTTGAACAGACCTACGACACACGACGGTAATATTTATACCAAACTGCACCTGGTATATCGTAATTTTAACTTCCGTCGACGGCCGGTTCTAATCGCATTCTTGGTATACATGCGTTGTGAAAGAGGAGACTAAATTTCTTTCATTGAAACCGTCGGTATGGTAACTCTGTAAATATTCGCATAATTATTTTGCTCTGAAAGTGGAATTTTCTTTATAAATAAAAATAAAATTCACCTCAAACTACAGTGGTATACATTTGAGTAGTGTCGTGTTATAATAAAATACACACCGTGAGTACTTCAGCAGTGTTTGGTGTTTTCCTTGTTTTGGGGGAGCAGTACAAACTATTATAGTATTATAATAACATGGCTGCTTAAAATGCAGATATAACAAATGCGCATCACAACTAATTGTAAATTTCTTAATACCAATCTATCTTTAATCAATCTCGACTAAAAGCAAAACTCTAATGCTGGAAATTGTTTTCCCACCGAGTAGATATTGCACTTTGTCAGTATCGACGGCTGCAATGTCCTTCCTTGTCTCCACATAAGCATAGTTGTCGCTGGCAGCCGTTGATTGTCTCTTCTTTGCTTTCCATTCCTACACATAAATTATCATCTAACATAGCAATCCTTTCCTGGCCAAGTTCTCGTCTAAGACGGACATGTCGTATATCCAACTACGTGTGAAGAAATCGTAAGGACACTAATGATTTTCCGTATGCAATCTAACATTATTATGACAGGGTGGATTTTCGTTGTTAATCCAAAATTCAGAGACTTTATCTGTGATATATGTTCTCCATATATTTTTGTCGCAAACTGCATTCCGAATTGAGTAGGCCTACACGATTTCAAAAAAGGCTTCCGTAACCCATTAGGTTTTATTATATATTCTGCGAATACGTTTGTTTATCTCAGATGTAAGGTTGCTTTCCCGACTATTTGTCCCTAAGCGTATTCAAAGTCTCAATTACTGTAATTCACAAACAATTTATAAATAATACCGTATCTGCGTAATACTCCCCACCTTCTAGATTAATTTTGTTAGGTCTCGTTTATTACCGTAACGCGGTAGAATTGTTTGTGAAGACATTGGTGCTGTGTACCGTTTGCCTGTACACGGTACGCGATAAGTCCTTTATATATGCAGGAAGGCATGAACATGTTTTTAATAGTGACGTCACACTGTTGCTTTATGGGACAACGTCACTGATCGACTTGTGCCATCTGATGTTCTGGACGGGCACTTTTCGAACGGAAGCGAAGGCCATTGTGTGTTGAATATCGTCTTTTCGTCTACCTGATTATCATTGTTTCAAAAGACCTTTTGGCATTGTCCTTTGGTAATGTAACACACCGTATGGAATTCCAAAACCGTTTTCAAAACCGGATAGAAATTACCGTTTCAACGGTATACCGGTATACGGGACACAGCTCTAGAACACATCATCCGAGAAGGTGCTAAATGGCGTGCTGGACAAATGACAAGAGAAAGGGAGACAAGCCGACAACTAGTACCTGCGCCAGCCTCTAGAGGGAGCGCTAATGTAGATTACATTCTTGTTCATCTACCTCGATCAAGTCGCGATTATCTTTCCTTTTTCCACCGACACTTGTAGGACGGAACATTTGTCTTCCTCCGCCAAGTATTACCTGAAGAGTACAACAAATAGTTCATGGAATATACAGCATGACAATTGAGTAGTATTAATTGCAGCGTGGCTGAATGCTTCACAGACAAGCCGATGTGGTGTTTCACTGAACAGGTGTGCCAGGGTGTAGATTATGTCATTTCCCAAATTATATTGAAAAGATTTTCTTTAAAAATTTATACATTAACATTTTTCTTTTTTTAAAGAAAATCTTTTCAATATACCGTTTCACATCAACTATGCCTTCATTTGGTTAAACAAATGTGCTTTATTAATTACTAGTTACCCTGCCATTACACCAACAAAATTAAATTTGCTTTCCTACATAATTCCTCAATTCTAATGAAATAAATGCATAGAATAACAAGAAATTATTATATTTACAGGAGTGTGTATAATTTTTTTATTACAAAAAGTTATAAGTTACCAAAGAATCCTCTTTCATTATAAGCACTTCCGGTTCCCAAATAATCCTTGTAATGTTGAATCGCATGCAGACTTATTTTTAAGATCTAACTGGCAGACACGGCAAATGCATTTCTCAAAGGAATATTAAAGTATTGGCACTGTCAAACAAAACATACGTTACACATTAGTAGTTCTAGTTAGTAGTTATGTTAGTAGTATACTTATGGGAACTCATTACGTATATAGCGCTATCTATCATTTCTATAATTTAAATTGAAACGTAACTGTATAGGACGATATGCCTAATCGTTAATACTAAATGTAAGCCGGCAAGGCATTTCAGCTCTTCAGTCGTATCCTTGTAGAATTAAACCCAAATTCATATTTTAAAGTATAACTTAACTTATTATAAAATATTTGCGTGTAAATTTATATTGGTTATTGCCGTGGCTATGTTGTGACGTCACAAGGTACCCGTATGTCAGCATTGTCGTCGACCAGCTGAGTAGCGATATCACTGCAGTGCTCTCTGTCTGTGACGTCATCCGGTACTGAGCTTTCCCAGTTCCGGTCAGGGGAGTGTGCGTACGCAGCCGACGGTGTGGCGTGAGTCACCCTCATATTGGTCACCACTCCCGTCCATTTTTTTTCTAAACGGACGATACACATTTTATTATGAATTTGTTCGTTTTTAGTGCACTGCTATACAACGTCATTATAAAAAATGGATTTTTGCAGATTACGTGCAACTGTGGTTGATCGAGATAGTGTTGTAGAAACGTATGGTATTTGGGCCAGGCCCTAAAATGCACCCGATTGGGTGTGCTATACGTCAACCGCAGACTGCGATTACATCGGAATGCAAACCGCAAAGGTATCACTTGATATCTATTTTGCAAGTAAAAACATCGACTTTACACTGTTCATGTTCAACGTTGTGAATTGAGCTTTCTATTTTGTTGACATTCTGGCCGAAAAAAGTGTTTCTTTATGACAAAAACGTACATAGTCTTTATCGGCGCTGATAGCAAAGGTAAAGTTTGACGGAGGTCATGCGCAATATGTTGTTTGTTAAGTTTGACGTACTACAGTACCTTAGGACGGTTCTGATCTTAGGATTCGGTGTTCCTCTGTGATCAGCTCTTCGTTTTCATAATCTATTAATATAAGATCGCGTGTTCTGGTTCTGTTGTTAGTTATTCTTAGCGGTGCTTCAAAGTCATACACAGTATCCTGGGTATACCAGAATTTGTCTAGTCGGGTTTTAAGTGATTCTAGGGATTTAGCTGTTATCACTGTATCAGGGAGACTATTCCATGATTTGGTAACTCGAATTGGACAGTTTTTGTTAGGTTTAGTTTGGCTCTTTGTGTGAATACTTTTTGAGAGTGTCCCCTGTTTCCCGTTCTTTATGACATTTCCTTGTTTCCCAAAAGATTTGGTACAGATTCCTGGTAATAAAAGTTGCGTATTATTTTGTATCCTCTTAATCTTAGATATGCTAATGTAGGTTTAACTAATGTTAGTCTTTCTATATATGGAATGTCCCTCATCCCTGGTAATTATTTAGTGGCTTTTCTCTGAATGTTTCCTAAGGTAATCTTGTGTTTTATCTTATATAGATGTCATAATGCCATGGCTAGGTCTACCGGTAGGTGTGATCTAACCATTGTTTTGTAGAGTGGCAAAAAAGTATGTTTATCTAGAAATTGGAAAGTTCTTATAATTATTTTGGTCATTATAGTTGCTTTTATTACCACTTAACTGATATGTTCGGCAAATGTAAGTTTGGAATCAAAGGTTACCCCTAAGTCTTTTCGTTTTTCATGTGTGTCTATTGTTTTTGTAACATCTTTGTTGTCGTATAATATTTATTTTCACCTGCGTTATTTTTTTATCTGAGAAGGTACACAAACTAGATTGAAAGTTACAAAACCCAAACAATACTCCAAAAATAGACACCCATTTTCTGGCCGCTTAAGTGCACATAAAGATATTACTTATAGGTAACACATTTAGCTGACAACATTCCGTTATCAATACAGTAGTATTTACAACAAATCTTCCATCAAGTTATTCATCTATTCAAATCGAACTTGTTTATTACGTTTGATAACTGTGACAAATGCAGTACCTGGAAGGATTATTTCTATCATAACACGAACCCAACGTAACTATGAATGTGCACTACCAGATTATAGATTCAAATGTGAGACGAAGTCCACTGCATCAATGCTGTTGTCCCTCCACTATTATGTAGAAAGACCGTTTCCTGTGCATAGCTACGGTGCGGTACAAAATCAAGGTACAATTGTAAATCCATAACGTTTATTTTACTAAGGTAAATGAGATCAGTTAGCATTTAAAAACTTGCTCAAAGATCAATTATATGTGAACTGCCAAAACGGGAGAAACAGCGGTCGTTAGTCGTGAGTGCAAAAAATCAATGATGGATTTGGATATACGCCTACTCGACTGATGGGATAGCATAACAAATCGTTCTGCACCGAATCGTTTTAACCCATAACGATGCAAGGGGCTCGTGCGGAAATATACATATATTATGTGATAACAATGAGAACATGATATGTAGTTTAAGTTATTGCTCTAATGGGTCGTTAACTGCATAATAATTGATGACTTCTGTTTTTAGTGAGCGGGTCATACACACACACACACACACACACACACACACACACACACACACACACACACACACACACACACACACACACACACACACACACACACACACACACACACACACACACACACACACACACACACACACACACACACACACACACACACACACACACACACACACACACACACACACACACACACACACACACACACACACACACACACACACACACACACACACACACACACACACACACACACACACACACACACACACACACACACACACACACACACACACACACACACACACACACACACACACACACACACACACACACACACACACACACACACACACACACACACACACACACACACACACACACACACACACACACACACACACACACACACACACACACACACACACATTTCTCGCCTAGTTACGTTGGTGTAGACGCGGCTAAAATGCCGTCTATTGGTGAATAATCTAGTTAATTGTTTACGTTTTACTTACGATCTAGTTACGATTTTCCGGCGAAGTAATCTAAATATCTGACACAAACGATATTGCAAACTATAGGCCAGGACATCATAAATTTAAGTATAGTTAATTTCTAAACAAACAAGTAATTGTTTTAAATATAAATATGGTGATGAACCAACTGTAAAGAAAACCATACAAAACAAAAATTGAAACAAACATATGGGGTTTCGACGGCATTACATCCAAATAGAAACACCAGCCGAGCCAGCGATTATAACGCTATTAAAATAACTAAACTCTGGTATATACCTAGATAAATTCATAACTGCGATTATTTGAAGAAAGAAAGTTTATCCATCGTGATCTGACAACTGAAGATCTATTTCTCTTCTTCCTCGATCCTTCTATTTGAAACTTTAGTGAAGAAATAATTGATATAAAACTACCTAAAGTTTATCCATCGTTATCTGACAACTGCAGATCTATTTCTCTTCTTCCTCGATCCTTCTATTTGAAACTTTAGTGAAGAAATAATTGATATAAAACTACGTAAAGTTTATCCATCGTTATCTGACAACTGCAGATCTATTTCTCTGCTTCCTCGATCCTTCTATTTGAAACTTTAGTGAAGAAATAATTGATATAAAACTACCTAAAGTTTATCCATCGTTATCTGACAACTGAAGATCTATTTCTCTTCTTCCTCGATCCTTCTATTTGAAACTTTAGTGAAGAAATAATTGATATTAAACTACCTTAACTCTGAACTGCTTTTTGATAATCAATACCGGTTTCCGCTTAATCTTAATATGCCTCACTACAACTAAGTGATTCAACTATTATACAACACAATTGGATCAAAATGAATAAAACAAATCTCCCAGTTCATCGACGTTTTTGTTCTAAATGCAAAACAGACTACAAATGCAGATTGTTTACATGCCTAACAAACATAGAAGACTCCTACGTTAAGGGTAGAATGTGTAAATATTGACAAAGTGAATGAATAATTATACAGAGGGTTTGACCTTAAACACTAATCTTAACTGAACAAAACATACTGAAAAATATCAAACAAATTTCCGAAAACAGGTGACATTTCAAACTAATTAACATTATGTTATTACCATTAAGACTAATATTTACATTATTATAGCTCAATAATATATATTACTCTCGCATAATAACATGGTGATATCAAAGAAAATAATAAATCAAATTAATCAAATGGCTTAAATATAATTTGCCTGATACTACTAATAACATGACTGAAATAGTCCAAATAAACGCACACTCATAGTTTACGTGGATTCAATTTATATGTAAAACACTACTTTGTTAAGAAAGATATAGCGATAAAGGCAATCTGCCCAATTGCTATTTATATCGGAAAAACATTTCCAGATAAAATAAGAAAAATCATCGAAATACTGATATCTGCATAAGAACATCACTATGTATGTAAACATGTAGAAGATAAATATCTGGCCAGTAAAGTGTTTTAGTGGAGTCATCCACAACATTGAGATCAACTGTGATGATTGTATTTACGTCTTTATCGGATGAATGTAATGTGTACCGTCATGTATATGTACGTGGGCGCCATGCGTTTAAATAAATTTAAATATGTATACCTTATCTACTAATTTTTCAAAACCGATATTACACCTCATAAATATGTCTCCTATATTATTACTACTACCACAACTAATACTGCTAATAATAATAATTATTATATTATTACTAACACTACTAATAATAATGTTACTACTATTACTACTATTAATAATAATAGTATTACTAATAATAATAATAGTAATAATAATAGCATTTATTGAGCCTGTTCGTAGCGCGTATAACATCATATACCACCAGAAACAAAAAGCGTACAGCAAATCGTATAAAATATACAGTAAGTACCGTGTTTCATATAATATTTGTATCACACGTAATACCTAACCATGTGGTGTATACTACATTCTTCATATTAGACTTTTGTGCAATCCTTACCGCTAGCAGACAACAGAGGG
>CBDHHR010000586.1:0-9247 GCA_965263245.1 Metamycoplasmataceae bacterium | reverse complement strand
CAACGATGATAAAAATAATGGTTGCTATTTCCTTGAAACATAATCAGCATCACAAATCTCATCATGATCAACATTCCCATGTTTAGTTCATCGATATCGTGCACACTCAACAGCTCCGTTCGATGTCGCCGCGGTGTCTGGTGGGAACACACTTCCTCCGGAAGTCGCCATCTCGCCAGGCGTTCCCTGGTCTGCGTTTCGCCAGTGTGGCATACATCAGAGCTGATAGAATATTTCTGTTTTTCTCCGAATATTTCGGCTGTCTCTCACAGACACTGAGAGACGCAGCAGAAATATACGGAGAAAAAAAGAAAAAGTTTCTTTGGAAGTAAAGTATTTACTAATTAACAATGAACCAAGAAACCGGATCAATCCACTCGAAAACAAAAATAGGTAAGAGTTTTTGTGCCGTTATGAGCAGTAATGATGAGCAGTAAACATAAAAAATGATAGCAAAATGATAAAACAATGTAAATAACTATAAAACAAAATACTGAAATAGCCATTGGTGATTTATTTATAACAGCACGGGTCGGATACACGTGTCTGTTTATATTAGGTTTACTTTTTCCAAACACCAATGTACCATGCATGACTCACTCAACACGTTGAAAATTACTTTGTTCACCTGAAAGGTCCATTTCCCAAGCCATGGTAAATGGACCCCAGGTCCCTAAATGATGGGAGTCCGTTTACTTCACGTGGATTCGAGCCCCTGCCATTTTGGTAGACACATATCCCTCTCTATCTCATCTACCTCGCCCCGCGTCGGTGACATGTCACATATCACGGTAAATCGGCCATCAAGTGTCCACCTGCCACACACCGGATATGACGAACAGATCCTCCTAGAAATGTAATCGCTACTCTCCATGACATCTACAACCAATCGCGTCATACATATGTCCGACAGCTGCTCCTGAAGCTAGTCTGCACGGTGGTTTGTAGTATTGTAGAACAAGCTTATGTCGTGAATATATATAATTTGATGCCCTTTGGAGAGGTAAATTGTTATGATGCTGGAGTGTTTTATCCGAAGCCTATATCTCAGAATATCATCATTGACTGAAGCCATGAATTAGAACTGTCTGCACCTCGCAGTCGTCAACAATAATAGTTGACAGAACGGTTGGAAGTCGAATAAGGAGCAGAGCCCCAGGAAGTGTCACTGTACTGTCGTTTAGAGCCCCAGGAAGTGTCACTGTACTGTCGATTAGAGCCCCAGGAAGTGTCACTGTACTGTCGTTTAGAGCCCCAGGAAGTGTCACTGTACTGTCGATTAGAGCCCCAGGAAGTGTCACTGTACTGTCGTTTAGAGCCCCAGGAAGTGTCACTGTACTGTCGATTAGAGCCCCAGGAAGTGTCACTGTACTGTCGATTAGAGCCCCAGGAAGTGTCACTGTACTGTCGTTTAGAGCCCCAGGAAGTGTCACTGTACTGTCGTTTAGAGCCCCAGGAAGTGTCACTGTACTGTCGTTTAGAGCCCAAGGAAGTGTCACTGTGCTGTCGTTTAGAGCCCCAGGAAGTGTCACTGTACTGTCGTTTAGAGCCCCAGGAAGTGTCCCTGTACTGTCGTTTAGAGCCCCAGGAAGGGTCACTGTACTGTCGATTAGAGCCCCAGGAAGGGTCACCGTACTGTCGTTTAGAGCCCCAGGAAGTGTCACTGCACTGTCGTTTAGAGCCCCAGGAAGTGTCACTGTACTGTCGTTTAGAGCCCCAGGAAGTGTCACTGTACTGTCGTTTAGAGCCCCAGGAAGTGTCACTGTACTGTCGTTTAGAGCCCCAGGAAGTGTCACTGTACTGTCGTTTAGAGCCCCAGGAAGTGTCACTGTACTGTCGATTAGAGCCCCAGGAAGTGTCACTGTACTGTCGTTTAGAGCCCCAGGAAGTGTCACCGTACTGTCGTTTAGAGCCCCAGGAAATTTCCCTGTACTGTCGTTTAGAGCCCCAGGAAGTGTCATTGTACCGTCGTTTAGAGCCCAAGGAAATTTTCCTGTACTGTCGTTTAGAGCCCCAGGAAGTGTCACTGTACTGTCGTTTAGAGCCCCAGGAAGTGTCACCGTACTGTCGTTTAGAGCCCCAGGAAGTGTCACTGTACTGTCGTTTCGAGCCCCAGGAAATGTCACCGTACTGTCGTTTAGAGCCCCAGGAAGTGTCACCGTACTGTCGTTTCGAGCCCCAGGAAATGTCACCGTACTGTCGTTTAGAGCCCCAGGAAGTGTCACCGTACTGTCGTTTAGAGCCCCAGGAAGTGTCACCGTACTGTATTTAGAGCCCCAGGAAGTGTCACCGTACTGTATTTAGAGCCCCAGGAAGTGTCACTGTACTGTCGTTTAGAGCCCCAGGAAATGTCACCGTACTGTCGTTTAGAGCCCCAGGAAGTATTAACGTACTGTCGTTTAGAGCCCCAGGAAGTGTCACTGTACTGTCGTTTAGAGCCCCAGGAAGTGTCACTGTACTGTCGTTTAGAGCCCCAGGAAGTGTCACAGTACTGTCGTTTAGAGCCCCAGGAAGTGTCACTGTACTGTCGATTAGAGCCCCATGAAGTGTCACTGTACTGTCGTTTAGAGCCACAGGAAGTGTCACCGTACTGTCGTTTAGAGCTCCAGGAAATGTCCCTGTACTGTCGTTTAGAGCCCCAGGAAGTGTCACTGTACCGTCGTTTAGAGCCCCAGGAAATGTTCCTGTACTGTCGTTTAGAGCCCCAGGAAGTGTCACCGTACTGTCGTTTAGAGCCCCAGGAAGTGTCACCGTACTGTCATTTAGAGCCCCAGGAAGTGTCACCGTACTGTCGTTTCGAGCCCCAGGAAGTGTCACCGTACTGTCGTTTAGAGCCCCAGGAAGTGTCACCGTACTGTCGTTTCGAGCCCCAGGAAATGTCACCGTACTGTCGTTTAGAGCCCCAGGAAGTGTCACCGTACTGTCGTTTCGAGCCCCAGGAAATGTCACCGTACTGTCGTTTAGAGCCCCAGGAAGTGTCACCGTACTGTCGTTTAGAGCCCCAGGAAGTGTCACTGTACTGTCGTTTAGAGCCCCAGGAAGTGTCACCGTACTGTATTTAGAGCCCCAGGAAGTGTCACCGTACTGTATTTAGAGCGCCAGGAAATGTCACGGTACTGTCGTTTAGAGCCCCAGGAAGTGTCACCGTACTGTATTTAGAGCCCCAGGAAGTGTCACCGTACTGTATTTAGAGCCCCATGAAGTGTCACCGTACTGTATTTAGAGCCCCAGGAAGTGTCACCGTACTGTATTTAGAGCCCCAGGAAGTGTCACCGTACTGTTGTTTAGGTAGATGCGTGTTTGAAGTTTACCAAACATATGGAATGTTATCTTTCGATGTTTCTATCCGACAAATGCAAATACCTGTACAGAATCATAAATAATCACTCGTAGCTACTTGCAATCACACACAACCACAGCTAATAGTAAACAACATACATTATTTCGCTAATCGTTAAACAAAGACTGTTAAATATAAATGAACATATGTGAACGGATGCTACATTGAACACAAATTGCAAACACCCGCTTTACGTGCTTTTCGGATGTCACCTTTGGCGAAATGGGCGAACTGGGTCAGTTATTTGCCGTTCGATTAAAGGTGTCTGGGGAACACGCAATATGCTTGAGCATTATCACAAGGGGACACAAAGCATAGGAAGGCGTGGGAGGTTGCACTTGGCATTAACTGCTGTTGTTATGATAGCTATACTGCGCAATGTGGCTCGGTTGTTGTGTTTGCAAACTCTATTGGTGGGCGATAACACTGGATATTTCCGATCCGTTTTTATGAAAGACCCTGATACCAAAAAAGAAAAAACCTATCATCATGATTCGTACTGTAAATAGCGCTCGGAGCTTTTAGTTGGTGCGAATGACATATTAAGTTGACATATGGTTAACTACCACAATTCACCTAGATAAAGCGTTTGAATAAATCCGCAACGTCAACTGCCGTATGACATTCCTTTATGATATTACCTATATTTTATGACAACTACTAATGACAGTATAACAGTAAGTATGCTAAATTTGATATGTTGTTAGTGCAGAAATACGGACACTATGGAAAATATGGACACCTGAAATATGGATATCAAAAATATGGACACCACGGAATATTGACACCCAAAATATGGACACCAGAAATATGAACAACGGAAGTGTGGACATCGAAACCATGAGCACTAAGAATAAGGGATACCAAATGAGATAATGGGCATAATGAACCAAAACACTACAATAATGTGACCACAATGAGAAATGTTTAAAATACTGAATGCGCTACTGAAAAAGGAGTTTATAAACAGTCAAAGGCATAATCCTAGGTCTTTGACAGGTGAAGAAATATGGACGGTGTCGGAAGATCGAAGAAAACCCAGTCAACACAAATGGATGGTGTAGTGTGGTCAATGGACTGTATTTGATTTGTTTTGTTGGAGCAAACACCAGGTTTAAACTAGATGTGTCCAAACATATACGAGCAAAACAATGCGACGTTTGAAGCGTATTTTACTGTTCGCCACAACTACCGTTGAACGGTGTATGCGGTGTACCTGCTAGCAATATAAGGGCACCGTATCGCAGTTAATAGAACACCGGATTCTCAATAGACACGTTCGATACATGGATCCTCCTGCTGTTATTTTGAACCTTACACAATTTCGTTCACTCCTCATTGCTCCAGTTCACTCAGTTGTAAGAAAGAACACCTGGCTATAGAGTCTAGACGGTGGTGAATATTTGTGTACACGTTTTATTCGTTCATTAAATCAAACCAAGTATTTTGTACGACAACGAAAATACAACATGACTGAGAATGGATACAGATTAAACTATTCAATTACAATGATTTTGCTAATAATTTTGCTATTGCTGCGGACATTAAGACCTCTCCATGTGCAAAGAACGCTGGGGTTCCTCCTCCGATATTACAACCATCTGTCTATAGAAAATATATCTTCGTAATATCTCCATTACACCGACGTTTTACGTTCATAGGCATTTATTTAATTATCTTAACACGTAAATAAATACTGCTCAAGTATGCTGCATACCAAACTCGCAATGTTTGCAGCACACGAAACGTTCAAAAACGTATATATGAATTATGATGAAACAGTAATATCGGGCGAGAGAAATTCATCTGGAACGTCCGCCTGTCAGATCGGAAAATAAATCCATACGTTAACGGAACAAACACAGCTACTTTAACAGTGATAATGATATATATATATATATATATATATATATATATATATATATATATATATATATATATATATATATATATATATATTGTGGTAGGCCAGGATCCACTCATGGTAGCATGATAGTTTCAGATTAGCCACTCGGGGCAACGCCCAGGAACGTCCTCTTTGTTAGGTATATAAGGGCTGCAAACACTGTACACTGTGCTGTTACTGTGAATAAAGACCTACGATGCAACGTCCAATCGTCGTCATACTAGACCGTCGCAGTAGCAGTCATTCCGATGGCTGTGTAATACGTGTGTGGGGCAAGGAAGACGACAACAAACTGCAAGTATATCACATTTACTTATAGTTGTGTTGTCGTCGCCCAGACGCCAACCACCGTTTACAACATTGGTGTCAGAGTGTCAGAAAACGTACGTTCACGCACCTTGTATAAACAGGTTGGTCGTGAGGAGTTGGACAAATATTTTGTCAACTATAACGCAAACTTTCCAATGTCAATTTGACGTTGTGTGAAAAACTGCGTGTTCCCGCTGTGCTAATATTACACAACGGTCGTTTCTGTTTATCCAGAGATTATTCTGAGAGGCAGTAAACGTGTTTCCCAAAATCGACCCCCGGCAACGCCCACCACAACGACTTCGACTAACCGTCTGAATTGTTGACGAATGAGTTTAAACTTCCAGAAAATATTTCCTTCTCATGCAATGACTATAAAAATGTTATCTTAATTAACCATGCTGACCAAACTCACTGTGCCAGATATTAACTAGGTGTTTACATTTGTAATTAAATCCAAGGTGAATTCATATCAGTGCATGACAACGCTAAACCTTGTTTGAACGATCACAATACTTCTTACCAATCACTTTCGTGTCTCATCGCAGAGCGACAGGGCGTGCACCAACCAATAACTTCCCCGACAGGACACACTGTCTGCTAATTCTATACGCTACGATAACGTGTGTTGTTACACTATGACTTCACACTTAATGTGCCGTTTATTGAGTTTACGTAGCGCTACTGGTTAAAACAAACTTGTTGACACCAGTCTATAATTCGAGAAAGTTGACCGGCCAGTTGCAGACATAATCGGCGTATCTAATCACCACAAGTATTTACATTATTTTCTAACTAAACGGATCCTTCTGTCTACTCGATGTAATCGCATATACCCTTATTGCATACGAATTCTACTTGTATTTTGTAACGTTATGTACGCACCGAACGCCATTTATAATTTGTGAAAGGGAATGTGAGTGGGTTGCCTTTGTATAAAGCTTGCATTGGGAGTATTTCATAGCGTTAATTTGTTATTGTATTAAAATATTTGATCTTTCGTCTCTGTCGTCTACGAACATTACGTGACTGCACTATTTGCAAAATAGCTGATACATTACAATTATTTTTAGTACATTTTATAAGGGTGTATCATGCACGAATGCCGCTGACAACTAGAACTGAATGATCTTTGCTTGCACAGCGCGTTCAGTCAAACATGTGATGAGACAATTAGTTGTTTGTTGGGCCTGAGACAATCACCTAGCTGCTTCACTTGACTGGACCTACGCAATGTGCGCCGACAATTACTGACGGGTGCAGCTTGTTGTCAGTGATTGTGTTACGTAATACTGCCCTGTCTCTACGCATACTTCACAACATTGAATACTATTCTTAACAGGGCCCCATCTGGTATTTCCATGAGTTGCGTTATTGCACACCTTAAATCATAATTGAGACTATTGCGACTCATTGAAGCAACACTGCTGGTTAATGTCATTTCGCTGACATTAGTTAATAAGCCGAAGACACCAGCCTACCGAAGACACGAACCTACCGAAGACACGAACCTACCGAAGACACCAACCTACCGAAGACACCAACCTACCGAAGACACCAACCTAACGAAGACACCAACCTACCGAAGACACGAACCTACCGAAGACACCAACCTACCGAAGACACCGACCTACCGAAGACACCAACCTACCGAAGACACCAACCTACCGAAGACACCAACCTACCGAAGACACCAACCTACCGAAGACACGAACCTACCGAAGACACCAACCTACCGAAGACACCAACCTACCGAAGACACCAACCTACCGAAGACACCAACCTACCGAAGACACCGACCTACCGAAGACACCGACCTACCGAAGACACCGACCTACCGAAGACACCAACCTACCGAAGACACCAACCTACCGAAGTCACCATCCTACCGAAGACACCAACCTACCGAAGACACGACCTACCGAAGACACCGACCTACCGAAGACACCGACCTACCGAAGACACCAACCTACCGAAGACACCAACCTACCGAAGACACCAACCTACCGAAGACACCAACCTACCGAAGACACCAACCTACCGAAGACACCAACCTACCGAAGACACCGACCTACCGAAGACACCGACCTACCGAAGACACCGACCTACCGAAGACACCGACCTACCGAAGACACGAACCTACCGAAGACACGAACCTACCGAAGACACGAACCTACCGAAGACACCAACCTACCGAAGACACCGACCTACCGAAGACACCGACCTACCGAAGACACCGACCTACCGAAGACACCGACCTACCGAAGACACCGACCTACCGAAGACACCAACCTACCGAAGACACCAACCTACCGAAGACACCAACCTACCGAAGACACCGACCTACCGAAGACACCGACCTACCGAAGACACCGACCTACCGAAGACACCAACCTACCGAAGACACCAACCTACCGAAGTCACCATCCTACCGAAGACACCAACCTACCGAAGACACGACCTACCGAAGACACCGACCTACCGAAGACACCAACCTACCGAAGACACCAACCTACCGAAGACACCAACCTACCGAAGACACCAACCTACCGAAGACACCAACCTACCGAAGACACCAACCTACCGAAGACACCGACCTACCGAAGACACCGACCTACCGAAGACACCGACCTACCGAAGACACCGACCTACCGAAGACACCAACCTACCGAAGACACCAACCTACCGAAGACACCAACCTACCGAAGACACCGACCTACCGAAGACACCGACCTACCGAAGACACCGACCTACCGAAGACACCGACCTACCGAAGACACCGACCTACCGAAGACACCGACCTACCGAAGACACCGACCTACCGAAGACACCGACCTACCGAAGACACCGACCTACCGAAGACACCGACCTACCGAAGACACCGACCTACCGAAGACACCGACCTACCGAAGACACCGACCTACCGAAGACACCGACCTACCGAAGACACCGACCTACCGAAGACACCGACCTACCGAAGACACCGACCTACCGAAGACACCGACCTACCGAAGACACCGACCTACCGAAGACACCGACCTACCGAAGACACCGACCTACCGAAGACACCGACCTACCGAAGACACCGACCTACCGAAGACACCGACCTACCGAAGACACCGACCTACCGAAGACACCAACCTACCGAAGACACCAACCTACCGAAGACACCAACCTACCGAAGACACCAACCTACCAGTCGCTTCACGTGTTTTTCTAGCTAACATGGCACCACCAAAGGAGCAAAAGGACATGGGTAGCATCGCACAGTCATTCAAACAGTTGAATGAGAGGCTTTACAGAATTTATTCTACCAATACACAGACACTCAAACAGATTAATGACATATATGATTCTACAATGCAATCGGTACAGAATAAAATAACGGAGAAACTAGACAAGCAAGAAGCAACGCTGTGTGCCTTGCAGACAGAGGTGTTCGGCCCGGAAAAAGGTCCGGTTGTGGAAACATTTGCTGGGTTCTCCTCAACAGCCCGACTGAGGTATCCTCAAACCGACGCAGATGACGACGCTAATTTCAGCCATATAAACAGTATGGCTATACACCCCGTATCAGGTGAACCAACTTCTGAACTAGGTCACCATGTCCATCTGCGCCGAGACGAACACCCTAAGCACTATCACTTGGATCATCTTGACAGGCTGAGCAACTGCTCAACGTGGACACCAGC
>CBDHHR010000585.1:0-7500 GCA_965263245.1 Metamycoplasmataceae bacterium | reverse complement strand
TGAGTAACTAAACCGACTCACCTGACACCACCTGTGGGTTGACACTGAGTAACTACATCGACTCACCTGACACCACCTGAGGCTTGACATTGAGTAACTACACCGACTCACCTAACACCACCTGAGGGTTGACACTGAGTAACTTCACCGACTCACCTAACACCACCTGAGGGTTGGCACTGAGTAACTACACCGACTCACCTAACACCACCTGAGGGTTGACACTGGGTAACTTCACCGACTCACCTAACACCACCTGAGGGTTGACACTGAGTAACTACATCGACTCACCTAACACCACCTGAGGGTTGACACTGAGTAACTACACCGACTCATCTAACACCACCTGAGGGTTGACACTGAGTAACTACACCGACTCACCTAACACCACCTGAGGGTTGACACTGAGTAATTACACCGACTCACCTAACACCACCTGAGGGTTGACACTGGGTAACTACACCGAGTCACCTGACACCACCTGAGGGTTGACACTGAGTAACTACACCGAGTCACCTGACACCACCTGAGGGTTGACACTGAGTAACTACACCGACACACCTAAACCACCTGAGGGTTGACACTGAGTAACTACACCGAGTCACCTGTCACCACCTGAGGGTTGACACTGAGTAACTACACCGACTCACCTAACACCACCTGAGGGTTGACACAGGGTAACTACACCGAGTCACCTGACACCACCTGAGGTTGACACTGAGTAACTACACCGACTCACCTAAACCACCTGAGGGTAAACACTGAGTAACTACACCGAGTCACCTGTCACCACCTGAGGGTTGACACTGAGTAACTACACCGACTCACCTAACACCACCTGAGGGTTGACACAGGGTAACTACACCGAGTCACCTGACACCACCTGAGGGTTGACACTGAGTAACTACACCGAGTCACCTGACACCACCTGAGGGTTGACACTGAGTAACTTCACCGACTCACCTAACACCACCTGAGGGTTGACACTGGGTAACTACACCGAGTCACCTGACACCACCTGAGGGTTGACACTGAGTAACTACACCGAGTCACCTGACACCACCTGAGGGTTGACACCGAGTAACTACACCGACTCACCTAACACCACCTGAGGGTTGACACTGAGTAACTTCACCGACTCACCTAACACCACCTGAGGATTGACACTAAGTAACTACATCGACTCACCTGACACCACCTGAGGGTTGAGACCAAGTGACGTTTCGGAAAAGGCCATTGTAGTAGTCACCGGGTAGTTCCTAGTATCCGTGTTTAAGTCCTTTGCTGATAATGATGTCCTTTGTCTACCGCCATTCACTTCCGTTGTTCTAAAGCTGTAATCTCCCATTGCTGACGTGCTTCCGAAAACAGTTGTGCTATCAGATGCATAATCTGAACGCTGTGTTCTATTTTGCCTGCCCGTATTTTCTGTAGGTGTCATTGTGATCAGCGGTGTTGTGTCTCCTTCATGGTCTGTTGACCTTAATTCCACTGTCATCAACTTGTCTGCAGTCGCAAGGGATGATGTAACAGCAGATGTCACGAGTTCTGTCGGTTGTGTGTTTGTTGCTTTCGTTGTGAACTCAGTCGTTGTCGGTCTCGGAACTATTGTCGATACCGACTGATTGTCTGACATCTTAGTAGTCGCGTTTGAAGGGTGTTGAGTCATTACCGTGTTCTGTTGTATTGTTGGTGTTATTGTAGTTCCATGTGTTGGCGTAGCAGTTGCTTTCATTATCGTAGTTACCGTAACTTGTGTTGTTGTTGTGGTTGTTGATGTTGTTGTCGTTTGTTCTGTGCTTGTGCTTGCTGTGGAAGTTGTAGAGTTCACTATTGGTGACAGTTTATTGGTAGTTACATACGCCGAAGTAGACATCGTAAATACGGCTGGTGGCTTCCGTGTCGTTGTTTCTGTCATTGTCGTCGGTTTTGCTGTAGTTGTTGTCAATACAGCTACGGTGGTGTTAGTCATTGTAGTCGTTGTAGGAATGGTTTGCGTCACATCCGTGGATGTATTTTCTGTTCTGGCAGTCGATGGTTTATCTGTTTTCTTAGCCGTTGGTATATTTGGAGTTGTTGCCGGATTAGATGTCACTGTCGTGCTCTCTGCTGTTGATGTCTGCATAGTTGTTGTCTCTGGCTTTGCAACTGATGACGATTTTTCAATAGTACTTTTAACCATTGTTGGTGTGGTGTTAATAAATATAATTGTTGTATCCGACGTCATTTTTGTTTTTTGCCTCTCCGTTTTTGAAATTGTTGTTGTTGTTGTTGTTTCCTTATTCATATTTGATTTAGTTGTTGGATGCGTTGTCGTTGTCGTTGTCTTTATTGTCAGTGATGGAGACGTTGTCGCCTTTGAACTTGTACCAGTCGTTTTCTTTATCGCCGTTGGTGTTATTTTTGTAATAGTAGTTGTAGGCGCAGTCGTTGTAGTTGTCGTTGCCAGTTTTGTTGTCGTAGTTGTTGTTTTCGTTGTAGTCTTCATTGGTGTTGTCTTTTTTGTTGTTGCTGTTGTTGTTGTTGTTGTTTGTACGTTTCGGTACTGACAGTTACCAGATATGCTTGTTGCCATGGGCATAGCTGCAAGAAATAATGGATATTTAGCAGTGTTATACTTTCGTCACGTATTTAATGTTTTTATCGGCTTGTCACATCGTTTTACGTAGATAAACCAGATTTACTGAGATAGACACACACAGACACAGGCATACGCACATACACATACACAAACAAACACACACACACACACACACACACACACACACACACACACACATTCTCACACACAAACGCACACACATACATAAATACATGCACAGACACTCATACACACACAAACGCAAACGCGAGCGCGAACGCGAACGCGAACGCGAACGCGAACGCGAACGCGAACGCGAACGCGAAGGCGAACGCGAACGCGAACGCGAACGCGAACGCGAACGCGAACGCGAACGCGAACGCGAACGCGAACGCGAACGCGAACGCGAACGCGAACGCGAACGCGAACGCGAACGCGAACGCGAACGCGAACGCGAACGCGAACGCGAACGCGAACGCGAACGCGAACGCGAACGCGAACGCGAACGCGAACGCGAACGCGAACCCGAACGCGAACGCGAACGCGAACGCGAACGCGAACGCGAACGCGAACGCGAACGCGAACGCGAACGCGAACGCGAACGCGAACGCGAACGCGAACGCGAACGCGAACGCGCACGCGCACGCGCACGCGCACGCGCACGCGCACGCGCTCGCGCACGCGCACGCGCACGCGCACGCGCACGCGCACGCGCACGCGCACGCGCACGCGCACGCGCACGCGCACACGCACACGCACACGCACACGCACACGCACACGCACACGCACACGCACACGCACACGCACACGCACACGCACACGCACACGCACACGCACACGCACACGCACACGCACACGCACACGCACACGCACACGCACACGCACACGCACACGCACACGCACACGCACACGCACACGCACACGCACACGCACACGCACACGCACACGCACACGCACACGCACACGCACACGCACACGCACACGCACACGCACACGCACACGCACACGCACACGCACACGCACACGCACACGCACACGCACACGCACACGCACACGCACACGCACACGCACACGCACACGCACACGCACACGCACACGCACACGCACACGCACACGCACACGCACACGCACACGCACACACTCACACACACTCACACACACACACACAAACACACACACAAACACACACACACACACACACACACACACACACACACACACACACACACACACACACACACACACACACACACACACACACACTTGCCACTTGCATGGCGTGGCGTGGCGTGGCGTATGCTCAAGGTAACTGATGGCATGTACATGTAGAGTGGAAGCGTTTTTCGTTTTTCCTCGTTCATATACGTCAAGTCAGCCTTTGTCAAATAAGTGTCAGCTAATTGTTTAAACATTGACACGAATGATACATGTAAGGATGTGCATTTTCGTTTTTATAACAAATCAACCGTAGCAATGTATGCAGTTGTTTTTACTTCTTGATATTAAGTATGGATTGATGCTGAGCATAATTACCTGAGGTAGTTTATTTTTATTTCGATATTTTAGTTGCAACAGTTACTAATCCATCACAAGCGGTCATGCACGGGAGATCGTGAACCATATATGTCTCAAAAACAATATGTAATTTCCAATAGACATATACAACCGAGTTTATGGTAACTAGAATTGCAACAACCTCTGTGCGACACTCACTCGTTAAGTGCAGTTCGGGGGAGCCGTCGCGTGAGATCTGTACTCGGATGCAGATGAAGAGAATACATTCCGTGTGTCCTTTACTTTGGCGGCCAACGACACATTTGGTTTTCTTGAAGCCTCCTGTATCTGAATCAATCGTCAAGCAGACCCGCAGAAGAGATCCCCTGGGCTCGGCGAAAGCGCTAAATGTAACTGTCCGACGCCAGGACGTGAGACTGCAGTGGCATTTCTCGGCGGGTGTTGTCTTAAGCGTAATTGTCTCATCGGCGATATCTTGCGCCCGTCCCTGGCACGTGGGCATTTGACTGGCTGAAATGAATACACGTGAAACTGTGGCAGTGACATCAACTGTAAGCAGGAATAAAATACGTGTTCAATAACTAAAGAGGTTACGTATCATTAAGATTATAAGTTTATATATGTATAATTATAAATATAAATATATATATATATATATATATATATATATATATATATATATATATGTATATATATATATATATATATATATATATATATATATATATATATATATATATACTTTTAGTTTTTTAGTTAGCATTTCTGGTAAACACGCACATATGAATTGTATTCTTTGAGTTCACATATGCACAACTAATTGTCCAAAATATATGGAACAAAATACAATGGAATGTTATATAGACGTAATAGGGACGCTAACGTGTACAAGTTGATGTATTATGAACGTTAACGTGTACAAATTGATAGTACATACTAACCATAAACCACGTCCAAGCAAAGCAGCAACACGACCATGTCGATCCGTCCTATTCCCGTCATGTTTGATACTCGTCAAACTGTAAGTAATTGGACGTACATTGAATAGTTCACTCCTGCTTACCGTATTTCGAAAACAAGTTTACAAATGTTAGTTTTTAATGTATTAACCGCCAGGTGCTCAGTATCGTGTCTTGTCTCGCTATTGTTCTTTTCCGTATGTAGAAATTATGTACTTTATCTCATTCGTTATGCATTATATATTTCAAGAAATATAACGTAACATTATGAATAAATTCCTAATTCAATGCCTAGGAGCTGTGATTTTGTTCAGCCAGGGACTAGAAATGTTCTTATCGAAGTAAAAATGTGTGCTTCGGATAAATTGTACATACACAATAATATAGCTAACGTTTGTATTGGCAAATGCAAAATTACTGCCCTGCAATGATTTTTTATGCATATCAAAATGGCTTCATTAGTACTTAAGGCGATCGAATCAATAATATTATCATGCAGCTTTTAATTCCTTTTGATATTTTCTATTTGCTCCTTGCATATTGGTCTCCTGTGTCGCTCTCTGTGTACAGTAAACACTCATTCTAAAGCTGCGTTGAACAGTCTACCAGTTTCACATATGAGACACACAAGGGATTGTTCTACCTCTTCCTAGTCAAAATAAATTTCCTGCAGAATGAACAATAATCGACACAATTCTCAGTCGTCTTGCTTATCACTCACTGAACCATATCGCTACATCAGAATCGTCTACTGTTCTGTTTGTGATTCACTCAAATCATATGACTGCTTGTAAAAGGTTGCTAATGTTCTCTTCAGTTATACACACGCGTGTAACATGTTTGTACTTTTACACGCACACATGCACTCACGCACGCACACACCATACAAATGCACAATCTTTCTCGTCCCATAATCGCCACATGCGGGCACAGTCTCCCGTACTTACATCCAAATTTGCAAAGTACTACATTCGATGACTGTAATTCAGTTGTAGTTCTCAACACCGATTCTCCGACGGATAACTGTCTTTTGAAACAAATTCTCCCGTCGGTGCGGTTGATATATAGGGTACTAATTTGAATAATATATTTAGAAACCTTGTTTACATCGCTAATTAAGTGACAAGGAGTGGCGTATGCATACGATTAATATTACACAAATAAACAGAAGTTGCTTTGACCTGAATATAATGATGCGAACAAAATAAAATTGCCGTGCTAATGGCGGTTTCGTTTGGAAATAATCAAGCTCATCATAGTTTCCCAGTAAGTACATCGAGTCTTGCACAAACAGCCACGTTATGATGGGCAACAGTCGTAATACTAACCCATTCGGTCCCAGACAGGAACGCTGTGGTTTTAATTAGCTGGGGTGAGATGCACTGAGTTGGGATTTATTGGGCTTGTGTGGACTTTGTTGAGATGCACTAGATTGACTATTTAAACTATTCGTAGACATTAAAAAAGAGGAACTACAAACAAATTTCATGGATGACTGACGACATTCTAAATTGGATGCACGAAAGGAGAAAAATCTGGCAAAACCGCGAGGGTTATGTTATGCAAAGATAGCTGAACGATTAATGCTATTAAATTGAACAGAAGCATCAGAACGACACACAATCCATGCATGCTAAAATAAAAGAACTCCCTGGGAAGACGAACATGCTTTAGAGAGATGATCAGACTAAATTAGCGAACTTTGCAATGATCCAAGGGGTGGAAACGCTCCAATTAAGAACTTTGTTGGTATTCCAATTTGAAAAAGGAACGTTGCTGGATCAGACACTATTTCCATTTAGACCGATTGAGTGTTTGGATGAATTTTGAATTGATAAAGTGACTGATTTCTTGAACACAATATACGACAGCAGAAGAATCCCGACTGATGTATCAAGATCCGTTTTTATAGCACTTCCAAAGAAACCAGGTGCCATTAAATAGTGACTTCACTGTCCGTCATATGAGTCACTTTACCTAGATGTTACCTACATTATTACGGCAACGATGAGAGACAAAACAAAACCAGAAATTGCAAAATAACGGTGTGGATTTGTAGAAGATAATGCTCCAAGTAATGCAATATGCGTTATACGAACACTGATTGAAAGAGCATTGGCAGGCAGAAAGATCTACAGGCTGTATACAATATTGTTTTATCGTTTATACAAAGGCATTTAACAGAGTTCGTCATGAATAAATCATATCAATATGGAAGAGTTTGTTTTGCAGGTAAAGAACTTAGAGTTGTGAGAAATATATATTGGGATAAGAGAGCAGCAACAGGAACAGAGAAGGATATAATTAAATGTCAAGAAATAAAACATGGTGTAATACAAATCTTTGTCATATCACGACCTCTGTTCTTGATACAGCAACATTTATATATGCATTGTATTTATTTATTGTCATCCTTTCTAACTGATCCTTTGTAAATATATCATC